>JBGUSK010000114.1:0-40942 GCA_045132495.1 Christensenellales bacterium | reverse complement strand
CACCGTTGACGTAGTAGTAAAGCTTGCCATCCTCGCCTTCAACCAGCTCGGTGGTCAGAACAGCCTTGCCTTCCTCATCGAAACGGTAGGTACCGGCGGGCAGCAGTCCGTTGTTCTTTTCCACTTCCATCTCCGTGTCGGTCACCGCAGTGCCGTCCGCGGTAATGTAGTAGTAGGCGTTGTTGTACGCCACCAGACCAGCGTCCTTGCCCAGCTTGCCTTCCTCGTAGTAGTAGTACTTGTTGTCGCTTTCCTTGACAACTTCCGTCGTCAGGATCGCCTTGGCGTCCTCTCCGAAGCGGTAGGTGCCTGCGTCAAGCTGCTCGCCCTCTGTCACATCCGCCTTGGCATCAGTCAGAGCCGTGCCATCAGCAGTGATGTAATAGTAAGCTTCCTCGTACTTGATCAGGCCAGCATCCTCAGTCAGCTTGCCGTCCACGTAGTAGTAGTACTCGCCGTCGCTTTCCAGTGCCACTTCCGTGGTCAGGATCATCTTGCCGTCCTCTGCGAAGCGGTAGATGCCAGCATCCTTCAGGTTGTTGTGCTTGATCACGTTATACTTGCCGTCGACCACTGCATAACCAGAATCGTTGATGTAGTAGTAGGCGTCGTTCAGCTTGATCAGGCCAGCATCCTTGGTCAGGATGCCTTCCTTGTAGTAGGTCAGGTGACCATTCTCATTCACCAGCTCGGTGGTCAGGATGATCTTGCCGTCATCGCCGATACGGTAGATACCAGCAGGCAGCATCTCACCAGCATTCAGACTGAGTTTTTCGTTCCTACGGACGAAACCATTCATTTCGACCCAGTAGTAATCACCCTGGAACTGGATCAGCTTCGGACGATCCGCCATACGACCATTCTCATAGTAGTACAGCTCTCCATCCGCTTCCTTGACCAGGTCAGTGGTCAGGATCGCCTTGCCGTCTTCACCGAAGCGGTAGGTACCGGCAACCAGCTCGTAATCCTTGGTATCGGTGACCTTCTGCTTGGCGTTCACCAGCGCAATGCCGTTTTCGACAATGTAGTAGTAATCGCCGTCGATCTGGATCAGGCCTTCGTTGACAGCCAGCTTGCCTTCCTTGTAGTAGACCAGCGTGCCATCCTCGTCAGCCAGCTCTGTTGCCATGTTCAGAGCGCCATCCTCGCCAATGCGGTAGATACCGGCGGGCAGCTTGTCATTGGTCTTCTGCACGTCATACTTCGTGTCGGTGACGATCTTGCCGCCCTCCGCAGCGTAGTAGTACTTGCCGTCCTCCTCGACCAGGCCCGCGGCAGTCTTGATACCGCCGACGTAGTAGTAGCCCTCGTAGATGCCCTCATGGATGATCATCTTACCATCCGCGCCGAACTCGTAGGTATCGACGGGGAACGGATTGATGGGCTTCTCAATCAGCATCTCCGTATCAGTGATCGCTGCACCATTGGCGTCAATGTAGTAGTAATCCTCATTGTACTTGATCATGCCCGCACCCTTCTGGAGCGCACCGTTCAAGTAGTAGTAGAGCTTACCATCATCGCCCTCAACCAGTTCAGTGGTCAGGATCGCCTTGCCGTTCTCATCGAAACGATAGGTACCGGCATCCAGCAGATCATGAGTCTTGCTCTTGGGAACATTGATCTCAACGTTCACCGCAGCAATGGCAGTGTTTTCGTTATACTTGGTGCCATCAAGCGTGTACTCGCCAATGTAGTAGATATCGCCGCCATACTCAACCAGACCAGCGTTCGCAACGCGCTTGCCGCTGTCGTTGTAGTAGTACAGCGTTCCACCCTCGTCAACAACAGCCTTGGAGGCAATCAGGTGACCGTTCTCGTCGAAACGATAGGTACCAGCGCCAGCAGCAAGCTTGTTATCATTGGCGATCCAAGCAGAGGAACTCACAAAGCAGATTGCGCCGTTACCGACACCGTAGAGCTCACCCTCATATTTAACGATACCAGCATTCGCCGTACGCTTACCATTATAGTAGTAATACAACGTACCGTTCTCGTTGAATACACCGGTGGTCATGTCGATTCTGCCATCTTCAAGGAATCGGTAAGTACCCTCGGGAAGCAGATCATGGGCATTCTCTTCATGGATGTAGTAAGTCGTATTACGCTTTGCCTTGCCCGTCCATAGATCGAAGAAGTAATAGTTTCCATCTATTTCGTGCAGACCGTCCGTAACGGCAAGAGAGTATCCATTGCCATCAGGATGGTTCTCATCAACGAAGTAGAGTTCAGGCTCTATAGTCCCCTTCTCACCCATGTACCAGTCGTCATCCCACCAGTAGAGGCCTGTGGGTGCATTGCCCACCTTCGCGCCATCATCAGTGAATTCATACCAGTACTCAACAATTGCATGAGCTTCCTGAACAGGAGAGACGTTTTGCTGTGCGTAATATGCCTCAAAGAAGTACATCGCCTTTTCGCCGGTGCCATTCTTTTGGCCTTCGCGCGTGGTCAGCTCACGCCAGCCTTGCTTGTAGTAATACGGACCGTAATAGTAACGCCAGCCGATACCGTCATGGTACCACACACCGTCAAGCAATCTGCCGTTCTCGAACTCATAAACGACGTTGTTGGTAACAGTCGTGCCGTCCTCCAGGTCATGCTTGAACGCTTCCGTGTGGGAACCGTGGATACCAGCACCAGTACTCCAGTCGAACAGGTACCAGTTTCCATCTTCCAGCGTGATCCAACCCGTCTTGGGTACACCATTCTGCATGTAATAATGCTTGTCATCCATCACATGCTTGCCGGTGTAAGGAGTCTGGCCAATGTTGATGCCGTTCTCATCGAACTGGTAATACAGGCCGTCGTCGCTGATCAGGTGGACGCCCTTCAGGTACTGGCCGTTGACGTAGTAGCGGAAGCCGCCCTCTTCAACAACCCAGCCATTCTTCAGGCTCTTGATGAGCGTGTAGGAATCCTTGAAGGTTGCGTAGGTAGACTTGAACCAGCCGCCGTTCTCCACAATACCGCGAGAGTTGGTGTACGGTCCGTAGGGGTACAGACCGAAGGTCTCCTGATTCTCGGGCTTCGAGGCGAAGGTGTGCAGCGCGTTGGCGCGCATGTAAACCTTGTAGCCGACCTCGGCAGTGTGGACAGCATTCAGTCGATCCTTGTCATCCCATGCCGCATCAGCCTTGGGAACCAGCTTCAAGCCATTCACGATGCACATCGGATTCGCCGTTGCGGGATCGATGGCCTGACTGAAGCCCTTCCAGTTCAGCGTCAGCGTCAGCGTATTTTCAGTCGGATCGTAGACAACCGGTGCTTCCTTGTTGAGCACGAAGTACTCGTTGATCAGTGTCAGACCGGATGCGTCGTACTCACCTGTTTCCGCATCGTATCCAATCAACGTGAAGTTGGGATCGATCTGGAACTCTGCAGTAACAGTGGTCAGCTCGCTGATACGTTCTGCCAGCTGCAGCAGGAAGGTCCACGCGGACGCACCTTCCATGTCGGAGCCAGGCAGCATGTAAGTCAGGTCTTCCAGCTTCTCAGGAATCGGGATCTGGGACATATCCAGCGCAACGGTATAGTTGGTCACCATATCCTTGGCCGGATCAATGATGTAGTAGGTAGAAGTGCCTTCCTGCTTAGCATTGGTCACTTCACGCAGCCAAGCCAGCTCACGGTTGCCGCCGGTTGCCGTGTCGAAGTTGAAGTTATTCTCGCCATCCTTGTAGAGAACCACAATGATGGATGCAGTAACCTTTTCATTCGCCACAAGCGCCGCAGTAACAGTGACTGTCTTGATGGTAGATTCTTCAACCACATTGAAGGTCAGGCCATCCATCTCGCCAACTTCAGCATTGCTGAGCGTGAAGGTCACATCCTCCGGAACGAAGGCTGCTTCCTTACCGGCGTAGCGCGCCTTGAGGGGCAGCTCAACGCCCTGGCCATAGATGCCGTCAATCTTCTCACGGGTGAAGTAGATCTGATCGGGTACGATCACAGACAGCGTCTTCTGGCCGATAATGATATCGCCCTGCATCAGGTACACCTCGAAGTCGCCGGACTTCTTGGCGATTACCTTCGCCGTCTTCTTCATGACTGTGGGATCGTCCTCGTCGATCACCACATCGCCAGTATCCACGATTTCCGCCATCTCCGGGTCAGACACGGCCCAAGTGGCGCCCTCAGGCAGAGCAACGATGTTGTTCGTCGCGCTCAGACCGGTGGAAGTCACGTTCACTTCAGCGCCTACAGTCATGTAGTTGTAGTTCGCTTCAACCAGTGCACGATCGAAGGTCTTGGAACTGGGCGCAGTGGAAACCATCATCAGAGAGGTGGAAACGCTGCGCTGCACGCCGTCGGAGGGACGGTTGATCAGGGACAGTTCTTCATCGCCAGCCTGGCGGGCAACAAAGGTGGTGGAACCACCGCCGTCAAGGTTGACAGCCGTCACACAGCCAGCCAGCTTCATGATCTGAGCAATTTCGATCATGGAACCGCCGCAGCTCCAGGGCTCCTGACGACCATCCAGAACCATGAACACGACACGGCCGGTGGCAGTAATACCAACAGCAGTGCGGCTCGCACGGTCAGAGTAGTAGTTGGTCGTGGGAATACCGGAGTACAGTTCGCCATCAACGACCAGCATGGTACCGAAGCCTGCAATGCCTTCAGCCAGCTGATTCTTGTAGGTAGAATTGTACTCAGCAGTTGTACCGATGACAGCCTTTCCGCTCTTGGTGATACCGAAGAAGCCATTGCCGTTTGGCGCATGGATTTCTTCGCCATGCATGACCAGCAGGCCGCCAGGTTCACCAGTGCCCATATCAAAGCCGGCACCGTTGACTGCGATTACAGGCGCGAAGTTCTCAATGTAGTGCTCACTTTCGGGGTTAGCGTGGTACTTTTCGGCTGCTGCATTAGCCTGATCCAGAACACGGCTCATACCCCAATCACCAATCTTTACATAGCGATCGTGGTAGTTAGCCATGACGTCAACATCCGCGCGAGCCAGATCCGCGTAGCCCAGGTAGTAAACCATGTTCTTGTTATCCGCAGAGGTGGCCTTGTGGATTTCCATGCTGATGCCAGGCGCCAGCAGGCTGTAGGAGGACTCGTAGTCGGTCAGGTAGGGGTTATCCGTGTCATCGACCCAGTCGCCCGCCAGCATACACAGGTAATCAGCGAATGCATAGCAGACCGCCTTACGCCTGGTGATCAGGTCGTCGGTGTTGGTAAACTCACGGGTACCCTCCAGGGTAGAGATCATTGCGTTGGTGGTGTACTCAGTGTAGACCGCTTCACGGATTGCGCTGCGGGTACGAACGTCATCGAAACGGTTCACCAGCAGGAAGTCCGCACGGGCCACATCGTCCAGCGCCACGGTAAAGTAGTTCTGGAAGAGCTTTGTCATATCACCAGCCGCATAGTTCTCGGTATCCAGGGTTTCCATGATGTAGAACGCATCAAGGTCGCCGTAGTAATCATTGAGGGCGAACGTGTCCTCATGATCGAAGTCGTAACCAAGCAGCTTCGTACGAATGACGGTCACCAGCGCCTCGAAGTCGTCACCGACGGATTCGATCACATCCTGGTGAGAGTCATGATCAGAGGTGCTCAGCAGGTCAACCAGGTCACCAGCCCAGCCACCAACGTCGGCGTGGTTCTGACTGCCCTTGTTGGTGTAGGTGATGTCCATCGTGCCGAACATGTGGCCGAAGTCTACCTTGAAGTTGGGATCATTGGGCAGCGTGAATTCCTTCAGATCCTTCAAGCCAGTGACCTGAATCATCTGGTCGAACTGCTCCGCGGTGTACACAGAGTTGTACTCGTCTTCCTTCTGAGCAACAAACTCAGCGAAGCCCTTATCCTCGTAACCGGCCATAATACCCCAGGAACCGGAATTGTAGCGTTCAACGCCGGTACGGATGTACTTGATGACCAGGGAGACAGGATCGGTGCCAGGAGTCTTCTTTGCGTACTCATCTGCCCACTGTTCGAGGTAAGGCAGGTACTGCAGCATCTCGCTATAGGTATCGATGCTCTGTTCACCCAGAGCAGGGATTTCCACATAGGTGCTGTAGTTACAACGAGAGCATGCCTCGTAAGCCTCCCAGCCCGGCGTAGTGAACGTCGGGTTCTTGGCTTCGTACTGCACAATGGCGGAATTGCCATTGCTGAGCTCGTGTTCAAAGGCAGGAATCAGCTTCGGTGCGACGGTCTTTACGCCGCAAACAGAACATTCCTCACCCTTGGTCCAGCCATTCTCTGTACAAGTGGCAGGCACCTCATCGATCGGAACAAGCGTATGGCCATTGGGCTCCCCTTCCGTATAACCGCAGCCATACTTACAGGTCGCAGGTTCCGTACAAGTGGCAGGTGTTATATCATGTCCAACAGCAGTGGTCTTTTCATCACAACGTGTACAGTACGCTTCAGGATCCTGACAGGGCAATGCACTCCAGACATGCCCCGCAGGGATAACCTTCTGTGCAACAAGGATTGCTTCGCAAACGGAGCAATGCCTGCCGTCCGTCAGACCATCCTTCTCGCAGGTTTCTTCATAGCCCTTGTCAATGACGACAGTATGGCCAGGTGCAGGCAGAACATCCTTTCCTGTTTTACCGCAGGTCTCGATGATACACTCCCATTCGCTCCAGCCAGCTTCCGTACAGGTAGGCTGTTGTTCTGCAATCACTTTAATGGTATGTGCAGCAAGAACAGGTTCAGTCCAAGACTCTGTGCAGCCACTGTTCGTACAAGTGTAAGTCATCAAGCCTGCATCTGTACAGGTATGAACAGGATCTTCCACACCTTCGTTCCAGGCATGGCCCAGTGCAGCAACAGTCTCCTGCTTAACAAGTACTTCGTTACACACGGAGCAGTGCTTGCCTTCGGTCAAGCCAGTTTCAGTACAAGTCGGGGTAACTGTTTCATCAATTACCTCGGTGTGGCCCAGCGCATCGACAACCACCTGAGCGGTCAGCACCTCGTTACATACGGAGCAATGTTTGCCTTCTGTCAAACCAGTCTCTGTACAAGTAGGATCGACAGGATTATCAACCACTTCTGTATGACCCAAAGCGGCGATAATCTCCTGAGCACTCAATACCTCACCACACGTACCGCAGTGGCTACCCTCAGTCAAGCCCGTATCCACACAAGTGGGCTCCTCGCGACTATCGATCACTGTCTTATGTCCAGCAGGATCTGTATAATCGCTGACACGAGTACCGCCGCACTTAGCACAGGTGTAGGTTGTGTAGCCACCCTCAGTACAAGTTGGCGCAGTCACCACAGGCTCGTAGCTGTGGCCGGTAGGAACAGTCTTATTATCGGTATAGGTATCCCCACACGCAGTACAGGTGTAAGTGGTATACCCCCCTGCAGTACAGGTGGGATCAGTCACCACAGACTCGTACTTGTGTCCCAGTGCCTCTACCTCATCTGCCGTATAGGAATCATCGCATACAGAGCATGTATAGGTAGTGTATCCCTTTTCTGTACAGGTGGGCGCGGTCACCACAGACTCATACTTATGGCCCAGTGCATCCACCTCATCTGCTACGTAGGAATCATCACACGCAGAGCAAGTGTATGTAGTGTAGCCCTTTTCGGTACAAGTGGGTGCGGTTACTACAGGCTCATACTGGTGCCCCAGTTTGTCGACAACGGTGGTTTCACGGCTCAACTCCGTATTACAGACAGCACAGTACACGACCATATCGTAGCTACCATCCGCAGTACAGGTGGGCGCCGTATCTTTCTCCTTCACAGCCTCACTCTCAGTATGAGGAAGCATGTCGACAGAGGTGGTCTCGCGGCTCAGTTCCGCATCACAGACAGTACAGTACACAACGGTATCGTAACTGCCGTCAGCGGTACAGGTCGCAGCCTTCTCATTTTCAGTCACCGACTCACCTGCGGTATGCCCCAGCTTGTTGACTGTGGTGGTCTCTCGACCCAGTTCAACCTTGCAGACAGTACAATACACAACGGTGTCATAGCTGCCATCCAGGGTACAGGTGGGATACTTCTGGTTCTCTGTCGCAGGCTCTCCATCGGTATGGCCCAGCGCGGCGACCGTATCCGCCTTGTAGCTGTCCTTACAGACAGAACAGGTGTAGGTGGTGTAACCTTCCGCCGTACAGGTGGGAGCAGTCACAACTGGTGCATACTTGTGGTCAGCCAAATCGATCGTCTCAGTCTTGACATCGCCACAGCGCTCACAGGTACGGGTTTGGCTGCCCGTAGCAATACAGGTCGCTTCCTTGACGATACTCGGATCGCCATAGTCATGGCCATTGTAGGACGGGACAGTCACTTTTTTGCGGCTGATTTCAGTCGTGCATACAGTGCAATACACGACTGATTCATACGAACCATTGGTGTAACAGCCGCGGTCGATATTGTTCTCAATCACAGCCTCGCCCGCCGTATGACCCTTGGCAGAAATGGTCTTCTCGTCACGGCTGACTTCCGCACCGCAGACAGTACAGTACACGACAGAGTCATAGCTGCCAGCCTCAGTACAGGTGGCGTCAACCTCATTCTCGATCTTGACTTCGCCTTCGGTATGAGGCAGCGTATCAAGCACAACAGACGTGCGAGACAGCTCCTCATCACAGACAGAGCAGTAGACAACGTTGTCGTAGCTACCCTTGACGGTGCAGGTGGAAGCTTTTTCGTTTTCCTTCACGGCTTGCGCTTCCTTGTGCCCCAGCTTGTCGACCTTGATGGTCTCGCGGCTCAGTTCATCGCCACAGACAGTACAGTAGACAACATTATCGTAGCTGCCATCGTTGACACAGTCAGGCTTGACATCATTCTCAACGACAGTCTCGCCTTCCTTATGGCCCAGCGGATCAACCTGGATGGTCTCACGGCTCAGTTCATCGCCACAGACAGTACAGTAGACAACATTATCATAGCTGCCGCCATTAACGCAGTCAGGCTTGACATCATTCTCGACGACAGTCTCGCCGACCTTATGACCCAGCGCCTTCACAAGCACAGTTTCACAAACCGTACAGATCTGTTCCGTCGTGCATGTGGCAGCTGCGCCCGGGGTATGGGGCAGCTTGTTCGCCAGCGTTGTACCACAGACCAAACATATCTGATTGGTAGTACAGGTAGCTTCAGCACCCGGAGTGTGCTGGTAAGCATCGGTTACTGTCTCACGGTCCAGTTCGTTCTTACAGACGGTACAGTACACAACTTCGTCATGGCTACCGTTAGTCTGCTTGCCACAGTCGGGTGCAACAACCTTCTCGGTTTTGACCTCACCAGGCGTATGGGCAAGCATCTCAGTCGTGATATGCTCAGTACTCTGCACACCATCACAGGCAGTACAGCGCACGACCATGTCATAGCTGCCTTCCGCAGTACAAGTAGAAGCTACCTCATTCTCCTTCTTGGCTTCGCCAGGGGTATGGGGCAGTTTGTTGATAGTCACGGTTTCGCGATCCTGCTCAGCCTTACAAACAGAGCAGTACACAACCAAATCGTAGCTGCCTTCCGCAGTACAGGTAGCTTCCTTACGATTCTCCTCAACAGGAGCCGCATTGGTATGGGGAGCAAGCTCCAGTTTGACGTTTTCGCTGCTGATCTTGTGCGTCTTGCAAACAGAGCAGTATACGACAGAATCGTAGGAACCAGCCACCGTACAGGTAGACTCAACACGGTTTTCCTCTACTGCAGCAGCGGGCATGTGGCCAAGCGCATCCACGTAGTTGGCCTTATAGTTGTCTCCGCACACAGAGCAAGTGCGCGTGGTGTAGCCCCTCTCGGTACAGGTGGGCGCAGTAACAACAGACTCATACTTGTGGCCCAGTGCGTCCTGCGTATCTGCCGTGTAGGTAGCCTGACATACAGAGCAGGTATAGGTGGTATAACCTTCCTCAGTACAGGTGGGCGCGGTTACCACAACGTCGTACTTATGGCCCTCCGTTTGCAGGATATAGCGCTTTTCGCTCACCTTCTCGTTACAGGCAGTACAGTACGCAACCATGTAATAGCTACCGTTCGCGGTACAAGTCGCGTCGACCCGGCGCTCCTCAACAGCCGTACCCGGTGTATGAGATGCCAGTTCCAGTTCCTTCTTCTCCCTGCTCAACTCCTCGTTACAGACAGTACAATACACAACTGCATCGTAACTGCCAGCCACGGTACAGGTGGACTCAACACGGTTTTCCTCGACAGGCGTACCGGCGCTATGTCCGGTAGCAGCAACGGTGTTCTTCACACGGCTGATTTCCCCACCGCAGACAGTACAGTTGACAACAGAGTCGTAGCTGCCCGTTTTCGTACAGGTGGCGTCAACCTTGTTCTCGACCGTTGCTTCACCCTCAGTATGAGGCAGCAATTCGAACTCGCCAGGCGTGCTGGACAGTTGCTCCTTACAGACAGAGCAGTAAACGACGCTGTCATAGGTACCCTTGACCGTACAAGTGGAATCCGTCGCGTTTTCCTTCACGGCTTCCGCAGGCGTGTGGCCCAGTGCATCAACCGTAACAGTAGTGCTGCTCAGCTTCTCCTTGCAGACAGTACAATACACAACATTGTCGTAGCTGCCAGCAGCCGTACAGGTGGGGGCAACGTTGTTTTCGACAACAGCCTCGCCGGGAGTATGGTTAGCCAGCGCCAAGCTCTTCGTCTCGCTGCTCAGCTTCTCCTTGCAGACTGTACAATACACAACAGAATTGTAACTGCCTGCCACGGTACAGGTGGATTCAACGCGGTCTTCCTCAACCGCCTCACCTTCCTTGTGGCCCAGTTTCGCATTCAACTCGGTTCCGCACACCGTACAAGTCTGCGGAGCAGTACAAGTGGGCTCAGTGCCCGCAGTATGACCCAGAGAAGGTTCAGTCTCGGTCTTGGTAGCATCGCAGTCGTCACAGTAGAAGGTTCTGATACCGGTCTCCGTACAGGTGGGCTTGGTCGTCACTTCGCTTCTGACATTCTCATAGTCAGGGCGTTCGTAGGTATGCTTCAGCGCCGGCAGAACCGTCGCGCCCTCCGTCGTTTTACAACGACTACAAGTGCGGCCGGAAGCGTAACCTTCTGTGGTACAGGTAGCCTTCACCTCTTCAGTGTTTTCCCAGGCATGACCCAGTGCATCAACCACGTTGGTGTAGGTATCGCCACAGTTGGCGCAAGTGAACGTCTTCACGCCCGTATCGTCACAATCAGGTTCGGTAGTTACCTCGCCAGAGTAGGAGTGGCCCGTCGCAGCCTTCTCCACATAGGTGGTGTAGCTGCACTTGGAGCAGTCTTCGTAAGCATTCCAGCCCTTTTCGGTACAGGTGGGCGCCTTCGCATCATGCTGCGTCAGAGTGTGGCCTTCGGCAGCGATCTCCTCGTAGGTGGTGTAATCACACTTGGAGCAGGTCTCGTAAGCATTCCAGCCCTTTTCGGTACAGGTAGGCGTCTTCGCATCATGCGGGATGATATCATGGCCAGGCGCGGCAATCGTCTGATTTACACGACTGACTTCTGCTTTACAAACAGTACAGTAGATGACATCATCATAGCTGCCGTCCTCCGTACAGGTCGCAGCAGTCTTGTTTTCGACAACCACCTCGCCATCCGTATGGCCCAGGGCATCAACGACCGTCTGTGCAACGAGCACTTCGCCACAGACATCGCAGTGCTTGCCCTCGGTCAGACCGGTTTCGGTACAGTTGGGCGCCACAGCTTTGTCGATAGCTTCAGTATGGCCCAGCTTGCCGACAGTGGTGGTCACGCGACTGATCTGAGCAGTACAGACAGAGCAGTACACGACAGTATCAAAGCTGCCGTCCTCCGTACAGGTAGCCGCCGTTTCATTCTCGGTCACAGCTTCGCCCGCAGTATGACCCAGCTTGTTGACAGTGGTGGTCTCGCGGCTCACTTCGACACTGCACACAGAACAGTACACAACCATGTCGTAGCTGCCGTCTGCGATACAGGTAGCAGCCTTCTGGTCCTCGATCACAGGCGTGCCATTGGTATGACCCTTCGCAGCCACGTAGCCTTCTTCAAAATAGTTACAACCAAAATTGATACAGGATTCTTTTATGTAGCCTTCCTCGGTACAGGTGGGGGCCTTCGACTCAGACACTTGCAGATTATGACCCGTAGCAAGGATTGTCTCAGTCTTCGTAGCCGAGCAATCACGTTCACAGGTGTAAGTCTTGACACCATTCTCAGTGCAAGTCGCCGGTGTGGTGATTACGCCCTCATCCCAATCATGGCCGCCGAGCGAATCAACATAGTTATCCTTATACGTATCGCCACAGGTGGCGCAAGTGTATGTGGTATAACCCTGAGCAGTACAGGTGGGGGCAGTCACAACAGTATCATAGCTATGGCCCGTTGCATCAACCTTCACGGTCTGACGGCCGATTTCGACATCACAGACAGTGCAGTACACAACATTGTCGTAGCTGCCTTCCTTGGTACAGGTGGGGGCGACGTTATTTTCGACAACAACTTCGCCCTTGGTGTGGCCCAGCGCATCAACGGACACGGTCTGGCGGCTGATCTCTCCACCGCAGACAGAGCAGTAAACAACAGATTCATAGCTGCCTGCATCAGTACAGGTAGCATCCACGGGGTTCTCCTCGACCGCTGCAGCCGGAGTATGCTCAGCCACAGGAATCGTCTTGGGCTCGCGTTCCAGTTCAGTGCCGCAGACAGAGCAGTACACGACAGAATCGTAGGAACCTGCCATCGTACAGGTAGACTCAACACGGTTTTCCTCTACTGCTGCAGCAGGGGTATGAGCCGCAACAGGAATCGTCACAGTCTCGCGACTCAATTCTGCATCACAAACAGAGCAGTACACAACAACGTCGTAGCTGCCCGCCTTGGTACAGGTAGACTCAACCAGGTTTTCTTCGACTGCGTCATCCTTGGTGTGGCCCACAGCCGGAACTACTGTCGTAGCAGTCAGCACAGCACCACAAACAGAGCACTTCTGGCCAGCGGTCGAACCTTCTTCGGTACAGGTAGGCGCAACAGCGGGAATAGGCTCTACCGTATGCTCCAGTACGTCAACAGTTTCCTGCGCAACCAGCACTTCACCGCAGGCAGAGCAATGCTTGCCCTCAGTCTTTCCTTCTGTGGTACAGGTAGGCGCAACAGCTGCGTCCACAACCTCGGTGTGGCCCTTAGCCGGAACTGTGGTAGTCACGCGGCTCAACTCAACCTTACAGGCAGTACAATACACAACGGTGTCGTAGCTACCGTCAGTGGTACAAGCGGCTGCGACGTTGTTCTCGACAACAGGATTACCATTGGTATGACCCTTAGCCGGAACCGTGGTAGTATCGCGGCTCAGTTCAGCCTTACAGACAGTACAATACACAACGGTGTCGTAGCAGCCGTCAGTGGTACAGGCGGCTGCAACGTTGTTCTCGACAACAGCTTCACCCTCAGTGTGGCCCAGCGCGTCGACAGTTTCCTGCGCAACCAGCACTTCACCACAGACAGAGCAATGCTTGCCTTCCGTCAGACCAGTGTTGATACAATCAGGTGCAACAGCTTCGTCGATAACTTCGGTGTGGCCAAGCGCGTCGACAGTTTCCTGCGCAACCAGCACTTCACCGCAGACATCACAATGCTTGCCTTCCGTCAGACCAGTATTGGTACAATCAGGTGCAACAGCCTCGTCCACAACCTCGGTGTGGCCCAGGGCTGCGACTTTGTCCGCATTGTAGGAATCGCCACAAGAAGCACAAGTATAGGTTGTGTAGCCATCTTCCGTACAGGTCGGAGCGGTCACAGAAGACTCATACTTATGGCCAATAGCATCAATGGTTTCAGTATGGGAATCACCGCAAGTACAGGTGAAAGTCTTCACACCGTTCTTGCCACAAGTAGGCTCTGTGGTCACCGCTTCTTCGTACTTATGACCAGTGGCGGGAACCGTTTCCTGTGCTACAGTGATCGTACCGCAAACAGAGCACTTCTTGCCCTCGGTCAAACCGGTTCCCTCACACGTGGCGGCCTTAGCAGGAAGGATTTCTTCCTTGTGGCCCAGCGCATCGACAGTCACAGTCGTACGGCTCAGCTCTTCTTTACAGACGGTACAGTACACAACCTCGTCGTAGCTACCGGCAGTGGTACAGTCGGCTGCAACGTTGTTCTCGACAACATCTTCACCCTCAGTGTGGCCCAGTGCAGCAACCACTTCCTGCGCCACGATAACTGCGTTACAGACAGAGCAATGCTTGCCTTCAGTCAGACCAGTGTTGGTACAATCAGGCGCAACAGCTTCGTCCACAACCTCGGTGTGGGGCAGCTTATCAACGTGTTTGGTCTCACGGCTCAATTCTTCACCGCAAACAGAGCAGTATACGACCTCGTCGTAGCTGCCCTCAGCGGAACAGGTAGCCTCGACCTTATTCTCGACAACTGCCTCACCCTCGGTGTGGCCCAGCGCGGCCACAACTTCCTGTGCAACCGTTACAGTGCCGCAGACAGAGCAGTGCTTGCCCTCGGTCTTGCCGGTCTCGGTACAGGTGGGTGCAACAGCCTTGTCCACAACCTCGGTGTGGCCCAGCGCGGCAGTCTGATCTGCGGTGTAGCTGTCACCACAAACAGAACAGGTATAGGTGGTGTAGCCAGCATCGGTACAGGTGGGCTCGGTCACAACAGCACTGTAGTTGTGGCCCAGTGCTGGCACAACTTCCTGTGCAACCGTTACAGTGCCACAGACAGAGCAATGCTTGCCCTCAGTCTTGCCTTGTGTGGTACAGGTGGCTGCAACAGCTGCGTCGATAACTTCGGTGTGGCCAAGCGCGTCGACAACGGTCTGCTCAACCGTCACAGTGCCACAGACAGAGCAGTGCTTGCCTTCAGCCAGACCGGTTTCGGTACAGGTGGGTGCAACAGCTGCGTCCACAACCTCGGTGTGGGGCAGCTTATCAACGGTTTTGTGCTCACTGCTGATTTTAGCACTGCAAACAGTGCAGTACACGACCTCGTCGTAGCTGCCCTCAGCGGAACAGGTAGCCTCGACCTTATTCTCGACAACTGCTTCACCCGGAGTGTGCTCTGCAAGCGGCAGTTCCTTTTCGTTGTGGTATGTATTACAAGGACAACTGGTAACCTCTTTACCCTTCGTAGTACAAGTAGATTCCGTGACTACGGTAGTTGTTATATTGTGGGTTTTTTCGCCGGATTTATTATCATAGCACTTCCAAACCCACTTGCCATCGTTGCCAGTACCTTCATACACATATTCGACATACTGATTAGCATCGTCTGGGAAAGTCGCGAAAGTACCATCGCCATTCATCAGCCAAGCGGGATTGACAGCAATCTCATCATAAGCGCTTGCGGTTTGTCGAAGTTGATAAGTTACTTTCGTTTCTCCTTTTGAAATCAGCGCTCTTGCGCCTTCTTCACCAGTGATGGCAGCACCACCAGCAGTTGTGTAAATGAAGCCAACTTCCGTAGAAATTGAGCTACCACTCTTCACAATAAGCTTTGCATCAACAAGATCTGCCTCGGTACGTGTCTTCTTTCTGCCAGGGGCATACTTGACTGGCAGCAACTTATGGTCGTCATTTCCACCACCAAACGTATACGTTCCCCAATCATCCTGATCATACACAAAAACATTGGCGCCATAACCATTTGATGTCGTAGCTGTTTCGCAAACAGAATTGTCGATAATTATCTCCGAACCTGGCAGCAACGCCACGTCTTGAGCCAGCGTAATCGTGGCGTCATGGACTTCAACGGTTATATTACTGTTGACCGGCAAAACATAATCTGCGGAGTTAATTCCTGTAGTACCAACTTTCATATTGATACCAGCAACAACCATGTCACCATAAGCCTTGACGATCAATCGATCTTTGCTGCCATCATATTCCTTGACAACATAGCCATTCTTCAAGTTAAACATGGTATCGTCCGTGCCTATGAAGCCCACCGAGGAACCGAACGCCGCTCTCGACATATAAATTGTTGTATAGCTGTACTCGGTAGCGCCACTATAAAGTGTTAAGGGCACCTCAATGTTCTGGACATAATACTGAGAAAGAGGGAATACTTGATTTTTCATCGAAGTACTCTGTGCGCCGCCACGGAAGTCCATAATTTGGAACATCTCATAGACTTTTGAGCCGCTTTTCGCAGTAACAGAGCCAGAACCTGTAATAAAGCCATACGCATACAGCACACCGCCGCTATTGACCGTGATGTTGCTGCCGGATTCCATCTTAATAAAACTGACTGCACCCGTCGGCGTACCGCCATGATGACCACCGTTCGCATATTTGTGCTTGGCTGACAAACTGACAGCACCATTCACTGTCAAAGTTACGCCCTCTGCAAGTGTCAAGGTACGATACGCCGTGGGCGTCACATCATCGCTGGTCGAACAGGGAGTAGTCGTATACAGTGTATTCGCATCATCAAACGGGATAAGCAACGTCTTACCGGATGCGACCTCGCTGTTCTGTGCCAGCGTTGCATTATTCATCAGAACAATGTAATTACCACCCGTACATGCACAGGCATTTGCGAGAGTATCAAACAAATAGGAAACGCTAATATTATAATACGTTGCAGTAGTACCCAGCAGACCATCTTTATAGGTGTCACTCGTCGCGCCACCCACGCCCCACCACGGGTCGCCGCCATCCTTGGCAAACACCGCCTGCACGGTCATGTCAGTAGCAGGCACCAGCGTATCACTTGCATTTGCAGACAGAACTTTGCCTTCTGCATCGATCCAGCCCAGAAAAGTCGCACCCGCGGCAGGTGTTGCTACAACAGCTGCACCCGTTGCTGTGTCAACATCCACGTTGCTGCCGTTTGCTATTGCTGTGCCGTCAACAGTAATACTACCTAACGACGAATCATACTCAAAAGTAACATTTGCATTCGCCGCCGCTTGCACACAAGCAAAATTGTTCATAACAAGCTTGTTTACTGTATTATTCTTAGCAGTAGTGATCTTGATCGTAACGTTTCCCTGACTGCCGAGTGTCTTAGAGAAGGAACCGGACGTGGTAGTATACGGAGTTCCATCAATAATCAGCGTATTTACGCTTGTCGCAGTCCAATCAAACGAAATGGTTGCTGTGGCTTCCGAAATGTTGGTAACAACGATAGTAGCAGTCTTTGCTTCCGCACCTATGCCCAAAAATCCACTACTACCTTTCGCAGTTACAGTAACAGCACCATTGGTCATGGAGTTATCCGTTGCTCCACTGACATCAACTGTAACATCTGTCACAGGTTCATAGTTACCAGTTGTTGTTGCACGATCTTCCGTCATCGCAGCCCAGCGTTCTGTTACTTCTGCCACAAAGGTAGCAACTGCTGTTTCTGTTTCATCCAGTGCACCACCTTCATACTCAGTAAAGCCGATATTCTTTGCATAAGCTTCGAGGTCATCCAATTCCATCCGAATATAGTACAGCTCCTGCATCCCCAGCCCCTCGACAAAGGCCTTCACCTCAGCCTCGGTGGGGGTGGTGGTGCCCAGGTACTTCTCCACCAGCTTCTCCATCTCCGCCTTCATGAGATAGTACGCCTCGCTGAACTGCGTGGGCACGCTGGTGGCGGCGGCCTGCATCTTCTCCACGGTTTCGCCCATCTGGCTCACCAGGCTGCCCAGCACGTTGCCGTCATCCTTGGGCGCAACGGTCATGCCGGGGCCGGGGGTCGCCGTCGCCTGGAAGGTCAGCTCCTCATCGTCCGCGGGCACGGGCGTTGCGGTGGGGGCGGCGGTCGGCGCGGGCGTAGCGGTCACGCTGCCCTCAGGCGCCTGGGTGGGCTCGGCCGTCACCACGGGCACGGCGGTCGCAGTGCCGTTGTACAGGCCCATCAGCAGGCCCGTGTTGCCGATGCCCGCCACCTTGGACAGCGCATAGCTCTTGCGCACAACGGCGCCGTCCACGTCACCCTCGATGACGTTGATGTTGCTGCCGGACACGCTCTCGATGATCGCCACGCGGCTGCCGGACAGGAACGCGATATCGCCCGCCTTGGGGGTGTAATCGCTGCCGGCCTTCTCGTAGGCATTCTTGGCGCTCATGCCATTGACCCAGCTGCGGTAGCTGGAGCCGGACAGGAACGCGTCAGTGGGGATGTTGGCATACTCCGCCACAAAGGCCAGGAACGCGTTGTTCCAGCCGCCGTAGGGGGTGCCGTACCAGGCGCCGTAGCGGGAGTAGCCCTGCTTCGCGCCGGACTTGACAGTGAAGTCCTTCTCGCTTTCCTTGTAGCCCACCTGGGTCTTCGCCACGGAGACCAGGCTGGACGCCCAGTTGGAGCCCACGGACGCGCCGCTCACGGACGCAGCCCAATCGGCCTCGGTCTCCTCGTCGTGCTCAGCGGCAGTCAGGGAGACAGAGACCAGCTCCTGGGTGTGCTGGGCATCGTGAACAACGACGACCAGCTCGTAGTCACCGTAGCTCTGGGGAGCGAAGCTCAGCTTGGCAGAGGCGTCACTGGTCGTGACCGCATCGGTGGACACCACATCGCCGTTCTTGACGGCCTGCAGGGTCACCTCATACGGGGCCAAGCCTCCGGAGATTTTTGCCGTAACGGTCACAGCGCCGTCGCCCACATACACATGGCTCTTGGACGCGCTTGCGCTGACAGACAGGTCTGCCACCTCCAGGACCGTAACAGCCTCTTCGTGGCTATGGTCATGCTCTTCTTCAGCGATGACCGAAACCGGATTCATCGTGAACAGCATGATCAGCACCATCATCATGGACAGTAAGCGGTGACGGAATTGGATGTTCATGTCTTATCCTCCTACGTGTTTTGGTTGACCATCTATGTGAAAACAAGATTGACTTGGTAAGCCCGAAATCTTGGTAAATCCAGCGTTGTTGAAAAGTTTTTTCAGGAAGGACTGCCCTCATAGAGGCGAAGTGTCCGCTCTGTGACCGTATCCCATGTGCAGCCCCTTGCCGCCGCAGCCTTTGCGGCCTGCCTGCACCTGCTGACCATCTCCGGCGTCTCCAGCAACGCGCTGAGCTGACGGGCAAGATCATCCGGATCGCCCCGGCGGAAGGTCACTCCGCAGTCGCCGGCGACGTCGCTGTTTTCAGGAATGTCCGACACCAGGCAGCAGTTGCCGAAGCTGATGGCCTCCAGCAGGCTGATCGGCATTCCCTCCAGGTCAGAGGGAAGCACATACGCCATTGCGTTGCTGTAGAGCTCCTCCAGCACCTGCCCCTGCACGAAATCAGTGAAGATGATGCGGGGATCATCCGCCGCCTGGGCTTTCAGCTGGGCGAAGTACTCTGCCGAGTCGCTCGCGCCTCCGGCGATGATCAGCTTCTTGTCCGTTCTGATCCGGCGGAAGGCCTCGATCAGATAACCGATCCCCTTTTCGGGGGTGATGCGGCCCAGATACAGGAAGTACTCATCTGCCGCCACGCCATAGCGCTGAGTGATGAGCTCCGCCGTGCGCCGCTGTACCTGCGGAAGTCCGTTGGGGATCAGGGTGGTTTGACGTTTGTACGTTTCCAGGAAGTAGCGCTGCACGCCTTCACTCAGTACGATGATCTCATCGGCGAAGCGGGCAGCGACCTTCTCCCCCAGGAGGATGTAGCTCCTTGCCAGCCTCCCCCACTTGCTGCGCTGATGATCCAGCCCGTGCACCGTGACGATGCACCGCTTGCCCAGCAGCCTGGGCAGCCAAAGGGTTGCGCAGGGGCCCTCGGTGTGGAAGTGCACCACATCGTATCTGCCCAATGCCGCCCGGATCGAAGCGAACAGCGACGCGCTCATGGCGGCGACGCCCTTGATGTTGACCGTGGGCACGGTGATCAGCCGCACACCTCTGTATTCCCTGCGTTTTTCTTCGTTGAATGCCTTACCGCTGACATGATGGCCGGCACGGTTGTAGCAGGTCACCTCATGTCCCAGGGCTGCCAGCCGGGTGGCCAGCTCCCCTGCAACGACCTCCACGCCGCCCTCCCTCGAGGGCACCCGCTTATGGCCCAGCATCGCTATCCGCATGTTTCCTCCCATGACCAAGCGGTCGTTCAAAGCTTACTCGCCTTCCATGTGGAGCACCGCGATGACTGTGCCGAACAGGATCTTCCAGTCCACCAGGAAGCTGCGCTCCTCGATATACTTCAGGTCCAGTGCCAGCCACTGCTCAAAGGGGAGGCTGTTGCGCTTGGGCTGGATCTGCCAATAGCAGGTAAGGCCCGGCAGCACTGCCGTTCTTTTCCATGCATGCTCGTCATACTGCTCCGTCTCCCTGGGGAGCGCCGGACGGGGACCGACGAGGCTCATATCGCCCTTGAGCACGTTCCACAGCTGAGGCAGCTCGTCCATGCTGGTTCTGCGGAGGAACTTGCCCACCCGTGTGATGCGCGGGTCGTTCTTGATCTTGAACACCGGGCCGGTCATTTCGTTGCGGGAGAGCAGCGACTCCAGATACTTTTCTGCATCCGGACGCATCGTGCGGAACTTGTAGAACTGGAATTTCCGCCCGTTCAGTCCTACGCGGGTCTGGGCGAAGATAGGGCTCTCCCCCGGGCTGTCGATCACGATCACCAGCGCGATGATCATCAGGACCGGAAACAGCACAACAAGCGCCAGGATAGAAAGTATAATATCCTGCAGCCGCTTGTAGCGCTGATACCCGGTCTTTCGCTTCACACCGGGGTTCACATTCGTTTCTGTGTACATCCGATTTCCTCAATCCTGCGCAGCCGCCAGAAGCAGCTGCAGCGCAGAAACCTTTCTAAACTGCATTTTCGATGGCCATAAACGATCTATTGTAAATCAAACATTTACGGGACGCAAACAGCGGGAGGATGCATCCATCTACCCACTGTGTATATTACCATGCTTTCCTGTTTATGTCAACCGATTCTCCATTAATATTGCAGAGTTGCAGAATAGTATTTACAAATAATAGCACGAAAAAGACCCGCTGCCTGCGCACAGGCAGACAACGGGTCGTGATGACGCGTATTTGGTTACTTTGCACGCTCCACCTCAGCCAGGCGGCGGCTCGCCTCGATCAGGTAAGCCAGTGCGTTGTTCAGCCGTTTTACGTCGCTCAGGCTGAATCCTTCAGGCCAGTCGGCCACCTGATCCGCCAGGCTTGCGCGGAGCTTCTTCGCCAGCGCCTGACCTTCGGGCAGCAGACGCACATTAACGATCCGGCGATCCTTCTCGCTCCGGCAGCGCTCCAGCACGCCCCGTTCACGCAGCGCGTCCAGCAGGGGGGTGATATTGGGCTTGGCGATCCCCAGGCTCGTGCCGATGTCACCGATGGTCATCTCCCGGTCACAGAGCATGCACAGGATCTGGATATGTGAAAAGGGCATGCCGAATTCCCGGGTGATGGCGTCCACCCGCACCAGACGCTTGGGAAGCAGGGGCAGCGCATCAAAAAGATTTTGCGAGATAGCGTCTACAAGCGCCGCATCATCCGTCCAGTGTTTCGCCATGACATTTCATCCTCCGTTAAGCTTCCTGCCACCAGCGTACCAAACCAGCAGCAGACCGCGAGTATAATCAGTTTATCACATTCGGAGATGAATTACAATCTTTTTTGCACACAAGAATATGTGTTCATCACCATCATTCCTGAACATTCATAACAAGCAGCCGCTCCAGCGCCGCGATGCTTTCGCCGCGGGAGAGCACATCATGGGCCAGCAGCTCATCCATGAAGTACCGCTGGAAGGCGTCTATGAAAGCAGGCAGAGTGATCAGCGCCTCGGAGTGATCCGTATCCAGATCATAGCTGGTGTAGGCGTCCATGAGCATGACGCCCTTGCCGTCATAGAAGCTGATCTCATACTGCAGGGGCAGCATGTCCTCCCGGAGGAAATGCACGTTGAAGTAGGGCTGCTCACGCATCGTATCCAGCAGCATGCGGATGCACTGCCTGCGCTCCTCCACCGTATAGGCGCGCTGGATGAAAAACTGGTCGCTCAGCACGCCCGTGCGCATGAAGCGCTCCATCGCCGGCAGGCTGTAGATCAGGTGGGTCGCCTTGTGTTTTTCCACCATGTTGCGGAAGCGCTGCTCATGTACCGCTTTGAGGGCTCCGACCAGCTCGATCAGCTCCGGGCCTGCCGCCATGCCGGACTGCTCAAAACCCTCGATGATCGATTGCTCCAGCACAGCAGCATGGATGCAGTTGAAATGCACATCCGGCTTGATGCTCAGAATGGTGCAGCCCGCCTCCAGCTGAGCGTATTGCCGGGTGTATTCCACAAACATTTCAGGCCCTGCGCTGATGTTGGGCAGGGGCTTGAGCAACTCCAGATGGAAGCGCCAGCGATCCAGCATCCCGACGGCAAGGCTGGAGCCCTGCTTCTCAGGCCTGGTGGCAAAGCTGCTTTCATCATAGCGCACAAACATCGTGCTGTACTGAGTCCCCTGTTCATCCCAGCGATGGACATAAATGGCGTTGAGCCGGTAGATGGCCATCATCTCCGCCGGGCAGGAGCCATTTCCTACCAGACGGGCATTGTACCAGGGCTTGGACACCAGCGGCAGGATGCCCAGGATATTCTGGCTGACCGTATCCTCCTCCGTGTCAATATAATGCCGGATCGTCAGCGTTCCCCGGGCGCCCGCATCGCCGCAGCACTGGGCCAGCAGTGCCATCAGCCCTCCCTCACAGCAGCCAGTGATGACGATCTCCACCCGGGCAGAAGAGGCAATTTCCCGGAGCACCTCTGCCAGCGGACGCTCCTGCGTGCCGTCCTCGAGGGTGATATGAACCGTACAATTTGACGGCCCGCCATCCTTCTCCTGCAGCACCTGCTGGAAGGCACGGTTCGCCCGATAGCGCTCCGGGCCCAACCGCTCCACGCTCAGCGCCTCCTGCAGGGCCTGCCAGCGCTCCCGGGGCCACCTGTCCCCCAGCGCCTCATACAGCAGCGTCAAGAAGCGCTGCTTTACATCGCTGCTGGCGTCTCCGCCAAGGATGCGGAAGATGCTGTTGCGGCTGCGGAACCCCACCAGTCTTGCCGCCTCGGAAGCAGAAAGATCCGCCTCCTTCAACGCCCTTTTCAGGCAATCTCCAAAGCTTTCGTATTTCTGCATATTTATACACTCCATCCCGCGACGATTCAATATGTGGGTATTATAAGGGAATCCGCTATCCTTGTCAAATCCATCCTTCCGTCAGATTAAGACATCCTCATGCATTTCTAATCTTTTTACACTGGATAGCCGGCCGGAAATATGCTATGATAGGCATCGTCAACAGGAGGACACAATAATGTTTGGATTGATTGAAGGTATCTTTTCTTTCGCGTTCGGTATGGTGGAAATGGCGCTGAGCCTTGCCTGGGGCGCGGTGCAGTTCGTGTTCGGGCTGCTGGGCGGGATCTTCTCGCTGGTGATGTCCCTGGGCGGCTTCGTCCTTGCAGGAGCGCTGGTCCTGGTGGCCATCTTCCGCCGGAAGGAGTACAAGCGCCGCCGCGCCCAGCCCTATGCCGAAAACGGCAGCGAACAGGTCTACGACGTGGACAGCGAGGAATTCACCTCCTTCTACGACCAGTTCCGTACACAGGAATAAGCACAGAATACCTCAAGGGGGAGAAAATGGGGCGAAGACCCCCTCCCCTCTTTTTTCTTGCAACATTTGCCCTATCGTGATAGAATGGATACAAATGACAAAAAGCGGGGCTTAGCCCCAGGAGGATGATATTCCATGACGCCCCTGATTTCAAAATGGCATCGCGAGCTGGAGCTGTTCAGCGCCGTCAAGCCCATGATCATCCTGGAAGGCAATGTGCTGGACATGTGCCGTTATCCCGTGGAGGGCTCCATCGCAGAGGACAGCCTTGTTCCCCTGTCCGAATACCTCAACGGCTACCTGACCGACAATGGCTATGGGCAGGTCGTTTTCTATTCCAATCTGGTGGGATTTATGAATCCTTATTCACCGGATATGCTGGTTTCATTCGCCCGCAGCAACGGCTGCGAGGTCAGGTCTGGCGCCATTCCGGCGGAATTCAAGGGCAATTCCCAGCAGACTGCGCCTAATATCATCCGCCGCGCCATGGCTTCGACGTCCGCCGCCACCGCCGTGGTGATGGAGCTGGCCAGCCACTACATCATCACCCCCGAGCGGATGGATCAGCATGATGTGAACAGCTTCAACCTGCTGATGCAGTCTGCCATGAGCGCCGCCACCGTGCGCACCCCCATGGGAAAGCGGCAGAATCTGCTGATCCTGCTGGTGCAGAAGCTCAATGATCTGCCGGCCTGGTTCTACCTGAACAACCCGCTGTGCAAGACCATCCGCATCGAGGCTCCTGACCGGGAGGAACGCAAGCGTCTGATCTCCGGCAAGGCCTGGCCGACCTTCTTCGACAGCACGGTATACCGCACGGATATGCCCTTCTACGAAGAGCATCCGGAGGAGCTCACCCGCCTGCGGGAGAAGTTTGTCGGACTCACCGAGGGCCTCACCTTCACCGAGCTGGACGCCATGCGCCGCCTCTCCAAGCGGGAGCAGACGCCCATCCGGGATCTGTGCGCCATCGTTGATCTGTATAAGTACGGCATCAAGGAGAATCCCTGGGCGAACCTGTCCATGGACAGCCTGCGCACCGCCAAGCAGGACTTCGAAAAGCGCATCAAGGGCCAGGATTCGGCGCTGGAGCGCACGCTGGACGTGGTCAAGCGCGCCGTCACCGGCATGAACGGTTTGTCTTCCTCCTCCACCGCCAAGCCCAAGGGCGTACTGTTCTACGCAGGCCCCACGGGCGTTGGCAAAACGGAGACTGCTAAGGCCCTGGCGGAGAAGCTCTTCGGCGACGAGAGCGCCTGCATCCGCTTTGACATGTCCGAGTACGGCCAGCCCCACTCTGATCAGAAGCTGATGGGTGCACCTCCCGGCTATGTGGGCTACGAGGCCGGCGGCCAACTGACCAACGCCATCAAGAAGAATCCCTTCGCCATCGTGCTCTTTGACGAGATCGAGAAGGCCCACTCCTCCATCCTGGACAAGTTCCTTCAAATTCTGGAGGATGGTCGTCTGACCGACGGTCAGGGCAACACGGTCTACTTCTCCGAGACGATCATCATCTTCACCAGCAATCTGGGCATGTATGTCAAGGACGAGCTGGGCCGCCGCTATCAGAACGTCACGATGGACATGGATTACCCCGAGGTGCAGAAGCGCCTGCGTCAGGCGGTGGAAGACCACTTCAAGCTGGAGCTGGGCCGCCCGGAGATCCTCAACCGCATTGGCGAAAACATCGTGGTGTTCGACTTCATCCGCGAAGAGGCGGGCAAGGCCATCCTCAAGGCACAGGTAGACAAGATCGTCCGCCGCCTGGAGGAACAGAAGAACATCCGCGTGACGGTGACCGACGAGGCCTACGCGGAGCTTTCCGCGGCAGCCCTCAACGATTTGTCCAACGGCGGACGCGGCGTGGGCAACCAGGTCGAAGCCCTGCTGATCAATCCGCTCAGCCGCTGGCTGTTCGACAACGCCGTGATCGAAAACGCCGACGTCACCATCGAGCACTTCGACACCAATGTACAGCCGCCCTGCGTCCAGTGCCATACGGGCAGCAGCAAGGAGGTGGCCGATCATGACTGACATCCGCCGCAGCATTCTCAAGGGTATGGCTGACATCGTGGGCGACCTGTACCCCGAAGAGGCCGGGAAAAACACCGCCATCTACAAGTCCGCAAGTACGCCCGTCCCCGCCAAGCAGCCCGCGCTGCCCGCCTTCTGCAAGCTGTGGAAGATCGCCGACGAGACCATCGACTGGACGGACATCCTTGTCTCCCCCACCCCGACGGACGGTTTGACTGCGCCGGACAAATGGGCCGTCTACCATCGGCATGCCGAGGGGGTTTTGAAGGGCGATATCGCCGCGTATCTGGCCGTTTTGCAATATGAGAACCCCATGGCTGACCTGACGCCATACGTTTCCGCACTGGATGTGGCTACCGTGGATTCCGACACGCTGAAGGCCACCTTTGGCATTCGCAGCGACCTGATGAAAGGCGATGCGCATCAATACCTTTGCGGCATGGCGGTTCGCATCGCCCGGGATTTGTTTGCCGCGCTGCCAGTGCTGACCGTGGAAGTCATCGCCACACAGGATGACAAATCCGTACTGACCGTCGCCTTCACCCGCGCGCAGATGAACAAGGTACGGTTTGCGTTTATTGATCCAGTGGAATTTGCGGTGAAATGCGGGGCAATCTTCACAGAGGAGGAATCCACATGTTCCGCGAACTGACCCGCAAAAACAAGGCCGCGACCCACGAGGAATGCGTCCGCCTGCTGGAAACCGAAAACCGCGGCGTGCTGTCCGTCCTCGGAGACGACGGTTATCCCTACGGCATGCCCATGAACCACTGGTACGACGCCGACACCGGCTGCATCTGGTTCCACTGCGGCCACGGCGGACACCGGGAGGACGCCCTCGCCCGCTGCGACAAGGTATCCTACTGCGTGTACGATCAGGGCTGGGCCCATCCCGGTGAATGGGTGAAGCACGTCACCAGCGTGATCGTATTCGGCCGAATGGAGATCGTCGATGACATGGCCGAGGTCGTCCGCGTGGCGACGGCGCTGAGCCGCAAATTCACCGACGACGAGGGCTACATCGCCCGGGAGATCAAGGCCTTCGCCCATGAGACCCGGCTGTTGAAGCTCACCCCTGAGCATATTACCGGCAAGCATGTGACAGAATCCTGATACACAAAAATCCCTCCAACCTTCGCGGCTGGAGGGATGATTTGTTTTGGCTTACTTGTTCTTGGCTTCCACGATGGCCTTGACCTTCATGGGCAGGCCCAGCAGGTTGATGAAGCCTTCGGAATCCTTGTGGCTGTACAGATCCTTGGAGTCGCCAAAGGTGGCGATCTCTTCCAGGTACAGGCTGTTGGGGGACTTCACGCCTGCGTTGATGCAGTTGCCCTTGTAGAGCTTCAGGCGCACGGTGCCATTGACGGCCTCCTGGGTGGAGTCCACAAAGGCGGACAGGGCCTCGCGCAGGGGGGTGTACCACATGCCGTCATAGACCATCTCGGCGAACTTGGAGGCGATCAGCTCCTTGTAGTGGCTGGTCTGGCGATCCAGGGTGATGCTCTCCAGGATGCCATGGGCAGCGTACAGCATGGTGCCGCCGGGCGTCTCGTACACGCCGCGGGACTTCATGCCCACCAGGCGGTTCTCCACCAGGTCAGCACAGCCAACGCCGTTGCGGCCGGCGATCTCGTTGGCCTTGGTCAGCAGCTCGATGGCTTCCATCTTCTCGCCGTTGATGGCCACGGGCACGCCCTTTTCAAAGTCAACGGTCACATACTCGGGCTCGTCGGGAGCCATCTCGGGGGTGACCATGGTCAGCAGCAGATCCTTCGGCGGCTCGTTCCAGGGATCTTCCAGATCGGCGCCCTCGTGAGAGATGTGCCAGATGTTGCGGTCCATGGAGTAGGGGCGATCCTTCTTGACCGGCACGGGGATGTTGCGCGCCTCGGCATACTCGATCTCCTCTTCGCGGGTCTTGATATCCCAGATACGCCAGGGAGCGATAATCTTCATATCGGGGTCGAAGGCCTTGATGGTCAGCTCAAAGCGGACCTGGTCATTGCCCTTGCCGGTGCAGCCGTGGCAGATGGCGGTGCAGCCTTCCTCGTGGGCGATCTCCACCAGACGCTTGGCGATCAGGGGACGGGCGAAAGAGGTGCCCAGCAGGTACTTGCCCTCGTAGATCGCGCCGGCCTTCAGGGTGGGCCAGATGAACTCTTCGACGAATTCCTTGCGCAGGTCAGCGATGTACAGCTTCTCCGCGCCGCACTTGGCAGCCTTCTCGTGGAGGGGCTCCAGCTCCTCGCCCTGGCCCACGTCACCGGCAACGCAAACCACGTCGCAGTCGTAGTTTTCCTTCAGCCACGGGACGATAATGGACGTATCCAGACCACCGGAGTACGCCAGCAGAACACGCATCTTAGCCATATAAATCTTCTCCTTTTCGGATTGTTATCGGGTTGACGAATGGCATTATAAGCCTTGATGAATAAAAATGCAAGGCGTATTTTGTTTTTATTCTGTCTTTTAGGTGGATACAAGGACGGATGCTGATTTGCCGGCAGATGGAGCCTGTTTCTCGCAGACTGAGGGAGAACGCGCAAGCTGCTGATTCCGCCAACTCCGTATTTTCATTGCACACCCCCTTCCCACCCGCCGCAAAATCTGCTATAATAACCCCTTGAATACACCGCACGACCCGTGCGTTAAGGAGGCAACCCCTATGAAGCTTTGGGGCGGACGTTTTTCCAAATCCACCGATCACCTGATGGACGATTTCCATTCTTCAATTTCCTTTGACCAGCGCATGGCTGAACAGGACATCACCGGCTCCATTGCCCATGCGACCATGCTGGGCGAGCAGGGCATCATCCCGCAAAATGATGC
This sequence comes from Christensenellales bacterium, assembly GCA_045132495.1. Classification (GTDB taxonomy): domain Bacteria; phylum Bacillota; class Clostridia; order Christensenellales; family Aristaeellaceae; genus UBA11524. Next base: position 12,600 of record JBGUSK010000114.1, on the reverse strand, counting down.
TGACAAGATCGTCGAGGGGTTGAAGGGTATCCTTGAGGACGTCCATGCCGGCAAGATCGAATGGATGGTGGACGCAGAGGACATCCACATGAATGTGGAAACTATCCTGACCCAGCGCATCGGCGAAGCAGGCAAGCGGCTGCACACTGGCCGCAGCCGCAATGATCAGGTTGCCCTGGACGTGCGCATGTACGCCAAGCTGGCCTGCCAGGAGACCGAGGAGATGCTGAATGATCTGCTCGCCGTCATCCTCGACATCGCGCAGGACAACCTGCATACCATCATGCCCGGTTACACCCACATGCAGAAGGCCCAGCCCATCACCCTGGCGCATCACATGATGGCCTATTTCCAGATGTTCCTGCGGGACCGCAAGCGCTTCCGCAACGCCTATGACGCAGCGGATGTGATGCCCCTGGGCTCCGGCGCACTGGCTGGTACCACCTATCCTCTCAACCGTGAGCGCGTGGCTGAGCTGCTGGGTTTCTCTGCCATCACGGAGAACAGCCTGGACGGCGTGGCTGACCGCGACTTCCTGCTGGATTTCCTCTCCGCTGCCTCCACCTGCATGATGCACCTCTCCCGCTTCTGCGAGGAGCTGATCATCTGGAACACCAACGAGTTCCGGTTCGTGGAGATGGACGACGCCTACGCCACCGGTTCCTCCATCATGCCCCAGAAGAAGAACCCCGACGTGGCCGAGCTCATCCGCGGCAAGACGGGCCGCGTTTACGGCGACCTGATGGCTCTGCTGACCGTCATGAAGGGCATCCCGCTGGCCTACAACAAGGACATGCAGGAGGACAAGGAAGCCTTCTTCGACGCCCGCGACACCCTGGTCAAGGGTCTGACCGTGTTCACCGCCATGCTCAAGACCTGCACCTTCCGCAAGGAGGTCATGGAGCGCGGCGCATCCGGCGGCTTCACCAACGCCACCGACGCAGCGGACTACATGGTCAAGCACGGCGTGGCTTTCCGCGACGCCCATGAAGTGGTCGGCAAGCTGGTCGCTCACTGTCTGAATGAGAACAAGGCCCTCCTCGATCTGACGCTGGAGGAGCTGAAGGCATTCCACCCGGTCTTCGAGCAGGATGTATTCGAGGATCTGTCGATGCTCTCATGCGTGGAGAAGCGCCGCATCCCCGGCGCGCCTGCCCCGGATATGGTGCAGCTGGCCATTGATAATGGACGGAAGGCGCTGGCGGAATGAAGCGGTCATACGATTCCGATATGACGAAAATCGCCCAGCAGCTTCGCAGAACTGCCACCCCCGAAGAAAGCAAGCTCTGGTATCAGTACCTGCGCAGCTATCCAGTTCAGTTCAAGCGGCAAAAGCCCATCGGGCGATATGTGCTGGATTTTTACTGCACGCAGGCAAAGCTGGCTATCGAATTGGATGGCGCACAACACTTTATGCCAGAAGGTATGGAGCGCGATGAAAACCGCACCGCATATCTGAACAGCTTGGGCATTGCAGTGCTGAGATTCACCAATCGTGAGGTTAATTCACAATTCGAGGATGTTTGCCACTCGATTGATGCAGCAGTGCACAGCCGCATGATGGAGGCGCCTCATCCGTCTTCCCGCTGACGCGGGAATCCACCTTCCCCGTGCGCGGGGAAGGTTTTCTTGTGCCGCCGCTCGCCTTTATCATCAGCCACGCATAGCCGGTTCGTACAGATGAGGCTGGCCGCGCCCCGAACCTTCCCCTCTGGGGAAGGTGGCATCCGAGCTTGCTCGGATGACGGATGAGGCCCTCCACCACAAAAAGTTTCCGAAAAATTTCCAGATCATGCAACAAACCTCCTGTCTGATTCGTCTAATATGGTGAACACCTTGCGATCAGTCAGGAGGTTTTTGTATGAAGAAGCTGCTGTGCCTGTGTCTCTCCGTGCTGCTTTGTCTGTCCGTGGCTGCGGCGGAAGTATATGTGCCCACGTCCTCCACCAAGCTGCCGGACATGCTGGATGCACCTGTCTGCCCGGAAATCATCCGCGTGCAGAAGGCAGACGGCGCTGTCACCTTCACCCTCAGTGCGCCTCTGCCCGATGATGCGCTGGTGATCGCACTCGGCCTTGATGCGGAATACATGCGCTATATCGCTCTGGCAGAGTCCGGCGAAGGCAATACCTGTACCGCCGACGGACTGCCTCAGGGCGGCGAATGGACAGGCTTTGAAATCGACTGGCCCAGCGGAGATATGAAAGCCGTTGCCCATTACAACGCCGCCGGCGGTCTTGAAAGCGTCACCTGCTATGACCGCAATTTCAACGAGTACAACTTCGACAACGAAGGCCGCTTCTGCGAATTTGCCTATGCGGATGATTCCGTCCGGGTTCGCTTCAACACCCGCGGCGTGATGACCAGCTACGGCTACAAGGCCTTACGCAGCATGACCGTGTGGTTCACCGAAGCAGGCGACGTGGTCTGCGCCGAATACGACGACGGCGACGGCGGCATCGTGGCAGACTGGGAGCCCGGCTATGGCTGGTTTGTGGATACGCCGGAGGGACGCGTGAAGCTCAAGCTGGACGTGCCCAGCCCCTGGGACGCCAGGCGTCTCCTCCCCGGCAGGGCGGTTGAGAAGACCGAGGTCACCCACTACCCCAACAACACCATCTGCGTGGCAGGCCTGACCCTGAAGGAGGCTGATCCTTCCCTGCCGGACAAGTGGTACAACGTCCTCCCCGTTGACCTGACAAAGGATGGCCGCAGCGTGTACCAGCTCGTTATTTCCAACATGTTCTACATCGGCGAGGTGTATGTGGACGTCTGGGGCGACGAGGTCACTGTGAGCTGTGCCCTGGTCGATTCCACCGCCGTGCAGCCCCTGCAGAGCTATGGCCGCTGGTTCACCAGCCTGGGGGACATCACCAGCACATCCATCGAAGCCACCGAGGGCGGCTTTATCTTCGGCGAGCCGCTGAGCATCGCCGAAGACCTGGGCGGCGCGGACACGGCGCTGCTGTTCATCCGCAGCAAGGCCACCTATTACCAGCCCTTCAAGGATGGCACCACGCTGACCCGTTACTGGCGCAACCGCACCGAATGGAAGGAATTCCGCGAAGGCTTGCAGGAATTGATGCCCCGCGTGGAGAAATAAGTAAAGATAGCGACTGCGCCGGGGATGCGTCAATTGCTTCCCCGGCCTTTCCTGTATTCGTAAGAAAGGATGGTATTGCTCATGTACTTCACCCCTGCCGTATTCACCCTCAAGGATGGCCGCAGTGCCATTCTCCGTTCCCCTGATCCCAAAGCCGATGCGGCTGATCTGGTGCAGTATCTCTACGATACCGCTGCTGATACGCCCTTCGTCCTTCGCACGCCGGAGGAGATCTCCTACACCGTCGAGGGTGAGGAGCGCTTCCTGCAAAACGTGGTGGAATCCCCCAACGACTGCATGATCATATGCGAAGTGGACGGAAACATCGCGGGCAACTGCCATTTGTCCTTCAACACCCGTGTGAAGACGAGGCATTCCTGTTCGGTGGCCATCGCGCTGCGCAAGGCCTTCTGGGGCAATGGTATCGGCACGGCCATGTTTGAGGCCATGGAAAAGCTTGCCCGCCAGCGGGAAGGCATCCTCCAGATGGATCTGGAATTTATCGAAGGCAACGCCCGTGCCCGGGGCCTGTACGAGAAGGCGGGCTTCCGGATCGTGGGCATGCATCCCGACGCCATCCGTCAGGAGGACGGCACGATGTGCGCCCTCTTTTCCATGCAGAAGAAGCTGTAATACCGAAAGGATCGTATATCACCCATGAGAACCGCAGATTTCGACTACTTCCTGCCCGAAGAGCTCATTGCCCAGACCCCAGTGGAGCCCCGCGATCATTCGCGGCTGATGGTCGTCCACCGCGACAGCGGCGTGCGGGAGCACAAGCATTTCTACGATATCATCGACTACCTCAACCCCGGCGATGCGCTGGTGATCAACGAGACGAAGGTCATCCCCGCACGCTTGCTGGGCGTGAAGGAAGCCGCTGACCCCAACGGCCCGAAGGTGCCTGTGGAGATCCTGCTGCTGCGCCGGGAGAACGCCACCGACTGGGAAGCCCTGGTCAAGCCGGGCCGCCGCCTGAAGCCGGGCGCAGTGTGCTCCTTCGGCGACGGGCTGCTGAAATGCGAGATCCTGTCCAGCGTGCCGGAGATCGGCGGACGCATCGTGCGTTTTATGTACGACGGCGTGTTTGAGGAGATCCTCGATAAGCTGGGCGAGATGCCCCTGCCGCCCTACATCCACGAAAAGCTGGAAGACCGCGGGCGTTACCAGACCGTCTACGCGAAGAACGAGGGCTCCGCTGCCGCACCCACCGCCGGTCTGCACTTCACCCAGGAGCTGCTCGAAAAGGTCAGGCAGAAGGGCGTGACCATCGTGCCAGTGACCCTCCATGTGGGCCTGGGCACCTTCCGCCCTGTGACCGTAGAGGACGTGGACACCCACGTCATGCACAGCGAGTATTATCAGGTGACCCAGGAGGCCGCTGACACCCTGAACGCCATCCGCCAGAAGGGCGGGCGGATCATCTGCGTAGGCACGACTTCCGTGCGCACGCTGGAAACCGTCGCCACTGAGGACGGCGTGATCCATCCCGGCGCGGGCGATACGGCCATCTTCATCTACCCCGGCAAGAAGATCAAGGCCGTTGATGCGCTGATCACCAACTTCCACCTGCCCCAATCCACCCTGCTGATGCTGGTGAGCACCTTCATGGGCCGCGAGACCGCGCTGGACGTCTACCGTGAGGCCGTGGAGGAGAAGTATCGGTTCTTCTCCTTTGGGGATGCCATGTTCATTGAGTGACGTGCGGCTCTGCAAGCAGAATCTGAGTGCAGCTCGCGCATTCTCCCTCAGTCAGCGGACAAGCCGCTGACAGCTCCCTCCCGGAGGGAGCCTCTGTCTATACCGCTGCCCGCGCTTTCCTTCGCCGCTGATTCATTCCGCATCGAAGAAAGCGTCCAAAGGCTCCCTCCGGGAGGGAGCTGGATTCGCGAGTGGATGGAACATCCGCGAGCGAAGACTGAGGGAGCCCGCGCGGCTCGCTGTACAGATAAGCAGCAAGTCCCCCGCACACAAGAAAAACTTGCACATAATCCCCTATTGATGTACAATAATACAGTTATATTCCTTTGAAGAAAGGCTGATTCCCGATGACAAAGTTTGAAATGGAGCTGCTCGATCTGCTCCGTGAAGATTGCCGCCTCCCGCTGGAGAAGCTGGCTGTAATGCTGGGCTCCACCACCACCGAGGTCGCCGAGACCATCGACCGCCTGGAAGAGGAGCGCATCATCCTCCACTATGCCCCCACCATCAACTGGGACAAGACCGACCGCGAGCGCGTGGAGGCCATGATCCAGGTCAACGTTACCCCCCAGCGGGACAAGGGCTTTGATGAGGTGGCCGGCCGCATCTACCGCTTTGAGGAGGTCAAGTCCGTCTACTTGATGTCCGGCGGCTATGATCTGCTGGTGCTGGTGGAAGGCAAGAACCTCAAGGAGCTTGCGCTGTTCGTGTCTTCCAAGCTGAGTGCGCTGGAGCAGGTCACCGGCACCCAGACCTGCTTCGTCCTCAAGCGTTACAAGGAGGACGGCATCGTCTTTGAAGGCGAAAAGGCTGACAACAGGCTGGTGATCTCTCCGTGATGTACGAAAAGTTTATCAACCCTGCCATTGCGGCTGTGCCTCCCAGCGGCATCCGGCGGTTCTTTGACATCGCCGCCACGATGAAGGACGCCATCTCCCTGGGCGTGGGTGAGCCGGACTTCGTCACCCCCTATCACATCCGCAACGCTGCCATCAACTCCATTATCGACGGCGAAACCCAGTACACCGGCAACCGCGGTTTGCCCCAGCTGCTGGAGGAGATCGCGTACTACATGGAGCACCGTTTCGATGTGAAGTACAACCCGAAGAAGGAGATCATGGTGACCGTCGGCGCGTCGGAAGCCATCGACATCGCTCTGCGCGCCATGGTCGGCCCCGGCGATGAGGTGCTGGTGCCCGAACCCAGCTACGTCAGCTACTCCCCCAGCGTGATCTTCGCCGGCGGCACGCCCGTTGGCATCGAGACCCGCGCAGAGGATGAGTTCCGTCTGACCCCCGAAGCCCTGCGCAAGGCCATCACCCCCCGCACGAAAAGCCTGATCCTTCCCTACCCCAACAACCCCACCGGCGGCATCATGGAGAAGGAAGATCTCGAAAAGATCGCTGAGGTCATCCGGGAAAAGCAGATCATGGTGCTCAACGACGAGATCTACGCTGAGCTGACCTACGGCGGCAGGAAGCATGTCTCCTTCGCCAGCCTGCCCGGCATGTGGGATTACACCATCACGCTGAACGGCTTCTCCAAAGCCTTCGCCATGACCGGCTGGCGCGTGGGCTTTGCCTGCGGCCCGGAGGCTATCATCTCGGTGATGCTCAAGATCCACCAGTACGGCATCATGTGTGCAGGCCGTATGGGCCAGGTGGCCGCGCTGGAGGCCCTGCAGAGCAATCGTCTGAGCGATTACGAGGATGTGCGCAAGATGCGCGAGAGCTACGACCGCCGCCGCAGGCTGATGGTCGAGGGTTTCCGCGCGATGGGCCTTGACTGCTTCGAACCGCGGGGCGCGTTCTATGTGTTCCCGTCGATCAAATCTACCGGTCTGACGAGCGAGGAATTCTGCAACCGCCTGCTCTACGAGCACAAGATCGCCTGCGTGCCCGGCACCGCCTTTGGCGCGTCCGGCGAAGGACATATCCGCTGCTCCTACGCCACCGGCATTGACAAGCTCAACATCGCCCTTGAGCGGATGGAGGCCTTCGTCAAAAGCCTGTAATCATTCACCCACGAATCCCCCTTTCGGAGGTAGAACCACCCATGCGAAAAATCACCCTGCTGCTCATCGCCCTTCTGATGCTCGCCTTCCCTGCCATGGCCGAGGAGGAGGAATGGACGCTGGAGGACAGCCTTTCCGGCCTTGACTCCGGCCTTCTGGCGGACATCTTCATCAATGAGGACAGCGCCATCAACGCCGAAACCGGCGAAAAGACGAAGAGCATCTACGAGGAGGACGGCTCGATCCTCATCACCATCACCGGCACGGGCGATTTCACCGTCGGCGGCGATTCCCGCAAGGCCACCAACATCTGGGACACCGAGCTCAAGAAGCACGACGGCGATTTCCATTTCGCGATGAAGAACATGCGCGAAATCCTTCTGGAGGATGACCTGACCATCGTCAATTTCGAGGGCACGCTGACCGAAAGCACCCACATCCCCTCCTCCAAGAAGAACAACGACTTCCTCTTTTCCGCCCCGCCGGAGTATGTCGCCATGCTCTCAGAAAACGGCGTGGAAGCCGTCGCACTGGACAACAACCACACCATGGATCACGGCGAAGACGCCTACATCGAGACCCAGACCCACCTGAGCAATGCGGGCATCGTGTGGTCCGGCGGCGGGGAGATCGGCGTGATCGAGGTCAAGGGCATTCAGATTGCCATGCTGTCCTACCTGTGCATCGACCGTTACGACCAGCTGTGGGATACTGTCCCGGCGGACATCAAGGCTGCCAAGGCCATGTACCCTCTGGTGATCGTCAACTTCCACTGGGGCAACGAGCTGATGTACTACCCCACGGACAATCAGATCAAAATGGGCCGCCTGGCCGTGGATTCCGGCGCTGACCTGGTGCTGGGCCACCACAGCCACCGCATCCAGCCCATCGAGCAGTACAAGGGCGTGTATATCTGCTACTCCCTGGGCAACTTCTGCTTCGCGGGCAACTCCAAGCCCAGCGACATGACCTCCTACCTGTTCCAGACCCGCTTCCGCGTCCGCGGCGAAGGCGAAGAACAGGAGATCACCAACGAGGGTTTCATCATCATCCCCATCCGCATTTCCTCCCGCGCGGACAAGAACGACTTCATCCCCACCGTGCTGACGAAGGAGAGCACCATCGACAGCATCATGAACACGCTGAAGGAGAACGGCCGCAAGCACTGCGACTATGCCGTGGAGGAGTATCCGCTGGCGTGGGAAGAATAAGTGACCATTTGAGCCGCTGTGCACACCGCATGGCGGCTCTTTTCTTGCCGCTCATTGAGCCGCGTAGCTAATGGGGCGAAACAGTAAACGGGGCGAAGGGACGAAACGGGTCGAAGACCCTTGCCCTTCCCCGCGAAACATGTTATAATAAGCAGAATACAAGTAAGGAGAACCCCTATGGACGCTCAGCATCTTCTGTCCGCCTGCGCTGACGCGGGCATCGACTTTTTCACCGGCGTGCCGGATTCCCAGCTCAAGGGCCTGTGCGACACGCTCTACGCCACCTGCGGCGTGGCGGGCAAGCAGCATATCGTCGCCGCCAATGAGGGCAACGCCATCGGATTGTGCGCCGGGCATTATCTGGCGACGGGCCGCCCTGGACTGTGCTATATGCAGAATTCCGGCCTGGGCAATGCCGTCAACCCCATTGCCTCCCTGATGGATGGACAGGTCTATGGCCTGCCTTGCCTGCTGGTGGTGGGCTGGCGTGGTGAGCCTGGCGTGCATGACGAGCCTCAGCACGTCAAGCAGGGGCAGATCACCCTCAGCCAGCTGGAGCTGCTGGACGTGCCCTATATGGTGCTGGACAAAGCCATGACGGAGGACGATTTCGACGCGGCCTTCGCGGAGATCCGCGCCCATCTGGACGCAGGCCGCACCGCCGCCATCGTGGTGAAGAAGGGCGGACTCACCTGCTCCATAAAGCCGAAGTACGGCAACGCGAACGCCATGACCCGCGAGGAAGCCGTGGGCGTGATCGCCCGTCTGGCTGGCAAACGGGACGTGATCGTCTCCACCACCGGCAAGCTGAGCCGCGAGCTGTTCGAGCTGCGGGAAGCAATGGGCGACGGCCACGAGCGGGATTTCCTCACCGTGGGCAGCATGGGTCATGCGAGCATGATCGCCCTGGGCATCGCCCTGGAGCAGCCTGACCGCCGGGTCTGGTGCCTGGACGGCGACGGCGCAGCCCTGATGCACCTGGGCGCGATGGCCGTCCTCGGACAGAAAAAGCCCGCGAATCTGGTACATGTGGTGATCAACAACGCCGCCCACGAGACCGTCGGCGGCATGCCTGTGTGCGAGGGCGCGCTGAATCTGACCGGGCTGGCGATGTCCGCCGGGTATCGCCATGTATCCCGCGCTGCCACCGAAATGGAGCTCTATCAGGCGGTGGACGCTGCCATGACCGCGGGCGAGCTGGCCTTCATCGAGGTCATGTGCGCAGTGGGCGCAAGGGATGATCTGGGCCGGCCGACCACGACACCCCAGCAGAACCGCGACGCACTGATGAAATTCTTGCAGGAATAACCTGTTGCACGGGAGACCAATGTTCTCCCCTACGAAAGGTTCGATCATATGATTGCTTTATTGCTTAATTCCGGCCTGGGCTCCCGCATGGGCGACGAAACCAGGGAACATCCCAAATGCATGACGTCTATCACGGAGAAGGAGACCATCATTTCCTGGCAGGTGAAGCTGCTGGAGCGCGTGGGCATCACCGAGGCGGTGGTGACCACCGGACATCTCAGCGACATGCTGGAGGATTACCTCCTCTCGCTGGACACGCCCATCCGCTTCCACTTCGTGCACAATCCACGCTACCGGGAGACCAATTACATCTACAGCATGTATCTGGCAAAGGAGCTGCTGTCCGGCCATGACGTGCTGTCCCTGCACGGCGATCTGGTGATGCACCCCGCCGTGATGGACAAACTGGCCGCGTCCACCGTGTCCGCCGTAACGGTGGATACCACGCTGCCCCTGCCGGAAAAGGACTTCAAAGGGCGTATCCGCGAAGGCCGGCTGATGGAGGTCGGCGTGAATGTGTTCGGCGAGGATACCGTCGAGCTGCAGCCCGCCTACCGCTTCCTGGCGGCGGATTTTGACCGCTGGATGCAGGAGATCGAGCGATTCATCCATGAAGGAAACGACCGCGTGTACGCCGAAAACGCCTTCAACGCCGCGTGGGAAGAAATCCCCGTGTATCCGCTGGACGTGCAGGGGCTGCTCTGCGCGGAAATCGACAATCAGCAGGACAAGGAATACGTCAGCAAGCGTTTTGCACAGGAGGTTACCCTATGAAGCAGGTCTACATTTGCTTCTCCACCGACATCATCCACAACGGCCACCTGTCCATCCTGAAGAAGGCCGCTGAACTGGGCGAGGTGACTGTCGGCATCCTGACCGATGAGGTCGTGGCAAGCTACAAGCATTATCCTCTGATCCCGCTTGATGAGCGCATCGCCATGTTCGAGAGCCTCAAGTACGTCCGCCGCGTGGTGGTGCAGGAGTCCCTCGATTATACCGACGTGCTGAATCAGCTGAAGCCCGATATCGTCGTCCACGGCGATGACTGGCTGGTGGGCTACCAGGCCAACATCCGCGCGAAGGTCATTGAAACCCTGAAGCAGTGGAACGGCGAGCTGGTGGAGTTCCCCTACACCCACACCCCCACCGAGGAGACGCTGTCCAACCTGGATGCGCTGCTCTCCCTGCCGGAGACCCGCCGCAGCCGCCTGCGCAAGCTCATGGCCTACAAGCCCTGCCTGAGTGTCTGCGAGGCCCACAACGGCATCACCGGCCTGATCGTCGAGAAGACCGCTGTTGACACCCCCAATGGCCGCAAGCAGTTCGACGCGATGTGGGTCAGCTCTCTTTGCGACTCCACCGCCAAGGGCAAGCCGGACATTGAGCTGGTGGACATGACCAGCCGCCTGAACACCCTGGAAGAGATCATGGAGGTCACCACCAAGCCCATCATCCTGGACGGCGACACCGGCGGACAGATCGAGCACTTCGTCTACAACGTGCAGACGCTGGAGCGCATGGGCATTTCCGCCATCATCATCGAGGACAAGAAGGGCCTGAAGAAGAACAGCCTCTTCGGCGCCGGCGTTGGGCAGATGCAGGACTCCATCGAGGGCTTCTGCGCGAAGATCGCCGCCGGCAAGAACGCGCAGAAGACCCGCGACTTCATGATCATCGCCCGCTGCGAGAGCCTGATCCTGGAGCAGGGTCTGGAGGACGCTCTCGAGCGCTGCCATGCCTACGTCAAGGCCGGCGCAGATGGCGTGATGATCCACTCCAAGTCGAAGACTCCGGACGAGGTGTACGCCTTCTGTGACGCCTTCCGCGCGGTGGATGCCAAGACGCCCATCATTGTCGTGCCCACCACCTACAACGGCGAAACCGAGGAGCAGCTGGCGGCCCACGGCATCAACGTGGTCATCCACGCCAATCACCTGATCCGCAGCGCCTTCCCGGCCATGCAGGCCACGGCCAAGTCCATTTTGGAGCATGGGCGCAGCAAGGAAGCCGACCAGCTCTGCATGAGCATCAAGGAGATTCTGACGCTGCTGCCCAATAGTTAATTCGGAATTGAGTTTGCATACCTTTTGCACCCGTGCGATGCGGGTGCTTTTATTTGCCCCAAATTGTTACAATTTGTTCTCCGGCGTTCGCTTTTCAAGGGAGCGGGAGGGTGCTATCATAACAGCAGTACGAAAGGAGCGTGTTCATGATGCGGCAGATTCCCAAGTGGCTGGTGATCGTGGTGGTTATCGTGCTGGCCTGCGTCGGCGTGAAGCTGTGGTATGATAACCTGTGCAGCGGCGACATTGACACTTCGGGCAGCGCACCCAGCAAGGAAATGCTGCTGCATATCATCGAGCATGTGGATGAACTGGCGGCACATCCTGATCTGTTCAAGGTCGATATCAGGGATGATGATATCCTGATAGAATACATCGGCAATCCCGCCTATGAGTATGCCAACATCCGCTTCTTTCCCAACGCTGCTGACAGGCTCGCTGATCCTGCCTCGTCGCTGAGAGTCAGCGCCCACTACTATCGCAACAACTATTCAGACTTCTGGGACATCATTCTGCCCTGGAGCCCGCTGAACCTCAACTTCATCATCGAGGAGAACCTCAGTTATGCATGGCTGAACATCCAGGATGATGATGCCCCCGCCGTTTCCGACGCACCTCTGCGCGAGATGATGTCCGCCATTGAGAGCGTCATTGGAATTCCTTAAGCCTCAGCAACCTATACTTCCAGCCGAATTGAATTAACAAAACGCCCGGGAAATGCTGCTCTGCACAGCGTATCCCGGGCGGCCTGTTTACGCTGGCTTAGCGATCCAGGTCGTAACGGTTGTTCTCGTTGCGGTTGTTCTGGTTGTTGCGGTTGTTGTTCTGATCATTGCGATTCTGATCATTGCGGTTGTTCTGGCTGTTGCGGTTGCTGTTCTGGCTGTTGTTCTGATTATTCTGGTTGTTGTTCTGACGATAGTCCATGCTATCACCTCCTTGCGAGGATAGTTTTGCCCGCACGTGGCAAACTATGCGTATCAAAAACAAAAAGCGAGGAATCTGTGCATGCTGCTGATCCGCAATGGTCTGCTCTTTACAATGGAAAAGGAATCGCCCGAACGCGCCGATTTGCTGATCCGGGACGGCAAAATCGCAAAAATCGCCCCCGACATCCGCCCCGATGGCGACACAGAGGTCTTCAACGCAGCAGGACTCCGGGTCTATCCGGGGCTTATCGACGCCCACAGCCACATCGGC
>JBGUSK010000113.1:0-7004 GCA_045132495.1 Christensenellales bacterium | reverse complement strand
GAGATGGAGGACGGCGTGGATTACACGCCTGCCGAGCCGGGCGTGGTGTTCGGCCATCAGTTTGCGTCCATCGCGGGTGCAGGCCCCATCAACGGCCCCATTCAGGCGGCGATTTTCGGCTGGGTGCCGGTGCTCTTGTGGGTGCTGGTGGGCGGCCTGTTCTTTGGTGCGGTGCAGGACTTCGTGGCTATGTTTGCCTCCGTGCGCAATAAGGGCCGCACCATCGGCTACATCATCGAGCTGTACATCGGCAAAATTGGCAAGAAGCTGTTCACGCTGTTTGTGTGGCTGTTCTCGATCCTTGTAGTGGCTGCGTTTGCGGACGTGGTGGCCAACACCTTCAACGGCTTTGCGGCCACGCCGGAGCTGTCCCTGGCCAACGGTCAGGTGGCGACGACCTCCATGCTGTTTATTGCAGCGGCAGTGGGCTTGGGCGTTATGCTCAAGAAGTGCCGCTTCGGCAAGGGCGTCAATACGCTGGTTGCACTGGGCCTGCTGGTGCTGTGTATTGTGGTGGGCATGACGCTGCCCATGTATGTGTCTACCGCCAGCTGGCACCTGATCGTCTTCGCCTATATCGCCATCGCCTCCATCGTGCCGGTGTGGGCGCTGCTGCAGCCCCGCGACTATCTCAACAGCTACCTGCTGGTGGCGATGATCGCTGCTGCCCTGGTGGGCGTTGTGGTGGCCAATCCCGAGATGAACCTGAATGCCTTCAATGGCTTCACCGTGAACGGCCAGCATATGTTCCCGATCCTGTTCGTGACCATTGCCTGCGGTGCGGTGAGCGGCTTCCACGCGCTGGTGTCCTCCGGCACGGCCTCCAAGCAGATCAAGAATGAGAAGCACATGCTGCCGGTGTCCTTCGGCGCGATGCTGCTAGAAAGCCTGCTGGCGGTGGTTGCGCTGATCGCCGTGGGTGCTATTTCCAGCGGCGGCGTGGTGGCCAGCGGTACGCCTGCAGTGGTGTTTGCGACGGCAATTTCGTCCTTCCTGGGCAAGATCGGCGTACCGGAAGATCTGGCCTTTACGCTGATCAACCTGGCTGTGTCTGCCTTCGCGCTGACCTCCCTGGACTCCGTCGCCCGAGTGGGCCGACTGTCCTTCCAGGAGTTCTTCCTTGATTCCTCCGTGAACGAGGAAAACATGAGCCCCGTGTTGAAATTCTTAACCAACAAGTACACCGCCACCGTCATCACGCTGGCCATGGCCTATGCGCTGGCGAAGGCGGGATATGCCAACATCTGGCCGCTGTTCGGCTCTGCGAACCAGCTGCTGAGCGCACTGGCGCTGATCGCCTGCGCCGTGTACCTCAAGCGCACCAACCGCAAGGGCTGGATGCTGTGGCTGCCCATGGGCGTGATGCTGGCGGTGACGCTGACGGCGCTGGGCATGTCCATTGTGGGCAAGTTCGGAGGCATCTTTGCCGGAACCACGGCTAACCTGGGCGGCGACCTGCTGCAGGGTTGCTTCGCGGTGGCGCTGTTTGCGCTGGGCGTGATGGTGGCCGTGCAGGGCATCCGGAAGCTGTGGGGCAAGAAGAACTGATTGCGCTGTAAGGAACCATACTGAGGACCGGGTAGATGATGATTCATCCGTAGGTAAAAGTAAAAATTTGATGGTATAAGCACAGTTGGCGCTGTGTTTATATAGCCTGACCAACGGGTCAGGCGGGACTGGCGGAGTGCGGTGACACGGGCGTTCGTCAGTCCTTTTTTGATTGGTCAGAGAAAAGTAAAGCGATCAGCAGATTCGTGGCAGGATCGACATAAGAAGGCTCAAGCATATCTACATTCTGTTACGGGTTCAAAGTTTACGGATGCATGTAATTCACATGCTGTTTGTAACGATAATTGCTGCGGGGCTTATTGCTAATGAACGGCGCAGCGTGGTTTTTTCTCAAAAAATCCGCTTGAAAGTGCCGGTGTGCGCTGCTTTTTCAGTGATAGAGCTTGCCTAGGGGGTGGATGTTTCGGCTGGAGGGGCAGATTACTGCTGGTCGCGACGATAAACGATGCGATTGTTTCTGCCCCAACATGGAGCAGCGCACTTTTTTCGCAATTGGACCGCGCAATAAAATGGTCAATATCTTGGCAAATATATTCAATGGGGAGATGCCTTAGCGCATGAATAACTAGATAAATAGGAGAAATCGGAGCATAATCAATTTGAACACTTGCGAACATATGTTCTTAATGCTATAATAGGTACCTACGGATATCGTCAGATATCTGATGAGTTGCTCATGAAAGCGAGGCGATGGGTATGTATAAGCAGCAAGGTGGCTTGCCGACAGAAGAAACGAGAAAACATGGCAGGCATGATCTGAATGAGTTTACGGTAGAGGATGAGTGCGTACCTTCGCCAGCGCATATTTCACGCAATGAAGAAATTGTGTTGCCGGAGATCCAGACCATGACCGGCTATATCCGTCGGCATTACGAAGCGGACATTATTGCCGAAGCAAAGCGGAAGCTGCATGCTGGCGATCTGTGTGTCCGATATGGCAGCAAAATATATCGCGCCTGTCCCTGGCCAGGCCCTGCGGACTACGGTGAGGGAGAAATGGAGCCCAATGATAGCGAGTTCCAGGCAGCAACGTCTCCCATAAATGCTGGTGACTACGCTCATTTTGCGGATATCCGGCCTCTGAATGGTGAAATCACCTGGATGAATTTCTGGCGTACCGGCAGCAATTTCGTGGATGCAGAACTTGTGCTGACGATGCATATCGAGCTTGATATTGATGGCGTGAAGACAGATGTGTCGGAACGGTATGCTGTCGATATGTGGTTCGACATGGAAGATGACATTGTCGGTGAGATGGGTAATATCCAGTTGTATTATCGGTCTGCTGAGCGTGGTGGTGTGAAGCTGGATGAATACCTGGTGCCTATTCTGAGCATTGATGACATCGAAGCGGAAGCCGAGCGTATTCTGCTGAATATCAATCCCAAAGGGCTGCAGGACCCGCAGCTGCTGTGTTCAGGTGTTCTGGCCGAGCGTCTGGATTTGCAGATCATTCATCTGAATCTGTATCAGAAAAAGCATACCTCCAGCATACTGTTCTTTGGCCCCGCGAGTTAAAGATCAAAGCCGGATTCAGCGATGACGAGGAGCCGCAGGTGGTACAGATCCCTGCGAATACCATCGTTGTCAATGACGAGACGAAGCCTTTCGGCAGCGATCCGGTGTACCATGAGTGCTTCCATTATGTCGAGCACAAGCTCTTTTTCCAGCTGCAACGGCTGCACAACAACGATGTCAGCAAGCTTGCGAAGTGGAAGCCGGTCAAAATGGAAGCGGGGCAGCGCAGTCCGGTGGAGTGGATCGAATGGCAGGCACGATACGGTGGACGCTGCCTGCAGGTGCCCCGGAGTCTGCTAAAAACGCGTGTCAACGAGGAACTGCAGACATCAGGCGGTCAGTGCCACATGGGGTATAAGCTGCAGTTTGTCGGCAGAAAGCTGGCCAAGGAGTTTGGCGTCTACAATTACCAGATCCGTAACCGCATGATCCAGACCGGGTTCTGGGCGGCAAAGGGTGCGCTGAATTTCGTGGACGATGACTACATCGAGCCGTTTGCCTTCTCTCCGGGAGAATGCAGGGGTAGCCATACCTTTGTCATCTCCCCCAAGGAGATGTTGGACGAGTATGTCCGCAACGAGGAATTCCGCAAGATCATTGATACTGGGCGATACATCTATGCTGATGGGCATATCGTCATTAATGATCCGGAATTCGTTGTACAGCGCGGCGATAAGTTGAAGCTGACCGAATGGGCCAATGCCCACGTGGATAAGTGCTGCCTGCGCTTTGTACGGACTTACTACCGTGACAAGCAAACACACTATGTCTACGGTCAGCTCAACAGCGACGAAGAGTACAATGGCCGTAGCCTGACGATGTCAGCGTCGGAAAAGGCACCTCATCTGTATGAGCAGGCGATGCAAACCTCAAAGACGCTGATGTCGCTGCCGGGAACATTCCATGAAACCTTTGCCAAGCTTATGGATCTCAAAGATCTCACCGTCGAGCAACTGGCAGAAGAAACGATGCTCTCTGAGCGCAGCATCACCCGCTACCGCACGGAGGAACGATTTGATTATTCGATCGATACGGTGGCGGTGCTCTGTATCGGCATGCGTCTGGATCCGCTGCTCAGCTTGGATTTGATCCGCAAGGCAGGCATTATGCTCCGTAACACACCAGAGGATCTGATGATCAATGCTGTCCTGATGGGTATGCATAGGTTCTCTGTCCTTGAAGTGGCGAAATACCTGAAGATGAGCCAGTATCCGAGAATCAAAAACTGGCCTGAAGCCGAATAAACATAAAGGCGATCTGTAGTCCCATACCGGGATTGCAGGTCGCCTCTTTTTTTTGAAAAAAAGTTTTGCAGGGGGTGACAGCCGCTGTCACCCTCAAA
Organism: Christensenellales bacterium; assembly: GCA_045132495.1. Taxonomy (GTDB): domain Bacteria; phylum Bacillota; class Clostridia; order Christensenellales; family Aristaeellaceae; genus UBA11524. The sequence continues at coordinate 2,575 of JBGUSK010000113.1, read as the reverse complement.
AGCGCCGTCAGCATTATATAAGGGCATAAATGGTGCGAAAAAGCTGCGCTATGCCATAGAAGCGTTGCATTGTGGAGCAATATCCATCGTTTTTCGTCAGAAAACGATATTTTGGGGGGTGACAGCTGCTGTCCTGTTATTCTGCTTGGACATCGGCTATTATTATACGCGTGAGGTGGCCACCCACAAATCAGAAACACGGTAACACACGGTGAAGGTGACAGCGCCCCCAAGGAAGTGGGGCTTTCTGTACCCGCAGTCTGCCTGTATGCGGATTGCCGATGCTTTCGTTGCCGGTTCGGAATTGTGTGGAGGTCACTTTTATGTATTCGAGCAATGAACGCATGGCGCAGCGCCGGACTACGGTTGACTTCAGCCGCACAGGATGGCAGCAGTTTTCGAAGCTGAACCGCAAGCTGGGGAAGCGCTTCTTGCAGGCCTTCGTCCTGCGCCGGGAACTGGCTGAGTATCTGGCAGCACACGAAGCTGCCGGTGTCCATCTGGACACAGAATGCCAGGAAGTCCGTTACGAGGATGGCGTGTATCTGCTCCTGCGCCGGACGCAGGGTATCTGGTACATCACGGATGTTTTCGCGGCTGAGCCAGTGACGGCGTTTGAACCCATGTACGTCTGGAAGCAGGTGAAGCGCGGGGCCAGTTACTTCATGGTGCAGATTCTTTCCTGCTGGTGTGCGCTTACCCGAAAGGTGGTGAGCTGGGCATGAAACGTAACCATTTCTGTGCCGATTGTGCCTTGTACGCTACCTGCACCCGTCGCTATGATAAACGGCAGATTGCAGAGTGCCCGATCCTGAAGGAAGAGGAAGAACCGCTGCGTTACCGCAATCCTGAAGGTTATCCAGACCCTACGGCCTTCTATGCAATGCGCAATGTACTGCGAGAGCAACGGCGCAAAGAAGCAATGAAGCGTCATCCTCGGACAATGGTTGTCCACTACGACTGAGAGGAGAAGTAAAATGAACGACAAAAACATCCGTCTGGTAACGGCAGAATCCGTCCGTGCTGGGCATCCGGACAAGCTCTGTGATCAGATCGCAGATGCAGCGCTGGATGCATATCTGGAACAAGATCCTAAGGCAAAGGTTGCACTCGAGGTGCTGGCTACCAAGAATGCCATCTGCATTGCTGGTGAGGTAACTGCCAATGCCCATGTAGCTTTTGATGAAATCCTGCTGGAGATCTTCAATCGTAGCCTTATCCACCAATCTTGCCGAAACCGGGTCGACGGCTTCCATATACATGCGCGTAGGGCCTTTTTGAAAAAAGTTTTTCGCGCCGCCGCCCGGGAAAAACCACCCGCCCCGGCAAGGACGCCGCCCGGGCACACCGCCGCCAGCCCCTGCAGGCCTGCCCCGGCACAGCCCCCCGGCCCGGAGTCCCGCCCCCGTCCGGCACACCCATCCCAGCTCCGGGCAGGACGCCTACCCGGCACAGCCCCGAACCCCGGCAGGCCGCCCCGGCACACCGGGTGTACCCCTAGGGGGGTATCAAATCCCTAAGGGCTGCCCCTAAGCGACCGCGGCCCAGTCGTGTGTGAAATTTCGCGAAATTGGGGCCGGGGGGTATTGCACCCCAAAAACGAGAAGACCCGCCTGACGGGCGGGCGATAAGAGGTTATGCAAAATATAAAAGCATCTGCCCATTGCGGACAGATGCCAGCAAATTAGATGAATTTCCGCATGACGCGAGGGTAGTCTTTTTTAGCGTTGAAAATTGCCAACACATTGACGATCTTTGCACCTTCGTCGGTATTGTAGAAAATCAGATAGTCCTTATGCGTGAGGTACCGGTAATCCATGCTGCGCAGGATACGATCCTTTGGCAGTGCTCCCGCTTGGGGAAAATCCACAAGACGATTACACTGCGCACGAAGTTCCATAACAAAATGCTTTGCGACTTCGTTGTCCATGGAACGTTCAGCAATGTAGAATGCAATTTCGCGAAGATCTTGTTTGGCGGTTTCGGTGATTCGCACCTCGTAACTCATGGACGCACCTCGTCAAGTTCAGCGAGAATGTCATCAAATGCCGCATCAAGTACCTGCGTTCTGCCAAGTTTGATATCATCCATTGCCTGCGCAAGATGTGCATATACCTCAAGACGCGCTTCCAGTTCAGTGATGTATTGCTGCTGATCAACAAAATCTTCATGGGACAACACAACCGTATCCTCTTTGCCATTAACAGTGATGGCGACCGGATTGTTTCTTGTCATGGTCGATATCTGATTATAGTTGTTCCGCAGTTCCTTGGAAGGACGGATGGAAAGAGTTGGATACATACAAACACCTCCTTGAAGTAGTCATATTGTAGCATAAAATGACTACGTGGTCAAGAGGGAGAAAATTCCATCCTGCAATTCGGTTCGCTGAAAATAGACAGTTCGGTGGGTGGAAATGGTTGAGCGCTATACTTTATTCTACTTAAGCCTGAAAAAACTCCACTGCTTTCCCGTAAATCATAGCGACATTTAGGGGAAAAGCCAAGGGATGAGGGGAAAACAACCTGGTGTTTTAAGGCAGGACTACCTTTACGCTATTTTGCGTGTAGCTATG
>JBGUSK010000112.1:0-17052 GCA_045132495.1 Christensenellales bacterium | reverse complement strand
CGAGACCTTCCGGGTGTTGAAGCTCCACCGCATTGAGGCCATGCACTTCACCGACAACCCGGCCTCCGGGCGCGTGATGGCCAAGTGTGGCATGACCCATGAGGGCCACATGCGGGAGCGCATCTGCTGCAAGGGCGTCTTCCGGGATGTGGAAATGTGGGCGGTGCTCAGAAAGGATTGGGAACGTCTCCATCCTGAATACAAGGCATAATAATACAAGGGCCGGCGCACAGCCGACCCTTTTCGATTACTTTTTCTTTCTATATACGCTCATGCGCCTTTTCAGCACATCCGGCCTTGCGACGCTATACCCGAAGAACCCCAGCACATCCGTGGCCTTCTGGTACACGCCGTGGGCCTTGGTCACCAGCTCGGCGCGCTCCAGGTGCATGGAGCCATCCTCGTCGAAGAGCGCCTCCTGCACGCCGCAGCTCACCACCTCGCCGATGAACATCACATGGCTGCCCAGTTCAATCGTCTGGCGCACCTTGCAGGCCAGATAGCCCGGGCATTCCGCGATGGCAGGTGCGACGCTGAGCCCCTTCACCGGAACGGGCGTGAGCTTGCAGTCCGCCCACTTGTCACACTCCCGGCCGGACTTCACGCCGCAGTAGTCCATTGCGCGGCACTGCTTCGCCCCCACGAGGTTCACGACGAATTCGCCGGAGTTGACGATCATATCGTAACTGTAGCGCTTCTTCTGCACGGAAATGGAAACCATAGGCGGATCGGAATTGACCGTCCCCACCCAGGCAATGGTGATGATATTGGGCTTGGCGTCCTCCGCCGTGCCGCAGCAGCTCACCATGACAGCCGGGACGGGCGAGAGCATCGTAAAGGGATCCAGATTGCGGAAAGCAGACATAACTTCGGCGCTCCTCTTGTCGGATTGATGGATTTAGTGTACAATATCGCCGAACGAATGTCAAGAATCGAGGGATACCATGACCGTTTTCCTGCAGGTGCTGACGCTTTTCCTGCTGATCCTCAGCGGCTTCTTCGCCGCCAAGTGCAAGGTGCTGGACGACAAGGGCCTGCGCGGCCTGAACACGCTGGTGCTCACCTTCGCTCAGCCTGCAATGATCCTGCATAAAATGCAGATGCCCACCACCCCGCAGCTGCTCATTGAGCTGTGCTGGGTGTTCGTGCTGACCTGCGCGACCATCGCTGTTGCGGGCGTGATTTCCTTCCGCATCTTCGCCAGAGAAGCACCCCAGCGCCGGGCTGTGCTGACGGTTCTGTCCATGGTGTCCAACTGCGGCTTTATGGGTTATCCGGTCATCACTGCCACCATGGGCGAAGACGCGCTGATCTACGCGGTGATCTTCGTGACCGCCTTCAACCTGATGAGCTGGACGCTGGGTTCCTATTACTTCGGCGGACGAAAGGCCATGCAGCCGCAAAAGCTCCTCACCAACCCAACCATCTGGGCAGTCGTGGGCGGCCTGATTCTCTTCCTCACCGGCTGGCAGCTGCCCGGCTTTGTCAACAACGCCCTGAACATGATGGGCGCCACCACCACGCCCCTGGCAATGTTCGTCATCGGCGCGCGGCTGATCTCCCTGCGTCGGGAGCACCTGCGGGACGTGAAGCTGCTGATGGTCTGCGCGCTGCGACTGCTGGTCTTCCCCGCAATGATCCTGCTCCTGCGCCTGACTCCCCTGCCCGACATGGTGGTCAGCAGCGTCTATCTGTGCACGGCGATGCCCTGCGCTGCCCTCACCGCCATGCAGGCCGAACGCTATGACTGCGAAAGGGAGCTGGCCTCCCGCGGCGTGGCGCTGTCCACCGCGCTGTCCATGGCGACCGTTCCGCTGATGCTGATGCTTGTGTAAAGGAGGCTTTCCATGCTATTCCCCGGCGATGCTTCTCCCCGCGGCAGCCATGCAGGCGCCTATGATCCTTCTACCAGCAGGGCAAGAAAGTTTCTGCGCCTGGCCATCATCCTGGTCGTGCTCTTCATCCTCGCCTGGCCGCTGCTGGAAACCTTTATGCTGGAAACCGAATCAACGACCCTGACCGGCGCAGACCTTCCCAGCGGCATAGGACAATTGCGTATCGTATACGCCTCGGATATCCACAAGGGCGGGCTGTACACCGATTCCCGCCTGGCCGCACTGATCAGCCACATCAATGCCTGCAATGCGGATATCGTGCTGCTGGGCGGCGATTACGCCAACGACAGCCAGGGCGCAGTGGATTTTTTCCGGCAGATGCCCGCGATCCACGCCCGTTACGGCGTCTATGCGGTGCTGGGGAATCATGACCGCACATTGCCCGAAGGCAACATGACCACCCTGCGCAGCGTGATGCAGGCCGCTGGCGTCACGCCGCTGATCAACACAGTCAGCCGGGTGCGCATTGGCGCCAGTGAGCTCTTCATCGCCGGCATAGACGACGTGAACAACGGCAGGCCCGATTTGAAGGGCGTTGCCAGTCAGGTCAGCGCATCAGACTATGTGATCTTCCTCAGCCACAGCCCCGCCATCATCCCGGACGCACTCAAAGCGGTAGATCAAATCGGCAGCAAGGGCTGGTTTGACCTGGGGCTTTTCGGCCACACCCACGGCGGTCAGATCGCCCTGCTCGGCCCGCTCCTCAAAAACGACGGCGTACCGGATGAATACACCAAGGGCTGGTTCAAGCATAACCGTACCGACATGCTGGTCAGCCGGGGCGTTGGCACAAGCGGCGTTCCGCTGAGGCTGTTCTGCACCCCGCAGATCCATCTGATTACCGTCAATGCAGCGAAATGAAGATAAGCCGTCCTCAGCAGCAGGGCGGCTTTTCAATTACAGCACATTTCCCAGCGTGAAGGCGTCCCGGTGATAAATATGCCGGGCGTTCTCCTTCAGCTCTGCGCAGGCCTCGAAGCAATTCGCCTGCTCCTGAGCCTCGATCCCAGCCTGCAGTCGTTCCAGTGCAAGGGTCACGTCGTCGATGTCCTCATGGTTGATGAGTACCTGCAGCCACGGCACGGTCTCCTCCCAGGCAGAGATATAGGCGGAGACGGTCTCCTGCGCCCTTTGCCACTCCTGCTTTTCCGTCATGATCCGCAGCTCCTCCGCCGCTGAAACATACCGGTCAGAGAGGATGCGCGTTTCCCCTTCCTCCAGCAATCCGCCGCCGATGGTCAGTGCCAGCAGCACGATGGCGATCCATAAGCTCGTCCGCACTTACCACACCGTCCTTTCCGGTTCCAATACCGACACAAGGTCTGTTTTTGTGGCACCCTTGCCCTGTATCAGCATTTCCCCCTGGGTGTTCAGGCACAGGAACAGCACCTGCGACAGGTCCGGATAACCGGCCTCTGCCGCTTGCTTCCGCAGCCACGCTTCATCGAGCTCACCTCGAATGAGATTGTCCCGCTGGATTGCACCGTCCATCACAAGGGGCAGCGGAAGCCCTTCCTGCTCGACCTTCATCTGCATGTCATTCGGGGAAACAGACCGATAGTCTGCTTTGGGAAAGACATTCACCTGCCCGCCAGGCTCCAGGACGATCGTTCCGACCTCCGCCGGGTCGAGAATCCCCGCCGTACGGATGGCCTCCATCAGATCATTGAGATCCATGGCGGACTTGCGCATCTGTTTTTCACATATCACACCGTTGCGCATGAGCACCGTTGGCTGGCCGCTCAGCCAGGCGCGGAAGGGCTGGAATTTCATGCATAACATGGTGATGACCCCATGGCAGACCACCAGGGCGATCATAGGCAAAATACCGTAGAGCAGCGGGATGCCCACGCCTCCCATGGGGGTCGCGGCCAGCTCGGCGATCATGATGACCACCACCAGCTCAAAGGGCTGCAATTGTCCGACTTCCCGCTTCCCCATGGCGCGCATGGCCAGCAGCGAGGCGGCATAGAGCAGGACAGAGCGGGTGAAGATGGTCAGCATGGCGTTTCCTCCCATCGGGTTGGTAGAAATAGTTTCCCCCCTGCGGCGTACAGTATGCGCCGCCTTTTTTTACGTTTTGACGAAGGAGGTCTTGTCCCTTGCCAGCAGGTATGCTATAATACAGGGTGGTGTACTTTCCCTACATTATAAAGCACACCGCAAAGGAGCTTACTGATGAACGAACCGATCATTTCGGTGAAGGATGTTTCCTTCACCTACGAGGAGGCCACCGAGCCCGCGCTCTCCCACGTCAGCGTGGACGTGAAGAAGGGCGAGTTTTTGGCCGTATTGGGCCACAATGGCTCAGGTAAATCCACCCTTGCAAAGCTGCTCAACGCGCTTTATCTGCCCACGGAGGGCAAGGTGATCGCCTGCGGCTTCGATACGGCGGACGAAGAGCACCTGTGGGATATCCGCCAGCAGGCCGGCATGATCTTCCAGAATCCGGACAACCAAATCGTCGCCACCGTCGTGCGCGAAGACGTAGCCTTCGGCATGGAGAACCTGGGCGTCCCCCATGGCGAGATGGTGCAGCGCATTGACGAGGCCCTCGCCGCTGTACGCATGACTGATTATGCAGACGCCGCCCCCCATATGCTTTCCGGCGGCCAGAAGCAGCGCGTAGCCATTGCAGGCATCCTGGCCATGCAGCCCAGCGTCATCATCGCGGACGAGGCCACCGCCATGCTCGACCCCTCCGGGCGCAAGGAAGTGCTCAAGACCATCAAGCGCCTCAACCGGGAGAAGGGCATTACGGTGGTGTGGATCACTCACTTCATGGAGGAGGCCGCCCAGGCAGACCGCATCGTGGTGATGAACAAGGGCACGACCGTCCTGTCCGGCACGCCCCGCGAGGTCTTTGAGCAGGTCGAAATGCTGCGGGAGATGCACCTGGATGTGCCCCACATGACCGACCTTTCCCAGGATCTGCGCAAGGAGGGCATGCCCCTGCCCGCAGGTATCCTGACGGTGGAAGAAATGGCTGAGGAGGTGTGCAAGCTCGTATGTCGCTCGAAGTAAAGAACCTGACGCACACCTATTCTGCGGGCAGTGCGATGCAGTCTACTGCCATCCGAGAGGTCAACATGACCATCGAGGAAGGCGAGTTCGTGGCCATTGTGGGCCACACCGGCAGCGGCAAGTCTACGCTGGTACAGCACCTGAACGGTCTGCTGAAACCGACTTCCGGTCAGGTTTTGGTGGATGGCGAGGACATGAACGGCGACGGCGTAAACAAGCGTCTCATCCGCCAGAAGGTAGGCCTCGTTTTCCAGTATCCAGAATACCAGCTGTTCGAGGAAACCGTCGCCAAGGATATCGCTTTTGGTCCGAAGAATCAGGGGCTGTCCGTGGAAGAGATCGACCGCCGCGTCCGCAAGGCCATGGCGCATGTCCACCTGGATTATGACAAATATGCTGAGCGCAGTCCCTTTGAGCTCTCCGGCGGGCAGATGCGCCGCGTAGCCATCGCAGGCGTGCTGGCCATGGAGCCCCGTTACCTGATCCTGGATGAGCCCGCCGCCGGCCTTGATCCCAAGGGCCGTGATCGCATCCTGGGCATGGTCAAGGAGCTGCACGAGGAGGGCACCACCGTCGTGATGGTCAGCCACTCCATGGACGACTGCGCCCGCCTTGCCACCCGCATGATCGTGATGAGCGAGGGTACGGTCGTTGCCAGCGACACGCCCCGCGCACTGTTCTCCAATCCGGAGCTGATGAACTCCGTCCACCTGGGCGTGCCGGAAGCCGCCAAGCTCTGCGCGCTGCTGCGGGAAAGGGGCCTTGACCTGCCCCATGACCTGTACACCCAGGAGGAGCTGCATCAGCATATTCTCCGTCTGTGGAAGGAGGCGAATCCCGCATGATGAAGAACATCACCATGGGCCAGTACTATCCCGTGGACAGCTGGGTGCACCGCCTCGACCCCCGCACGAAGATCCTGCTGACCATCGCGATGATCGTCGCCGTCTTCGTGGTCAAAACCATGGTCGGCTACGGACTGATCCTGGGCTTTATGTACCTGGTCAGCCGCCTGTCCAACATCCCCTTCAAGATGCTGATGAAGGGCGTGAAGCCGCTGAAGTTCATCCTGATCCTGACCTTCATTCTGAACCTGTTTTTCAACACCGGCACGACCATGCTGGTGGAATGGAGCTTCCTGAAGATCAGCTATGAAGGTCTGAGCACTGCGATCCACTATTCGCTGCGCCTGGTGTTCCTGGTGCTGGGCACGTCGCTGATGACGCTGACCACCTCCCCCATCGCGCTGAGTGACGGCATCGAAATGCTGCTCAGCCCGCTGAAGAAGATTCGCTTCCCCGCCCATGAGCTGGCGATGATGATGTCCATTGCGCTGCGGTTCATCCCGACGCTGATGGAGGAAGCCGACAAGATCATGAAGGCCCAAATGGCTCGCGGTGCAGACTTTGAGTCCGGCAATCTGCTGGCTCGCGCCAAGGCGATGGTGCCGCTGCTGGTGCCGCTTTTCGTCAGCGCCTTCCGCCGGGCGGGTGATCTCGCGATGGCCATGGAGAGCCGCTGCTACCACGGCGGCGAGAACCGCACCCGCCTGCGCGTGTTGAAAATCACGAAGAACGACTGGCTGGCTGCCCTGGGCGTAGCGGCGCTGATCGCGCTGATCCTGGTGGAAAGCCATGTCACGCTGCCCATTTGGAACGCCGTGAAGGGACTGTTCGCATGAAGCGCATCCTGCTGACCGTCGAATATGACGGTACGAATTATGCCGGCTGGCAGCGTCAGATCAATGGACTGGCTGTCCAGCAGGTGCTGGAGGAAGCCCTGCAAAAGGCCACGAAGGAGCACATCGTCGTTACCGGCGCCAGCCGCACGGACGCAGGCGTCCATGCCCTGGGACAAGCTGTGCACTTTGATACCGAGAGCCGCATTCCCCCGGAGAAGTACCCCTTTGTGCTCAACACTATGCTGCCGCGGGATGTGCGCGTCCACACGGGCCGCGAGGTGCCGGAGGGCTTCCACGCCCGGTTCATGACCTGCGGCAAGCGTTACACCTACCGCATCGTGAACAGCCGCCACGCCAGCGCCATCCGCCGCAACACCCATGTGCATGTGCCCCTGCCCCTTGACCTGGCCCCCATGCAGGAAGCCGCGAAGCAGCTGCTGGGCACCCATGATTTCGCGGCCTTCCAGGCGGCGGGCGGTACGGCGAAGACCACCATCCGCACCATCACCAGCGCGGAGCTTGTCCGCGTGGGCGACGAGATCATCCTCACCGTGGAGGGCGACGCCTTCCTGTACAACATGGTGCGCATCATCGCCGGGACGCTGATCGAGATCGGCCTGGGCCGCCGCAGCATCAACGCCTTCACCGACGCCTACGAGACGCTGGACAGGCTGTCTCTCGGCGTGACTGCGCCGCCCCAGGGCCTTGAGCTGACGAAGGTCTACTACCCCGAAGCAGCCTTTGTTCTCCCGGAGGAGATCAAATGGCATGAGGACTAAACCATGAAATTCGCTGTTATCTCCGACATTCACGGCAACGCCCCGGCTTTGCGGCTTGCACTCGCGGATGCGGCTGCCCATCATGTGGACGGCTACCTGCTGGCGGGCGATTACTGCATCAGCGCGCCCTGGGCCAGCGAGGTGGTGTCGCTCCTCCGAAGCCTGCCCAATGCCCGCATCATCCGCGGCAATGACGAGGCCCATCTGGACATCGGCCCCGGCGACGACGGGCAGTTCGAGGCCAGCCGCTGGTGCATGTCGACCCTATCCCGGGAGGACAAGGCCTGGCTGGATTCCCTGCCGGAGGAGCTTACCTTCGACTGCGAGGGCGTAACCATTCGCATGGCCCACTCATCCCAGACTTTCGTGGGGAAATCGCTCCACGAGCGTTTTCGCACCTCGGTACTGCCGGGCTTCTACCCTGTCGGCCCGGCTGACCGCGAGCAATTGCAGGCGGATTTCCGTCGTCTTTGGGAGAAGGACAGCTTCCGCGGGTATATTCACGCGCTGACGCCGGGCGTGTATGTCTTCGGGCATAACCATATCCAGAACTGGGCGAACTTCGATGGTCGCATCCTCCTGAACCCCGGCTCCTGCGGGATGCCGCTGGACTGCTGTGCATTCGGCGCGGCATATTCCCTGCTAACCATCGAGGACGGCCGCATATCCGTGGAGGAGCGCCGCATCCCTTACGACGTGGAGGCCCTCATCGCACAGGTGAAGTCCACCGGTCAGTATCAAGCCGCCCGTGTCTGGTCGGAGATCATCTTCTCCGAGTGGCGTACCGTGCGGGAGAAGGTCTGGCAGTTCCTGTGGCACTGTGAACGATACGCAAACCGCATCGGCGACCCGCGCAGGCCCTTCGCCAAATCCACCTGGGAAGCTGCCTATGGCGAGTGGGTTATCCACGCCAAGGAGTGGCACCCGGAGCTGTTCGTCTAAATCATCATTGGAGGCAAGCCCATGAAGCGTTCGTTCATGACCAGCCTGCCGGACACCTCCGGCGCATTCCTCACGGCGAGCCGCATCATCCTCGCCCACGGAGGAAATATGGTGCGCGCCAGCTACAACAAGGCCGTGGACGCGCACACTCTTTTTCTGGATGTGGAAGGCGACGATGATGCGCTGGACGCCATCGAGGTCGAGCTTGCCGCCGAGGGCTTTTTGCAGAACGACAGCCGCGTCAAGGTGGTGCTCATCGAGGTTGAGGTGCCCAACGTGCCGGGCGGGGTCATCCCAGTGCTGGAAGCGCTGCAAAGGCGCAATGTCAGCATCTCCTATCTGTCCAGCCAGGCAGGCAGCAAAGCCGTCGCGCCGCTGAAGATGGGTTTGTACATCGAGGATTCCGCCGCCATCGACGATCTGCTGGTGGAGCTGGCCGCCATCTGTCCGGTGCGCATCCTGGACTACGATGCGGGCGAAAAGAAGCTGGATAACACCGTCTTTTATCTGTCCTTCGCGGATGAAATGCGCCAGCTCCTCCACCTTACCCCCGAGCAAACGAAGGAGTTCGTGTACTTCGCCAACCTCGCTATGCAGCAGCTGGACGAGAAGGGCGAACCCCATGGCAAGGTGTTCGAATATGTGAGCCGCTTCGCCCATTTTGTGGCGGAACATGGCGGTACTGCCTACGAGTGCCGCACCACCTGCCAGCGGCTGACGGATCGCGTATCGGTCACGGTGATCGAGCCGCCCTGCGGCTCCAACATCACCGTGCTGGAGGATCTGAACACCCGTGCGCTGCTGGTCATCGACGGCGGCTTCACCTGCTACGAGGCTTATACCATGCGCCTGCTGCGTTCGCTCTTCCCGGATTTTGACGCGCGGAAGAAGGAGATGCTGCTAACCCATTCTGACTCCGATCATGCGGGCGTCTGCCAGCATTTCCAGACCATCTGGTGCACCCGCCGCACAGCGGATTGCTTTGCCGGCGAGCACATGGGGCTGCCCTCCCCCCGGGAGGACAATCCCAACATGCTGCCCTATTACCGCCTGTCAACGCTGATCACGGATTATACGCCGCCCGTCCTGTCCCGCCTGTGCCTGCTGGACGCCGAGCCCTGTAATGATTCCATGCCGCTTTCCAAGGTGGGCGTATTCCGCTTTGCGGACATGGTATTCGACGTGTATCAGGGCAACGGCGGCCACGTCCCCGGTGAAACCGTGCTGCTGGATGACCGCCACCGCGTGGGCATCACCGGCGACGACTACATCAACACCGTTGATATGCTCCCCGCCCAAAGAGAGTTCAACCGCCTTGCCCCCTATCTGGCCCGCAGCGTCAACCAGGACTCGAAGAAGTACCGCGCCATCCTGCAGACGCTGCGCCACATGCTGGACGGCGACGGCTGGCTGCTCCTGCCCGGGCATGGCGCGATCATTCCCCGCACTCAGAGACTATAACCAGGACGCTGTCCCTGCACCCAGCGAAGGGCCTTCAGTCCTCTCGACACCCATTTCGCGATTGAGCTGTGCACCCCTTTGGGCTGCGCGCGCGTTTATTGAGGGAACGATATGCTTCGACTTGATAACCTTTCCCTGCCCCTGGACTGGACGATGTCCACCCTGACCGAGGTCGTATTGCGCAAGCTGCGCATCCCGGCGGACATGCTGCAAAACGTCACGCTGGCAAAGAAATCCGTCGACGCCCGTGACAAGGCGGACGTGCACTTTGTTGTGTCCGTGGACGTGAAGGTCAAAAACGAGGATGCAGTCCTCAAGCGGCTCAAACCAGGCGTGGCCAATCGGGTGAATCCCCCGGTGCTGCCGCCGCTGCAAAAGCCCAGGTTCGCTCGTCCGCCGGTGGTGGTCGGTGCGGGCCCTGCAGGCCTGTTCGCTGCACTGACGCTGGCGCAGGCTGGTGCACACCCCATCCTGATCGAGCGCGGCAAACCCGTAGACCAGCGCACCCAGGACGTATCCGCCATGCAGACGCGCGGCGTGCTCGATCCGGACAGCAACGTACAGTTTGGCGAAGGCGGCGCGGGAGCGTTTTCCGACGGCAAGCTGACTACGGGCACCAAGTCGCCCTATATCCGCACAGTGCTACAGACCTTCGTTGACCACGGCGCACCGGAGGATATCCTCTACCTGTCCAAGCCCCATATCGGCACGGACAAACTCAAGGGGGTGGTTGCCTCCATGCGCAACGAGATCATCCGCTTGGGCGGCACCGTCCTCTTCGAAACCCGCGTGACAGAGCTGATCGTCCGCAGCAAGCATATCGAGGGCGTAAAAGTCATCCACCGCGGCGAGGAGCGCGAGATCCTCACCGACAGCGTACTGCTCGCTATCGGCCACAGCGCCCGCGACACCATGCAGCGCCTGTTCAATCAGGGCGTGATGATGGTGCAGAAGCCCTTTGCCATGGGTGTGCGCATTGAACACCCGCAGAGCCTCATCAGCCAGAGCCAGTACGGCAAGGCTTGGAACCATCCGGCCCTGGGCGCAGCGGACTACAAGCTGGCCATCCACACCCCCGACGGGCGAGGCTGCTACACCTTCTGCATGTGCCCCGGCGGCGAGGTGATCGCCGCAGCCAGCCAGCCCGGCGGACTTTGCGTCAACGGCATGAGCTACCACGCCCGCGACGGCCGCAACGCAAATGCAGCCCTTCTGGTCGGCGTGAACCCGGAAGACTTTGGCGACGACCATCCGCTGGCGGGATTCGTCTGGCAGCGCAGCATCGAGCAGGCCGCTTATCGCTTGGGCGGCAGCAATTATCACGCCCCTGTGCAACGGGTGGAGGATCTGCTGAATGGCCGCGCCACCAAGGCATTGGGCGAGGTCATTCCCACCTACCAGCCCGGCGTGACCCCCGCGGACCTGCGGGAATGCCTGCCGGACTTCATCATCGAGGATCTGAAATTCGGCATCCGCCGCATGGATGGTCAGCTGCGGGGCTTTGCCCACCCTGACGCCGTGCTGACCGGCGTGGAGACCCGCTCCTCCTCCCCTGTGCGGCTGAACCGTGACCGCGCGACCATTATGGCAGAAGGCCTGGACGGCCTTTTCCCTGTGGGCGAGGGCGCGGGGTATGCAGGCGGTATCATGAGCGCTGCGGTGGACGGTATCGTCGCTGCGCGGGCAGCCCTTGAAAGAAGCAATCTGTCATCATAACTGAATCATTAGCAACAAATAAGGAGGTATCCCCATGACCGTGAAGGAAAAATTCCTGCGCTATGTGCAGGTAGAGACCACCAGTGAAGCTGAGTGCGAAGCTTGCCCCTCCAGCCCCAACCAGCTGGTGCTGGCCGAATTGCTCGTGGATGAGCTCCATGCCATGGGCATCGCCAATGCCCGCGTGGATGAGCATGGCTATGTCTACGCGACTATCCCCGCCAAGGGTGATCACCCGGCCAAGGTCGGCCTCATCGCCCACATGGACACCTCCGACGGCGTACGCGGCGCGACCAAGCCTGTATGCATTCCGAACTACGACGGCAAGGCTATCACGCTGAAGAACGGCGTGGTGATCGACGGCTTTGATTTCCTGCCCGGTCTGGCTGGTCAGGAGCTGATCGTCACCAGCGGCGACAGCGTTCTGGGTGCGGACGACAAAGCCGGCGTGGCGGAAATCATGGCCCTGGCCCAGCGCCTGATGGCGCCCGATGCACCGGAACACTGCACGGTCTGCATCGGCTTCACGCCCGATGAGGAGATTGGCCGCGGCGCGGATCTGTTCGACGTGCCCGGATTTGGCGCGGATTACGCCTACACCGTGGACGGCGGCGCGCTGGGCGAGCTTGAGTACGAAAACTTCAACGCCGCCTCCTGCATGGTAACCGTCAACGGCGTGAACATCCACCCCGGCAGCGCGAAGAATCAGATGAAGAACGCCCTGCTCCTGGGCATCGAGTGGAACAGCATGCTTCCCCCCGCTGAAATCCCCGCGCATACCGAAGGCTACGAGGGCTTCTATCACCTGATGCATATGTCCGGCGATGAGGAGAAGACCGTGCTGGGCTACATCATCCGCGACCACGATGCGAAGAAGTTCGACGAGCGCAAGGCAACGGTGCAGCGCATCACCGACTATCTGAACGCCAAGTGGGGCGAAGGCACCTTCGTTTGCCAGGTGCGTGACAGCTACCGCAACATGAAGGAAATGCTTGAACCCTGCATGTTCATCGTGGACAAGGCTGAGGCTGCCTTCCGCGCCTGCGGCGTAGAGCCCATCAAGACGCCCATCCGCGGCGGTACTGACGGCGCGCGGCTGAGCTACATGGGCCTCCCCTGCCCGAATCTGTCCACCGGCGGCTACAACTTCCATGGCCGCAAGGAGCTGATCAGCGTGCAGTCCATGGAGAAGATGGTCGAGGTGCTGGAAAGCATCGTCTGCAACGCGTAAGGAGGATTCCCCATGACCCGCATTCTCTGCCTGCCAACGTTGTGTGCGGACATCTTCGATACCACCGGCGAGATCCTCCCCGGAGGCGAGGCGCTGAACTTCGCCTGCATCGCCTCCCGATATGACCATGTGGCGCTGTCCCTTTTGGGCGCGATCGGCGATGATGAGCCAGGCCGCCACATCCTGCGGGTGATCGACGAGCACGGCATCAACCGGGACAATGTCCACGTCATGACGGACGGCCCCACCGCCACCCACCGCATCTACCACACCCCCGAGGGGGACAGGTATTTCAAGCCGGATTCCTGGCAGGGCGGCGTGTTCGCGACCTATCGCCTGACGGAAGCTGACGCAGCGGCACTCCAGGCCAGCGGCGTGGTTTTCGTCACCTATTCCAGCCCGAATTTCCGCGAAGTGCTGGAGATCCGCAAGCGCAGCCATTTCAAGCTGGCGGTGGATTTCGACGTGTTCCGCGACTATGACAACATGGAGAAAACGCTGCCCTTTGTGGATTTCTTCATGATCAGCGGCGACGACAGCGTGCTGCCCGTAGCACGCACCTGGTCGGAGAAGTACGAGGGCCTGTTCAATGTGACCCTCGCTGAGCGCGGCAGCGTGACCTACCAGCAGGGTGTTGAATATCGCGTCAAGGCCGTCCCGGTGGACGCGGTGATCGATACCACCGGCTGCGGCGACAGCTACCATGCCGGCTTTGTGTGCTCGTATCTGAAGGACGGCGATATCATTGCCGCGATGAACGAGGGCTCGAAGGTGGCTTCGGAGACACTGGGCCACATGGGCGGCTTCTGAGCGCCTGAATACCCACAAGCAAAAGGACTGCTGCATTGCGCGGCAGTCCTGATTCTTTTTTTGGGGCATCAGTGTCTGGCGATCAGCCAGTCCCTGACCTGCAGCAGATCGCCAAACGGACCGAGGATGAACTGCTTCACCGTGTCGTCCGGCTGCCAGAGATCGGGCACCATGATGGCCTTGCAGCCTGCCCTGTGCGCGGAAAGCAATCCGTTTCGGGAGTCCTCCAGTGCGTAGCATTCCTCAGGCTTCACGCCAAGGGCCGCAGCAGCTTTGAGATAGATATCCGGCTCCGGCTTGGACTTTTCCACCATATCGCCCGCGATCACAGCTTCAAAATAGTGGCGGATGTGGGCGCTGTTCAGGTGCTGCTCAACCTTTTCCCGCTTGGTGGAGGAGGCCACCGCCAGCTTGTAACCCTTGCGCTGAAGGTAAGTCAGCAGGTCGTACAGGCCCTTCTTGACTGTCACGGCGTATCGGCTGTAATAGTCGTCAAGGTATTCTTTGGAATAGGCCCAGAGCGCAGCAATATCCACGTCCTCGCCGAACTCGTCGCGCCAGGCCTGCTCGCAGGCAGGCGTATTCATCCCCAGAGTTATCATGCACATGTAGCCAGCCTTGCCCAGGCCCATCTTCTCGCCCGCGTAATCCCACGCGCCGACGAAAACCCGCTCGGTGTCGAACATCAGGCCGTCCATGTCAAAGATGAATGCTTTCATTGGTCATCCTCCATCAAAGAAGGGAGAGGCGAACCTCTCCCTTGTGTACCAATATCGTTGGATTTTCCGGAATTACTCCTCGTCGTCCTCGATCTTGTCGGCGGCGGCGATGACCTTCTTGGCCACATCGCTGGGCACTTCCTCATAACGCTCGAAGGTCATGGTGAAGGAGCCGCGAGCCTGCGTCATGGAACGCAGATCGGTGGCGTACTTGAACATTTCAGCCTGGGGGCACTCGGCAACAACCTGCTGCATGCCGCCAACCTGCTCCATGCCGATGATGCGGCCACGGCGCTTGTTCATGTCGCCCATGATGTCGCCCATGTACTCGTCGGGCACGAGCACCTCAACGTGCATGACGGGCTCCAGCAGGACGGGAGACGCGTCGGCACAGCCCTTCTTGTAGGCGATGCGGGCAGCGGTCTTGAACGCCATTTCGGAGGAGTCAACGGGATGGTAGGAGCCGTCGTACAGCTTGGCCTTCACGGACACCATGGGGTAGCCGGCCAGCACGCCGCGAACCATGCACTCACGCAGGCCCTTCTCGACGGAGGGGATGAAGTTGCGCGGGACGACGCCGCCCACGACCGCATCTTCGAACACCATCTCAGTGGAGCCATCCAGCACGGGGCTGAACTCGATCCACACGTCGCCGAACTGACCGTGACCGCCGGTCTGCTTCTTGTGGCGGCCCTGAACCTTCACGGCCTTGCGGATGGTCTCACGGTAGGGGATCTTGGGATCCTGCAGGATGGCGTTGGCGCCGAACTTGGCCATCAACCTGTTCTTGATGACCTCCAGGTGCATTTCGCCCTGACCGGACAGCCAGGTTTCGGTGGTATCCACGTTCTTCTGGATGACGATGGAGGGATCTTCTTCCATCAGGCGGTTCAGGCCAGAGAAGATCTTGTCTTCCTCACCCTGCTTGGCGGCGTAGACAGCCTTATGCATACAGGGCGTGGGGAACACCATGCCGGGGTACTGGATGGGATTGTTGTAATCCGCCAGGGTATCGCCGGTGGAGGTGTACTGCAGCTTGGCCAGAGCGCCCAGGTCGCCGGCGTGCAGGGTCTGCTTGGCAACCTGCTTCTTGCCGCGCATGATGTACAGGCCGGAGGACTTTTCGGTCTTGTCCTTGTTGACGTTGTACAGGATGGTCTGGGGCGTGATGGTGCCGGAGAAGATACGGAACAGGCTCAGCTTGCCAACGAAGGGGTCAGCAACGGTCTTGTACACGAATGCGGAGAAGGGCTCGTCGTCCTTACACACGCGAACCTGGTGCTCGCCGGTGCGGGGGTTGAAGCCGTCGTGCTCGATGCCCTGATGCGCCGGAGAGGGCAGGTACTTGGCCATCAGGTCCATGGTGCGGGCGATGCCCACGCCGGTCAGAGCAGACAGAGCCACAACGGGAACGATGTCGCCGTTCTTCATGCCCTTGTGGAAACCGGTCAGGATCTCGTCGTAGGACAGCTCGCCTTCCTCGAAGTACTTCTCCATCAGCTCGTCATCAGAGCTGGCAGCAGCTTCCACGAGGTCGTCAAAGGCCTTGTTGACCTTCTCCACCATATTATCGGGCATGGGGACTTCCACGCTCTTCTTGTACGCGCCTTCGTAGGCCTTCTTCTCCAGGACGTTGATGACGCCCTTGAAGTTCGCGCCTTCGCCGATGGGCATCAGCACGGGCACCACGCAGGAGCCGTGACGGTCGCGCAGCTGCTGGAGGACCTTATCAAAGGAAGCATGCTCGCGATCCATCTGGTTGATGATGAACATACGGCCAACCTGATGCTTGATGGCGTTGGTGAAAGCCTTCTCCGCGCCAACGGACAGGCCAGTCATGGCAGACACAACGATACCGACCGTTTCCACAACACGCAGGGGGCCGACCTGCTCACCGATAAAATCGAAATAACCAGGAACGTCGATAACGTTGAGCATCTTGTCGTTCCAATCGATGGGAGCAGTGGCAGCGCTCAGGGAACAGCCGCGCTTGATTTCTTCCGCTTCAAAGTCAGTGGTGGTGTTGCCTTCTTCCACCTTGCCCTGACGGTCGATGATGCCAGCGGCGTAAAGCATGGCCTCCGTAAGGGTGGTCTTGCCTTCGCCGCCATGTCCCATGAGGGCGATGTTACGGATATTTGTCGTGATGTACTCAGCAGCCATGGGAAATTCCTCCTTCAAAAATGTACGCTTTTCTTCGTCCGCCGGAATCCTGGTGCAGTATATGCCATTCAAGCGGACAACATCTCACACAATGTTGAAAAGAGTATATCATACATTTTGCAAAAAGAAAAGAGGATTTTTTCGTGATTTTTCAACTTTAGGAATTTTTTATAAATCCAGCGTCTGTATTTTGGCAGCGGCGGATTGTGTTTTTTCTGTACTGCGAACGACAACAGAAAAAGCCTGCCGATATTGCAGGCTCCAGGGTGTCAGGTATTTTCACGGAAAGGTCGTATGAACCAACTTTTCAGCGTATCATTGCGGCTGCATCGAAACCTGCAAAGGAGCAATGCGGCGACTTTGCAGAGGATCGCTTCCGCTGAAGGCGGAAATTCAGGCGATCCTCTGCAACGCGTTATTATGTAGAGGAAGGTTTACCCCTCCTCGTCATGAGTCGCGGGAAATACAAGCAATTCAAGCAGTTATGGCTTGAAGGGAAACCTTCAAGTACATAGCTGCTTTTTTGTTGCAGCAGAAAGCGAGGATACCCTATGAAATTGACCTATCGCCGCTGCGGAGACTACTACCTGCCCAACATCGGCATCCCTACCGAGGACATGCGCCCCCTTGG
>JBGUSK010000111.1:0-16791 GCA_045132495.1 Christensenellales bacterium | reverse complement strand
CAATACAAAACAGCCACGCCGGAAGCGTGACTGCAATGCTGCGAATGATTTTTGATAGGGGCTATGGCGGGGCGGGCAAATCCTTTGACTGCATATATTTACCCCTCCATAATATATGGGCACGAGAATGCTTGATTTTTTCCAATAATTGAAAATTTTTGAATTTCTTTTTCTACAGGCCATTGGATGTAGATGTGTCCATATAGATTCTCCCTTCACCAATAGGACAAATAGCTGGCAAAAACGGAACTGTTTTTCTGATGTGGTTGAAATAATTCTAAAAAAGCATCGCCCGGAGGTATTCCAGGCGATGCAGATGTTATGCAGTTACAGCAGGTGGCGTGGGCGGCTTGGCAGAGAACATCATGTACTCCGTCTGCATATCCCGGATCTTCTCCCGCAGACCATACAGCGCCGTGCCAATGGTATCGTAGGCAATGGCCGCATGTTTGTCCGTCTGATCCAGCGTCAGGCTGCAGATCGACTCTGCATCATCCTCATACAGTGTGATTGCACCCTCCACCATTAGCCGCATATCAGCAAAAGCGTTGCTACTATTCCAGACGAGCATTTGCAGGTCATGAATGGTGTCCTTGTTCATGTGTAGACCACCTCTGCCAGGACAATCTCCTCCGCGCAGGCATGTATGTTATTCATAGCCCGTACCCAGCCCATCTGATCGCGGTGCTTCAGTTCTTCGTTCACGCCCTGGCGCTCCGCCATCTGCCGGATCAGAAGCTCCATGCGCTCATTGGCGGCGGTGTCGATCTCATGCAGGTGCCGGAACAGCGTACCATTCAGCACAAGAATGTTGTAAAGGATTTCCCGGTGTTCCTTCAGGTAACGGTGATGCATCCGTCCATACTTCCCGATGTCGTAATGCTCCTCCGGCACGGCAATGTTGGGCAGATAGTAGTCGCCCACGCGGCGGTATGTTCCGCCCATTTCTTCAAACGTGGATTTCAAAACAGCAGCTCCTTTCTTCGGTCGAAAGTATACGGAAACGGAATTTCTGCTCCTTTCCTATAACTGCTGTTCCTTTTACCACAAACGAGCCGCAGCTATATGTATTAGGCGGTGAAACCACCCTTTACATCTTAAATCATGATTCACGATGGAGTTGGAATCGCCCTGCTGGTCATCGTCGCGGCTCAGACGCTCATAGAGCGCCGTGATGAGGGGTTCGTTTTTCTGGGTCAATGGATTCTCCTTTCCTGTGGAAGTCTGATGTTTCTGGTGACTCCCTCTATAAGTAGGACAAAACTGGCATCGTTTCGGAACTGTTTTTGAAATTTTCAGAAAGAAAATTTGAGATCGGACGTATTTTCTTGTATAATGGGCTTTGAGGGAGGTGAGCATGTGATTCCAGAAGATGATTGGTACGGTGTGATGGAAGATGATTCTGCCATCGAATCCGCTATGCTCACCATGCCCCTGTACGATGAGGACGGCAATGAGATTCCAGAGGAAGAGTTGCCATGGAACAACATGGCCGATGAACTCAGCGGTGATGATGATTCCACGGACTGGTCAGTCGATGACGAACCAGAAGAATCCCTGACGCCATCCAAACCAGACAAGCGCAGACGCAATGCAGACAGAGCACGATCCTCTGCCGAGCTTAGAAAGCGCATAGCCCAGAGCGTTCGTGAAGAAGCGCTGCGCCGACTGGAACTGTCTGCCCGAACCATGTCCGAGTTTCAGGAGCTGGTTGTCTGGTATGACCGTGAAGAAGAAAGCCGTATGCGCCGGGAACGCCGTTATGAAACACTGCGTGGCGATGTCCCGCTGGAGAGCGGTGCGATCCCCGGTGGCCACATCCTGCCGCATAGCATGAGCCAGCCTACCTTCCGGCAGATCTGCCGGGGCGAGTTTGACGATTATCTCAACACTTGCCTGTTTATGATGCATGACCTGACCGAACGGGTGCACCTGCGGGAAATCGTCATGAACCTTAAGCTCGACCACAAGGAGCTTCTGTTCTTCCTGGGTATCAGGCTGTACTCGACACATAAGCTGGCGGAACTGCGCGGTCAGACAGAGCGCAACATTCGTAAGGTGCGCGATACTGTCCAGCGGCGCATCCACCGGAAGCTGTACGCAGCCCTGACGGTGCTGCAACAAGACGGCGACGAACTGATCCACCTGGAGCAGGACTTCCTGCGTGATTACACTCCACCGAAAAGGAGGCATTCTTCCGATGACGAACCTGTTTGAACATACCAGCGCGTACTGGGCCAAGTATGCCTCTTATGAGTGGAGAAAGGCAGCAGATGGGAAGGAGTACCTTCTGCCCACGGCTGATGCCAAGGCTTCTGTCTACAACACCATGCCGCTTGCTGACCAGATGGTGCTGGATGCGGTTAACATAGGCCTGCTGGTGATTCACAAGTCGCCTGAAAAGGAGATTAAAGCCGCGATCCATACCTTTGTCTGCAACTATGGCCTGTTGGGCATGATGACTGCCTTTCCCACCACGCTAAATTTCGTGGAATACGAAAAGGTCTATCTTCCGAAAAACCAGTTCATTCGGCAGGAAACTCTGGACACACTGACCTACATGAAATTCTTCTTTCCATTCAAGATGCCAAACTTCCGCAAACGCGGAATTGAATCTATTTGGAATGTGTCCGGCAGCGACCGGGATGAAGCGGCGCTGTCCCTGACCTTCAGCGACGATCCACGCGCCAAGGCAATCTCCTTTATGCGCAGCTACGGCGAACCCTATGAGTGGCTAAAGGAAGTGTTCCTCGACTGGGCGTTCACCTTTATGTCAACATACCTGTATTACGAAGACCGGGACATCCTGGACGAGAATGGGCTGAACTTGTACCGCAAGAGCCTTGCATGTTTTGAGGGCAATGCGCCTACCTATCACCTTGCGCTGCGGGAGCACCCGGTCATCGTGTGGGATTTTCATTCGCTGATGCTGACAGTGAAGTTCATGTTCTCTGTCAAACTGACCGATGCGAAGAATCCTATGAGTTTGTGCGAGCATTGCCGCATGGCGTTTTATGCTCCACGGGCAGATTCGCGTTTCTGTTCTGCCGAGTGCCGGAAAAAGGCGAGCAAGAAAACTTGATGATCAGGCTAACAGAAAATCCAGAAGACCAAGCGTGAGGTCTGTTACCTTCTCCAGCAGCCATCCCGCGATATGTGGAGCAAAGGCGAAGAAGATACCAAGCCCCACAGTCTGGAAGATCAGTCCGCTGGGAGCGTTGGCAATCCATCCCGCAACGGAACCGATGAGGAATACCGTTGCAAGCAGGTTGGTTACGATGGAGGTCAATCCAACAATTAGGGATGAAATCAACTGGAACACCAGCAGTATCGCAATGAGAGGCAAGGCAGCTAACCGAAGGGGCAGCTTGAGCAGTTTCTTCATAAGTACCTCCATCTGATTCTTGGGGAGACAGGCACGGGCAGGTGGCTCGTGCCTGTTTGCTATGTGGCACAGTTTCTCAGTCATAGATCAGCTCGCTGAACAGCATTTCTCCATCCGGTTGTGAATACTGTTCATGCGGCGTACCCATTCCATCTGGTCGGCAGCTTTCAAGTCCTCGGTAACACCTTCGGCTGCTTTCATCTGCGGGATCAGCAGATCCATGCGTTCCTGGCAGGCATCGTCAATGCTGTACAGGTGCTTCATGAGCTTGCCGGACAGCAGGAGCTGATTGAACCGGAGGGAACGATGCTCCCGGAGATAGCGCATGCGCATTCTGCCGTACTTGCCAAGTGGGCGCATGTCTTCGGCGGGAATGCCAATGTTGGGCAGGTAGTAGTCTCCACAGCGGCGATAGGTCAGTTTCATGGGTATCCTCGCTTTCTGCTGCAATGAAAAAAGCAGCTATGTACTTGAAGGTTTCCCTTCAAGCCATAACTGCTTGAATTTACTGTATTTCCCGCGACTCATGACGAGGAGGGGTAAACCTTCCTCTACATAATAACTCCTGAGGGGGCAGGGACGTTCTGTGTCAGTTTCGTCCGGCAAATGCGCCGATCAGGATCTCCGCGCGCTTGACTTCCTCAGCCGTGGGCATGGGAACGCCCTCCAGTGGGTAATCCAAACCGAGCTTTTGCCACTTGGCGATGCCCATGGTGTGGTAGGGCAATATCTCCACCCGGCGGACACGGTGCAACGTCGCGATGAAGTTGCGCATCTGCACCAGCTCGTTTTCATCATCCGTTACGCCGGGAACCAGCACATGGCGGATCCAGATCCGCTTGCGCTTGTCCGACAGATATCGCAGCATCGCCAGGATATTCGCATTGCCGTGACCGGTCAGCTCGCGGTGGGCGCGGTCGGAGAACATCTTGATGTCCACGATGAACAGATCGACGACCTCCAGCAGTGCGTCGAACTTTTTCAGCCATTCCTCATCGCCGGGACGGAAGGGCTGCCCTGCGGTGTCAATGCAGGTATGAATGCCGTCCTTCTGGAGCAAACGGCAGGTTTCGGTGACAAATTCCAGCTGCAAAAGCGGCTCGCCGCCGGAGAAGGTCACGCCCCCGTTGGATTTCCAGTAGGGGCGATACCGCATGAGCTTCTTGTGCAGCTCCGGCGGAGTCATGAGGGTGAGGGAATCGCAGGGCGTCCAGGTGTCCGGGTTGTGGCAAAATTTGCAGCGCAGTGCACAACCGTGCAGGAACACGCTGCAGCGCACGCCGGGGCCGTCCACCAGCGCGAAGCTTTCAAAGGAATGTATGCGGCCGATCAGGTTGCTCACCGATGAAAACCTCCCGTCTGACGAAACGCTCTTACCTTACTATTATAGCGGAAAATCGCCAAAAGTAAACGGGAACAGACAACAAACGCAGAGGAAAATGCGGAAGCTGACGGGAGTCGCAAGCTGCAAAGGAGCGGCTGTGCAAAAAAACACCCGGCGGAAGCATGTCCGTCGGGTGGGTGAATCACAGGGACTTGTGGGCAGAGCGGGCGATGACGTCCAGCTGCTGCTCGCGGGTCAGGTCGATGAACTTGACCGCATAGCCGGAAACGCGGATGGTGAAGTTGGCGTATTCTTCCTTCTCGGGATGCTCCATGGCGTCCAGCAGCTTCTCGATGCCAAACACGTTGATGTTCACATGGTGGCTGGGCTGATCGAAGTAGCCGTCCATCACCTGCACCAGGTTGGCCTTGCGCTCACCTGCGGAGTGGCCCAAAGCGTCAGGATTGATGGTCTGGGTGATGGAGATGCCGTCCAGCGCCCAGTGATAGGGGAGCTTGGCGGCGGAATTGAGGGAGGCGATCAGGCCGTTCTGCTCCGCGCCATAGGAGGGGTTGCCGCCGGGGGCGAGGGGCGCGCCATCCTTGCGGCCGTCGGGCGTTGCGCCGGTGGCCTTGCCGTACACCACGTTGGAGGTGATGGTCAGGATGGAGGTGCTGGGCTCGGAACCGCGGTAGGTGTGGTGCTTCTTGATCATATCAATGAAGGTCTTGAGCAGCCATTTGCCGATGTCGTCCGCGCGGTCGTCATCGTTGCCGTACTTGGGGAAGTCGCCGGTGGTCTCGTAGTCGATGGCCATGCCGTCCTCGTCGCGGATCACCTTGACGGTAGCGTACTTCAGCGCGGAGATGGAGTCCACCACATGGGAGAAGCCAGCGATACCCGTTGCAAAGGAGCGCTTCACATCGGTATCGATCAGGGCCATTTCAGCGGCCTCGTAGTTGTAGCGGTCGTGCATATAGTGGATGAGGTTCAGCACGTTCACGTACAGACCAGCCAGCCAGTCCAGCATGCGCAGGTAGGCGGGCTTGACCTCGTCCCAGGTGATGTATTCACCGGTGATGGGGCGGTATGCAGGGCCGACCTGCTTCTTGGACTTCTCGTCCACGCCGCCGTTGATGGCGTAGAGCAGCGCCTTGAGCAGGTTCGCGCGGGCGCCGAAGAACTGCATCTCCTTACCGGTCTGGGTGGCGGACACGCAGCAGCAGATGCTGTAGTCATCGCCCCAGACGGGCTTCATGACCTCGTCGTTCTCATACTGCACGGAGGAGGAGACGATGGAAATGTGGGCGCAGTAGTTGCGGAAGCCGTCGGGCTCGCGGGAGGAGTACAGAACGGTCATGTTGGGCTCGGGAGAGGGGCCCATGTTTTCCAGCGTGTGCAGGAAGCGGAAGTCGTTCTTGGTGACCATGCTGCGGCCATCCAGGCCGGTTCCGCCGACCTCCAGGGTCGCCCATACAGGATCGCCGGAGAACAGCTGCTGATAGGCCTTCACGCGGGCGAACTTCACCATGCGGAACTTCATCACCAGATGGTCGACCAGCTCCTGGGCTTCTTCCTCGGTGATCAGCCCTGCCTTCAGGTCGCGCTCGATGTAGATATCCAGGAAGGTCGAAATACGGCCCACGGACATGGCGGCGCCGTTCTGCGTCTTGATGGCTGCCAGGTAGCCGAAATACAGCCACTGGAAGGCCTCGCGGGCGTTGGCGGCAGGCTTGGAAATATCAAAGCCGTACTTCTCCGCCATGATCTTCATGTCCTTCAGGGCAATGATCTGCTGGCGGATCTCCTGGCGCTGGCGGACGACGTCGTCGGTCATGGTGCCGTCGCCGCAGTTGGCGAAGTCCTTTTCCTTCTCGGCCATCAGCATGTCGATGCCGTACAGCGCCACGCGGCGGTAGTCGCCCACGATGCGGCCGCGGCCATAGGTGTCCGGCAGGCCGGTAATGATGTGGCTGGAACGGGCGGCACGCATTTCAGGCGTATAGGCCTGGAACACGGCGTCGGAGTGGGTGAGGTGATATTCGGTGAAAATGCGGATCAGCTCGGGGTCGGGCTCATACCCGGCCTGACGGCAGCTCTCGACAGCCATTTTGATGCCGCCGTAGGGCATGAAGGCCCGCTTGAGGGGCTTGTCGGTCTGAAGGCCGACGACCTTTTCCAGGTCCTTCAGTTCATCATTGATATATCCGGGGCCGTGGGAGGTGATGGAGGATACGATTTTCGTATCCATATCCAGCACACCGCCTTTGGCGCGTTCTTCCTTCTGCAGCTGCTGAAGCGCTGCCCAAAGCTTGTTGGTCGCTTCGGTGGGGCCGGCGAGGAAACATTCATCGCCGTCATAGGGGGTGTAATTGGTCTGGATGAAATCGCGGACGTTGACTTCTTCCTTCCACTGGGAACCGAAGAAGCCGTTCCACTGGTCGAAATTGTACATGAGTTACCTCCTAATCAACATAATCGGGAAGCTGGCCGTGTCCTCAAATGACCGACCATGGAGTATTGTATCACAACATGTTGTATTATGCAATAGAGAAAGTGACAATCCGGCGGGAAAGGGAAAAACCTGATGAAAACGTTTGCGAAATGCAAAAACGTTCAATATGGTGGAAATAAGTGCCGTATAAGCCAAATGAACGTGAAAGATTGTCAATGTTTTCGCAAACACAAGATATTGTGGTAGGTAAGTACCCGAAAAATACATCCGCCCGGATGCTGCCGGAGGATTACATGAGATGCTGACCTGCCGGACATACTCATCGGGACAGAGATTATCCAGCGGAAGGGAGGCCGATCATGTTTTCGATCGTGCTGCTGGTCATCCAACTAACGGTGACCGTGATCATTGGCATATACTTTTTCCGTCAGCTGCGCAGGGACAAGCAGGCGGAACCTGCAGCCCGCCGGGATTCACCACGGGAAATGGAAAAGCTGCGCCGTCTGCGGGCGATCCGCCTGTCTGCGCCCCTGGCGGAGCGGGTGCGCCCTGCATCCTTTGCGGATGTTGTGGGGCAGGCGGACGGCATCCGCTCTCTCAAGGCGATTCTGTGCGGAGCGAATCCCCAGCATGTACTGATCTATGGCCCGCCCGGGGTGGGGAAGACCTGCGCTGCCCGGCTGGTGCTGGAGGCAGCCAAGCAGTCCGCCGGAACGCCGTTTCTGGCAGACGCGCCCTTCATCGAGGTGGACGCCACCTGCATGCGCTTTGACGAGCGTGCCATCGCCGATCCGCTGATCGGCAGCGTGCATGATCCGATCTATCAGGGGGCGGGCCAGCTGGGCACCCAGGGGGTTCCCCAGCCAAAACCCGGCGCTGTGACCAAAGCTCATGGCGGCGTGCTCTTCCTGGATGAGATCGGAGAATTGCATCCCACGCAGATGAACAAGCTCCTCAAGGTATTGGAGGATCGCCGCGTCATGCTGGAAAGCGCCTACTATGACCCGGAGGATTCTGCTGTGCCGCGGCATATCCACGATGTGTTTGAGCATGGGCTTCCTGCGGATTTCCGCCTTGTTGGCGCGACCACCCGCAGCCCTGAGGAGATCAGCCCAGCCCTTCGCTCGCGCTGCATGGAGGTATTCTTCCGAGCGCTGACGCAGGAGGAAGTCGCGTCCATCGCCGCCGGCGCGGCACAGCGGGCGGGGTATGCCCTTGCTGATGCGGATGCAGCGACCATCGGCCGGTATGCGGCCTGCGGACGCGAGGCGGTCAACATCGTGCAGATGTGCGCGGGTCTTGCCCAAATGGAGGGCCGGACCGACATCACCGCTGACGACGTGAGCTGGGTCGTCACCAGCGGGCACTACGCTGCACGTCCCACTCAGAAGGCGGATACGGCCTGTCGGGTGGGGTATGTTCACGGGCTGGCGGTGGTGGGCAGCCATCAGGGCGCATTGCTGGACATCGAGGCTGTCGTCACCCCCGGTACAGGTCAGGTGACGGTGACCGGCATCGTGGAGGAGGAGGAGCTGGGGCAGGAGGGTCACCGCATGCGGCGAAAGTCCACCGCACGGGGTTCGGCGGAGAACGTCCGCACCCTGCTGACGGAGCTCGGCTATCCGCTGGGCCAGCGGGATCTGCACATCAACTTCCCCGGCGGTTCTCCGGTGGACGGGCCTTCTGCGGGCGTGGCGATGGCGGTGGTAGCCATCAGCGCGCTGACTGGCCGCGCGGTGGATGGTTCCTCCGCCGTGACGGGGGAAATCACCGTGCATGGCGCGGTGAAAGCAGTGGGCGGCGTTCCTGCGAAGGTCGAGGCGGCGAAGGAAGCCGGCCTGAGCCGCGTGTTCGTCCCAAAGGAAAACGACGCGGAAACCCTGCATGCCCTCGGGGTGGAGGTGGTATGTGTCTCCACGCTCAAGGCGGTGCTGGAAGCAATGCTGCTCACCGGCGCCGCCAAAGAGAGCGAAGCGCTGCCTGTGCCTGTGCTTGAGCATCTGCCCGTCGCCGCGCAGGGGGAATCCGGCGCTCCTGCGGTAACGGCAGCAGTCTGTGAACAATAATTATAGTAGAAAATACTTGCAAATTGCGTGGAAACATGTATAATAGCCATGCCGGATTTATTCAAACCGGTTTATTTGTGCTGCTTTCTCTGTGCGCAATAAGCGCTTTCCTTATCAGGAGGTTTTATGGCGAAAAAGAAATCGACCGTGCCTATGCCGGTTCTTGCCCTGCGGGGGCTGATGGTATTCCCGCATATGGTGCTCCACTTTGACGTGGGGCGCGTCAAGTCCGTCGCGGCGCTGGAAGAGGCCATGATGGGCAATCAGAAGGTCTTCCTCGTGGCCCAGCAGGACGCGGATATTGACGATCCTGCGGTGGAGGAGCTGTGCCGGGTCGGCACGGTGGCGACCGTCAAGCAGGTGATGAACCTGCCCGGCGATACCCTGCGCGTCCTCGTCGAAGGCGAATACCGCGCCGAGCTGGTCACCATCACCCAGGAGGAGCCCTGGCTGTGCGGCGACATCCGCCGGATGGAGGAGAAGTGCGCCGCCTCCGAGATGGAGCTGGCTGCCCTCGTCCGCGCGACGAAGGATTATTTTGAGGAGTACGGCCGCACCAGTCAGCGCGTCAGCCCGGAGATCGTGAATTCCATCCGCGAGGTGGAAAGCGCCGACCAGATCGCCGATATCATCGCGGCAAACGTGCTGCAAAAGGTGGAGGATCGCCAGCGCATCCTGGAGGAGGGCGACGTCAGCCGCCGCCTGGATACCCTGTGCGGCATCCTTGTCCGCGAGATCGAGCTGGTGGGCGTGGAGAAGCAGGTGCAGGCCCGCATCAAGAAGCAGATCGAGAAGAATCAGAAGGACTACTACCTGCGCGAGCAGATCAAGGCCATCCAGACCGAGTTGGGCGACTCCGACGCTACCGACGTGGAGGAGCTGCGCGAGCGCATGGAGCACACCCCACTGAACGAGGAAGCCCGCCAGCGCGTCGAAAAGGAGATCGAGCGCCTCAGCCGCATGGCTCCCGGCACCCCGGAGGTCGGCATGGCCCGCACCTACATCGAGTGGATCCTTGACCTGCCCTGGGGCAAGTCCACCACCGATACCCTTGACCTCAAGCGCGCCCGCAAGGTGCTGGCCCAGGATCACTACGGCCTGGAGAAGGTCAAGGAACGCATTGTGGAGTATCTGGCGGTCCTTAGGATGAAGCAGGATATGAAGGGCCCGATCCTGTGCTTTGTGGGCCCTCCCGGCGTGGGCAAGACCTCCATCGTGCGTGCCATTGCCAAGGCAGTGGGGCGCAAGTTCGTGCAGATGTCTTTGGGCGGCGTGCGCGATGAGACGGAAATCCGCGGCCATCGCCGGACGTACCTGGGCGCGATCCCGGGCCGCATCATCTCCGGCCTGAAGCAGGCGGGCACGATGAATCCCGTCTTCCTCTTTGACGAGATCGACAAGATGAGCCACGACTACCGCGGCGATCCTGCCTCCTGCCTGCTGGAGGTACTGGATGCGGAGCAGAACAACGCCTTCCGCGATCACTACCTGGAGCTGCCCTTCGACCTGAGCCGTGTGATGTTCATCACCACCGCCAACAGCGTCGATACTATCCCCGGTCCGCTGCTGGACCGCATGGAGATCATCGAAGTGCCCTCCTACACCGAGGAGGAGAAACTGCAAATCTCCAAGCGCCACCTGCTACCCAAGCAGATCGAGGCCCACGGCCTGCCTGCGAAGTCCGTCAAGATGACGGACAAGGTGCTGCGCCAGCTGATCGAGGGCTACACCCGCGAGGCCGGCGTCCGCACGCTGGAGCGCACCGTGGCCAAGGTGGTGCGCAAGTCCGCCGTCACCATGCTGGATGAGGGCGTGACCGATGTGACCGTCACCCCTGACGTGCTGCGCAAGTACCTGGGCGCGGCCCGCTACACCCGCGAAATGCCTGAAAAGGGCGCGCGTGTCGGCGTGGTCAACGGTCTGGCCTACACCACCGTCGGCGGCGAAATGCTCGAAGTCGAGTGCCTGACCATGCCGGGCAAGGGAAGTCTGCATCTGACCGGTAAGCTGGGCGAGGTCATGAAGGAATCCGCCGAGGCCGCCTTTACCTGGGTGCGGGCGCACTCTGCAATGCTGGGTCTGGCAGATGACTTCTACAAGGACCGCGACATTCATATCCACGTCCCCGAGGGCGCAGTCCCCAAGGATGGCCCCTCTGCCGGCGTGACGATGACCACCGCGCTGGTGTCCGTGATGACTGGCATCGCCGTACGTCAGGACGTCGCCATGACGGGCGAGATCACCCTGCGGGGCCGTGTGCTGCCCATCGGCGGCCT
This sequence comes from Christensenellales bacterium, assembly GCA_045132495.1. Taxonomy (GTDB): domain Bacteria; phylum Bacillota; class Clostridia; order Christensenellales; family Aristaeellaceae; genus UBA11524. The sequence continues at coordinate 5,285 of JBGUSK010000111.1, read as the reverse complement.
GAAGGAGAAGTCCTTGGCGGCTTACCGCGCAGGCATCAAGGTGCTCATCATTCCCAAGGAAAACGAAAAAGACCTCGAGGAAGTCCCGCCTCACGTGCTGAGCCAGTTCCGTGTGGTGACGGCGGAAGTCATCGAGGATGTGCTGAAGGAAGCGCTTATCAGCGCGCCTCTCTCCCGATAAAGAACAGGAGTACAACCGTGGAAATCAAGCAAGCTGAATTTGTGACCTCCATGGCCCAGTACGGCAACTTCGCCGGAAAGGGCCTGCCTCAGATCGCCGTGGCGGGCAAGTCCAACGTGGGCAAGAGCAGCCTGATCAATAAGCTGTGCAACCGCAACAAGCTGGCCAAGACCTCCTCGACCCCCGGTAAGACGAAGCTCATCAACGTGTTCCTGCTGAACCGTTCTTTTCACCTGATCGACCTGCCCGGCTACGGTTTCGCCCGGGTGGATAAGGCTGAAAAGGCCCGCTGGGGCAAGATGATGCAGGATTACTTTGAGGATTCCGAGGAGCTGCGCCATGTCTTCTGCCTGGTGGACATCCGTCATGAGCCCACCGAGGATGACAAGCAGATGAACACCTTCCTGCGCCAGATGGGTATTCCGTTTACGGTGATCGCTACCAAGGCGGACAAGATCAGCCGCGGCGCCCGTCAGAAGCAGCTGGCCCCCATCTGCCGCGCGCTGTTCGTGCAGCCCTGGGAGGTCATCTGCTGGTCCTCCGAGGACGGAACGGGCCGCGACCAGGTGCAAAAGCTGCTCGACGAAGTGCTTGCCGAGCCGGTGGAGGAGGCGGAAGGCCCCTCCATGGAAGAGCTTGAAGAGGGCGCGCCCATCCGCTGGGAAGACAAATAAGCACATCCGGGCGCTTTGCGGCATACCTTCCAAAGCAGGGAGGGATGTTCATGTTCACGCCCAAGTCATATGCAGTTCATGCACCGGCGCTATCCTTGCCTGAGGCGGCGATGCTGCCCGCCATGGAGCGGGATACCCTGCCGCGCAACCTCATCCTTCCTGACCGAAGGACGTACTATCCCATGCCTGCGCCCCACGGGGGACAGCCTGTGGATAACCTTCCGCGAGGTTCCATGGCGGGACGGGCGGTGCTGCGGATGGTGGCCTTCCCAAAGGAAAAAGGACGTACATGATGCACGTCCCTCTGGGATGCAGACTTACTTGGCGAAGATCTGCGTGGCGTAGATAAAGCCGTTGGCGTCAGTCACGATGCCCACGCCAACCTTCGTCCACGCGGTGGAGAGAATGTTGGCCCGATGCCCGGTGGAGGACATGAAGGCGGCCTGCGCCTTGTCCACATTGGCGTGGTGGGCGATGTTCTCACCTGCGGCGGAGTAGCGGTAGCCGAAGTGCTTCAGCATATCGCCGACCCGACCATAGGTGGGGGACTCATGGGCGAAGTACCTGTTGTCCCGCATGTCGGCGGATTTGATGCGCGCAATGCGGCAAAGCTCCGGGTCGATGGCCAAAGCGGCAAGCCCGTTATTTTTCCGGTCCTGATTCAGCAAATTCAGCATCTTTTGCTCTTGCGCAGATACGGACTGTGTAGTATAATCATCCCCCGTAGAGGGCGACTGCGTGGCAGAAGGTTTCTTCGTGGGCTGAACGGTGGCTGTTGGCTGCGGAATGGCAGTCGGAGCCGGTGTTGCCGTCGGCTGTGGGATCGCTGTGGGATCGCAGACGGGATTTTCGCCGAAAATCGGGCCGCAAGTGGTATCACAGTCCCCACACGTGGAACAGGACTGGCCGCAAGTGGAATTGCTGCACCCGAAAGTGGCGCATGCGCCCCCGCAGGTGGAATTACAGCCCAAATCTGTGCCGTAGAACGGGTCAAAAGTGGCGCCGCTGCACCAGCTGGCGGTGCAGTTTCCGCCAAAGAACGGACGCGCGGCGCATTCCGCCAGAGAAACGGTGGCAGTGCAAGCGAGCATCATCGCCGCTGCCAGTGCAGTGTACTTTCTGAACATGCTTGTTCACCTCCGAAGTATTACGGTTGTGTTGCAAACCGTGGGATAATCGTAATATAAAAATGGGCATATGGTCAAGCATAATGCCAGCAGTCTGCCAAGGAAACCCATACCAGGTGATGAACCGGACGATCCGGATGACATAGGAGGAATCCCCCATGATGTTTGAAAAATGCCCCCGCTGCGACCTGAACTACATTACCGCCAGCGAAAAGTACTGCAAGGTCTGCATGCGGGAGATGAAGGGCGACAACGCGCACGACGAGATCGAAATGTGCTCCGTGTGCAGCGAGAATCCCGTGCTGCCCGGCCGCGACATCTGCCTGTTCTGCCTGAAGGAAATGGGCAATCAGGCCACTGCCGCTTCCAGCCACGATGATTCCAACGACGGCGAGGAGCAGGTCAACACCCGCGCGCTGACCGATCTGGACGATGTGTCCTCCATGGATGAGATCCCTGAGGTGGATAACGACATCCCCGCCGGTGAGTTCGAGAAGATGGCGGGCGAGATCTCTTCGCTGGAGAGCATGCGCGAGGAAGAAGACCAGGACGATGATGACGAGGACGAGGACGACATGATGTAAGTCCCGATCCGCAGGGGAGGGACACAAATGCGTCTGTTTGCCATCGGCGATCTTCATCTGCCCGGCGGCCAGGAGAAGCCCATGGACGTCTTTGGCGACCACTGGGAGGGTCACTTTGACCGCATCAGTGCGGATTGGCGCGAGCGCGTCACGCAGGATGATGTGGTGCTGATCCCTGGCGATACCTCCTGGGCCATGCAGCTGAGCGATGCGATCCCGGATTTGAGGGCCATCGGCGAGCTGCCCGGACGGAAGATCCTCATCAAGGGCAATCACGATTACTGGTGGGGCGGTATCGGTCAGGTGCGGCGTGCGCTGCCGGAGGGCATGATGGCCATCCAGCATGACGTGGTTGATTTGGGCGATGTGGTTGTCACTGGCACCCGCGGCTGGGCTTATCCCACGGCTGAAGCCCCCCTGTCCCCGGAGGATGAGCGCATCTTCAACCGGGAGATGATCCGCCTGGAGATTGCGCTGACGGCGGCACGGAAGGCAGCAGAGGAACGGCCCATCGTGGTGATGCTCCATTATCCGCCGCTGTATCTGCAGGGGCGCGATACGCCCTTTACCCAGCTGCTGGAGAAGTATGCGGTGCACACGGTCGTGTACGGGCATCTGCATGGGGCCGGAGTCCGGGCTGGCTTCACGGGGGAGTGGAACGGCGTGCGCTACATGCTGACCTCCTGCGACAGCCTCGCCTTTGCGCTGGCGGAAGTGGATGTGGCAATTATTACGGAAAAGTAACAAAATTCTAAAACCTTTTCGGCAAAAAATGAGGTTTCGGCAAAATCAGCATCCGACATTGTGTCGGGTGCTTTTTTTGATACCACCGATGGCGGGGAATGAATGTTCGACCCCTAAATCATGTTGTTCTGTGTGAAGAAATGTTGAAAGTCCATGAAATTACAGGCTTTTCAGACACTTTGAAGAAACGGAAAAAGATTTACCGAAGGCCTTGACCTTGCTTCAAAAGTGGTATAAAATGAAATCAAGTGGTATTTCCAACGCATTTTGTGCAAGAAAGTGGGGGTGATGGTGGGTGGCTGACCAGGAACTGACGACCGGCATGCAGGACGCAGCATTGCCCGCCGTGCCCGAAACGACCGGTCTGAGCGAGGAAGATATCGCTCTGCTGGAAAAATACAGCCATACCTTTACCGGAACCTTCGCCCACACGCTGGACAGCAAGGGACGTATGGTCATCCCGCTGGCCTTCCGCGATATGCTTGGCAAGACCTTTACCATCGCGCCGGAATTTGACTTCAAATCCATCGCCGTGTACCCGGAGCTTTCCTATGTGCGCATGCGCGAAAGCCATGACAGGGCGCTGCAGGAAACCGGCAATCCCGAGCGCAAGAAGTACCTGCAGTGGCTGGACGCCTACACCTTCCGCGAGCAGGAGTGCGATGGTCAGGGCCGTGTGCTGCTGCCTGCCCGTCTCCGCCAGATCATCCTGGGGGAGGATAAGGATGTAGACATCATGGGCGCGGGCGACCATCTGCGCATTGCGGTGCGCGTCAAGTGCGAGGATCAGCTGATGGACTTCATTTCCAACATCGATTCCGTGCTTGCCAATATGTGATGATTACACGCATGAAATTTCTGCCGCTGGCATACATATGTCATGGATGGCTTTGAGGAGGAGTAAACAATGACGACCCTGATGCGCAGCCGCATGCGCCGTCACACCCGTCCGGCGGGTTATATATCAAAGTCCCGCCAGTCGGAGGCCATGGCCTGGGGTCGTCCCGGCAGCCGTGCGTTCTCCTGCAGGGGTGATTTTCCGTAAATGGCGGAACAGCAGCCTGTGGAGGCGACGGGTCCCCGCCGCAACTATACAGCCAGCCACAATACCGGCAGCTATCATGCTGTGCGCCAGGATGAAACCCGCCGGATGCCCGTGATCAACAAGTATGGCGTTCATTTTGTCACGGCGCTGGCGATGCTGGCCGTTGTAGCAGTGGTTCTGGGCAGCTTCTTCTTTGCAAAGATGGACGAGCGCGGCAAGGTGCTGGACGCCATCAATGGCCGGGAGGAGCGGATCAGCGAGCTGACGGTCATGTGCGGCGAGACCCGCAATGCCATTCAGTCCCAGTCCAATGACGTGAACATCCGCCAGGAGGCCGTGCGCATGGGGCTCATCAGCTCCAAGGGCGTGGCGGTGCAGTATCTGGAGGGCCCCAGGGATGCGGTCATCACCCTGAAGGATCAGACCGTCATCCAGTCCTTCGCCTCGATCTGGGGCAATTGATCAATTGATAAAGCCCACATCGGGGGACTGAGGGGTCACGCTCTTCAGTTCCCCGTTTGGAATATGCGCGCCATCAGGGGGAGCAAAGCATGCATCCTGAGCTGCTGGTACGCAAGAGAATCTGGGTGATGTCGCTGGTGCTGGCAGCATTGTTCCTGCTGGTGATCGGCCGCATTGCCTCGCTTACGATACGCGACGCGGAGGCGCTGACCCAGAGGGGCGTTTCCCAATGGACAAAAGCTGGCACCGTGACAGCCCGGCGCGGCAGCATCATCGACAAATACGGGAAAACGCTGGCGCTGTCCGCCACGGCCTATACCGTGACCGCAGATCCGCGCCTGGTGACGGACATTGACGCCTTCCTTGACGCTTTGGCGCCCATCCTGCCGCTGGACCGCGAGTCTGCGACCCGGAAGCTCTCCGATAACACCAAGGGCTCCGTCATCCTCAAGCGGCAGGTGAGCAGGA
>JBGUSK010000110.1:0-2675 GCA_045132495.1 Christensenellales bacterium | reverse complement strand
CCTCCTTCGCGCCCAGCTCAGCGAAGTTGATCGGAAGACCGATCTCCTTCAGGAACCGGCGGAAGCAGCGGATGCCCTCCTTCGCGGTCATTTCCGGATGCTCGAAGTTCATCGCGCAGCCGAAGACACGGGTCGCCATCTGGGCAAAGCGCATGGGATTGTGGGGCATGACAAACTCCATCCACGCGGGCATGATGACCGCCAGGCCTGCGCCGTGGGCCACATCGTAGAGGCCGGAGAGCTCGTGCTCAATGTTGTGGCTGTTCCAATCCTGACTGCGGCCCACGCCGACAATGTTGGTGTGCGCCACGGTGCCGGCCCACATGATGTTCGCACGAGCGTCATAGTTGTTGGGATCAGCGATCACACGGGGCGTTTCCTTGACCATCGTGGTGAGGACAGCTTCGCACAGCCGGTCGGTGATTTCCACCTCAGGCGTGTTGGTGAAGTAGCGCTCGAATACGTGAGCCATGATATCGCAAGCGCCGCAAGCCGTCTGGAAGGGCGGAAGGGTCATGGTCAGCTCGGGATTCATGATGGAGAAACGGGGACGCAGGGCGTTGCTGCCCGCGCCACGCTTGAGGCCGGTGGCCTCCTGAGTGACAACGGTATCGCCGCTGCCCTCGCTGCCGGCCGCCGCAATGGTCAGCACCGTGCCGATGGGCAGCGCCTTCTCGATGCCAGCCTTGCCGCTGTAGAAGTCCCAGAAGTCGCCCTCGTACACCACGCCAGCCGCGATGGCCTTGGCGGAGTCGATGACCGAACCACCGCCCACGCACAGGATGAAGTCAACGCCTTCCTTCCGGCACAGGTCGATGCCCTCATACACCAGCGTATCGCGGGGATTGGGCTTCACGCCGCCGAGGGTGACATAGGGCACGTTTGCCGCCTCCAGGGAGGCAGTTACCCGGCCCAGCAGGCCACTCTTCACCGCGCTGCCGCCTCCAAAGTGCACCAGAACCTTGCTGCCGTCATATTTCTTGACCAGCTGGCCTGCTTCATTCTCTCGCCCCTTGCCAAACACAAATTCTGTTGGGCTGTAGAAATTGAAATTATCCATCATCATTCTCCTTTATCCATTGATGCCTTGCGGCAGTTTATCAAGGGTGATCGCATAAGGGTGATGATACAGCTTCCGCAGCGCATCAAAGCTGTTGTGCTCCTCGCTCAGGCAGAAGCCATGGCTCCAGGTCATATACCACAGCCAGGGCGTGCCGGTGCTGGCCAGGTCATCACCATCGGGAATAACGCCAGTCTCAGCAATCGCACAGCCTTTATCCGCATTGGTAATGCGCCGGAGTTCCGTCCACTTGTCCCGGAAGGCACTGTGGGTATGGGGCGCAGGATAGAAATCACGGCTGATAATATCGCAGTACTCATCCCCCACATAACCTTCTGCCATTGGGTTGTTCCACACCCAGATCAGGTTGTGCAGGCGATGATGCTCCGTGTAATAGCGGAACATGAACCGGTATAGCTCACGGGCCGTGTCAAGCCCCTGTGCACCCCACCAGAACCATTTGCCTTCGCACTCATGGAAGGGCCGCCACAGGATCGGCACATTTGCTTCGCAGAAGGGACGAAGCAGCTCCGCCATGTGATCCAGATCATGCAGGAAGGCTGCATTTTCCGGCGTACCGTCGATCAGTGCCTGCCGGGCGTCAAAATCAGTGTTCGCGGTGTAGAAAGCCTTGTCCCTTCCGCCAAGGGGAGAAAACCAGTGCCAGGTAAAGGTGATGATTCCGCCTTCCCTCGCCCACTCCCAGGCGCGGTCAAGGGTACCGCGGTTTTCCGTGACCTCCTTGATGCAGGCCTCGTCCGCCGTGTCCAGGTTGATGTTGGGCGAGTATCCCAGCAACTCAAAGCCCAGCAGTGCGGGCTTCTTGCCTGTCACCTTTGCAATCTGATGCAGCTCCTCCTGGGCCATGGACTGGGTGTGCTGTCCGGTCAGGATGGCCTTCCCCTCGATGGAGGCAAGGTATTCCATCAATCTGTGCACGCAGGGAAGCGCACGGACATCGCAGGGCTTCGTCAGCATGTTTTCCTCCTGTACGAAAATCATATTGTCATCATTATAAATGAATAACACCTGCTTTGCAAGACAGAAAATCCCCTGCCGCCAATTTGACAGCAGGGGCAAATGATTTATTCGAAGGTCACGCCAGCGGTAAGGTATGTCACGTCGTCCTTGCCGACGGTGATCATGCCGCCCTCGGTCTGGCCGTTCTTGACCGTGCCATCTTCCAGCTCGATGATGCACTTGCCGGGCACGACGTTGGTGATGAAGGGCACATGATCCGCAAGAACCGCAAATTCGCCCTCGACGCCGCGTACGATCAGGGACACGACGCTGCCGGAAAAGAGCTTTCCATCCGGCGAAGAAATGTTCAGCAGGAAGGTTTTCATCCCTGCACCTTCTTTGCCTTGGCGATGACGTCGTCAATGGTGCCAGCGAACAGGAATGCGGACTCGGGCAGGTCGTCATGCTTGCCCTCAATGATCTCGCTGAACCCGCGGATGGTCTCGCTGATCGGCACATATGCGCCGGGGATGCCGGTGAACTTCTCGGACACGTCGAAGGGCTGGGACAGGAAGCGCTGGATCTTTCTCGCTCGGGCAACCAGAAGCTTGTCGTCGTCAGACAACTCATCCATGCCCATGATGGCGATGATATC
>JBGUSK010000109.1:0-20838 GCA_045132495.1 Christensenellales bacterium | reverse complement strand
GCGACGAACCGCCCCGAATCCCTTGACCCTGCGCTGACCCGCCCCGGACGCTTCGACCGCCGCGTGCCCGTTGAATTGCCCGATCTCAAGGGCAGGGAAGCGATCCTGCGCGTTCATGCCAGAAAAGTCAAGTGCGCACCGGATATCGACTTTGGGCGCATCGCCCGCATGGCCAGCGGCGCTTCCGGAGCGGAGCTGGCGAACATGGTCAACGAAGCTGCCCTGCGAGCCGTCCGCAATGGCCGCAGCGAGGCAACGCAAGAGGACCTGGAAGCCTCCATTGAGGTCGTCATCGCGGGCTACGAGAAGAAAAACGCCCTCCTCACGGACAGAGAAAAATCCGTCGTGGCGTATCATGAAATCGGTCATGCGCTGGTTGCCGCCATGCAGGATCACTCTGCGCCGGTGCAGAAAATCACCATCGTGCCCCGCACCTCCGGCGCGCTGGGCTACACGATGCAGGTGGACGAGGGCAACCGCTACCTCATGACCCGGCAGGAGATCGAAAACAAGATCGCGACCTTCACCGCAGGCCGTGCGGCGGAAGCCATCGTGTTTGGCGATGTGACCACCGGCGCTTCCAACGACATTGAGCAGGCAACGAAGCTCGCCCGGGCGATGATCGCCCGCTACGGCATGTCGGAGGAATTCGGCATGGTGGCGATGGAGAATGTCGAGAACGCCTACCTGGGCGGCGACGCATCCCTGGCCTGCTCGGCGGACACCCAGGCCCGCATCGATGCGCTGGTCGTTGATCTGGTGAAGCGACAATACCAGAAGGCGGAAGCCATCCTGACGGAAAACCGAGCCGCTCTTGATCGTCTGGCGAAACATCTCTACGAAAAGGAAACCATCACTGGCGAAGAATTTATGGCGCTCCTGGGTGCCTGATGATCCACGAAAGGAAGAGAAAAATGAACATCAAATACGTATTTCATGGCAAAACCGGCAGCATCATCACCTGCATTCTGGAGATCGTGGTGGGCGTGCTGCTGCTCATCGACCCCGTCGGGTTCACCAGCGGCATCATCATTGGCGCAGGTGTGCTGATGTGCCTGGGCGGACTGATGAGCATCGTGCGCTACTTCATGCTGAAGCCGGAGGTCGCCGCTCAGAAGCAGCTGCTCTTCAAGGGCCTGATCGCTCTGATGGCAGGCGCGGTGTGCATCACGAAGTATGACTGGTTCATTGGGGCCTTCCCGCTGCTGACGGTGCTCTACGCCATCGTGATGCTGGTGCTGGCGGCGGGCAAGCTGCAGAAGATGGCCGATCTCAAGCGCATGAATGCGCCCTGCTGGTACATGCCCGGAATCGCTGCGGCACTGGCGGCGGTACTCGCGGCGGTCATCCTGATCAACCCCTTCGGCGCGGTGACCGCGGTGTGGACCTTCGTGGCCATTTCGCTGATCGCCGAGGCCATTGTGGAAATCATCACCATCGCCCTTTGATCCCTTCAGCCGCTGGCAGATGCTGACGGCTGTTTTTCTTGCGTATATGTATTGCATTTTGACGAAAAAACGCATACAATGAGGATGATTCGTATCAGGCAGAGTAGCTGCTGGCGCGTCAAGTGTTCATGAACGGGGAGTTGTCATGAAACGAAGGGGCGTCCGTCTTGAAAAACGAGACGAAGTCTCCGCGGTGCCAGCGGCGCATCCCGCTGCTTTACGTGCTTACTGCCTCCTGCGAGTCGCGTATCTTTTTCACGACCCGATGAAAGGGAGGTTTTTGTGTTGCAGAAAAAAAAGTTATTTTCCATCGAAACCATCACTGTGACGGCGATGCTGGTGGCATGCCAGGTGGTGCTGGGGAATCTTCTCCAGGTACCGATGCTGGGCAAGCAGTACAATTTCGGCTTCGTGCCGATCGCGCTGGCGGGCGCGCTGATGGGCCCCATCCCGGCGGCGATCGTCGGTGGTCTGGGGGATCTGCTGGGGGCGCATCTGTTCCCGGCGGGGGCGTATTTCCCGGGGTTCACCCTGACCAACGTACTGGTCGGGCTGACCTGCGGATTCATCCTGCATCGCCGCAAGCCCAGCTGGTGGCGCGTCATTGCGGCAGTTGCGATTTCCCTGGCGGGCTTCAATCTGCTGCTCAATTCACTGTGGCTGAATATGCTGGCCTATGTACCGGGGCGCGGATATATCACCTGGGTGACGGTGCGCGCGCCCAATTACCTGGTGGAAGTGCCGGTCAATGTGGTGCTGTGCTATCTGCTGCTGAGCGCCATGAAGCGGGTGAAGCTGCCCGCGTCCATGCAGCTGAAGAACCGATGAAAGGGGAGAAAACGATGCCCCGTTTTTCCAAGAAGGCCATCCTGGCGGAGCTGACCCGCCTCTACCCCGATGCGGGCCCGGAGCTCAACTTTACCAACCCCTATGAGACGCTGGTAGCCGTCATGCTCTCTGCCCAGTGCACGGACAAGATGGTCAACAAGGTGACCCCGGCGGTGTTCGCCCGTTACCCCGACGTGGCGAGCATGGCAGAGGCCACGGTGGAGGAGCTGCACCCGATGGTCAAAGCCTGCGGATTCAAATCGAAGGCGACGAACATCATCCAGACCTGCAAGCTGCTGATGCTGCGTCATGGCGGCGAAGTGCCGCGCACGATGGAGGAGCTGACCGCGCTCCCCGGCGTGGGCCGAAAGACCGCCAATGTGGTCATGTCCAACGCCTTTGGTGTGCCTGCTATCGCGGTGGACACCCATGTGTTTCGTGTGAGCAACCGTCTGGGCCTTGCGGAGGCGGATGATGTGCTCAAGACGGAACTGCAATTGCAAAAGGCCATCCCGAAGAAGGACTGGCTGGATATGCATCACCGCATCATCTTCCACGGGCGGCGGGTGTGCAAGGCGCAGCGGCCCCTGTGCGCGGAGTGCACGCTGCGGGAGCTGTGCAAGGCTGAGCGGGAGCGGCAGAAAGTCCATAAGTAAAAACACCGGCGGCTGACAAACGCGTCAACCGCCGGTTTCATATGTGGGCGAACCCTCTCAGTCAGCCTTCCGGCTGCCGGCTCTCCCAAAGGGAGAGCCTTTTGGTTTGTGGGTGTTGGGCTTACTCCAGCCACTGCAGGTCGAAGTAGGGGTAGCTGTCGGTGCCCTCGTCACTGACAACGTCGTACATACCGAGGCACTTGAGGTACATGCGCACCGCCGTGCCCACACGCCAGACCGGTTCCTCCGTGGTGCGGATGGCGACGATCTCCTTGTACACGCCGGACTTGGTCTTGCTCATGCCAGCGAAGGTCAGATAGCCGGTGGAGGTCTGGGTGATCTCCTTGATGTTCAGGGTGTAAACCATGTAGCGGCCGCGGTAGCCGTCGATCTTCTTCTTGAGGTTGGCGTAGGAGGGCTTGACAGCTTCGTCGCGGATGGACTGCTTGCGGTCTTCCTCGGTGAACTCGCGCTTGGCTTCGCAGCGGAAGCGGCGGGCGCTGTAGCCCTTTTTCTCAAACACGAGGGTGATGTTGTATATGCCTTCTTCGTTGGTGTCGAAGGTAAAGGAGAAGGCGCCGGAGTTGTTGGTGGTGATGGCCTTGTTGTAGCGGCCGTCCACGATGCACTGCACCTTGGTCTGCTTCATGGTGGTACCGGAGATGGTCAGGCTGCTGCCGTTGAGCTCCGTGGACTTGGGAAAGGCGGTGTTCAGGCGCACGGGGAGCAGCGTGTCATCATAGGTGATGGCGTCAAAGGCGCCTTCCTCCACGACCTCCTCGCCGTTGAAGACGGTGTAGGTCATCGTCCACAAGCCTTCCTTGGGGAGCTTCACGGTCATCTCAAACTTGCCCTTGCTGTCGATCTCAGCCTCAAAGCGGTGCACATCAGAGGAAGACATGCGCATCACCACGCCGATGACCTTCAGCCCGGTGGAGCCGGTGCCGGCCAGGGTGAACTTGCCGGTATTGGTTTCCTGGGGCGGGGTGGAGGAGAAGATCACCTTGGTGGCGCTGCTGGCAGGACGAGCGCTGACCTCAAGGAACTCCCAGCTGGTCATGATGGCTTCCAGCGCGTTCTGGTCGCTCTTCTTGGGGGTGCGGCCGTACACCTGGTAATCCACATGGATATGCCAGCCGTTGCGGATGGTCTTGCGGGCATAGCCGCGGTAGGTCATGCCATTGGCGGTGCGGGTGTATTCCAGCATCAGGAAGCGCCCGGCGTATTTATACTTCTTCCAGTCGGCGGAGGTGTAATCATAGCCCTGGGCGCGCCATTCGCCGGTTTTGTCAGAGGAATGGCCGATGCGATAATTCTTGCGCTCGGATTCGCTGACCTGATTCACATCATAGAACTGCTGGGCGTAGAGATCCTGCACGGCGGTGATTTCGATGCACACATCGCCGCCGGCGGACCAGGCCTGCAGCAGCACGCCGCGATCCGCAAAATCTGCCAGAATGGAATCAGCCGATTTACCGTTCTTTTCCAGCCATGCGGTCTGGGAGGACACATTGTCCGGCGTGATGACGGTGTATTTGCCGTCGGGGATGGAGCATGCCGCGCCCTGATCGGCAAAGGTGAAGGAATCTGCCAGCGCGGCGGCGGGCAGCAGCATGCAAAGCAAAATCAGCAGGGAGAGAAGAATCTTCCGCATGTGGGTCACCAACCTTCGATCATCAATGATAACAGAGGATATCAGTTTGATTATAGCATACTTCCCGGGGGGAAGCAAGAAACCTTTGTAACAATATGGAGATCAGTGCACCTTCCGGGCGCATGTGAGCGGAAAAAGGATGCAAACCACCCGTCCGCGGATGGCGCTGCGGCGGATAGGCCCGACGCTGCGGCTGTCGTTTGAGCTGTCGCGATTGTCGCCCATGACGAAGTACTCATCCGGACCGAGGGTGAGGGGCGGACGCGTCCGCCTGAAGCGGCAGCGGGACGGGTCGAGGTAGGCCTCCTCCAGCGCCTCGCCGTTCACATATACGACGCCTTCGATGAACTCGATCGTATCTCCGGGCAGGGCGATCACCCGCTTCACGAAGGCCTGGGGCAGCCATTTGATGCGCTTCATCCGCCGCCCGGGATAGTGGCAGATGACCACCTCGCCGCGCCGGGGAGCACGGAAGCGATAGGGGAGCCGCCACACCAGCGCGACGTCCCGATCCCGCAGGGTGGGCAGCATGCTGCGGCCCTTGATGCGGGCGATGTTCACCACATACAGGCGCAGGAGAAGTGCCGCGGCCAGGGCAGCGCACAGCTCGGTCAGCCAGCTCATGCCTGCACCGCCGGGCCCTGGGTGATGACCTTCCTGCGGCGCTTGAGGAAGGTTTCGCGGTCCAGCATGACGATGCGTCCGCAGCCGGAGCATTTGATCTTGATGTCCGCGCCGGTGCGGGTGACTGTCCATTCGCTCGAGCCGCAGGGGTGGGGCTTGCGGGTCTGGATCACGTCCCCGAGACGGATCTCGTTGTTCGTATCCACCATGAGGATCATCCTCCTGTATGACAACTTTCATCCTATTATAACGCGTCCGGGCGAAATGTGCAAGATGGTTGCCATCGGGGCGGAAATGTGGTAAGATGGGGCAGATTCCCAATGCAATTTATCTTGAATGGAGTGAATATACATATGTGGAATTTCCTTCCGACCTGGCAGAACGTCAAGCCCCTGGGCCGCACGAAGGAGCTGGCGGATTCCCTTTGGTTGGCCTTCTCCGGCGCCGGCGCGGAGTTTGCCTTCACCGGCAGCCGCTGTGAGGTGACCATCGCCGGAGACAATCATGCACCTGATGCGGACAAGGCAAGCGACCACGTGCGCATCGCCATGTATCTGGACGGCGAGCGCGTGGTGGATACCATGATCGACGCGGAGGAGAAGACCTGCACGGTGCTGCGGGCTGATGTGCCTGCGGAGCACATCGTCCGCATCGTAAAGCTGTCCGAGACGGCCATGTCCACCTGCGGTATCAGGCGCATCGCGGTGGATGCGGAGGAGATCCGTCCCACGCCCGAAAAGGCGCACTTGGTCGAGTTCATCGGCGATTCCATCACCTGCGGCTACGGCATGGATGATGAGGTGGCGGAGCATCATTTTGTCACCGGCACTGAGGATGTGACCCGTGCGTATGCCTACCGGACTGCCCAGATGCTGGACGTGGACTACTCCATGGTGGCCATCAGCGGTTACGGCATCATTTCCGGCTACACCGCCACGGCGGAGGAGCGCATCACGGCGCAGCTGATCCCCACCTATTATGAGAAGCTGGGCTTCTCCTACGGCGAATACCGGGGCGAAACGCCTGCCGATATCCGCTGGGACTTTACTGTCCGCCAGCCGGAGCTGATCGTCATCAACCTTGGCACAAACGACGACAGCTACTGCCTTGACCATGCCGACCGTCAGGAGCTTTACCGCGCGGAGTATGTGCATTTTCTCAAGGTGATCCGCCGCAACAATCCTGGCGCAAAGCTCCTCTGCACCCTGGGCATCATGGGCGACCGGCTCTATCCCTTTGTGGAGAAGGCCGCTGCGGATTATTCTGCCGAAACAGGCGATACCAACATCGCCTGCATGCCTTTTGCGCCCCAGCTGCTGGAGGACGGCTACACGGCGGATTATCACCCTACTGCAGTCACCCATCAGAAAGCGGCGAGCAGGATCGTCAGCGAAATCCGCCGCCTGATGGGCTGGTAAGGTTGCAATTCCCCAGGAACGGCAGTATAATACAGGCATTGAAGGAAAGGAGGCGTTTTCATGGCGGACAGGAACAGCCCCATCGGCGTGTTTGATTCCGGTGTGGGCGGCATTGGTACGCTGGCCGCGCTGTGCCGCGAACTGCCGCAGGAGCGCTTCCTTTTCTACGGCGACACGGCCAATGCGCCCTATGGCACCAAATCCCGGGACGAGGTGATGGGCTGCGTCAGCCGCATCATGGATCACCTTCTTGCGCAGGACGTGAAGGCGGTGGTCATCGCCTGCAACACGGCGACTGCCGTGGCTGCAGCGGAGCTTCGCGCCCGTTACGAGCTGCCGATTATCGGTATCGAGCCGGCCTTGAAGCCCGCCCATGAGATGCGCCGCGAGGGCAGCATCCTCGTGCTGGCTACGCCCATGACGCTGAAGCTGGAGAAATTCCGCGCCCTGTATGCCCGCTATGGCGAGGGGGCGATCCCGCTGCCCTGTCCGGGGCTGATGGAGCTGGTGGAGCGCGAGGCGGACGACAAAGCCCGCCGTTACCTGCTCGACCTTTTCGCGCCCTATGACCTGACCAAGGTGGACGCGGTGGTGCTGGGATGCACGCATTATGTGTTCCTGCGGCCCATTTTGCAGGACATCCTGCCGAAAAATGTGAAGGTGCTGGACGGCAATGTCGGCACGGCCCGGCAGCTGCGCCGGGTGCTGACCCAGCGCGACCTGCTATCGGAAGGGCCAGGGAGCGTCACGCTGGAAACCAGCGGCAATCCCGCGCTGGTGCTGCCGGTGATGCAGCGCCTGTTTGGGAGGGCGTGAAATGGGCATCATCATCTGCGGCATGAATGGCAGCGGCAAAAGCACCCTGGGCCGCGCGCTGGCGGAACATCTGGGCTGGCGGTTCATTGACAACGAGAACCTCTACTTCCCAAAGACTGACCCGGCCCATCCTTATGCGACAGAGCGCACCCAGGACGAGGTGGAGCGTCTGCTGCTGGCGGAAGTCCGCCAGGATGATCGGTTCGTGTTTGCGGCCGTCCGCGGGAATTACGGCGACGCGGTGCTGCCTTATTACAAGGGTGCGGTGCTGGTGGAGGTGCCCCGCGATATCCGGCTCGCGCGGGTGAAGGCGCGCTCCTTTGCCAAGTTTGGCGAGCGCATGCTGCCCGGCGGTGACCTGTATGAATCGGAAAAGAGTTTCTACGACTTGATCGCTGCCCGCCCGGAGGACTACGCTACCCGCTGGATGGACACGGTGGACATCCCCGTGCTGCGGGTGGATGGGACGAGGCCGGTGGGGGAGAATGTGGCAGAGATCGTTCGATGGATAACTTGCTTGGAATATGCTTGAGCCTGCAATATCGGCAGGCTTCTGACTGTAAAAAGTGGGGATGGTAAACCGAGGAGGCAGGTAGCCGCTTTCGCGCGTCGAAAGCGGCGCAAAGCCGCCGGGGGAAAGCGAAAACGCGCTTTCCCCCGGACCCCTCTTATCCTGTACAACTGGAAACGCGGCTGCATATGCGGGGCGGCTCCGGTTCGAGTTGTTTTGTCAAGGGTGTTTTATCAGTTTTTCAAACAACAAGAATTACGGTGCTCGAAGTCTTTGCCGTTCCCTGCTTCCCACCCTACCCCAAACAATATCAAAAGAAAAAGTAGAAGCGCACCATCGGTCGCTTCTACTTTTATTTCTTTATAGCCTGTTCTCTCGCCCTCGCCGCTTATTAAATCATCCGGTCATACCAGATCATATCGCATCCGTTTTGAAGTTCGCCGGGGAAGAACGCTGTTTGGACAAAACCGCATTTGGCAAGCGAATCGCGCATCCACTGCTGCCGGGGGTGCATATAGGGATAACGCAGCTTGGAGGCATACCCGCCAAAGAGTTTCGCGGCGTGATCCGCCAGCAGGCGCAGCTGCTCACACGCATCCTGCGCGTCAAGCTTCTCATGAAACACTGCTGTGGAGATGCTCAAAACCGTATTCCCGGATATATGGTTGGGCTGACTGATTTCCAGCAGGGCAAGAAGCTCCCCCTCCTGCTCGCTGAGGAGGTAGTGGGTTTGCCTCTCATAAAGCCTCGTATACACGCCGTAAGGACCATTGTAGCCCTCGCCCACTATGGTCGCGCAACTCTGTCCCTTTTGCGCATAGGCCGTCAGGAAGCGGGATATGTGCATATAGTCGCCCTGCTGAGCCAGACGGCAGCCTGTTCCGGCAGGTTGGGGGATATCCTCCAGCCTGGCCAGGCCGCAGGCGTGGAGCTTGTACAGGATTTCTTCGAAATATCTGCGCAGCTTCGCAGGCGTTGTGTTCACCGCCCCAAGGTCATGCAGGAATTCATCCAGCTCCACCCAGCGGTCGCACACATCAAAGATATGGCGTCCGGCACGGTTGAAGTGCAGGATCTGGTTGGTTTTGCAAATCATGATCGCCATGGTGCCCTGCTCTTCCTCTCGGGCGAAGAAATCCTCCCGGTTAATGCGATATCTCACGTAGTTCCCTCCAGCAGATCAAGTTGAATGCTTTCCTCTCCGTAGGGCAAAGGATCAAGCAAGTCCCAGTCGTATACATTGTGAATGGCACAGACATAATCGCGCACCTGCGGGACACTGCGCGCGGCCGCAAATGCAGAGCGGAGATTGCCCATAGCACCATCGGCAGTACAATCGCCCATGAGAATGGGCAGATAGCTGGTCAGTGCCAGCTGGCCGTCAGCGCGAATCTCCAACATGGGTTCCTTTTCGTTTGTCCCCATACGCCCGGGCATACCAAGGATCACTTGGAGCGGGTCATCCCACTCGATGCGGATCTGATTGCCGTATCGCTCAGACAGCCGCCACAGCTCCCGTCGGAAGCGGAAATAGCCCTCTTCGTCCAGCATCAGCGGACGGCCCATGCTGCGCCCCCGCCCCGATGGGAGAAAAGGCATGGCACGGATGATGTCCACCCCCAGCGAAAGGCAACGCTGCACATATTCCTCCAGCGAATCCACATTCAGTCGGTTGGGCAGGATGGCGCACACCACCTGCGCGATGCCCGCTGTTTTCAGCGCACATATGGCCTTTATGGCACGCTCAAAAGAACCTGCTGCGCCGCGCAGGCTGTCATGCTGCCAGGCATATGCACCGTCCAGGCTCACCTGCACAGCCCTAACCCCGTGGGCTGCAAGCCTCCTTGCCCAGGCTTCATCCAACGCAAAGCCGTTGGTCACCATGGAAATCTGCGGCACTCGTCCCTGTAAATGCTCCAGCAACAGCAACAGATCAGGGCAGCACAAGGGCTCCCCACCGCACAGGCAGAGATTGAAGGGCTTGAGCGACAGCACCGCATCAGCAGCCCGCAGCAGCGTCGCTCTGTCCATATCCCGCCGCGAATCCTCCCCGCTGCCATTGTAGCAGTGCAGGCAGCGGAGATTGCAGCGGCTGGTGATGTTCAGCGCAACGCTGTCGTAATAGCAGGGTTGCTTTGCTGCATCAGTCAGTGACATTGGCATTCGTCAGCGCGTTGACATTGGCTGCTGCCATCGCATTGGCTGCAGCCACAGCATTAGCGGCTGCCATGGCGTTGGCTGCAACGTTCAGGTTAGCACCCGCATTGATATTGGCCACCATATTCACATTGGCCGCAATAACAACAGGAACAAAGAAGTAACCTGCGCCGTCCTTATCCTCCAGTTCTTCAGTGGAAAGGCCCTCCAGATCGTCGTCAGAGAGCTCGCTGGCGTCGTAAAGTACAGCCTCTTCCTCCGGCTGCTTCTCATCAGGCTTCTTTTCAGGTACGGTTTCGTCCAGCTGCAGAGGCTTCTTGGTTTCGTTCTCATCGGGACTCATGATCTTCTTCTCGTCAGACATATTTTCCACCTCTTCTGTTTATTTGAGCAGACGCTTCAAAGCGCCAATGCTTTCAAGATTCATGCAGGTATCCAGCACCCGGCTCAGGAAGGCCGGATAGCCCTCCTTTTGATAACGGGGCTTGTCGGCGTACTGGCTCCACAGCGCTTCGGCAGTCTCACGGATGGACTTGCCAGATTGCATTTGGGCCATAATATCCGCCTTTTCTCTGCTGAGAATACCCATATGGCGTTTCCCACGCCAGATGCTTTGCACATTCGGGTTGGGGCCCGTGGTGACCGACGGGTCAAGGCTTGCCCGATCCTCCATATCCCACTGGTTATACTGGCGGATGCGGCACAGCTGCCCATCTCCCTTGCCGCTGGCATAGATGCGGTAGAGAATGCTGTACAGATACGTCGCACCAAGATCGCGGTAAATTTCTTCCATCTGCCGGCGCAGCGCAGCCTTGTCCAGCTCCTCGTTGAACAGCGCGGTCAAATCCACCATTTTGCAGATCTGATGGCTTGCCTCCAGCCGGGCCGGAAGGAGCTGACTGGTCTGCCAGCCATGCTCGCGGCCAAGACGCTCGACGTCCGCATCGAAGAACACGCCATTGCGATCCCCCAGGCATTCGCAGAAGATGATCGCCTCGCCGCCGGGATTGAGGTGCTTCGGCAGACCCTCCACAATGCGGCGCAGCACCTGCAGACCATCCCGTCCGCCAGTGCCACAGATGGGATAGGTCACATCTTCTGTCATGGGGATAAAGGGCGGATTCGCGTAGATGCAGTCGAAGGTCTCCCCCTCTTTAAGAACATTATACAGGTCTCCCTCGCGTAATTCAACCCTGTCTTCGCAGTTGTTGAGGAGAATGTTGAAGCGGGTCACCGGCACAGCCTTGGGATTCAGCTCCACCGACACTACCTTGCGGGCGAACCGGGCGCAGAGCAGGCCCTGTATGCTGCTGCCACTGCACAGATCCAGCGCTGTCTCGCCCCGCTGGTAGCCAATGTTTTCCGCCAGACGGTAGCTGTCGCTGCCCAGGTAGACGTCAATATTGCGGTTGGTGCAGCTCGGGAACCAGGGATTTGTCTCCACCACAAGCAGCAGCCCCTGATAGGGGATCACCACATAGTTGTTGGTCTCAATGTTGTCGCCTTCCCGGTGCCACAGGCCAGCTTCGATCAGTTGGTCTATCACCTCCTGCCCGATCTCATCAGCCAGTTCGCTCTCCACCACGCCTGCACCCAGATGCAGAATGCGGAAGGCCGCCTTGCAGGGATTCTCCATGTGACTCAGGCAGCGCTCCATGGATGCATAGTCAAACCACGGATCATGGAAGCCATACAGTCCGCGAAATGCCTTGATCGTAAAGGCATAGTCGATTTTTTCGCATACATCCCGAAGGATTTGTGTGAATTTCTTTTCAGCAAGGAGCATCGCTTATCCTCCAATCACCCGGTCGTAGATCGTCAGGTCGATGCCGCCCAGCAGCTCCCGTTCCAGCGTGCAGGTCTTTTGGAAGCCCTGCGCCGCCAATGCGGAGAGCATCCCATCCTGACAGGCATCGAAATACTGGAATCGCAGCCGGGCGTAATCCTGACGGAAGGCAGCCTCCACCTCGGTCAGCAGAGCCTCCAGCAAGGCTGTCTGTTCTCCTTCGGGAAGTTCCGCTGCATAGATCACGTGCTGGAGATACACCACACTGGAAACATCTCCAGCCGCCGGAGGACGTACGATCATCAGCGCGACGATCTCCCGATCCCGCTCGGCCAGAAAATTGTATTCATGATTGTTGAATTGCCGCGCGCGGACGCTGTCCTCATTGTGCATCTCCGGGGAATACGCAAGACTTTGGTTGGGCCCCTTTCCCGCATGGCGCTCCAGGAATGCGCTGATGCGGCGGTAGTCGCGCTCGCCAGCCACACGACAGGGCTTGACCGGCTTTTCTTCCTCGATCTGCGCAATATCGAAACATTCCAGCAGCGTCAGTCCATCGCGAAGATCGCACCGCTGCTGCTCGGAAACGCCACGGGTCACTTCCTCAAAGTCGATCCATTCGTCTGTTCTGTCCAGCAATGCCCCAGCGCTTTCCTTCAGGAACAGTGCGCGAAAGCCAGCCTTCATGGGGATCACGCCGCTTTGCGCATCCCGCCGGGTAAAGGCGCTGCTGTTGATCAAGTATCGCATCTTACGCCTCCAGAATATCAATCATGATGGTTTCGCCGCTGTACGGGGCGGGCTCGAAGGTTTCCAGATCATAGATGTTTCGGATTTGATCGGTATACCGCGTCAGCTGCTCATTACCCCACAGATTTTTGTAGCCGCCATCCCAGTATTCCCGCAGGGTGCGGCGGGTACAGTTGCCCACCAGCACAGGCAGGTAGGTGCTCAGCGTCAGGTCGGCGTTCGCCTTGATCTCCATGGAATAGGAATGCAGACCCAGGCTGGCGTTGAAGGGCATCCGGCGCATATGGTCAATGGGGTCGCCCCACTGGAAGGCGGGCCTGCCCTGATACCTCGCATCCAGCCGCTCCAGGCTGCGGCAGAATTGGAAATACTGCTTTTCATCCAGCATCAGGTTGCGCCCCACCGAGCGTCCCCGGCCTGAGGGCAGGAAGGGCATCAGGCGAATTTGATGCACGCCGAGGCCATGGCACAACTCGGTATATTCCTCCAGGCTCTGCCAGTTCAGCCGGTTGGGAACCATCGACACATCCACCGAGGAGATCCCAGCAGCGATCAGGTTGCGCACCGCAGCGACAGCCCGGTCAAAGGAGCCCTGCACACCCCGGAAGCTGTCATGCTGCCAGGCGTTGGCGCCATCGATGCTGATCTGCGCCAGATCCAGCCCATGCTCGACCAGCCTGCGAGCCATTTCCGACGTCATCAGGAAGCCGTTGCTGACCATACTCAGCTTACCCACATGCGGGCGGAGGACGTCCATGATGTCGAACAGGTCGGAACAGCAAAGGCTTTCACCGCCGCACATACACACGTTGAAGGGGTGCATCTCGGCAATCTGCCTGGCAATATCCAGCCGCTGTTCACGGGGCAGGTCAGGATTGGGCGCCTGATCACCGCTGTTGTTAAAGCAATGGACACACCGCAGATTGCAAAGCTGCGTGGTATCGAAGGATACCATGATGGGCCCGTTGGTCAAACGGTAATGATTGAGATCCACAAACACTTCATGCTGTGCCATATTGGGATCGCTCCTTATGTGTTGATTGCGTCGTTTCAGGTATCCAGCCTTTGCCGCTCCACCAGCCGGGCAAAGCGCCCGTTCATAGCGAGCAACTCATCGTAGGTGCCGTCTTCCACGATGCGGCCGCCGTCCAGCACCACAATACGGCTGCAGTTCTGAATGGTGGAAAGGCGGTGGGCAATGACCACGCGGGTGCAGTTCAGCGCATCCAGCGAGCGCACCGCATGGGCCTGCGCCACATTGTCCAGCGCGGAGGTGGCTTCGTCCATGAAGATGATGCTTGGACGGCCCACCATCGACCGGGCGATCAGCAGCCGCTGGCGCTGTCCGCCGGAGATACCCGCGCCGTTTTCGCCCAGCATGGTGTTAAGCTTCATGGGCATACGGCGCACATCCTCGGCCAGGCCTGCCTTTTCAAGGGCTTCCCATGCCTCGTCTTCGGTCATGTCGGGCTTTACGATAGAGAGATTGGTGAAAATGGAGCCCTGCATCAGCTGGCCGTTTTGCAGCACCGTGCCGATTCTGCGGCGCAAACCGCGCAGGTTCAGGGATTTCATGTCGTGGTCGTCATAATAGATTGCGCCCTGCTCCGGCTTTTCAAAGCCGAGCATCAGCCGCATCAGGGTGGACTTGCCGCATCCCGTCGCTCCCACGATGGCGAGGTATTCGCCGGGGGCAATGTCCAGCGTCACATCATCCAGCAGCATGGGGCCGTCCTTGTTGTAGCGGAAGCTGAGATGGCTTACGCTGATCTTGCCGGTCAGTTGTTCAGGGATCAGCTTGCCCGGTTCGATCTCCGGCTCCGTTTCCAAAATGGGCTTCATCATGTTCAACATCGGGCCGAACTCCGTCAGGGTGGACACGATGCCGATCAGCGCCGTGAATGCGCCGGAAACCAGACCATAGGCTGAACTGAACGCCATGTAGTTGGCCGCTGAAACACCGCTGGAAGCCGCCGCATAGTAGATCACCACAAGGCCGATCAGGCTGATGAACCCCATCAGCGCCTGCCGGTAAAGGAGGATTCTCGGCTGCCGGTAGGTCAGGTCAGCTACGTCCTTGTATTCGTTGGCCCACTTGGCAAAAATGCGCTTCTCCGCGCCGGAAAGGCGGATCTTCTGGATGCCATTGATGATGGTCAGCATCCTGCCGGAAAGGCTGGCCTGCTTCTTCATGCGCACATTGGTGCGCTTCACGCCGATGACCACGCAGGCCAGGGACAGCGCTGTTTTCAGCACCAGCACGATCACCGCAGGCACCGTCAGCGCCGGGGCAAAGGCAGAGATCTGCGCAATGTAGATCAGCGAAAACAGGCCTGTCAGGCCGGAGGAAAACACCGCCTTCACCGTGGCGGCCGTCAGATTGTCAATGGAGCTCAGCTGGGCAGCCACCTCGCCGGAAGCGTGCTGCTTGAAGAAGCCCGCAGGCATGGACATGACTCTCGCCATTGCCGCCGATTGCAGCGATGCGCCTGCCCGGATATTCACCACGCCCACCGCCAGCGTCCGGAGCACATTCACCAGATGGGTGGAGGTGACGGAGAACACCAGCAGGAACAGGATGGGCAGCACCAGATTCAGCTGTCCCGAGGGGATCAGCCCGGAAAACACCAGCTGCGTCATGGCAGGAAGCGTCATCGCCAGCACGCTGGCCAGCGCCGTTGCGCCGATGAGCTGGATGTAATCCCATGCCGTCAGAGATTTGAGCATATAGCGGTACAGATCGCGTAATGTGAGTTTCCCGGCAGGCAGGGGCAGGTAGAAATACTGTGCCTCTGCCTCCAGATTCTCCGCTGTCTGACGGTTGACACGCACGCACTTGCCTGCGTTTTTGTCGTAGTATTCATAGTGGTTCCGCCGGGGCAGGATGGCAACGGTTTGTCCGTCAGTCGTCCGTCCCAGATAAGGGCCGATGGCGTCGCGGTACCACTCGCCCTCCAGAAACACCGTCCGGCAGGAAATGTTCAGCGTTTCGATGACGTAGTCCACCGGGTTCACGCCCTCCGGGATCTCCGCCGTGCGGTGATAGAACGCCAGGATCTCGCTGACCGCTCCCGCCGTCTGCGTGCGCTCGGATTGCGCCGTCCGCAGCCCGGCCTTGCCCGTGACGGTGGAGGCAAGCTCACGGTAGGCCGCATCCAGCATCGCATCGTCAAGCTGGGCGCGCTGGATGCTCTTTTCGTTGATATTCATCCGTTGTGCCTCCTTCTTACGATGCGCTGACCAGGGCTGCATAATCGCCGTTCAGCGCCAGCAGCTCCTCATGGGTGCCGCGCTCGGTGACGACGCCGTTTTTCAGCACAAGGATCTCATCTGCGTCCCGGATGGTAGACAGCCGGTGCGCCACCAGCAGCATGGTCATGCCTCTGGCTTTGATGGCGTCCATCACCAGCGCCTCCGTCTGAGCATCCAGGGCGGAGGTAGCCTCATCCAGAATAAGGATGGACGGATTTCCCGCCAGCGCCCGGGCAATCTCCAGCTGCTGGCGCTGTCCGCCGGAGAAGTTACTGCCGCCCTCGGCGATGCGTGCATCATAGCCGCCCTCGTGCTTGAGGATGGCCTCATGCACCTGCGCGTCGCGGGCCGCACGGATCATGTCCGCGTCGGTGATGGTGCCGTCGGCAAAGCGGAAATTGTCCTTCACGGTGCCGGAGAACAGGAAGATGTCCTGATCCACCACCGCCACGGAGGAGGTGAACGCCGCCCGGTCATAGGCGGACATGGGCTTGCCGTCAAAGAGAATCTCGCCCTCCCAAGGCTGATACAGCCCCGCCACCAGCCTCGCGATGGTGGATTTGCCGCAGCCAGAAGAACCCACCAGCGCCACCTTGCGGCCGGGGGTAAGCTCCAGCGAGAAGTCCTTCAAAACCGGCGCGGCCTGCCTGGAATAACCGAAGGTCACATTACGGATGCTGACCTTCCCCGTCATGGGAGCGGTGATCTTCTCGTCATCGCCCGCAGCAAAGACCACATCCTCCTCGTAATTGGTCACGTCTTCAATACGCTCCATACCGGAACGCATCTCCGTCATTTCCTGTCCGGCGGCGATCATCTGCGACGCCGGGGTCATGAAGGATTGCAGCAGGCTCTGCAGTGCCAGCAGCATACCGGTGGTCAGCACGCCGTCAATGATCAGCAGCGCGCCCAGCGACACCAGCACCACATTGGCGACGTTCAGCAGCAAACCGGGAATCGTGCCCAGATAGGTGTTGATCTTTGCAATTTTCGCCTGCCCCGCCATCACGGCGGCCTGCATACCCGTCCACTGGGCAAACACGCCTTCCTCCGCGCCGCTGGCCTTGATGGTCTCCATCACATTCAGGATGCCCGCAGTGGAGCCGGACAGCACGCCGCTGTCACGGGCAATGACCCTCGTGATCTCCACCCGCCTGCGGGAGATATACTGCGCCACGAACAGGTCGAGCACCAGCGCCGACACGCCAATGAGCGTCAGCACCGGGCTGATGGAGAGCATCATGATCAGGTACACCGCCATGGTGATCAACCCCACGCCCACAGGTGCGAGGGTGTTCATGAGGGTGCTTGCAACGGCGGCGTTATCCTGTTGACGGCCTGCAATGTCACCTGCCATTCGCTGGGAGAAAAACTGCATGGGCAGATGCAGCACATGAATCAGATACGAGCAGTTGGCCGACACAGCAAACCGCCCCTGCACGTAATTCTGATAGGAGGCCGTCACCGCCAGCAGCAGGAACTGCAGCACCGCCATGCCGATGAGGATCCCCAGCAGCGGCATGAGCCAGGCAGTGTTCGAACCGGTGAGGATCTTATCCACAAAGCTGGAGGACAGCGCGGGCTGGGCAATGCCGAAAACCGCCGCAGCCAACCCTGACAGCGACAGGAACGCCAATGCACCGCCTGCACCCTTGAGGCGCTGCTTCACAAAGGGCCACACGCTGGCGGGCCGTCCGCTGGGCTCGAAATGCTCGCCGGGGACGATCTCCAGAGCAATGCCGCTGTATTGCTTTTCAAATTTGTCCATCGGCACAACCACCGCGCCGCTGGCAGGGTCGTTGATGTACGCGCCCTTTTTGCCAAAGCCGGTCAGCACCACGAAATGGCAGCTGTTCCAGAACAGAATGCAGGGCAGGGTGATCTTCGTTTGCAGGCTGTCCACGCCGTAGCGGAAGCCCTTGCCCTCCATGCCGAAGCTGCGCGCACCCCGGATGATGCTCATCGCGCTCACGCCATCGCGGGAAACGCCCAACTCCGTGCGCACCCTGGGCAGGGGCAGCCACTTGCCGTAATACGCCAGGATCATGCTCAGGCTGGCAGCGCCGCATTCCAGCGCTTCCATCTGCATGACCACCGGCACCCTTTTCGGGGCAAAGCGCCCCACCATCGTTTTCTTCATCCGCCGCCACCTCAGTTCATCAGGAAATCGAAGGGGCGGGTTTCCGCCAGCACGATTTCCAGAGTGACGACGCCATCCGGACAGAGGCTCGGATCAAGATCAATCCTGATCTCCACATTGTAGGGATTCAGTACCAGCTGATCACTGTAATAGGCGTTGTCAATGGCCGCGACGATCTCCGCCGCGTCGATGCTGGCAGTACCACGACTGACCAGCACACCTGCCCGCTCGCCCTGATAGTCCACGCTCATGCCGCTTTGCAGGGAAAGAGAATCCCTGGGCATCAGATAGCCGGTGAAGTGCGCCCCTTCCTTGACGCCGGTCACGGCAATGGTGGTCTTCATCGTGCCAAGGAAGGACCATACCAACGCCATCGCCACGATTAGCAGCGTCAGCGACAGGACCAGCCAGCTGCCGGGCCGGGCGGCCTTGAGGTAATGGGTCAATTCAGGCCCGCCGGGATTTGTATTGCGGTTGTTGGTCGTTGGCATGGTCATCTCTCCTTGGTCATCGTTTTGCATTAACTTGTTTGCGGAAAGCAGAAGGCTTTCTGCGGAGGTTTAGCTGTTCTTTACATCTTCCGCCAGCTCCCGGAAACTCTCGTAACCTGTGCCGACCATAACGCAGGCACAACGAGCCTCACCATCCACTTTGCTGATTCCGCCGCCACCGACGACGCACGCGCACACATCGCCTTCAGAATCCGCCTTACCGCCGCCGCCGCTAAAGCACGCGCAGCGCTTATAGCCGCCGACCACGGCGTCCATTTCGTTCTCGGAGATCTCGCCTTCGGGCTCCACAAAGTCTGTCTCAGTCAGCTCAAAGCCAAGCTCCTTGGCCATGACAATCAGCTCGGCCTTTTCCAGCTTACCGAACTTCTCAATCAGCGCCTTGTCCTCGGATACCTTCGCCAGGAAGTTCTTCATGTTTTCAGTCATTTTCGGTTCTCCTTTCTTGTTGGGGGGTGTGTATATGACGACAGCCTGAGCTGTTATCACCATTCCTGATTTCACACGCAAAGCCAACGGCTGCGGCGGACTATGATGCAAAACTGTTTATTTCACAAAGTCATTCAAATATCAGATTTCATCATCCGCGCCCACACCGACCAGCGGGCAGATGCATTTCTGACCTCCGCGGTAACCCTGGCCGTAACCCACGCAGGCGCATACATCGCCGTTCTCGTCACGCTGCCCACCGCCGCCAGCTGCACAGAAGCAATCCTGAATGCCATTGGCGCCGGGGCAGTTGTTGAAATCCGCCCAATCCTGCTCTTGCTGCGTGCTGGTAACTCCGCCTTGAATGACCGTCAGCTCGTCCTCAGAGAGGGCATTCTCCGGCTGTACAAAGTCCGTCTCGGTCAACTCGATGCCCACCGCCTTTGCCGCCGCGATCAGTTCATCGACCTTTTCCAATCTGCCAATTTTCTCCGCCAGCGCCTTGTCCTCGGATACCTTAGCAAGGAAATTCTTCATGTTCGCAGTCATTTTCAAATCCTCCCTTATTCAATGCAGCAGACCTCAAACAAGCTCATCCGGCATAACATCGATCACACCCTCGCCGCCCAAGGCACAAAAGCAGGTGAAATCGTCCTTGCTTCCATCGCCGCCCTGACCATAGGCCACACAGGCACAGCCATAGACGTCATCCCGGCCGTTCTTTCCGCCGCCACCGCCTGCCAGTATGCAGAAGCAGCCGCCGCTTTTCCCGCCGGAGACAGCGTTCAGTTCATCTTCGGACAGCTCGCTGTTGTCGGGCTCAATGTCCGCCAACGTCAGCTCCAAGCCGATCTCCTTTGCCAGCGCTATGATCTCGCCGTACTCCTTCGCCGCCTTCAGCCGTTCGATCAGCTGAGCGTCTGCCGAGACTTTTGCCAGAAACGCTTTCAGGTTCTCACTCATGCTTTTGCCTCCTTAATTCGACGCCGCTTCCGGTTTTTCCTGCGGGAGGATATTTTTCATCAGCTCCGCAATTTTCTCCGTCCAGCCACCCTTGAAGATGCCGCAGATAGCCATATCCGGGGCGAGGATATCCGTGGGCGAAGTCTCCAGCGCGCTGGCGCGGCAGCCTGCAAGGCACTGCAGGGCGTATTTGCACTTGGCGCATTCCGGGTTGTGCGCAAGGACTTCTGTGGCACGGGTATCAATCAGGCGCATATAGCGTGATTCGGTGATGCACTGCGCCAATCCGATCTCCGGAATCAGCGGGAATTCCTCCTGGATGTCCATGCCGGAGAGCGCCATGCAGGGCAGCGCACGCCCCTCGGCAGAAATGTACATCACCATCCGGGCATGACCGCACACGCAGGTGTTCTCCGGCTTGGAGCAGTGCTTCATGCAGGGGATATCGTAGCGATCCGGCCGTCTGGGCGATGCGGAGAAGAATCCGCCCAGTTGGAGGGAAAGGGGCATGCCGTCCTCATAATAATGCGGGATGTAATCAAAGTAGAGCTGATACAGCTCCTGCATGGAGATGCTTTCGCCGTATCCGCCCTCCTTCCACGCGCCCACGTTGGAGATGGGGTTGGTCTTCAGGCTCCTGCAGCCCAGTTCCGCCAGGCGGTTGATGGTCTGGCGCAGCAGATGCTTGTTGCCGTTATGGATGCACATCTCTGCGCCGGTGGGGAAGCCCTTCTCCTTGCAGCGCAGGAACGCATCCTCCACGATCTTCCCTGCATTTGGAATGCCTCGCAGCCAGTCGTGCCAGCCGTCCACGCCGTCGTAGCTCATGTTGAACTCCGGGTGGATGCCCCGCTCTGCCAGCGCGTCCAGCAGCTGATCGGTGACGAGCTTGCCGTT
>JBGUSK010000108.1:0-34308 GCA_045132495.1 Christensenellales bacterium | reverse complement strand
AGGGCAGCGAACTCCTGGAGACCGGCGCACGGCTGATCATCGGCACGCAGAGTCGCGACAAGGTAGTCGAGCTCCTGGAGCAGGCCATCGCCGATGGAACGGGCATCAGCGCGGTCAACGATCTGAACGAGACCACGCCCTTTGAGGAGCTGACCATCACCACCCAGGACGAGCATACCCGCGCGACGCTCAAAATCCAGGAGGGCTGCAACAACCACTGCACCTACTGCATCATCCCCAGCGTGCGCGGGCCCATCCGCAGCCGCAGCCTCGCCAACATCCGCCAGGAGACGGAGCGCCTGGTCGCCGCCGGATACACCGAGCTGGTGCTGACAGGCATCCACCTCTCCAGCTACGGCAAGGATCTGGGCGACGGAAGCACCCTGCTGGACGCTATCCGCGCCGTCCACGAGGTCGAGGGCGTGCAGCGCATCCGCCTGGGCAGTCTGGAACCTACCATCGCCACGACAGCGTTTTCACAGGCCCTCGCCGCGATGCAAAAGGTTTGCCCCCAGTTCCATCTGGCGCTGCAGTCTGGCAGCAACACCGTACTGGCCCGCATGGCCCGCCGCTACAACATGACCATGTACATGCAGGCAGTGGACAACCTGCGCGCGGCCTTCCCGATGGCTGCCTTCACCACCGACGTGCTGACCTGCTTCCCCGGCGAAACCGAGGAAGAATACGAGGAGACCCGCCAAACCATCCGCAACGTGGGGTACGCGAAGATCCACGTCTTCCCCTACTCCCCCCGCGAGGGCACCAAGGCTGCCGTCATGCCGGGCCAGCTCTCCAAGGCGGTAAAGGAACGCCGCACCCGCGAGCTCATCGCCCTGGGCGAAGAAACTGCCGCCGCCTATCAGGCGCAGTGGCTAGGCAAGATTTCGACCGTTCTGATCGAGGAGAAGTTCGGCGACATGTGGCACGGCTACACGCCGGAGTACATCCAGGTCACCTTGCCGGATTGTCCCGCCTGCCGCAGCGGCGCGGTAGTCACCGTCAGACTCACTGCCCTTGACGGCGAAGGAATGAAAGGAAAATTGGTATGAAACGTATTTTGGGACTGATGCTGCTGTGCACCACCCTGCTGCTGACCGGCTGCGCCGACCAGAAGCCCGCCATGTATATGGAGCCCGCTGAGACCCAGCCCCTGCACCAGGCCTCTTTCAGCCAGACCTGCGACTTCCGCCTGGACGACAGCCTGAAAAGCGTCGTGATGGAGATATGGGAGCTGAAGGACGGGCAATGGACGGACTTTGGCGGCGGCCGCATCGGTGCATCCCTCCCGGAGGGACAGTTTGCCCTTTCCTTTGATCTCCTGCCGAAGTCTGTTACGTATTCCGTCAGCGGCGCCAGCTACACCTATACCGTCAACAAGGATTTTGCGGTGGATGCTGCTCCTGCTGGCGATAACAGGCTGTACACCACCATGCTCACCCAGCTGCAGGAGATCAGCTACGAAACGCCCATCCCCATGGCGATACAGATGTTCACCACCAAGCAAGACCCGCAGTTCATCGGCGCGGACTTCTTCCACCAGCCCGAAAAGCTGGCCAGCGAGGGCCACGACCATGTGTATGCTGTGACGCTGACATTCTCCCAGACTTCTATGGAATAAGAAAGGAGCTTTCCCATGGATAACTGCCTGTTCTGCAAAATCATCAAGGGCGAAATTCCCTCCACCTGCGTTTATCAGGATGAACAGACCTACGCCTTCCGCGATATCGCACCCATGGCGCCCACCCATGTGCTGGTGGTGCCCAAGACCCATGTGACCGGCATGTCCGGCATTGACGAAGCGGATGACGCGACCCTCGCGGCCTGTCTGCGCGCGGTGAAGAAGGTGGCCGAGCTGGAAAAGCTGGAGGGCGGCTTCCGCACGATCTCCAACTGCGGCGCCGACGCCTGCCAGACTGTCCCTCATCTGCACTTCCATGTGCTGGGCGGAAAGAAGCTGTCCGAGCATATGGATTGATGCGCTCCGAGGCGCCCTGCCAAGAGTGCCGTTTCCCGCACTCTCACGAATCCCGCGGGCATTTCCCCCGGGATTTTTACAAAAAATATCGAAAAAATCGCAAATTTAGGCATTGACGAGCGGGAATGTTTTTGCTATAATGGCTGTACGGTTTTCGCCATCCGTCTGTCTATTTGGCTGATGTCAAGGCGAGATGAGCGAAAGGAGGGATAACAGTGTCCGAGGTACGTGTTCGTGAGAACGAATCCCTGGAGAGCGCCCTGAAGCGCTTCAAGCGTCAGTGCGCCCGCGCCGGCGTCATCCAGGAGGTCCGCAAGCGTGAGCATTACGAGAAGCCCAGCGTGAAGCGTAAGAAGAAGGCTGAGGCGGCCCGCAAGCGCAAGTATTAATCTTTCATACAGAAGGATATACCCCTTCCCGATTGGGAAGGGGTTTTTCGTTGCGTTGATTTTGCCTTGCAAAATACCTCTTGCACGTTCATCCAAGATTTGATATACTAATCACATCTGATGGTTCAACCAATCACGATGGATTCAACGAAAAGAGGCATTTCATGGTATTTCTGTTTCAATTGACGCCACATGCAAATATCCGTTACCGCGAGGCGCAGGTGAAGCTCGGCCAGGCTGAGCTCGCCTGTCTTTTGAAGGGCCTCGGCATTTCGGCTGAAGTCACGCCCTGCACCGTCGGCGGCGTTTCTTTCCTGCGCTTCGAGGCGGATGCGCTGACCGACGCGCAGCTTTCTGTGCTGTCGATGCATTCCGCTGCCCTGATAATCTGCGAGCAGCAGGGCGGCTTGCTCCGCCCCATTGAGAAGGTCAGCCACGATTACCTGACCGAGGATCTGGCTGAAGTACTCAAATACAAGGGCAAAACCAGCGCTGTGTTCACCCACATGATGATCAACTGTGCGTGGGCTGCCAGCGATTTCTTCGGAAGCAACGCCCCGCTGACCGTCCTGGATCCCATGTGCGGGCGCGGCACCACCTGTTTTGTAGCCCTGCAGCACGGCATGAACGCCGTGGGCGTCGATATTGACAACCGCGATCTGAAGGAATGCGCCGACTACTTTGAGCGCTACATGCAGTATCACCGGATGAAGCACAAGCTCGACCAGTCCAGCCGCACGGTGCGCAAGCACGCCGTGCCCGCTGCAGTTTACACCATCGCCGACACGAAGGAGCACTTCAAGGAGGGCGATACCCGCACGCTGTCCCTGTTCCTGGGCGACACGGGCCTGACTGGCGAGCTGTGCAAAAAATCCCCGGCCCATCTGCTGGTGGCAGACCTCCCCTATGGCGTGCAGCATGCGCCCCAGGACGGCAAGCGCACCGAATCCTTCATGCAGGTGATGAAACGCGCCCTGCCCCAGTGGAAGGACGCTGTCCGCAAGGGCGGCGCGGTGGCGCTGTCATTCAACACGCTGACGCTGAAGAAGTCGGATCTGGTGAAGCTGCTGGCGGACGCCGGCTTCACCCCTCTCACCGACGTGCCCTACGATGATTTCCAGCACTTTGTGGAACAGGCCGTCCACCGCGACTTCGTGGTGGCGCGCAGGGACTGACAAGGAGGCTACCCCCATGAATGATATCAATCTGAATGAACTGACGGTGCTCGAGCTGCGCAAGGTCGCCAAGGAAATGAAGGTGCCGCTGGGCGCAGGCATCTCCAAGCAGGGCATCATTGACAAGCTGACGATGGCGATCGCCGAACAGAACGCCGCTCCTGCGCCCGTACAGGAAGCACTTCCCCTGGAGGAAGCGACTCCCGCTGAAGCCGAGAAGCCTGAGGAGCCTTCTGATGAAGAGGACGCCCCCGCGCAGCCTCAGTTCAAGGCAGCATATGTCGCACCCCAGCGTTTCAACAGCCGCCCCGCCTATCAGGCGCCGGCCTTCAACCGCTCCAGCGCACCCCGTACCCCCGCGCCCATGGATGCACCC
Organism: Christensenellales bacterium; assembly: GCA_045132495.1. Lineage (GTDB taxonomy): Bacteria > Bacillota > Clostridia > Christensenellales > Aristaeellaceae > UBA11524. The sequence goes on along the minus strand of JBGUSK010000108.1, from coordinate 30,393 downwards.
CGCACCAACACCCGGCCCGTAGGCTTCCAGTCCCGGTTTGGCCCGGCGGCGCAGGTTTCTCCCGCACCCCAGCAGGACGCATTCCATGAGGAGGAACGCCCCCGTACGGAAGCTCCCCGTTCTGCCTACGGCCCGGCCCGCACCAATTTCAGCGAGCCCCAGCGTTTCCAGCAGCGCCCCCAGTATGAGCAGCCCCGGCAGCCCGCTTACGAGCGCCCGGCGTATGAACAGCCCCGGCCCCAGAGCTATGATCGTCCCCAGTACGATCAGCCCCGGCAGTCCGCTTACGAGCGGCCCGCCTATGAACAGCCCCGTTCTCAGAGCTATGACCGTCCTCAGTACGATCAGCCCCGGCAGGGCTACGAGCAGCGGCCTTCCTATCCGCCGAGGCAGAGCTACAGCCAGGAGCCAGCGCCCTTCACCGTGAACCCCACGGCAAGCGAGATCATGCAGGCCGCCGAGTGCCCCGAGATCACCGGCGTGCTGGAAATCCTGCCCGAGGGCTACGGCTTCCTGCGGAGCGAGAACATGATCGCCACCAGCCGCGATGTGTACGTGGCCTGCGCTCAGATCCGCCGCTTTGGCCTGCGCTCCGGCGACCGCATCATGGGCAAGGTGCGCCCCCAGCGGGACGGCGACAAATATCCGGCCCTGCTGGTCGTCAGCCAGGTGAACGGCATGTCCCCCGAAGCCGCCGCGAATCGCCCCAATTTTGACGCCCTCACGCCCATCTACCCCACCCGCCGCATCCTTCTGGAGCGCAAAGATGGCCCGCAGCTGAACGATCTGCGGCTAATGGATCTGATCACACCCATCGGCTTTGGCCAGCGCGGTCTGATCCAGTGCGGCCCCGGCACTGGCAAGACCCGCTTGCTGACCCGTTTGGCAAACGTCATCGCGCTGAACCATCCCGAGGCGGAAGTGATGATGCTGCTCTTCAACGAAACGCCTGAAAACGTGACCGTCATTCGTGAGTCGGTGAAGTGCCAGGTAGCCGCCTCCACCTTCGACATGGCGCCGGAAAACCATCTGCGCCTGGCAGATCTGGTGATTGAGCGCGCCGAGCGCCTGGTTGAACAGAAGCGAGACGTTGTGCTGCTGGTGGACAGCCTGACCACCCTCATCCGCGTCATATCTACCGCCGCAATGCAGGCAGGCCGAGCCGTCCCCGGCATGATCAGCCCGCAGAGCCTGCAAAAGGCCAAACGGCTCTTTGGCGCGGCGCGCTGCATCCGTGAGGGCGGCAGCCTGACCGTGATCGCCACCATGAACACCGACACCGGCGCGAAGGCTGACGACAGCGTGGTAGGCGATTTCCGCGGCGCGGCGAATATGGAGCTGGTGTTGGATTCCTCCCTGGCCCGGACAGGCGTATACCCGCCCTTTGAGCTGACCCGCTGCGGCACCAAGCGCGCCGAGGCCATCCTCACCCCTGAGCACGCCGAGGGCCTGAAGCTCCTGCGCGGCATGCTCAGCCGTATGAGCGCAGAGAATGCGCTGCGCGAAGTGGTCTCCATGCTGGAGAAGGCTGCAACCAACGAAGAGCTGCTTTCCCGCATCAAAGTGTGGGCGGAATCCATGCAGGGCTGAATTTGCTGAAATTCTTGTCCGATTTCCTGCCCGGAAACACAAAAAAAGGCTTGCATTCCCGAAATGATTGTGGTACAATAATCCTCGCGGCTATATGAGGTCGTCATTGCATACGCGAAAGAGGTGAAATCGCAATGAAGGAAAAGATCCATCCCAACTACGGCAAGTGCATCGTTCGCTGCGTGTGCGGTGAGACGTTTGAGACCGGTTCTACCAAGAAGGAACTGAAGGTGGATATCTGCTCCAAGTGCCATCCCTTCTACACCGGCAAGCAGAAGCTGGTTGATACCGGCGGACGCGTCGATCGTTTCAAGAAGCGTTTCGGCCTCCAGTAAGGCTTATCATAAAGTCATTACGAAGGCTCATCGCTTCCGATCAGATGAGATTGCAGTTAACAGACCGTCATCGGCGGTCTGTTTTCTTTTTTGCCCGTTTCAGCAGGGATTCAGGATGTTATATCGAATATAAAATAGTTGGTGGATTGTATCATCCGCCAATGAAATGCATGCATTCGCACACCCGTGCAGAAAGAAGGTACTTATATGTCCGAGAACAAGAGCTGCCCCCGCGTGGATATCGGCGGTCAGGCGGTTATGGAGGGCGTGATGATGAAGGCCCCCGACGCCATCGCCATCACCGTCCGCCGTCCCGACGGCACCATGGTCGTCCAGCGCAAGGAATACACACCCGCCGCCAAGAAGCACAAGTGGCTGGGCTGGCCTATCATCCGCGGTGTGGTCAATATGGGCTCCATGCTGTCGATGGGCATGTCCACCCTGGAGGACTCCATGAAGATGCTGGGCGAGGAGTATGAGGAAGAACCCAGCAAGTTCGAGAAGTGGCTGGCCGAGAAGCTGGGCAAGAACATTGACAAGGTCGTCATGGGCGTGGCCATCGTGCTGGCGATCGTCATGGCGGTGGGCCTGTTTATCGGTATTCCCGCCGGCGTGGAATGGCTGGCTGGCAAGGCGGTCGGCTTCAACGCGGCTCAGACTGCCGAGGGCGTCGAGGGCGCGGTTGAATCTGCCGCCCAGTCCCCCGAATCCTGGAAAGGCGTGTTTGTGACCGTCGTGGGCGGATTGACGAAGGTGATCATCCTGATCGGCTACATGTTCCTTGTGGGTCTGATGCCCGACATCCGTCGCACCTTCCAGTACCACGGCGCGGAGCACAAGACCGTCTACTGCAACGAGAACAACCTCCCCCTGACCCCCGAAAACGCTGCGCCCTTCACCACCCTGCATCCCCGCTGCGGCACGGCGTTCATGCTGATCGTGATGGTCATCAGCATGGTGCTGTTCCTGTTTGTGGGCCGGGATATTTCCGCGTTCCTGCCGCGCTTCCTGCTGCATCTGGCGCTGCTGCCCGTGGTTGCTGGCGTGAGCTACGAAGTCCTCAAGGGTTTGGCCCATCGCGACAACTGGTTCACCCGCGCGGCTCGCTGGCCCGGATTGCAGATGCAGCGCCTGACCACCAAGGAGCCCGACGCGAAGATGCTGGAGGTCGCCATCGTGTCCATGAACGTGGCGCTCCACGGCATGCCCAAGAACGCCCCCCTGACCGAGGAAGGCTGGGCCATCCTGACGGACTACAAGCAGTCCGAGGAGGGCTATGAGTTCCCGGTGGAGGAAGCTGCGGAGGCTGCCGAGTGACGCCCCGCGAATTATTGCGGCTGATGGCTGCCGAGCTGGATGATGCCGGCGTCCCTGACGCGGAGGTCGATGCATCGCTGCTGCTTGCGCACATCACCGGACAAAACCCCATGAACCTGCGGCTGGACAGCTGGTCGCAGGTTTCTTTGGCTGATGAGGAGCAGCTTCGTGCCCTGTGCGAAAAGCGCAAGGCCCGCACGCCATTGCAGTATCTGACCGGTGTACAGTCTTTCCTGGGACGGGACTTTTTTGTGGACGAACGGGTGCTCATTCCCCGCCCCGAAACGGAGCTGCTGGCGGAGCGGGCCATCGCTGCCCTGCGGACGTACACCTCCCCCTCCGCGCTGGACATGTGCTGCGGCAGCGGCTGTCTGGCGATCTCGTTGGCGCTGGGCGTTCCCAAGGCGGATGTACATGCGTCAGACCTCAGCGAGGGCGCGCTGGCCGTTACCCTGCGCAACGCCGGGCAGCTGCACGCAAAGGTGACGCTCCATCAGGGCGACTTATTCTGCAGCATCCCGGAAGGGCTGCGGTTTGACGTGATCGTCAGCAACCCTCCCTACATCCCTGCGGCAGACTGCCTCGAACTGCAGGAGGAAGTCCGCCGCGAGCCCATGATGGCCCTGGACGGCGGCACGGACGGCTACGATTTTTACCGGCGCATTGCCGCGGATGCGCCTCGTTTCCTGAAAGACGGCGGCGTACTGCTGCTGGAGGTCGGCTTTGATCAGGCAGAGGGCGTCATGGCGCTGTGCCGCGAGGCTGGCTTCCGCGCGGTCATAGCCCATGAGGATTATCAGCACATTGACCGCATGGTCGAAGCGAGGCTGTAATGTTTGACAAGTTTGAGTGGATCGTATCCAGGTACGAGGAGCTGAGTGAGGCCATCGTACAGCCGGAGATCATCGCGGACACGGCGAAGTATCAAGCATACCTGAAGGAGCGGGCGAATCTCGAGCCCCAGGTAGACGTCTGGCGGCGGTATCAGTCCCTGCTGGACAACATTTCCCAGGCGCAGGAGATGCTTGCCGATCCCGACATGGCCGACATGGCCCGGGATGAGCTTGACACGCTGCTTCCCCAGCAAGCTGAACTGGAGCATGAACTGCAGATTCTCCTCCTTCCCCGCGACCCGGATGACGAGCACAACGTCATCATGGAAGTCCGCGGCGGCGCGGGCGGCGAGGAAAGCTGCCTGTTCGCGGCGGATCTGGTACGCATGTACAGCCGCTATGCCGAGCGAAGCGGCTTCCGCGTGGAACCCATTTATACCCAGGATACCGAACTTGGCGGCGTGAAGGAGTGCGTGTTCTCCATCGTGGGCAGCGGCGCGTTCGCCCGCATGAAGTACGAAAGCGGCGTGCACCGGGTGCAGCGCATCCCTGTCACCGAGGCCAATGGCAAACGACAGACCTCCACCTGCACGGTAGCTGTGCTGCCTGAGGCGGAGGACGTTGAGATCGACATCAACCCCGAGGACCTGCGCATCGACACCTACCGCGCCAGCGGTCACGGCGGCCAGCACATCAACAAGACCGACAGCGCCGTGCGCATCACCCACCTGCCCACAGGCATGGTCGTGGCCTGCCAGAGCGAGCGCAGCCAGATTCAGAACCGCGCCCGCGCCATGCAGGTGCTGCGCGCCCGAATGCTGGAGCAAAAGCGCGAGGAAACCGACGCCGCCTACGCCGAAAACCGCCGTATCCAAGTGGGCACCGGCGACCGCTCCGAGCGCATCCGCACCTACAATTTCCACGAGGGCCGCGTGACCGATCACCGCATCGGACTGACCCTCTACGCCATCCAGAATATCATGGACGGCGACCTGGACGAGATCATCGACGCGCTTAAGGCAGCGGAGCAATCCGCCAAGCTGCGCAATTTGACATAAGGTGATACACATGAAAACCCAACTTCTTCCCGCAACGGATGAATCCCTTGCCCTGGCGGCCCGCCTCTTTCAGGAGGGCCAACTGGTGGCCTTCCCCACCGAGACGGTGTACGGCCTGGGCGCGCATGCCCTTGATCGCGAAGCCGTGCTGGGCATTTTTGCTGCCAAGGGCCGACCGGCGGACAACCCGTTGATCGTGCACATCCACGACCGCAGCCAGCTGGATGGCATCTGCGAGGTGAACGACGTCGCCATCCGCCTGATGGACGCCTTCTGGCCCGGCCCGCTGACGATCATCCTGCCCCGCAAGGCCGCCGTGCCCGACGAGGTCACTGCAAAGCTGGACACCGTCGCGGTGCGCATGCCCTCCCATCCGGTGGCGATGGCGCTGCTGAAAGCCTGTGATCTGCCCATCGCGGCTCCCAGCGCGAACCGTTCCGGCAAGCCCAGCCCGACCAGCGCAAAGCATGTCTTCGACGACATGGACGGGCGAATTCGACTGATCATCGACGGCGGCGAAAGCGACGTGGGCCTGGAGTCCACCGTGATTTCCCTGGTAGGCGAAAAGCCCTGCATCCTCAGGCCCGGCGGCGTCACGAAGGCCATGCTGGAAGCCGTTATCGGCGAGGTCGACCTGGCCGGCAGCATCCTCCGCCCGTTGGAGAAGGGCGAGAAGGCCCTCTCCCCCGGCATGATGTACAAGCACTACTCCCCCGACGGTCAGGTGACGCTCATTGAGGGCGAGGAATCCGCCGTGGTCAAAGCTTTGCGCCGCCTGTACGCCCATGCGGAAAGCGAGGGACACCGCGCCTGCGTGATGTGCTTTACTGAGCATGTAGAAGCTTTGGCAGACTGCCATCCCCACGACATCGGCAGCAAGAACGATCCCGCCGAAGTGGCGCACCGCCTCTTCGCGACCCTGCGTGGTCTGGATGACGAGAAGATGGACGTGATTTTCTCCGAGGTCGTGCCACCGGAGGGCGTGGGTCTGGCCGTCATGAACCGTCTTGGACGAGCTGCGGCCTTCAGGACGGTGCAGGCGGAGGATATTTTGTAAGATTCCCTGCAAAAATCGCAAAATGGACGAAGTTTCCTATTGACGAACGCTGTCGAATATGCTATCATGCATACCGCAAACTGAATACCTTATCACGAGTGGCAGAGGGATGGGCCCGATGAAGCCACGGCAACCGGCGAAAGCTTGGTGCCAAATCCCACAATGCGCACACGCGGGCAACCGCAGCATTGGCAGATAAGGACGATCAAGAAGATCACCCGGACTGTTTTGTGTGCAAGACTGTCCGGGTTTTGCTATACCAGACGCTCTGCGTCTTCCTCCCCGACCTGCGAAAGGAGTACAACCATGCGCAAGCTCTTTACTTCCGAATCCGTCACCGAAGGCCATCCCGATAAACTCTGCGACCAGGTGTCCGACGCTGTCCTGGACGCAATGCTCGCTCAGGATCCCATGTCCCGCGTGGCCTGCGAAACCTGCGCCACCACCGGCATGGTGATGGTCATGGGTGAAATCACCACCACCGCCAAGGTGGATATCCCCGCCATCGTTCGCGATGTCGTGCTGGACATCGGCTACAACAGCAGCGATCTGTGCTTTGACGGCAACACCTGCGCGGTGCTGACCGCTGTGCACGCCCAGAGCCCCGACATCGCCATGGGCGTTGACGCGGCCCTGGAATCCCGCGACACCGACCAGAACGACACCGGCGCTGGCGATCAGGGCATGATGTTCGGCTACGCCTGCGACGAGACGCCCGAGCTGATGCCCACCGCTATCGCCTACGCTCACCGTCTGACCCGCCGACTGACCGAGGTGCGCAAGAATGGCACCCTGCCCTGGCTGCGTCCCGACGGCAAGTCCCAGGTGACCGTCATCTACGAGGACGGCAAGCCCGTCGCGGTGGACACCATCGTCATTTCCACCCAGCATGATGAGGAGATCACCCAGGAGGAGATCCGTGCGGCGCTGCTGGAGCACGTCGTGGCACCCGTGATCCCCGCCAACATGCTGACCGCCGAGACCCGCTACTTCATCAACCCCACCGGCCGCTTCGTTATCGGCGGCCCCGCAGGTGACTCCGGTCTGACCGGCCGCAAGATCATCGTGGACACCTACGGCGGCTATGCGCCTCACGGCGGCGGCGCCTTCTCCGGCAAGGATCCCACGAAGGTGGACCGTTCCGCTGCCTACGCTGCCCGTCACGTGGCGAAGAACATCGTCGCTGCCGGCCTGGCCAAGCAGTGTGAGATCCAGCTGGCCTATGCCATCGGCGTGGCTCAGCCCGTCTCCCTGTGCGTGGACACCAAGGGCACCGGCGTGGTCGCGGACGATGTGCTGTCTGCTGCTGTGGCCAAGGTATTTGATCTGCGTCCCAACGCGATCATCGAGCGCCTGCAGCTGCGCCGCCCCATCTACCGCGCCAACTGCAACTACGGCCACTTCGGCAAGGCCGATATGCCCTGGGAGCAGCTCGACTTCGTCGACGCGCTCAAGGCCGCGGTGAACAAGTAAAAACATTGCCGGGACGACTCCTTTGCTGGAATCGTCCCGGCATTTTGTTATTCATATTGATCCTTGTGCGCTTTCGTTAAGGGGCCAGATTGATCCACATGGCGGGGCGGACTGCATAATTGTCGGTGATGACGGGACCGCCGACATGGCCGACTGCACCGCTTGGGAAGGTTCGTGTCGTGGTGAATTTTAAGCTGCCGGGCGTACGTAGCCACCAATAGCACTGAGAAAACATTTCAGTATATGCCCCTTGTGCTTTTGTATAGGCAGTCGGTTCACAGCGTCTTACATTGTCATCTGCGAAATACTTTTCCGCCTCTACAACGCTCAAGAGAAAAATCTTATCCTGTGTGGCATTACCAGGGCTCGTGTTGTAAGTCGGATTCTTGTCCGCAGAAACAGTTACAGTAGGAATGCAGTCTTGTTCTGCGCTGTTGAATGCCGCGTAGAGAAAAGTTGTATTCAACCAGTTGCGTAGAGAACATCTTGCCCATGTCACATCCGTATATTGCGAGTGGTAGGGCTTACAGTCCAAAGCGTATCGGCTGATCACCAGCAGACGATCATTCTCCTTGGCGAGCACCAGCCACTCGATGTTTTCCTTTCCGTTGACAGTATTATTGTCCTGCTCATAGCTGCCGAAGAAAACATAGCTGCCTACTGTCGCTTTAACAAGCTTATCAGCTTTGGCCTTTTCGTAGATGTCGCATGCTTGCGCATTACTATCCTTATACCCATCGAGCGCAATAAAGGCATCGTATGCCTCGCTGTACTTGCCAGCGTTCATCAGCGCTACTGCCGCATCGTACTTACCGTCAAGAATGGCAGTCTCGCATTCCTTGATCTTCACCGCACTATCCCTGTGCGTCTTAATCTCCGTAAATGCCGCGATGGCCTCGCTGTACTTCCCGGCGTTCATCAGCGCCATTGCATTAGCGTACTTGCATTCCGTAATTTTCTCCGCGCTGTCCTTGTGATTCTTGATCGCCTCGAATGCCGCGATAGCTTCACTGTACTTCCCTGCTTCCATCAACGCCATTGCTGCGTCATACTTACCATCCAGAATCGTCCTTTCGCAGATTGCAATTCTTTCCGCGCTGTCCTTGTATCCATTGAGGCTCCTGTACAGCGTGATGGCCTCAGCATAATCACCGTTTTGCTCCAATGTCAGGGCTTCTTGATACGCGCCTTCCATCCGTGCCAATTCACGTTCTCTTTCGATTTGTGCACGCCGGTTCTGTTCTTCCTTGATCCCCTTGACCCTTTCGCCGCAAGCAGCATAGCGGGTCAAGCTGTCCTTGAAGAAGGCCAATCCGCCATAGACCTTTTCCGCCTCCTCCAGCTGCCAAAGCGCTTGCGCAAGGGCAGAATCCGAGGCCGTTGCAACATCGATCGTACCGGCAGCTTCATGGGCTCGGCCTTCATAGTATTTGGCCATCTGCTTGCTGTCCTTGAAATCACCAAGGTCATTGAAGGCATCCACAGCCATTGAATGCAGGCCAAGCATTTCCGCTGCAGCGATGGCTTTGCAATACATGACCATCTGCGATGCATCAGAATAAGTGCCAAGCGCTTCAAACTTGGCTGCAGCACCCGCATAATCGCCCTGTACCATCAGCAGCTCGCCCTGGGCATACAGCTCCTGCAAAGCGGCAGCAGCTGATTCTGCACACGCTGATGAAAAAAGCAGGATGACCATCGCAAGCAGGGCAGTAAATCTCTTCATAATAAGAACCTCCCGTCGGCTCATCTGACATTGCGGCAGACACGTCATATGCTATTTGATCTTATTCGACAACATCTCTGTTTCTCCTGTCATTCTGGAACAAATCAGCATCACCAAGCGGAAAACCATCCAGATATTTCGACAAAATCGTTTTCGCACCTTGACACAGAATGTTTTTTGTATTATTATTGTATCCAAAGTGCAAACAAAAAGCACTTTGGCTATTTGCCACCCCCGGCATCTGCCGATTTTGATACACAAAAGGAGCAATTCCTGATGAACACCATTTCCTTTCAGCCCATGATGGAGAGCCGCCCGATCCGCGAAATCGCCTATGAGGTGCTCAAGCACGCGATCATCACCGGTGAGATCCCCGCTGGCGAACGCATCGTCGAGACCGATTACGCTGATCGTCTGCACATCAGCCGCACTCCCCTGCGCGAGGCACTGCGCAAGCTGGAGCGCGACGGTCTGGTGGAGTATGTCCTGCGCCGCGGCGTGGTGGTGCGCGCCTTCACCATCGCCGATGTGGAGGAGATCTACACCATCCGCAACGCCCTGGAGATGCTGACCCTGCCCGCCATCATCGAGAAGGCCACCGAAGAGGACATCGCCTCCCTGCGCAGCCAGCTGCGTGAGATGGACGACCTGATCGAAGCGAAGGACTTCGACGCACTCTCCCCCGTGACCCGCGCCTTCCACCGCCAGCTGACCGCCATCTGCGGCCAGAACCGCATCCTGCGCGTCATTGAGGGCCAGGATGAGTTCATCACCCGTTTCTCCGCGATGGCCATCCGCCAGGAGGATCGCCTGCTGGATGCTCACAAGGAGCACTACGCCCTGGTGGAATTCATCGAGAAGCGCGATCTGGCCGGCTTCCAGGATCTGATGGAGCGCCACATCGACCGCTCTAAGGAAATGTGCCTGGCTGCACTGGCTGAACAGCGCAAGCATCAGAATTTTTGACATCAGCCTTTGTTGGCTGCACGCCGATACCCGTCATAACTTTGAAAAGGGATGACACCCATGAAGCACAATTTTCATACCCACACCACCCGCTGCAAGCATGCCGTGGGCACGGATGAACAGTACGTCAAGGCTGCCCTCGAAAGCGGCTTTGACGTGCTTGGTTTTGCGGATCATACGCCTTGGGCCTTTGCGACGGACTATGTCAGCCACTGCCGCATGCTGCCCTCCCAGTGGGCGGACTACAAGCAGTCCGTGCTGGCGCTGAAGGAGAAGTATCAGGGGCAGATCGACATTCACCTGGGCTTGGAGTGCGAGTATTACCCCAAATACATCGATCAGCTCAAGCGCCTGCGGGATGACGGCTGCGAGTACATGATCCTGGGCAGTCACTTTCTGTATACCGAGGAGCATTTCCCCTACACCGGCTTCTCCTGTCAGGAGGACCGCGGCATTCTGGAATACGCCGAGCAAACTGTCGAGGGCATCCGCACAGGGCTGTACAATTACGTCGCCCATCCCGATCTGTGCATGATGTACCGCACCGAGCTCTCCCCCGTGTGCATGGAGGCGGCGGATATGATCTGCCAGGCCGCAAAGGAAGCCCATATGCCCATTGAGTACAACCTGCTGGGTCTTCTGGGCGAAATGACCGGGCATCCCCGCGGTTATCCGAATCAGGACTTCTGGGCGTATGTCCGCAAATGGGACAATGACGTGATCCTCGGCGTGGACGCACATGATCCTGCCCAGCTGCGCAATGAGTATGTATGGAATGAGGGCGTCAAGCGCCTCACCGCACTGGGGCACCGCATGGTTGACAATATCCTGTAAGGAGTGAATGATATGAAGAATACCTGGGATCTTTCCTTCCTGTACAAGAGCTTTGAGGACGAAGCCTTCCAGGCTGACCTCGCTCGTCTGCCCGAAGCCATCGCCGAGGAAAAGACCCTGCTGGACAGCGACCTGCCCGTGCAGGAAAAGCTGGAAAAGCTGATGGATGCAGACGAAGCGCTCTCCCTGCTGATGGATCGCCTGTTCAACTTCGCCGGGCTCACCCTGGCCACCGACGCGAACAACGGCACCGCCCAGCAGTATGAGGATAAGCTGTCCGTCATCGCCAATGATGCTTCCCTGGTGGGCAGCGCCATCACCCGCTTTGTGGGCTCCATCGAGAATCTCGAGGAGATCATTGCCGCCAGCGAAAAGCTGCAAAGCGTCGCCTTCGCCCTGCGGGAGATGAAGCAGTCCGCCGCGCACACGATTCCTGCGGAGATCGAGCCCTGGATGCTGCAGATGCGGCTCTCCGGCGGCAGCGCCTTCTCCCAGCTGCGGGACAAGCTGGATTCCACCCATACCGTGGAGTATCGCGGCGAAAGCCTGCCCCTGCCCGCTGTTCGCGGCATGGCCTATGACGGAGACGCTTCCGTCCGCAAGGATGCCTATGAGGCGGAGATCGCTTCCTACAAGAAGATCGAGCTGTCCATGTCCTACTGCCTGAACAGCATCAAGATGGAAGCCCGCACCATGGCCAAGGCGAAGGGCTACGACTCCGTGCTGGACATGACCCTCGACCAGAACCGCATGGATCGCGAGACCCTCGAGGCCATGATCACCGCCATCAAGGAGTACCTGCCCCACTTCCGCCGCTACCTGCGTGCCAAGGCTGCATACCTCGGCCATGAGGATGGCCTGCCCTTCTACGATCTGTTCGCGCCCGTGGGCAAGGCCAGCAAGGCCTACACCATTGAGGAGGCTCGTGAGGTGCTGCTGCGCGAGATGGGCAAGTTCACCCCTGCCATGGCGCAGTTCATGGACAATGCCTTCGAGCAGCGCTGGATCGACGTCTATCCCCGCGAAGGCAAGGGCGGCGGCGCGTTCTGCGCAGGTGCGCACGAGTATGACCGCAGCCTCATCCTGACCAACTTCCAGGGCTCCTTCTCCGACATTTCCACGCTGGCTCATGAGTTGGGTCACGCCTGGCACAACCGCTGCATGGCCGGTCTCCCCTACTGCCTGACCGGTACGCCCATGCCCCTGGCGGAGACTGCCTCCATCTTCAACGAGACCATGCTGGCCCATCAGGTGCTCAAAAATGCCACTGAGGATGAGCAGTTCACCCTGCTGGAGTCCTCCCTGATGGAAGTCACCCAGACCTGCGTGGACATCCTCAGCCGCTACCTGTTCGAGACCGAAGTGATCGACACCCGCGCCGACCACGCCATGACCGTGGACGAGCTGAAGGATGCGATGCTCCGCGCTCAGGACGCGACCTATGGCGACGGTCTTGCCAAGGACGTGCGCCATCCCTACATGTGGGCCTGCAAGAGTCACTACTACTCCAGCGGGCTGAATTTCTACAACTTCCCCTATGCCTTTGGCGAGCTGTTCGGCAAGGGCGTATTCGCCCAGTACCTGAAGGAAGGCGACAGCTTCGTGCCCAAGTACAACCAGCTGCTGCGTTCCTGCGGCTCCGGCACCATCGCGGAGGTCGCGGCGTCCGTCGGCATCGACGTGCGCCAGGCAGACTTCTGGCGTGCCAGCCTGGAGGTCGTCAAGAACGAGATCGACACCTTCTGTACTCTTTGCGAAAAGGCCTGATCGCATAAAAACAAGCCGCGCTCCTTATCACGGGAGCGCGGCTTTCATATGCAGCTTATTCACCGACGGGCGCATCCGGCATCCCGTCTGCATCATGATCGCAGTCGCAGTTCGGGTCGCCCATCAGCATCTCGCTGGCACGGATGTTATGGCGCTTGCGGGCCTCCTCCACCAGGCGGACGATTTCTTCCTTGACCTCGATGGGGTGCTTGATGGACTCCAGCACCGTTTCGCCATTGGAGGCAAACACCGTCACAGTACCCAGGCCGAAAAGGCGCTGGCCCAGGCTCCTGGTTACCTTCACATCGCGGACACGGTAGAGCTGCTCCTCATTGAGCTCGGAATTGAGGAAGCCCTTCTCCACAAAAATACGATCCTCATTGAGCATATAGCGGGTGAAAGACAGCGGCAGGCCCAGGAAGGTGCGCTTGCGATCCTGCCAGATGTAGGTCATTTTCTTCATTTTCATTTACTCCTTTCGACATATTTTGATTTTCAATATGGCAAAAAGGGCCGCCCACTTCAGCGAACAGCCCTCTTCATGTCGAACATTTCGCGCTTATCAGCCGACGAACAGCATCAGCAGAGCAGCCACCACGAAAACCGCCGCAGCGATCTTGGTGCCCAGCGCCAGCTTGGCGTCGATGGTCTTGCCCTTGTTCTTGCCGAAGTAGGTCTCAGCTTCGCCAGCGATGGCGCCCAGGCCCTTGGCATTGGAGGACTGGAACAGAACAGTCAGCACCAGAACCAGCGCGGACAGAATGACAACAATACCCAGAAAAATAGACATTTCAAAATACCTCCTCGGTAAATCAGCGCTACTATTCTATCACAGTCTTTCCTATTTATCAAGGGGGGGATTTCATCCCTTTTCATTTTTTTCACTTATTTTTCATTTCCATACACAAAAAGCTGCATGACCGAAGCCATGCAGCAAGGAAATTGTTCTATTAGGGCTGCTTGCCGAAGTAGGCCAGGATGCCGCCGTCCACATATAAGATATGGCCGTTGACGAAGTTGGAGGCATCGGAAGCCAGGAACACGGCAGGGCCGCCCAGTTCGTCCGGCTGGCCCCAACGCTCAGCGGGGGTCTTGCCCATCAGGAACAGGTCAAAAGGATGACGGCTGCCATCAGGCTGGATCTCACGCAGGGGCGCGGTCTGGGGCGTCTCAATGTAGCCCGGGCCGATGCCGTTGCACTGGATGTTGTAGTGGCCGTACTCAGAGCAGATGTTCTTGGTCAGCATCTTCAGGCCGCCCTTCGCCGCAGCGTAGGCAGACACAGTCTCGCGACCCAGCTCGGACATCATGGAGCAGATGTTGATGATCTTGCCGTGGCCCTTCTTGATCATGGAGGGGATAACGGCCTTGGCGCAGATGAAGGGCGCGTTCAGGTCAACGTCGATGACCTGGCGGAAATCCGCAGCGCTCATCTCGCACATGGGGATGCGCTTGATGATGCCCGCGTTGTTGACCAGGATGTCGATCACGCCGACTTCCTCTTCGATCTGCTTGACCAGGGCGTTGACGGCGTCCTCGTCGCAAACATTGCACACATAGCCGTGAGCCTTGATGCCCTCCGCCTCGTAAGCGGCCAAGCCCTTGTCAACCAGCTCCTGCTTCAGATCATTGAAGCAGATGGTGGCGCCAGCCTTGGACAGCGCCTTGGCGATGGCAAAGCCGATGCCGTAGGACGCGCCGGTGACCAGCGCGACCTTGCCTTCCAGAGAGAACATGTTCATGGGGGTGTACCTCCTATTATATAATTCGGTATTACTTCAGGTCCTGCATACGGATGCCGTCCATATCGTCGAAGTCCTGGTTCTCGCCGCACATACCCCAGATGAAGGTGTATGCCTGGGTGCCGCAGCCAGAATGGATCGACCAGGAGGGGCTGATGACCGCCTGCTCGTTGCGCATGATGATGTGGCGGGTCTCGTCGCCCTCGCCCATGAAGTGCATCACGAAGCCGTCCTCAGGCAGATCGAAGTAGAGATAGACCTCCATGCGGCGGTCATGGGTGTGGCAGGGCATGGTGTTCCACACAGAGCCGGGCTCCAGCTTGGTCATGCCCATCACCAGCTGGCAGGACTGCACCTGGCCAGGCAGGATGTACTTGCAGATGGTGCGGTGATTGGCGCCTTCCAGGCTGCCCAGCTCCTGGCGGACACAGTCCTCGGGGCGGATGTACACAGTGGGATATGCAGTATGCGCGGGGCAGCTGTTCAGGTAGAACTTCGCAGGATTGGCCGGATCGCTGGAGGCGAACACGATATCCTTGCTGCCGCGGCCAACGTAGAGGCCGTCGCGGTGACGCAGGGTGTACACCGTGCCGTCAACCGTCACAGTGCCTTCGCCGCCTATGTTGATCACGCCCAGCTCACGGCGCTGCAGGAAGTACTCCGCGCGCAGTTCGTCGCCGGTGGCCAGGGACAGAGGCGCCTTCACCGGAACGGCGCTGCCAGTGATGATGCGGTCGATGTGGCTGTAAACCAGCTTCACATCATCCGCCTTGAACAGATCGTCGATCAAAAATTCCTCGCGCAGACGCTTGGTGTCATAGGTCTTCACGTCGCGGGGAGAAGCCGCAGTACGAAGCTCCATGGGGATCTCCTCCTTCTGTGTGGAAGCTCTTACATTGTCTTGTCCGCTTTACGCATGACAAACTACGCTTCCTGATGTCTCTATTGTACACCGTTTCAACCATTTTGAAAAGAGTGAAATTCCATCTTTGGAAAAATTGTGAGCAAAATTTTGCAGGAATTGGGCATTTGCGTGAAGAAATATCCATTGTGAATCGTTATATTGGATGAAAGCCACCTTGCAGACCCCATCCTCCTGCAAGCAACGCATCTGTTTTCAAGAAAGGACGCTGAGAATCATGAAGAAGCTGCCCTTCCTCCTTCTGTCGCTGCTGCTTTGCCTGTGCTCCACGGCATTTGCCGCCAGCCTTCCCGGTCAGCAGAGCATCTCTTACATCACTGATGTGAATGGATACGTCAACACGCTGACGGACGATGATACCACCACTGCCTGGACAAAATCCGCCAACAGCGCCGTGGATCTGACGATCAACCTTTACCGCGGCACGGTGGGCGAGATCTGGATCCGCAACGGCTACGCCTATACGCAGAACTGGTACAACAACTACGACCGCGCCAGCAAGGTCAAGGTGACGGTGTACTATGCCGCCAATCAGTACACGACCTCCTATGATACCTACCGCTACACGCTGTCCGACTCCTACCGGCCCAATACCGTCTCCGCCACTTGGAACAGCGGCTATCAGCGTCTGCTGCTGCCCAAGCAGTACTCCGGCGTAACGAAGATCGAGCTGACCGTTGAAAGTTCCATCACCGGCTATGGCCGCACCGGCGCCACAATCTCCGATATTATCATTACCTCCGGAAGCTTCGCCACCGCCACCCCCAAATCCTACGCCACCGCGACACCCAGGCCCTTTGTGGTCTATGTCACCCCCACCCCCGGCCCCATCATCGAAGAAGATGATTACCCCTATGTGGAGGTCATCAAGCCCAATCCCCCAAAGGCGGAGGAGGAAGATGAGGAGGAAGATGAGGACGACAACCCCTATGTGGAGTTCATCACGCCCCGTCCCAAGCTCACGCCCACGCCCACGCCGCTGGTGCAGCTGATCACCCCCACACCCAAGCCCCTTAAGTATCCCTCGGAGGGCGGCGCTATCGGTTATGCAACTCAGCGTATTTACACCCGTTACGGCCCAACAACAGGGTACGGTGGAGCCGGCACATACTTCAGCGAAGGCCATGAGGTGAAGGTCATCACCAAGGTCTGGGATGATATCAACAAGGGCTACTGGTATCAGATCGAGTTCTTGTATGAAGATGAATGGTATCGTGCTTACACCCCCGAAGCCCGTGTCGATGTTGACCAGCAGCTCATTCCCGATGAACCGCAAATGAACGATCCGCTTGATGAGCGAAAGTCATTGATCGCCGCACCCATTTATTATGGCCCCGGCGAAAACTACAAGCAGCTGGGCACGCTGGGTAAGGGAAAGCTATGCCCCATTTACAACATTGAAAACGGCTGGGTTCAGGTAGAGTATATCAACTATGCCGACGAGGTCAAATACCGCGGCTGGGTTCCGTTATCCGTCATGTACGGCGACTAATCTTCCTGCATCACGCAAGCATCCCCCGATCAACAGATCGGGGGATGCTTTTCATTTCAGTTATAGTAATCAATATCGTAGTGGATCACGCATTCATAGCGGGGATCAATTTCCTTCGCCGCCGCGCAGAGCTTCGCGGTCAGCTCCTTCGTATCGGAAAAGCCGGCAGGAATCACCACATCAAACACCAGATTCGTGCGGTTTTCGCCGGGCACCATGCGCAGATCATGAAGCATGAAGCCGCCATTCAGGCTCTTCAAATAAGCCGAAAGACGGGCGTTGGCTTCATCCGTCTGCGCATCGCCCGTCACCACGGGATCCATATGGATGCACAGCGGGATGTTCAGCTCCTCGCCGATCTCATGCTCCGCCCGGTCGATGATCTCATGCAGCACCAGGATGTCCCCGTCCGCCGGAACCTCCGCATGAATGGAGGCGATACAGCGCCCAGGCCCATAATCGTGAATCAGCAGGTCGTGGGTGCCGAGGATGTGCTCATACTTCATCAGCCGCGCAATGATCTCCCTGCCCAGTTCGGGATTTTTACGGCCACCCATCAGGCTGTCCACCGTCTCACGCACCACGTCGAAGCCCGCCTTCAATACCAGCAGCGACACCGCCACGCCCATCCAGCCGTCAATCGGAATGCCGAAGCCATGGCTGGCGATCATCGACACGACGACTGCAGAAGTGGCCAGCATATCGCTCAGGGAGTCCTTCGCCGCCGCGATCAGGGATGGGAAGTCGATCAGCTGTCCCACCGCACGGTAGAACAGGAACAGCCCGGCTTTCATCAGGATGGACGCCACCAGCAGCCAGAACGGCACCCAGCCAAAGGCCACCGCTGACGGGCTGATGATGCTCTTCACGCCGCTGATGAGGGTTTCCACGCCCATGACGAGAATCATCACGCCCACCGCCAGCGCGCCAAGGTATTCCATGCGGCCATGCCCGAAGGGATGCTCCTTATCCACCGGCTTCTGCGCCAGACGCATGCTGACCAGGGACACCACGCTCCCCGCCGCGTCGGACAAGTTGTTGATTGCGTCCGCCGTGACGGCCACGGAGCCGGTCAGCGTACCGATGATCAGCTTGCCCGCTGCGAGCAGGGCATTCACCCCTACGCCCACCGATGAGCCGAGGGTTCCCAGCCGCTTGCGCACCGGCTGATCCGTCGGGGATTCACCCTTGCGCAGGAGCTTCATAACGAGTTTTTGCACTTCATTTCCTTCTTTCCCAAAGGATTTCTTCCTTATATAATGCCATTCTGTTCTGCGAGGTGCGTCTTTGCGGCGTCGAGCAGCGCTTCCCGCTCGTTAGGGATGCTCTCCGCCAGCAGCAGGGAAAGCAAATGCTTCAGGCACTCCCCCACCACCTTGCCCTTTACGCCCAGCGCCATCAGGTCACGGCCATTGATCGCCATGTCCTTCACGCTGTAGCAGATACCGTCGAACAACACATCCCCCAGCACATCCTCCAGAGCTTCCACGTCCGGGCAGCCCTTCGCCCGGCGGACAGCCAGCAGCTCGTACGTTTCCGTCTCTCCAAAGAGAGACAGCGCCGTCAGCAGGCTATGCCGTGTAGGCTGGAAGGGATAATCCTGATTTGTTACCAGCATCAGCACCCAGTCCCGGGTGAAGTTATCAGGCTTAAGGGAGAGCAGCACCGTCTTCGCCTCCGCTGGACTGAGCTGGTGCAGCAGCATCGTCAGGCGCAGCGTTTCCGACGCTGCGTCCACAGCCTCGACCGCAGCTACCGTAGCGCACCAATCCACCTGAGCAAGCGGCGGCATGATCACCCGCAGCACATCCGGATAGGCACGCAGGATATCCCCCGCCCACTCACCGCAAAGAAGCTTCATGAGCTCCACGCGGATGCGTTCCGCGGCCACGTCCACCAGCGTTTCCTTCAGCGCGTGGATGGCCTCGTCCGTCGCCGGATCAATCGTGAACCCATACACCGCCGCAAACCGCAGCGCCCGCATGATGCGCAGCGCATCCTCGTCAAAGCGCTTACGTGGATCTCCCACGCAGCGGATCACGCCCGCCGCCAGATCCTCCTGACCGCCGAAGGCATCCACCAGGCCGGTTTCGGGGCTCCACGCCATGGCGTTGACGGTGAAATCCCGCCGGGACAGGTCTTCCTTCACATCTGCGACAAAGATCACCTCGTCTGGATGACGATGGTCGGTGTATTCCCCATCCACCCGGAAGGTCGTGACCTCGAAGGGCTCATGATTGTACATGACCGTAAGGGTGCCGTGCTGCAGGCCGGTTTCGATGACGTGACAGTCTGCGAACACCGTCTGCATTTCATGCGGCAGCGCGTTGGTGCATACATCCCAGTCCTTGGGTATGCGGCCAAGCAGCGTATCGCGGACGCATCCGCCCACCACATAGGCCTGATAGCCCTGCTGATGCAGCCGGTTCAGCACAAATTCAGCGCCCGCAGGAAGCGTCCACACGGCCATCCCTCCCTTCATCTCATATTCATTTATTATACATGAAGTACCAATGGAATTGCAAGTCCCCAGTTCCAGGCATTCATTTGTGCATCATGCACAATTATTCCGCCGCATTTTTCTACATTCATTCTTTCCTTTCTTCCTGAAGAAATTTCCTGGAAGCGCTTGCAATTTCAGCGGTTCGGTGATACAATATACGAGTTGGTTTCTGCCCCGACGGTGGGCGGCTGCATGCGTATGTGAAAGTACGTGTGTTCCACAAGAGGGGTCAAGTCTTCTTAAGAAGCCAGCAAAATCAAGTGCTGAACGCCCGCAGCCTTCCAATCATGCGGATGGTCAGCACCGCTGAACGCCTGCTTTCACCAGGCGTCGGCACCGAGGGTGCGGACGAAAGTGACGTCCCTCTGGAGTGGGTTGCTCCAGATCGCTAACCCAGTCCGCTGCTTCATCATGACGGCGAACCGTCATGAACACATCACGCGGCGCCAAGCCGCAAGGAAGCCCGCACCGGTTTAGCCGGTGAGGCCAAAAATTTGGAGGTGCATTTTACTCATGGCACGCATTTCAGGTGTGGACCTGCCCCGTGAAAAGCGAGTGGAGTACGGCCTGACCTACATCTACGGCATCGGTCTGAAGACTTCTCAGAAGATGCTGGCTGAGGTTGGCATCAATCCCGACACTCGCGTGAAGGATCTCTCCGAGACCGACATCAGCAAGCTGCGCGATTACATCGAGCACAACCTGAAGGTCGAAGGTGACCTCCGTCGTGAAGTGGCGCTGAACATCAAGCGCCTGATGGAGATCGGCTGCTACCGTGGCGTCCGTCATCGTCGTGGTCTGCCCGTCCGTGGTCAGAACACCAAGAACAACGCCCGTACTCGCAAGGGTCCCGCGAAGACCATTGCCGGTAAGAAGAAGGCTGGCAAGTAATTCGCCAAGCCCGCAGAATTAACGGAGGGATATAACAATGGCTCCTAAGTCGAAGAACCTGAAGAAGGTTGTCCGCAAGCGCAAGGAGCGCAAGCTTGTCGAGCGCGGCGCTGCCCACATCTCTTCTTCTTTCAACAACACCATCGTCACCATCACTGACACTCAGGGCAACGCCCTGTCCTGGGCCTCCGCTGGCGGCCTGGGTTTCCGTGGCAGCAAGAAGTCTACCCCCTTCGCTGCCCAGACCGCTGCTGAGACCGCCGCGAAGGCCGCCATGGAATACGGCCTGAAGACTGTCGAAGTGTACGTCAAGGGTCCCGGTTCCGGCCGCGAGGCTGCGATCCGTGCTCTGCAGGCCGCCGGTCTGGACGTGAACATGATCAAGGACGTGACGCCCATCCCCCACAACGGCTGCCGTCCGCCCAAGCGTCGTCGCGTGTAAGCAAACGAAGGAGGACATTGAAACATGGCTATCAACAAGCAGCCTATCGCCCGGAAGTGCCGTTCTTTCGACGTTTCCCCGGCGGTCATGGGCTATGGCAATAAGAAGTCTAACCGCAATCCCGGCGGCACCCGCCGCAAGAAGGTCTCCGAGTACGGCGCCCAGCTGAAGGA
Source organism: Christensenellales bacterium (assembly GCA_045132495.1). GTDB lineage: Bacteria > Bacillota > Clostridia > Christensenellales > Aristaeellaceae > UBA11524. The sequence continues at coordinate 9,272 of JBGUSK010000108.1, read as the reverse complement.
GAAGCAGAAGGTCAAGTTTGTCTACGGCATCCTCGAGAAGCAGTTCGAGGGCTACTACAACAAGGCCACCTCCATGAAGGGCATCACCGGTGACAACATGCTCCAGCTGCTGGAGCAGCGCCTGGACAACGTCGTGTACCGTCTGGGCCTGGGCAAGACCCGTCGTGCTGCGCGCCAGATCGTGGTGCACGGCCACATCCGCGTCAACGGCCAGAAGGTGGACATCCCCTCCTACTCCGTGAAGGTGGGCGACGTCATCACCCTGCGCCAGAAGAGCGCCGAGTCCGAGCTGTTCAAGGGCCTGCGTGAGGGCACCACTGCTGTGACCCCCAAGTGGCTGACCTTCGACGCTCCCAACCTGACTGGCACTGTGGTTGCTCTGCCCGCCCGTGAGGACGTGGACTTCGAGCCCCAGATGCAGATGATCGTCGAATTCTACTCCCGTTAATGAAGGGTGCTGCGGGAGTGGGGATGAGGAAAACCGCCCTCTCCCGCAAAGACATCCCTTCAGTGCGAACCTGAGCAAGGAGGGTTTAAAGAATGGCCGTAGAAATCGAAAAGGCAAAGGTCGAATGTGTCGAAGTTGGCGACAACGGCAAGTACGGCAAGTTCGTCGTCGAACCGCTGGAGCGTGGCTTTGGCCATACGCTGGGCAACTCCCTGCGCCGCGTCCTGCTGTCTTCCCTGCCCGGTGCTGCCGTTTCCTCTGTGCATATCGAGGGCGTGCAGCATGAGTTCTCCACCATCCCCGGCGTGACCGAGGACGTGACGGAGATCATCCTGAACCTGAAGGGTCTGGCCGTCAAGATGTACGGCGAAGGCCCCAAGTCCGTGATCGTGGACAAGATCGGCCCTGGTGAACTGACTGCTGCTGACATCAAGGTGGATGAGGAGATCGAAATCATCAACCCCGAGATGCACATTGCCACCCTCAATGAGGATGCACACCTGCAGATGACGCTGCGCCTGGAGTGTGGCCGCGGCTACGTTTCCGCCGAGAAGAACAAGGCCCGCGATATCACGATGCCCATCGGCGTCATCGCGATGGACTCCATCTTCACCCCCATCCACAAGGTGAACTACACCGTTGAGGACAAGCGCGTCGGCCAGTCCAACGACTACGATCGCCTGACCCTGGAGGTGTGGACCAATGGCACCCTGAAGCCCGAAGAGGCCGTCAGCGGCGCCGCCAGCATTCTCACCGAGCATCTGGTTTCCTTCGTCCGTCTGACCGACACTGTTCTCCCCGTGAGCATGGTGCAGCCTGAGGACGACAAGAAGGAAAAGGTCCTGGAGATGACCATCGAGGAGCTGGAGCTGTCCGTCCGCGCTTACAACTGTCTGAAGCGCGCCGGCATCAACAGCGTTGCTGAGCTGGTTCAGCGCAACCAGGAAGATATGATGAAAGTCCGCAACCTGGGCCGCAAGTCCCTGGAAGAGGTCGAGCAGAAGCTGCAGGAGCTGGGTCTGGCCCTGCGCCCGAATGATGAATAAGACGGGGCTCAAAAGAGCGGAATGCTGACGCACTCCGCCGCCCACCCATGATAGGAGGAAATACCCCATGGCTTACCAGCGCAAACTGGGTCGCACGGCCTCTCAGCGCAAGGCGCTGCTGCGTGGCCTCGTGACCAATCTGATCAATAACGGCAAGATCGAGACGACCGAAGCGAAGGCTAAGGAAGTCCGCCGCATTGCCGAGCGTCTGATCACTCTGGCTGTCAAGGAGCACGAGAATACCGTGACCGTGATGAAGGAGTTCCACAACGACAAGGGCCAGCTGGTCCAGCAGGAGGTCGTGAACGACGCTCCCTCCAAGCTGTCTGCCCGCCGTCAGATCATGTCCGTCCTGTACAACGTGCCCGTGGCTCGTGAAGAGGATGAGCGCAAGGCTGACTACAAGGCTCGTCAGCGCGAGGTCAAGTACCCCGTCGTTGAGAAGCTGTTCCGTGAGATCGCTCCCGCTTGCAAGGAGCGTAACGGCGGCTACACCCGTATGTACAAGATGGGCCCCCGTCGCGGCGACGCTGCCGAGATGGTGATCCTGGAGATCATCAAGTAATTCATTTTACTTGAACCGTTAGAACGTTTACATACCGCACACATCAAAAGCAAAGCATCAAAGCGCATCCGACCGGCTCGACCGCACATCGAGCCGGACTTTTTTGTTGCGCTTCTTCCCTGTCCGTGGTATAATAACTTCAGTGACTTGGAAAGGATGATATCCATGAAATTCATGATTGCCTCCGACCTGCATGGGTCGGCTTACTATACCCGCCAGCTTCTGGACGCCTTCCAGCGAGAGGGCGCTGACCGGCTGCTCCTGCTGGGCGATATTCTCTACCACGGCCCCCGCAATGATCTGCCGAAGGATTATGCGCCCAAGCAGGTTATCGCGATGCTGAGCGAGATCAAGGACAAGGTGCTATGCGTTCGCGGCAACTGCGACACAGAGGTTGACCAGATGGTGCTGCCCTTCCCCATCCTGGCGGATTATGCGGTGATCCCCGTTGGCCGTCGGCTGATGTACTGCACGCATGGACATCATTTCAATGTAAATGCCCTGCCGCCCATGCAGAAGGGCGACATCCTGATCTACGGGCACACCCATGTGCCGCTGCTGGATGTCAACGACGAGCGCGTCTGCCTGAATCCCGGCAGTGTGTCCATCCCCAAGGAGAACAGCTGGCATGGGTACATGACGCTGGAGGATGGACATTTCCGGTGGCTTGACTTCGATGGGAATGTCAAGATGGAATATGATATCAATTGGAAAATCCCTGGCAGCAATTGACTGCCAGGGATTCCTTTATGCACGCACCAACGCTTCCTCCCGGTCATAGAGGGCCTGCATCTGGTTGTAGGCCTCATCCACGATGCGGTCACGCTCGGCGATGGGGTCATTATCCGGGTCATAGAGGATTTCCGTGCCGAAGGATACGGTGCGCCCGGCTTTGTGGCACAGCACCGGCACAAAGCGGCAGCGCTTGCCCGTGCGGTTGTAGTACACCTGCGCCAGCATCGGAAAGCCGCGGAACAGCATCGGCGGTCTGCCGGACTTGTAGCCCGGGCTATTGGGGTCAGTGTCCGGATCTTCAGGGAAAATCAGCAGGTTCGCACCGCTCTGCAACGCTTCTACCGACCTCCGGAAGGTCGTCATCAGCTCCCTCGGCTTATGGCGGAACACGGGGATGGACTGCACCTTCTGCATCAGCTTCATGGTATTCGTTGCAAGAAACTTCGCTACCCGCTGCTTGGTCTTATCCGCCCAATTCACCTTTTTGAGGGTGTAACGCTTCACATAGGCCGTCGCTTCCTGGGCATCGCAGCACAGCTCGCTGATCGTCCACAGGCGAACGAAGCCCGGACAGTACAGCATGCCGGCAATGGGGCCGTACAGTTCGCCGTGATTGCATAGATAGACGATGGGGTCGTCCTCCGCCAGGCGGACGTTCTCAACATCCTTAAGCTCGTGGGGCATCACACAGCGCAGGATGAACATCAGCACGCGGATCGACCGGGTATGGGTCTGCGCCATGGGATTTCCTCCATTTCATCTTCGTATACTGGAATTTTATCACACCGTATGCAAGCAGGCAACTCAACATTCGTTGAAGTTTCTTGTGATAAAATGTCGCCAAATCGCGATTTGTTCTTGCGTTATTCATATTCCTGGGGTAAGATAGAGGGGTAAGGTGAGAAACCCATGAAAGGATGTATCCCGATGAGCAATACCATTTATACCGAGGCTGATTATCAGGCCATCGTCAAGCAGCAGCGCAAGCGTTGGCTGATTCTGGGGATCCCCTGCACGATCCTCGCAATTGTGGTGATCATTTCCCTCGTCATTCGCCTGGAATGGCTGACCTCCGCTGCAACAATCCTGATCGGCGTGCTGCTGATCGCCGGGTATGACCTGTTCATCAAACCCCTGCACTGCTACGAGGTGCACCTGAACCACTGCCTCCACGGCCGCACCCGCGAGTGCGATCTTCCCTTTATCCGCCTGTCGGAGAACGTTGATGTGGTGGATGGTGTGCGCTGCCGCCAGCTTCTCTGCGCGGATATTGACGCCAAGGGCCGCCCCTACGAGCGGCTGTTCTACTTCGATGCGGAAAAGGATTTCCCTGCCGTCAACGAGGGCGATATGCTTCACATCGTTCATCACGAGTTGTGCGTGGCGGATGTGCATCTGGTATAATCCAACGAGGCTGTCTTTAAGATGGCCTCGTTTTTGTCTGTTTTCAACAAAATTTTTCAAAGATGAAATATTTTTGTTTTCTCAATCGTCTTTATAGGTGAAAGGCAAAATCAATGCGGCGCACTTATCCTTGCCGCTTACTTCCACCTGACGAGGGGAGAATCACCATGGCTGCGATCCTGATTATTGACCCGGATATGACCACCCGTCTGCGCATGTGCGAAGCTCTGGAAGCCGCGAACCACCGTTGCATCCAGGCGGAGAGCATCGCTGAAGGGCACGAGATCATCAAGCATTCCACAAGGATGCTGACGATCCTCAATGCCCGTCTGCCCTGGGCAGAGAGTTTTTCGATGCTGCGCCTACTGGAAGAAAAGTCCTGGCCGCTGCTGTTCGTGACCGCTGAAGTCAACAATGTGCGTCACCTGCGGGCCCTGTACCAGGGACCGCGCGGTGTGCTCCTTTCCCCCTTTGACGGTGCTCAGCTCCGGCACAGCGTGGCAATGCTGCTGTCGGAAACCAACAGTCAGCTGACTCTCGGCGCGCTGCGGCTGGACATCGAGCACCGCGAATGCACCCTGGACGGCGAATCTCTTCCGCTGACGGCTCAGGAGTTCAGCCTCCTGCAGGCGCTGATGGAGAGCCCCGACTCTCCTCTCACCCGGGAGGAGCTGCTGCGCACTGCCTGGGGCTATCAGAACGCTGGCGAGACCCGCACAGTGGATGTGCACATCCAGCGACTGCGCCGCAAGATCGGCACCAGCTGCATTGAGACGGTGTACAAGCTGGGGTATCGGCTGAAGATGGCGTAACGCCTTCATACAAAGGAGAGAAGCATGAGCAAGGACCCGCGTATTCTGCATCGCGACCACCATCTGTCCGTCCGGGCAACACTGTGGAAAACCTACGTCGTCTGCGAAGAGTGCGGTGAGGAATACGAGACGGCCTGGAATAAGCTGATTGCACGCATTGATATGCTGCTATTCCTGCCGCTTCTCATGCTTTTCTGGGTTTTCTGCCCTCCTGTACAGGTTTGGAATGCTGCCTCCTCACTGCCTGTATGGCTGATCGACGCAGTCGTTATTTCCATCGGCTTGCTGCTTTTCATCGTGTTCCGCATCCTGCTCAATCAGCTGCAAGCCTTCCTCCTGCGCCGCTCGGATGACCTGGCTTCCCATCTTTTCTGACCTAATAAGCCGCAAATGGCGGCTTTTTTCATGCAATTCTCCGACTTTTACACTTTGTTCATGCATACAGCCCCATTCTATGCTATAATGGGTTTTATGATTGGAGGTTTCCGACCATGATCGAACTCAAAGGCGTCACCAAGCGCTACGGCGCTGTGGAGGCCATTCGCGATATTTCCTTCACCGCCCCAAGGGGTCAAATCGTTGGACTGCTGGGGCAAAACGGCGCGGGCAAGACCACCACGCTGAACATCCTCACCGGGTACATGCCGCCAAGCTCCGGCCAGGTGCTGGTGGACGGCATGGATATGATCACCCATGCCCGCGACTGCAAGCGGGCCATCGGCTATCTGCCTGAGAAACCCCCGCTGTACGACGAGATGACCGTCCGCAGCTATTTGCGCTTCGTGTGTGAGCTGAAGGAAGTGGTACGCAAGGCCATCCCAGCTCATGTGGACGAGGTGATGGACATCTGCGGATTGACAGAGGTCGCTGGGCGGCTGATCGGCCACCTGTCGAAGGGGTACCGGCAGCGCGTCGGCGTGGCACAGGCGCTGTGCGGCGATCCGCCGGTGCTGGTGCTGGATGAGCCCACCGTCGGCCTTGATCCCCGGCAGGTCGTGGAGATCCGCGCACTCATCCGCCAGCTGGGATCAACTCACACAGTCATCTTTTCCTCCCACCTGCTCAGCGAGATCCAGCAGCTGTGCCAGCGGGTGATCATCCTCCACCGGGGAAAGCTGATCCGCGAGGCCGACATGGCTGATTTGACGGATGCCGGCGATGCACTGATGCTCCGCGCCTCGATCAAAGGCCGTCAGCAGGAGCTGCTCCCAGCGTTGCTGTCTCTCCCCTGCGTGCGGCGGGTGAAGCCCCTCAAGCAGCTCGTGCCCGGCGTGACGGAAGTCTCCATCGAGTGCGAACACGACACATCCCCCGATGCGCAGACGGCGCTCTTCCGCCTTCTCTGCGCGATGGATGCGCCCCTCATGCAGCTCGTCACCGAGCGGGACACCCTGGAGGACGCCTTCCTGCGCGCCACCTCCCAAGACTAACGAATGTAAGGATGTGAGCCCTTGCTGTCCATCTGGAAGCGTGAGCTTCAAGGCTATTTTTTCACTCCCGTGGGCTATGTGTTCATGGGCGTGTTTTTGCTGCTGTCATCGGTGATTTTCTTTCTGACGATCATGCAGAGCCGTTCCAGCGATCTGCTGTCCTTTATCGGCACAATGAGCTACCTGTGGATGCTGCTGTGCCCGGTGCTGACCATGCGTCTCCTGTCCGAAGAAAGGGCAAAGCGCACCGACCAGCTGCTGTTGACCAGCCCTGTCTCCCTGCCCGGCATCGTGCTGGGCAAGTATTTCGCTGCCATCACCGTTATGCTGATGACAGTCCTCCTGACGGGCCTGTTTGTGCTGATCGTCGCGATTTACGGGCAGGTATATCCCGGCGAACTTTTGGTGGGATACCTGGGATTTGTGCTTCAGGGCTGCGCCTTCATCGCGCTGGATCTGTTTATTTCAGGCTGCACGTCCAACCAGGTAACGGCGGTGGTCGCCGCTTTTGGCGCCAATTTTGTGCTGTGGATGCTCGATCTCATCCAGTATGCCATCGGCATCGACTGGGTCAATGCGCTGCTTTCCTTCTTCAACCTGTATGAGCGCACCGAGCCCTTCCTGATGGGGCAGTTCTCTTTCGCCAGCGTGGGTTATGATCTGAGCTTCGCGGCGGCTTTTCTGGCACTGACCATTCACATGATGGATAGTCGCCGTTACAGGGGGGCATGAGGATGAAGAAGATGAAGCTATCCTTCCTGCAGAATCCGAAATTCCGTTATGGCAGCCTGTCAACGGCGCTGCTTTGCATTGCCATCGCGCTCCTGATCGCCCTCAATGGGCTCTTCACCGCGCTGGAAAAAAAGTACGGCTGGCGCGTGGATTTCTCCTTCAACAGCATCACCTCCCATTCCCAAAGCACTGAGGAACTCCTCAACGAGCTGACGCTGCCGGTGCACATATACGCTCTGTACGAAAAGGGCGACGAGGATCTGCTGCTCTTTGAGCTGCTGGACCGCTATGCCGCCGCCTCTGAGCTCATCACCTGGGAGCAGGCCTCCCTGTCGCTGAACCCGACCTTCGCGACCCGCTTTTCCGGCGCGACCTCGGATAACGCCGTCACGGCGGACAGCCTGGTCGTCTTCTGCCCGGAAACAGAGCGTTTCCGCGTGCTGAACGCGGCGGATTTCCTCACCCTGTCCATCGACTACAACGCAGGCACCTATGCCTATGACAAGCTCACCTACGAAAGCAGCATTACCTCCGCCATCGCCTACGTCACCCAGGATGTGATCCCTGTGGTGTATATGGTGCAGGGCCATGACGAGCTGGATGAAAACACCGCCGCTGTCCTCGCTGATTTTCTGCGCAGCAACCATTACGACGTGCGTTTTTCTTCCCTTGCGGATATTACCCTGTATCCGGAGGATCTGCTGGTTTTCCTTGCCCCTGTGCGTGACCTGACGGATTCTGAGCTGAAAACCGTGACGGATTTCACATCCCGGGGCGGCGCGATTCTCTTCGCCTGTGATTACTCCGATCCCATCGCTGCCATGCCCAACTATCAGGCGTTGCTGCGCTCCTATGGTTTCATCCCCAAAGAGGGCGTGGTCGTGGCCGCCAAGGAGGACAAATCCGGCTATTTTGAGGGCAACCGCACCGTACTGCTGCCCCGGATGCAGCCCACCGACATCACCCTTGACCTGATGCTGAACAACATGTCCACGTTGATCATGTCCACTGCCCGAGCCTTTGAGACGCCCGATACCTCAGACAACAGCCTGACCGTTACCCCCATGCTCCTTTCCGGCGAAGGCTCTTACCTGCGCAGCATCACCGGAGGAACCTCCCTGACCAAGCAGGCAGGCGACGAGGAAGGCCCCTTTGCCCTGGCGCTGGAGGCATACCGCTTCTCCGCCACTGGTGACGTGAGCCGCGCGGTCATCCTTGGTTCCACCGCCACGCTGACCAGCGAGTATTACTTCGCCATGACCCATGCACAGGAATTTATCATCCGCACCATGGAATACCTGGTGGACAGCGCCGCCAGCAATCTGCACATCATGGCCCGCAGCGCTGTACGCCCCGGCCTTTCCGCTGATGCGCTGACGCTGGGCAGCCTGATGCTGGTAGCTCTGCCGCTGGCGGTGCTGGGCGCGGCGTTCTTCATCCTCTACCCCAGGAGGCACCGCTGATGCAGACTGTACGCAAAAAAACGCGCACAAGCGGCCGCAGCAGGCTTGCTTTGTGGCTGATCGCAGCCATCTTTCTGCTGTCTGTCATCATCGCTGCCGCATCTGTGCTGCAGCCTCAACCCACCGCGGAATATACCGCCCCACAGGATCAATCCATCGTCCTGTATGAGTACAGCTATCCGGAGCTTGTTTCCGTCACGATCCGCCGGGGAGATGAAGCCCCCTGGACGGCGATCCCCAACATCAGCGAGACCATCGGGGAGGAATCCGTGACCATCCTGGGCGAGGATGGCTTCACCCTCACCTGGGAAGAAAGCATGGAATTTCTGGTCAGCGCTGTATGCATCACCGCTGAAGAGGTGCTGACAGACAATCCCGCTGAATACGCCGGACATCTGGCGGACTACGGCCTGGAGAATCCCCGGTACGAGGCCCGCATCCGCTATGCTGACGGCACGGACATCACCCTTCGCGTGGGCGACAAGGGACCTGACGGCGATTGGCGGTACATGCTCATCAGCGGTGACGACCGGCTGTTTGCCTTCTCCAATGGCTCCGTGGAAGGCCTGTTCGTCAACCGGGATACGCTGCGCAAGGTCAGTCAGCCTGACCTTCACAAGGCCCGCATTGACCGCAT
>JBGUSK010000107.1:0-9823 GCA_045132495.1 Christensenellales bacterium | reverse complement strand
TAACTTTCATTCAAAGCCATCTCGCAGACAGATTATCTGTAGAGGAGATCGCCGCAAGCGCAGGCTATTCCCCCAGCTACTTCTCACATATGTTCGCAGAGGAAACAGGTCTATCCCCCTACCAGTTCGTCGTAAAGAGCCGCGTGGAACAAGCGCAGCAGCTTCTCAAAACGACCCGCATGTCCGTCCAGGAAATCGCCTTTCAATGCGGATTCAACAGCGCCGCGAATTTCTGCTACACCTTCAGAAGAATCACCCGCACGTCCCCTCACGAGTTCCGCAAGCGTCCCCTGTAAACGTATCCTATCACACACCTCCGATTTTCCATATCAGAAAAAACCTCAATATTTTAGAAATACTGCTATTTCATACACAACCCATTCCACGGGGCACTACATTATTGCAGCATCCGGTCATTCCTTCTCCATTCACCACATTCAACCGATTCGTTGTTTCTCAACACTTAGCATTACAGCAGCATTTCTATATTCCTGCACATTTTTTCGATACGCATTTTCTTTTCATGATGTTATACTTCAATCATCCGTTTTTGTTCGGATTATATCGATTCAATAAGGAGGCAAAACACATGCTTTCTCAGATTTCCGAAAACCTGCAGAAGGGCAAGGCAAAGATCGTCAAGCAACTGGTACAGGAAGCTATCGACAGCGGCATTCCCGCGAAGGAAATCCTCGAAAAGGGTCTGATCGCAGGCATGGATGTCGTTGGCGAAAAATTCCGCAATAATGAGATTTTTGTCCCCGAGGTACTGGTTGCTGCCCGCGCACTGAATATGGGTTCTGCACTGCTTAAGCCCCTGCTGGCCGCCGATGGTGTGAAAGCCAGTGGCCGTGTTTGCATCGGCACTGTGCAGGGTGATCTGCATGACATCGGCAAGAATCTTGTAAAAATGATGATGGAAGGCAAAGGCCTTGAAGTTATTGATCTTGGCACTGATGTTTCCCCCGAGACATTTGTGAACACCGCCATTGAGCAGGATTGTCAAATCATCTGCTGCTCCGCATTACTGACTACTACCATGCCCACGATGGCTGATGTCGTCAAAGCAGCGGAAGCGGCAGGCATCCGCGACAAGGTCAAGATCATGATTGGCGGCGCCCCTGTGTCCGATGAATTCCGCGTACAGATCGGCGCAGACGCCTACACCCCTGACGCAGCCTCTGCCGCAGATGCTGCTGTCGCTTTCTGCTCCTGACGACGAGGTGAACTGATGAATATCCGCCCCCTCCTTTGGGATGCAGCACGTATCGGCAGAAAGAAAGCGCTACCCATCCTTTCCTTCCCCGCTGCACAGAAAATGGGCGTATCGGTGGAAGCACTGGTCAAGTCATCCGAATTGCAAGCCAAAGCAATGGAAATCATTGCCCGCGAAACATCAACGATCGCTTCCGTCAGCCTGATGGATCTCTCCATTGAAGCAGAGGCCTTCGGCGCACAGGTTCGTTTCGCTGCAGATGAGGTGCCAGCGATCATTGGTCAGCTTATTTCAGATGAGGATGATGCAAATGCGCTTGAAATTCCCTCGCTGTCTGCAGGCCGTGCTTCTCTGTGCATCGAAGCAGTCCGCAAGGCAAAGCAACGCATTACCGACAAGCCGGTTCTTGCAGGCATGATCGGACCATATTCACTGGCTGGCCGTCTGATGGACGTGACAGAGATCATGTATCTTTGCTTTGATGAGCCAGAAACTGTTCACACAGTGCTGGACAAGGCCACGGAGTATTTGATCCAGTATGGTCAGGCCATGAAGGACGCTGGTGCTGATGGCATCATGACGGCTGAACCACTGGCAGGCATCTTGTCCCCTGATATGGCCGTTGAGTTTTCCATGCCCTATGTCAAGCGCATCATCGAGTCACTACAGGATGACTGCTTTGCAGTGATTTATCACAACTGCGGCAATTCAGTCCCCCAGATGCTGGAAAGCATTTATCATCTCGGAGCTGCTGCTTATCATTTCGGCAACGCCATTAACTTGGAAGCCGTTTTGAAAGTTACCCCCAGCGATACTCTTGTCATGGGCAACATTGATCCGGCTGGACAGTTTGCAGGCGGCACTATTGGTTCTATCACGGAAGCCACCCATGTTCTATTGGAACGATGCGGCCGCTATCCGAATTTCATTCCCTCTTCCGGCTGCGATATTCCTGCCCATGCAAATTGGGATAACATTCAGGCTTTCTTCAAAGCTGTTGAAGGATGATATTTCTGCGCCCGAATGCTCATTTCGGGCGTTTTCACATGGAGGTTCATATGGATCATCAACTGCTTGTTGATATTGCATTGGATGCAGGCGTTTCCAAGGCAGCTGTCATCCCGGTGGATAGCATTGTTCTGAACGCTTCCTTCCGGGAACTCTGCAAATCAAACAGCTGTGGAATGTACGGCCGCTGCTGGATGTGTCCTCCGGATACCGGTGATATCGAAACGTGTATGGCCGAGGTCAGAAATTACAAGCATGGTTTGTTCTATCAGACCATTGCTGACATCGAAGACAGCTTTGATATCGAAGGTATGCAGGCTGCAGCAAAGCATCACGTTCATGTCGGTCAACGTTTGGAAGCCTTTCTGATGCTGGAGCTTGAGAAGCATCGGCATCTATCCTGTGGTGGATGCCGCGTCTGTGAACGCTGTGCAAAGGAGGACGGACTCCCCTGCCGTGATCCTGAGCGTGCCATGCCTTCCATGGAGGGCTATGGCATCGACGTTTACAACACCTGCAAACCCACCGGGCTCAAATACATTAACGGAGCAAATACGGTCACCTACTTCGGGATCATTCTATTTTGAGGTGAATCCATGTCAACGCTGATTATCCATCAAGGGACGCAGATCAAGAAGATCGAATTTGATGCTCCACATCCCTTATCAGCCCTCCTGAGCAAGTCAGATACAAGCATCACTCAGCCCTGTGGTGGCCGCGGAGTATGCGGTAAATGTGCCGTGACTTTGGCTGGAGATGTTTCCGCTCCCAATGCAGCAGAGAATCGCCTTTGTGTTCGCCTGGCCTGTCAAGCCATCATCAACGGTGATGCAGAAGTCACCTTGCCAGTCCCACTTATTCTCAGTCAAATAGAGGGCGGCAGCGCTTCCGATTTAGTGCCCCATTCTCCCATGTCAAGCCATTTCGGCGCTGCCGTTGATATCGGAACAACGACAATCGCCCTCTTGCTTTATAACTTACAAAGCGGCCGTTGTCTTGCCACTGCAAGCATGCTGAATCCACAGACACAGATCGCCTGCGATGTGATCGGACGAATAGAAGCAGCGCGCAAAGGCCGCAGTGAAGCATTGCAGCTCCAAGTAGAAAATGCAATTCGGACGCTGCTGATTACTGCGTGTGCTCATGCTGAAGCACCACCAGAGGCCGTCGATTCTCTTGTTGTCACTGGAAATACCACTATGTTGTATCTCCTTAACGGAATTGATCCGACCCCACTATCCCGCGCGCCATTCCATGCGGATTGTCTTTTCGGTTCCGAAACCTGCCTTCTCTCGCGACAAACTTATCTGCCCCAGTGCCTGCACGCCTTTGTCGGCGCTGATACCACCTGTGCACTGCTGGCCTGCGGGATGACGCAAAAAAACGAGACAGCTTTACTATGCGACGTCGGCACCAACGGCGAGCTCGCCCTGTGGCATCATGGCAAGCTGTATATCGCTTCCACAGCTGCCGGACCAGCATTCGAAGGTGCAGGAATCAGCTGCGGATGCTCCAGTATCCCCGGTGCAATCGACTGCGCAGAAGTAATCGACGGACATATTCGCTGTCGCACCATTGGCGGTGGCAAGGCAGTAGGTATTTGCGGTTCCGGCCTTATTGACCTGATTGCAGCCATGCTTGACACCAATATTTTGGACGATACCGGCTATCTGGAGGAAGACTTTTCCCTGCAGGACGGTCTTACGCTGGTACAGGGTGACGTCCGTGCTGTACAGTTGGCCAAGGCTGCGATCCACGCAGGCATTATGAGCCTGCTGTCCGCTGCCAATTGTCCCGTTCACGAAGTAACCACACTATACCTCGCCGGAGGCTTTGGAAGCCATCTGAACATCCGGAGCGCTGTTCGGATCGGTTTGCTCCCATCAGAGCTAAGCGACCGTGTTTCCATCATCGGCAATGCAGCACTGGATGGCGCTGCCCTTCTATTGACAAACACAGCGCTGCGCAGCCATATTGCTGAAATGGCTGATAGAGCAATCCATATCGGTCTTGACGGAAATCCCGAATTTGCTGAGTGCTACATTGAATCAATGCTGTTTCCAGAGGAATAAAAACACGCCGGATACTTCCGCCCCTAAAAGAAAGGCATGAATGTCCGGCGTGTTTCGGTGTTTACTTGTTTGCGTAACCCCATTCAACCGAAGCAGCGCCCTTGAAGAGGGACTCCAGCACGGTCGGATAGAGCGGCTCATCGCTGCGGCGGTTGATCCAGGGATGGCATTCGCCGCCAGTATTTCCGTTGTGACCATTATCCCAGATGCAGATCGGGATGCCGTATGTTGCAGCTTTCATGCCCATATAATAGGCCCACTGCTCACGTGCGGCAGTATTGTCCTTGTTCGTTGCACCAGTTTCACCCATCACCACAGGAATACCGTTATTCAAGAAAAGCCCCTTGATGCTGTAGAACACCATGTCGATCGCCATCGTGTGGCTGGTATACAGGCGGTTGAAATTGACCATCTCATCGCTCAGGCAGAATTCATAAGGCGTGTAGCTGTGCACAGAGACGATGATATTTTCTGCCTGCGCGCCATTCCACTGGGGGATCTTGATTTCCGCCATCACAGAAGAGGACGAAGAAGCGGCATATCCGGGAATCATCAGCGCACGCTCGCCATTGTAGCCCTCCGCACCGGTACGAATGGTATCCACAAACACCTGATTCAAATAATTGACCGCCGCAATGCCTGCCTTGTTGCCATTCCACTCGGCTGCAGTCCCCTTCATCCGCGGCTCATTCATACCCTCAAAGATCAGATGCTGATCGTACTCCGCAAAGGCATCCGCAACCTGACGCCAGATGGCCGACAGCTGTTCGCCGATCTTTTCATACTTCGTATCCAGGTTCTTCGCATTGAGCCACTCCTCATGATGCATGTTAATGATCACGAAGAGGCCCTCGGCATAGGCCATGTCCACGACTTCCTTCACACGCGCCAGGAACGCAGGATTGATCGTGTACTTGCCATCATTGGACAGCTGACGATACCAGGTCACCGGGATCCGGATGGTTTTGAACCCCGCATCCTTCACACGCTTGATCAGCGCAGCGTCAACCTTTGGGTTCCCCCAGGACTGCTCCTGGGAATACACATTGTTTTTGCTTCCACCCGTTGCATCAAATGTATTGCCGAGATTCCAGCCCAATCCCATCTGGGCGACGATTTCCTGGGCAGAGAGCCCGGTCAGCACTTCGCCAGAAGCACCGGCAGGCAGCGCTGCGATCATCAGGAGCATTGTTAGTATCAGGCTCATCATCTTTTTCATGGTCGTACCTCCTTACCCTTGAACAGGCTTGCGCATTGTCAGACTGATTCGCTTGCGCTGCATATCCACCTCACGGATCCAAACGGTCACGATATCGCCCACACGGACTGCTTCACTGGGATGATTGAGCCGCCGTCCCGGAAATTGGCTGATATGCACCAACCCATCCTGATGTACGCCAATATCCACAAAAGCGCCAAAATCAGTCACATTGCGGACAGTTCCCTTGAGCTCCAGCCCCGGTTTCAAATCTTTCATTTCCATGACGTCACTGCGCAGGATAGGCGGCGGAAGCTCATCACGAGGATCGCGCCCCGGCTTGGAAAGCTCTGCCGCAATGTCACGCAGAGTAGGTTCGCCAACATCCAGCTCATCGGCCAAAACCGTAAAACCGGTTTCCTCAGCCAGCTGGTAGAGCGTGCCGACCGCCTTTGCAGGAGTAAGGCCGAACCGCTTGAGCAAAGCCTTCGCCGCGTCATAGCTCTCCGGATGAACGCCAGTGTTCTCAATCAATTCCTTACCGCCGGGAACCCGCAGGAAGCCAGCGCATTGCTCAAATGCCTTCGGACCAAGGCGGGGAACTTTCTTCAGCTGCGCACGAGTGGTGAAGGCACCGTTTTCCTCGCGATAAGCCACGATATTCTTCGCAATCGTCTTGTTGATTCCAGCCACATGGCTCAGCAGTGACACAGAAGCGGTGTTCACGTCTACGCCCACAGCGTTCACGCAATCCTCCACCACACCATCAAGCGCCGCATCCAGCTCAGCCGGCTTTAAATCATGCTGATACTGGCCTACGCCGATAGCCTTTGGATCGATCTTCACCAGCTCCGCCAGCGGATCCTGCAAGCGGCGGGCAATGGACACAGCACTGCGCAGATTCACATCAAAGTCAGGGAATTCTTCAGCAGCCAGCTTGGAGGCGGAATACACCGAAGCGCCGGACTCGCTGACGATCATGTAGGCCAGTTTTTCCCCCATATCGAGTTCCTTCATGACCTGCACAAAGAACTGCTCGGTCTCTCTGCCAGCTGTGCCATTGCCAATCGCTGCAATCGACACGCCATGCTGGCGGATCAGCCGCTTCACGGTGTCCTTCGCAGTTTGTACTGCACCAGCACCGCGTCCCACAGGATAAATAACTGCCGTATCCAGCACAAGACCGGTTTCATCCACCACAGCAACCTTACAGCCGTGGGCATACCCCGGGTCAAGACCAATCGCTGTGCGGCCCTTGACAGGGGGAGCCATCAGCAAGGGCTTCAGGTTCAGCGCAAACACACGAATCGCTGCCGTCTGAGCCTTATCCGTCAATTCGCCGCGGAGCTCCGTGTCCAGAGATGGAGCGATCAATCGGGTATAAGCATCATCGCAGGCTCGTGCAACGTATTCGCAGGCAGAGCTGCCATTGTTGCGAACGTATCCAGCGCGGACAACGGCCTGCGCCGTCTGAACATTCACATCAAGGGCAACCTTGATCGCCCCTTCCTTTTCCGCACGGTTCATGGCAAGAACGCGATGTCCCGGCATCATGCGCAGAGGCTCGCGATGATCGTAATACATGCGGTATGTGCTGTTCTCATCGGGCTCGTCCTCAGCCGCACGCGTCGCAACCTGACACTCACGGTGATAATATGCCTTCAGCCGTGCGCGTACAGCCGGGTCATCACTGACCGTTTCTGCAATGATGTCCATCGCCCCCTGCAGCGCATCCTCTGCCGTGGGGATGCCTTTTTCCTCATCCACATACTTGGCAGCCATTTCCTCCGGCGCTGCCATGCGGGGCGGCTGCATCATCAGCACATTGGCCAGCGGCTCAAGGCCGCGCTCCTTCGCAATGGATGCACGAGTGCGTCGCTTGGGCCGATAGGGACGATACACGTCCTCCAGCTGGGCAAGCGTCGCGGCATTATCCAAAGCGATTTGCAGCTCCTCCGTCCAGACTTCCAGCTTTTTCAAGGATTCGCTGATTTCATTCCGCCGCTGTTCGATATTGCGCAGAGCATTCAGCCTGTCAGAAATGTCGCGCAGCTGCTGGTCATCCAGCGAACCGTGCTGTTCCTTGCGGTAGCGGGCAATAAAAGGCAGTGTCGCACCTTCATCCAGCAGAGCGATCACCGCCTCCACCTGCCAGGGCTGGACGTTAAATTCCTTGCAAAGCGTTTCAACAATGGTCAAGATTCATTTCCTCCCGATGACTGTAACGCGATTTCAATCAGTGCCTCAAAAGCAGCAGAAAAGCGCTGTTTGTCTTCTCCCGTAAATTTGGCAGGCCCGTGCAAATGATGCTTCCCTGAAGCGCGACGAGCCTTCTTCGCCAGATGACGTTCCATCAGCATCATATCGATATTGTCATCCGTATAGCGTCTGCCGGAATGGTGGATGGGATACGCCCCCTTACCAAGAGCCATCGCAGCAACACCGTAATCCTGCGTAACAACAATGTCCCCTCTGCGGCAGAGGTTCATCAACGCAATATCAACCGCATCAGCACCAGAGGACACATGGCAGACCTGCGCATAGTCACTGTACATCATGTGATGCTCATCACACAGCAGCATCACAGGCAGCTGATGCTTTCTTGCCGCATCCTCAACCTGGCGGGCGACAGGACAAGCGTCTGCATCTACAAGAATGTGCAGTACGCTCATATAACGACTCCGTTGCAGTGGTCGATCTCATGCTGGATGATCTGCGCAATCCAGCCGGAGTACTTCTGCCTGCGCGGCAGAAAGGAAGCATCCTGATAGCTGACCTCTATATCCCGATAACGTTTACACTTGCGAACACCCACGAGCGACAGACAGCCTTCCTCCGTCTCATATATCCCGGATTGAGCAACGATCTCCGGATTCACCATCGGCATGGAGAACATCCCCATGCGCACAACGATAATCCGTTTCTGCACACCGATCATATTGGCCGCCATGCCGACGCACCCA
Organism: Christensenellales bacterium; assembly: GCA_045132495.1. GTDB lineage: Bacteria > Bacillota > Clostridia > Christensenellales > Aristaeellaceae > UBA11524. The sequence continues at coordinate 1,366 of JBGUSK010000107.1, read as the reverse complement.
TCCAAGTTGGCATTCAGGGTATCGACCAGATCGGTGATGACCTGCTTGTCGGCATGGGTGGCCTTCACGCTTGGCTGAGCCAGAAACATCATATCCCGCATGATGGGCTTGATCATTTCTTGCTCACCACCACGCCGCCAGTCTTCCAGATGGAATGTGCCGGAACCACGCCGCGCACGCTGGACAGCGGATAGATATTGCTTTCCCGGCCGATGACCGTACCAGGATTGAGCACGCTGTTGCACCCGACCTCTACCAGATCGCCCAGCATCGCGCCCATTTTCTTCAGCCCGGTTTCAATGGCTTCGTTCGCGCAGCGAACAGTCACCAGCGTCTTGTCACTCTTCACATTGGAGGTGATGGAGCCGGCGCCCATGTGGCTCTTATAGCCAAGGATGCTGTCACCCACATAGTTGTAGTGGGGTACCTGCACGCCATCAAAGAGGATGACATTCTTCAGCTCCACCGAATTACCGACTACGCAGCCTTCGCCAACCAGCGCACTGCCACGCACAAATGCACAGTGACGTACCTCCGTCCTGGCGCCAATGATACAAGGAGCACCAAGGAACGCCGTGGGAGCAACGGTGGCTGTCACATGCACCCACACCTGTGGTGCAACCTCTGTGTACTGGGCAGGATCAAGCATTTCTCCCAGGCGGATGATTTCATCCTTTATGCCCTTGAGAGCTTCCCAGGGGTAAGTATACTGGCTCAGATATTCAGCCGCCTGCGTGTGGGACAGATCATACAGATCACGAATTGTGTACATTTTTCTTCCTCCATCGTTGAATGATAATATTGCAGATCAAAACGCCCGCCAATACACCGGAAGCGTCGATCAACACATCCATCAGATCACAAACACGCCCTGGAGAAAACGACTGATGCCATTCATCTGTCAAGGCGTAAAATGTTCCACATATCCAGGGCAGCCAGACGCTCTGAACCCCAATGCTGTGGAACATCAGCATCAGTAATCCGCCGAGAATGGCATATTCACCAAAGTGGGCTGCGCCACGGACAGCGCCGTCCACCCACTGGTAAAGGGCGTCCCACTGCTGGGAGTTGAGCGAATCAGACATCCATACCAGCAGCCTTGTCAGCGGTTCGGCGATGATTGCGCTCAAGCCGCCGGATTCTTCCCCTGATTGAGCAGAAAAACCAAATATCAGCAGCATCCACCCGGCCGTCAGCGACAACAGGCAGAGCCGCAGAACCATCTTTTTCATGCAGATCTCCCGGCAGGATACTTCCCTATTTGATTCGCCGTCAACTACAAGTTTCCTGCTTCACTCACCCGGCTTTTTCCACCGGATCATGTTACGCTCATGCTTGGCGCGATAGACCCCTTCAAATTCCTCTG
>JBGUSK010000106.1:0-67828 GCA_045132495.1 Christensenellales bacterium | reverse complement strand
CACATCATTGACGTTAACCAGCGCTCCGACCCGCAGTCCGCATGACTTGATCGTTCCGCCAAAGGGTGCTGTCACGCTGACCGTATCACCGGCCACGACCTGACCGTCAAAGCGTTCCTCGGCACACGCACATCCAACCGTTATCAGCATGCACAGAATCAGACCAACCAACTTCTTCATGGCGTTCCATTTCCTTCCTGATTTCGCTTGCGTGGAATTTCATTTACCGGGTTTTCCTTGTCGGATGTTTCTTCTTTTTCTTCCTGCTGCTCGAAAGCTGGCGTTGCTGTCGGACCCGTCGCATCAAGGACAGTCATACCACCCGTTTTTCCCGGGCTGGTCATTTCCGGAGAAGGAGTTCCCCGAGGATGGTCCCGGTTTCCGTCAGGCATCTGCCTCCCTGGCGCTCCGCTTCTGCTGCTCCGATCATTACCCGTCATATCATTGATAACGATCTTTTCACCGGCCAGCTTCCTGTACAGATCCGACAACGAGAAAGCGCTCTTTGTTTCCTCCACACCCGAGACAGCCCACACAGTATCGCATTCGGTCAGGCCAGAGAGGATCTGTACCCGCATACCATCACTTAAACCTGTCGTTACCGGCATTTCCTGATAGGAACCGTCGTTCTTGCAGAGAACATAGGGCTGCTTTTCCTCATCAAAAGCCAAGGCAGCCATATCCAGGACGAGCGTGTCCTGTACGCAATCTGAAGGGATCGTCACGCTGGCGGTCATGCCAGGCAGAACGCTCTCCGGCACAGTCAGATCAGCAGTAACCGTATAGAAAGCGACCTGTCCGGATGAGGAAGATACTCGATCCACATGGGATATTTCCGTTTCAAACACCTCGCCGGTCGGAACGATTGTGACAAGGCACTTCTGTCCTGCGCTGACATTCCGCACATCGTATTCATCCACGGACAACGAAACCATCAGGTTTGTCAGGTCACTGATCTGAATCAGCTCAACATTGTTCCAAAGCCAATCCGTGGTATCAAACCGCATCTCCGTCACAACGCCATCCAGCCCCGCTTTGAGCAATTCACCATTATCCAGCTGCATCAGCTTATCTCCCTTGCGGACTGTCTGACCATTTGTCACATAAAGTTCACGGATCGCTGTGGCACGAGTCGTGTTCTTATGCGTCTCACTGGATGCTATGCTGATCGTTGCACTGAAGCTTTTTGTTGTCGCAATACTGCCGCGCTTGACGATATATGCATCATAGCTCAGTACTTTCTGACTCTCCAGCATCGGCAAGAGATATATGTACAGCACACCAACAACTGCAGCCAGCAGAGTCAAAAATACCGTTATTCGTATCAACCTTTTCAATGTCCGCACGATCCGCATATCCTCCGGTATATCATTGTATTCCAGTCATGAGAACAAATCCCATTCTTATTATATACTATATTACTTCGTATACAATGAACGAATCGTGAATTTTTTAAAAAAAGTACAAAAAGGGGACATTACAGGCACCGCAGCCCCGTGAACACATCGGGTTTCGGGTAGTGCAGCGCATCTCGGCAGCATCTGCAGCGTTCGGTAGGTTCTGACAGTCACATGCGCCGGGAGGGAGCTGGCAGCAAACCCGCTCACTAACTTAGGAAGTGTGCGAGACACACCACAAACTTGCAAACGCATTTCCCCATACAACGCAAAACCGGGAGCACCAGCATCGGTACTCCCGGTCATTATTCATTATTCACAGATTCCGTAGCAGCCTTCTCCCGGCCCGTGGAGCTCCACATGATTGCCATAGACCACCATGTGCTGATCCGGCCAGAGAGCGTCGTTCCAGAACCGCCAGCACTCGTCATCATCAGAGTGCATGGGCAGGGCCAGCAGCGTCACGCCGCCAGCAAAGCGGAGCGTAAGGTCTCCCAGCTGGTTGACGTCCGCCGTCTCCACGGTCATACCGTCCAAGCGCGCACGCAGCTGCTTCACCGCCTCAAACAGGCGGCAGTCCTCGTCAGACCATTCCTGAGGGAAGTCATCCTCCTCCAGGCCCTGGGAGAGCCATCTGGCTTGCAGCGCCTCCGACGGACGGAAATAGTCGATGCGGTCAAAGAGGATCGTCTCCTCCGTGGCCATGCGGTAGCTGCATTGGATGTGCAGACAGAATTCGCCTTCCCGACCAAAGCCGAGGGTCAGCATGTCCGCCGCGTAGCCCAACGCCGTCACCGGCTGACCGATCATCGTTCGCAGCCGCTGCGCTACATAAGGGATTTCGTCTTTTCTCATCTTTCTCCTGTCAGTATGTCGTACCCGCCCCTGGCTCCACCAGCTCAGCGCCATCGCCGTAGACGACCAGGTCGTCCTCGTTTTCGCTCATGAGCCGCCAGCATTCCTCGCCGCCGGAGGTGTCCGCCATAACAGTCAGCGTCGCGCCGCACTGGAACACCATCGTCAGGTCGCCCAGCTGGTTGAGCATCGCCGTGCGGACCGTCAGACCTTCCAGATCGCTGTTGAGACGCTCGAGGGCCTCATCCAGGCGGTTGCAGCCCTCCTCGTCGGAGTGGAAATCCTCGGGGATGTAGTCCTCCTCGTAGCCCATCGCGCGCCACATCGACCACATCGCCTCGGAAGGCTGATACACATCGTTGCGGGCCAGGATGGTACGGCCCTGCTCCGTCAGGCGGTAGTAACACTGGATGCGCAGCACATACTGCATGCCAAAGCGCAGCACCAGCATATCCGCCTCGCGGGACACATGGGTCAGGGGCTGCTTGATCAGACTATTCAGCCTCGTTTGTACAAGGGTGATTTCAGAGATGTTCATGGTTATCCTTTCAATGGGGAATTACTCGCCGAAGGCCTCCATGACCGCCTCGGCCATCTTGTCCTTCTGGCACTGCTGCTTGTGGCGCACGGGCAGCTGGCGCAGTTCCTTGACCTGCTGAGGCACCTTCACGCCGGTGACCTTCTCCAGCATCTCGCTGCACTGGAAGGCGTCCAGACCGTTCACCGCTTCCTTGCCTTCCACGGCGGACAGCACGTCCTGGGCGAACTTGTAGGGGCTGGCCGTGGAGACGATGACAGCGGTGGTCATGTCGCCGGTCTTCTCGCGATACTCCTTCAGGACGTGGCTGGCCACGGCGGTGTGGGTATCCATCAGGTAGTGATCAGTTTCAAAGCGGGCACGGATCTCCGCCGCACACTGCTGATCATCGCAGTAACCGGCGTCGAACACATCGCGCATCCACTCCTGACGCTGCTCGCCGATGGCATAGGTGTAACATTCCTTGAGCTGCTTCATCCAGGTGGCGACCAGTTCTCCGTCACGGTCGGCACACTCATACAGCAGACGCTCCAGGTTGGAGGAGATCAGAATATCCATGGAGGGCGAGGTGGTCTTGAAGAAGGTGCGGCGGGTGTCGTACACGCCATTGCGGAAGAAGTCCGTCAGGACGTTGTTGCGGTTGGACGCGCAGATCAGCTTGCCCACCGGCAGTCCCATGTTGCGGGCATAGTACGCCGCCAGGATGTTGCCAAAGTTGCCGGTCGGGACGACGAAGTTCACCGGGTCGCCCAAGCTGATGACGCCTTCGTTCAGCAGGTCCGCATAGGCGCTGAAGTAGTACACGATCTGAGGCACCAGACGGCCGAAGTTGATGGAGTTGGCGCTGGAGAGCACCTTGCCCTTGGCGTTCACCTTCTCAGCAAACTCAGACGAGGAGAACAGGTTCTTCACGCCGGTCTGGGCGTCGTCGAAGTTGCCGTGGATGCCGATGACATGTGTGTTGTCGCCGCCGGTGGTGGTCATTTGCAGCTTCTGCACGTCGGACACACCGTCGGAAGGGTAGAACACGGTGCAGGAGGTGCCGGGCACGTCCTTGAAGCCCTCCAGGGCCGCCTTGCCGGTATCGCCGGAGGTCGCCACCAGAATGGACACTTCACGCTCCTCGCCGTTCTTCTTTGCGGACAGGGTGGTCAGGTGGGGCAGCAGCTGCAGCGCCATATCCTTGAAGGCCAGGGTCGGGCCGTGGAACAGCTCCAGCACCCAGGTCTCGTCATCGATCTTCTTCATAGGGGCGATGGCGGGATCGTCAAACTTCTTCTCATCATAAGCAGCAGCCAGAGCCGCTTCGATCTCCGGGATGGAGAAGTCCTCCAGGTAGGTCTTGAGGATCGCGCAGGCGCGCTGGCGGTAGTCCATCTCCGTCAGACTGCCGATCTTCTGCAGGCTGATGGGCGGGAACATGGCAGGGACATAGAGGCCGCCGTCAGGAGCAAGGCCGTAGAGGATCGCCTGGGATGCGGTGACTGCCGCGCCGCCTCGGGTGGAGAAGAAAGACATGGGAATCACACTCCAAATCTATATTGATGTCAGATGACTGATTCTGAGCAGAACAGGCCAAACGCAGACCTTCCCTGTCCTGTTGAGAAGCAGTCATTGTATACAATCCATCGTGAAAGAGCAAAGGAACAGGGCGGCAGCACGATCACCACCGCCCTGACGGAGTTTTGATTAGATGACGTAGGCCTTGCAGAACTCAGGCAGCGTCTCAGGATCAGCGCTGACGGACAGCACAAAGGTCACGTCATGCTTCTTGCCGTACTCCTCCAGGCTGGAGAAGAACCAGTCAGCCGTGGCGATATCGATCTTGACCAGCTTCAGGAACGCATCCACAAAGATGGTGGAGATGTCGTAGTTGCTCGCCAGCATGCCGCCCAGGAAGCCCAGGAACATTTCAGCGGAGGACACGTGATAATCGTTCACGTTGACGAAACGGACCGCGCGGTCGATCTCGTACATGTAGCTGTTGTCCTTATCCAGGAACACAACATTGCCAGCGGCGGTCTTGGCGACGTCATTGGTCATATCGATGAGCCGCTTGGTCTTGCCGGAGCCCTTGTTGCCTGCGATAATCTTAATCATGGGAAAACGCCTCCTTCAATAGAGATAATTCTCTTGATACGATTATAAACCATTTTTGCCAAAGATGCAATCCCTCCGGGGAAGATTCCTGCAAAACAGACTGTTTTTCATTCGTTCTTCGCATCCACGGGGGATTCACCGTTATCATTCGCCAGCCTGTCCGCCAATTCCTGCCTGCCCATGGGAGGAAGTACACGCTTTGTACAATGGGGCAAGGCCGGGTCAAACCCGCACACGGCGGCATACTCGCACCACTGACAGGCACTCCACGCCTTGACCTGGGCCGGACTGACGGAGATATCGCCCTCCCGGATGCCGTCCGCCAGCTCCGCAGCGGTCTGCCTCGTATGGTCAAGGAGTGCCTGCATCTCCTCTTTGGAGTAGGCGTTGGTGCCGGACGTCACAGACCCGTCCTTGTTGAAGATCTTGCCCAGGGCATCACCCTGCGCGTCCATGGCGGAGACAACCTTTACGTCGGAGAGCACCACGCCCTTGAGCTGCAAGGTCTTTGCGATGGCGGCTTCCGCTGCGGACTTCACGTCCTCCGCGTCCACCAGAGGGTCATTCACCCGGAAGTAGAACGCGCCCGCCGCATTGCCCTTCATGCCCTGGGAGGCCGCCTGCAGGTAGAGCATCAGCTGAAGCTGCAGACCATACCACAGTCTTGTGGGGTCGATGTCCTTCCTGGCGGACTTGTAGTCGATCACCCGCAAATATGCGCCGTCGTCGCCGTCCCAGCGGTCAATGCGGTCGATCTTGCCGCGAAGGGCGATGCGCCGCCCATCCTTCAGGGTCAGCACCACCGGGGGCAGTCCGCCTTCCGTGCCGAATTCGACCTCCTCGCCCACCGTGCGGAAGCGGCTGGACTTCGCCTGCCTCGTGAACAGCCATGCGGCGCGTTTCACCGTGCGGACATACTTTTCGCCTTGCAGCTGCTGGGCGGGGGTATCAGCGAGGGGTCCGTCCTGCCACTGGGCGGTCAGGGGGCGCAGAACTTCCTCCATCAGCGCATCCACGTCCTCCTCCGGGAGGTCAGGCCAGTTGGGATGATTCAGCGCCGCATGGGCAAAACTCTGCAATGCTGCGTGGTAGAAATCGCCCACATCATCCGCCTCGAAGGCCCAGGCTTCCCGCTTGACGGGCTTAAGGCCGTAGTCCACATAATGCTGGTAGGGGCAGCTCGCAAACCTCTCCAGCCGGCTGATGGACACCGTATCCTGGGTAAAGACCTTCCGGGTCAATTCAATGGGCAGTCTGCCGTCAGGCCCGCCCGACACTGCACTTGCCACCACCTGCCGGGTGCGTTCATGCCAGACTTCAGACTGCCACAGCCACCGCAAAGCATTCGTCCAGGCGGGGGGAAGCTCGTCGATCAGACCATCACTCAGGGCCCGGAGCTTCGGGGCCAGCGCGTCCAGCGCCAGCTGAGGCGACAGGGGCAGATCATCACTGCCGTCCGCCGTCACACCGCCGGTCACCGGCACATCGGGGAACAAGTGACGCACATCATCCACCAGACTTGCGGGGCGAAGGGCTGTGCCGTCCTGTCCGCCCTGGGCGAAGGTGATCAGCAGCCTCTTTTGCGGCAGGGCGATGGTTCGGTAGAAGTCCGACTGACGCAGGGCTGCGGTTTCCTGGCGGGTGAGGCCGATGGGACGCTCGAAGCCCTCCGACATCATCCGCCGCTCTGCCTCGGTGATCAGGCTGTCCTGACCTGACGCCATCGCACCGTCCTGCATGCCGCAGAGCACCAGCGCGTCGATGCGGCCCGTCAGCAGGTGTCCGGCCTCGCCGATCATGACCGCCTCCGGCTGGGGCGGCAGACTGGCAATACTTGCGCCGGTCAGGCCGCTGGTGACGAACCGGGCAATGTCCTTCATCGCAGCTCTCCGTTCGCCCAGGAGGGCGTGGAGCTGATCCAGCAGATCCATGATGAGCTGCCATACCTGCCGGTTGGATGCGGCCTCAGCCCCCATGCCGCGGCGGAGAAGCTCTGCCTCGCGACCAAGCAGGGTCTGGTAGGCATTCACATCCTCCAGCAGCCGGAACACCGCCTCCACGGACTGGGCCGCGCTTTTCGCTTCGCGAAGGCGCTCCCGCAGCACTTCCACCGGGGTGATCAGCCGCAAACGCAATTTCTCCGCAGCCTCGGCCTTGTCGCCTCGCGTGAAGGGCTTGCACCAGCGTTGGTGATCCACGCCGTTTTCAAGGGCATAGTTCTCCAGAAAGTGGGCCTCCTGCGCCGTCAGGGGCGAGAAGCCGCTCTTCATCATGTGGAGCACATCAAGGGTCGCATACCCGCCGGTGGCGGCGCGCAGGGCTCCCAGCAGCATCCGGGTGAGGCCGTGGCGCAGAGCGCTGTCCTTGCGGGCGACATAGTGGGGCACACCTGCTGCCGCGAGGGTCGTGGCCAGGATGCCCGCCATACTGTTTCCGTCGGCCATGGCGATGGTCATATGCTGCCAGGCGACGCCTTCGTCATGCCAGGTTTTCAGCTGCCGGGCGATGTGGGTCGCCTCGGCGTATGGAGTCGCAGCCGCATGGATGGCAATGCCATCCCCCGACCCGTCGTAGGGCTTCGCCTGACGGTCAAACAGCTTTCTTTCCAGGTATCGCAGGGGAGACATCGCCTCCTCCCTGATCGGCAGATACCGCCATTCCACGGGGATCTCCGCTGCCTCAAGGCGCTTCATCAGCTGCGCCGCGCTCGACCTCTGGGTGAGGAAGATCCGCCCGTCGGGAGCATCCGCCGCGTCCATGGTCATGGTGACGGTAAGGCTTTGGCAGACCTTCGCGCACTCGCAGAGCAGCTCACACATCGGCCCCGGCAGCACGTCGAAGCCATACACAAACACCGCTGCGTCATTCATGACTCCGCTGGGGATGAGGCGGCTGCGCATATCCTGCTGCTGCATGGTTTCATCAGCGAAGCGGCCTTCGATCACGTCCAGATAGGCCGACCAGATACGGGCCACATCGCCTTCCTTGGCCTTGAGGGCGCCGGACTTCATACTTTCCGCGTGTTGGGCGACGTCCTCCGGGGTCAGGCCTGCGCGCTGCATATCCGCCATGAGGACGCTCAGCTTATCCGGCAGATTCGGCGTGAGCGCCACCCGCTTGTAGTAGGACAGATCATCCTGCACCTGCGTCAGCGCCTGGGCGATGGCCATGCTGCGTCCTGCAGCGTCCAGCGGGGCGAGAGGGCCATGTCCGCCGCTTTCGCGGATCCGCCGCGTCAGCCTGCGGGGGGACAGGACTTCCACATCCAGCAGGCCTGGCAATTTGAGGCCAGCGATGATTTCCCGCTCCGCCTGCAATGTGTACTGCTCCGGCACGAGGAGGATCACCCGCGTACCAGTCCTGCGGCACTCGCCGATCTGCGGCAAGATATGGGGCAGCAGCCGCCCGGCGCGTCCACCGATGATCTTCACTTGCACGCTTGCCCCTCCCTTCAAAATTTCTTGAACCCATTATACCACAGATTGACCCAGGGGCGCTGCCCCTGGACCCTGCCAAAGGGCCTTAGGCCCTCTGGACTCCCTTTTCGCGATCGAGTCGCGCTCCTTCGGTTTGGCTGCGCTCGCGTGTTACTTTTATTATACCACAGATTGACTCCAACCTTCAACCGTGTTATCATCAAACTGAATCTACCGACAGGAGTTCATCATGAACAAGCAATGCAGCCCTCGTCCCCGCAAACCAAATTCCGTATTCCGAATTCCGAATTCCGATTTTCCCACCTCCCCCTGCCCCTACGCCAACCGCTGCGGCGGCTGTACCAGCGTACACATCCCCTACCCCGACCAGCTGAAGCTGAAGCAATCCGCAGTGGAGAAGCTGCTGTCCGGCATTTGCAAGGTGGAGCCCATCCTCGGCATGGACGACCCCTGGCATTACCGCAACAAGGTGCATGCCGTCATCGGCACGGACTTCAAGACCAAACAGCCCGTTTCCGGCGTGTATCAGCGGGGAACCCACCGGGTCGTGCCCGTGCAGGGCTGCCTCATCGAGGACGGGCGCGCTGACCGCATCATCCAGACCATCGTGGGGATGATCCCCCGCTATAAGCTGCGCATTTACAATGAGAACACCCATCGCGGCTTCCTGCGCCATGTGCTGGTGCGGACAGGGCATCATACCGGGCAGATCATGGTGATCCTCGTGGCTACGGCCAGCGAGTTCCCCGGGGGCAAGGCCTTCGTCGCGGAGCTCACGCAGAAGCATCCCGAGATCACCACCGTCGTGCTCAACGTCAACCAGCGGGAGACCAGCATGGTCCTCGGCACGAAGGACTACCCGCTCTACGGCCCCGGCTACATGGAGGACGAGCTGTGCGGCAAACGCTTCCGCATCAGCCCGCAGTCCTTCTACCAGGTCAACGCCCGCCAAACTGAGGTGCTCTACCAGACGGCCCTCTCCTTCGCCGGACTGACCGGCTCCGAGACCCTCCTGGACGCTTACTGCGGCACAGGCACCATCGGCCTTTGCGCGGCGGATCGGGTGAAGCGGCTCATAGGCGTGGAGCTCAACGCGGACGCTGTGCGGGACGCCAAGGTCAATGCCCGACTCAACCAGACGGCCAATGCGGACTTCATCTGCGAGGACGCAGGGCGTTTCATGGTGAAGATGGCCCGCGAGAACCTCCCCCTGGACGTGCTCATTATGGACCCGCCCCGTTCTGGCAGTGACGAGCGGTTCCTGACCTCTGTTCTCACCTGCAGGCCCAAGACCATCGTGTACGTCTCCTGCAACCCCGAGACCCTGGCGCGGGATGCGAAGTTCCTCGTCAAGGGCGGGTACAAGGCCATCAAGGCAATTCCTGTGGACATGTTTCCGCACACTGAGCATTGCGAGTGCGTGATGAGATTTACCCTGAAGGAGGACTGACCGATGAACATCCCTGAAAACCTTCCAGAATGGAAGAAGGACAAGTACCGCATGGTGCAGTCCTGGCAGGCACTCAACCAGACCTGCGTCAAGGGGCAGATCGTCTTCACCGGCTCGTCGCTGATGGAGATGTTCCCGGTGGAGAAGTTCGCCGCCGAGGAGGGCCCCGACTTCCCCATCGTGTACAACCGCGGCGTGGGCGGCTGGCGCACTGAGGAAATGCTCGCCTGTCTGAATGAGATGGTCATCGGCCTTCAGCCTCGGCGGGTGTTCATCAACATCGGCACCAACGACCTGTCCGACGGGAGCGTCACCATCGCCGACCTCATCGGACGTTACCGGCAGATCCTCACGACCATCCTGGCGGATGTGCCCGGGGTGGAGATCAACCTCATGGCCTACTACCCGATCAACTACGAGGCTGCTGCGGAGTCCATGAAGGCCTGCCTGCGTATCCGCACCAATGAGCGCATTGCCGATGCCAACCGGGCTGTCGCAGCCCTGGCAGAGGAGCTGCACCTGCGCTTCATCGACGTGAGCGCGCCCCTCAAGGACGATCAGGGCCGGCTGAAGGCGGAGTACACCATCGAGGGCATGCACATCTACGAGGCGGGATACAGGGCCATCTGGCCTCTGGTAAAGGAGGAAATCCTCAAGTGATATTGCCGGACGCGTCCTGCGGGGTGCGTCCTTTTTTTGCGGCGAACAACGGCAGTTATTTTACAAAAACCGCCCTTGTTCCCTTTGAAAATCCCCCAAAGTGTGGTATGATGATAAGAGTTTGACATTTCCAAGGAGGCATCCCTTATGAAACAGCTCAAGTTCGCAGGCCGCTACATCGCCCGGCACTGGTGGCAGTATGTGCTGGGCATCGCGGCGCTGTACATGGTGGACTGGGTGAATGTGTATGTGCCCGAGTTCACCGGGCGGATCATCGACGGCCTCACCGACGGCACCCTCGACATGTCCGGCGCGATGAAGATCGTATGGATGATCGCAGGCATGGGTCTGGCGATCGCCATCGGCAGGTTTGGCTGGCGCTTCTTTATCTTCGGCGCAGCAAGATCCATCGAGCGGGAAATGCGCGGCGATATGTACGGCCACCTGTCGAAGCTTTCCATGCGCTTCTTCAACCAGCACAAGACCGGCGACCTCATGGCCCACTTCACCAATGATCTGATGAGCGTCCGCCAGCTGCTGGGCATGACCGTCATCACCGCCTTTGACGCCACCGTCATGCTCCTGCTGGTGCTGATGAACATGATCAGCTACGTCAGCCCCAAGCTGACTGTCGTGGCGATCCTCCCCCTGCTGATCATCACCGTGGGCGACTTCTTCTATGGCAAGGTCATGCACAAGCGGTTCAAGGCGCGCCAGGAGGCGTTTTCCACCCTGACCGACCAGGTGCAGGAGACCATCAGCGGCATCCGCGTGATCAAGGCCTTCGTGCAGGAGCGCAAGGAGCTCTACGCCTTCGCCGCCACCGCCGGAAACGCCAAGGAAAAGAACCTGAACGTCGTGCGTCTGCAGGCCCTGATGATGCCCATCATGGACCTGATCATCGGCACCTCCACCCTGCTCACCCTCATGTACGGCGGCTACCTCGCCATCCAGGGGGAGATCACGGTGGGTCAGTTCGTGGCCTTCAACAGCTATGTGGGCATGCTGGTCTGGCCGATGATGGCCGTGGGCGAGTGCATTACTTCCATCAGTCAGGGTCTGGCTTCTCTGGGACGTATCTTCGGCATCTTCCAGGAGCAGCCCGAGATCGTGGACGGCCAGCAGACCAACCATGACGTAAAGGCCCTCAAGGGCGAGATCCGGCTGAGCCACCTGACCTTCGCCTACCCGGATATGCCCGAGGTGACGGTATTGGAGGACGTGTCTGTCACGGTGAAGCCCGGCGAGACCCTCGCCATCCTGGGCAGGACGGGTTCGGGCAAGTCCACCATTCCCGGTCTGCTGGTGCGTCTCTACGACGTGGCGGACGGCATGATCACCATCGACGGCCATGATTTGAAGACCATCCCCCTGGGCGTGCTCCGCGAGAACATCGCCTGCGTCCCCCAAGATAACTTCCTTTTTTCCGACACCCTTCAAAATAATATTGCGTTTGGGTCTGCGGACAAGTCCCTGGCCAGTGTGGAACACGCGGCGAAGCTGGCCTGCATCCACGACAACATCGCGGCCTTCCCCGAGCAGTATGCCACTGTCGTGGGCGAGCGCGGCGTGACCCTTTCCGGCGGACAGAAGCAGCGTTCCTCCATCGCCCGTGCGCTGATGAAAGACTCGCCCATCCTGATCCTGGACGACGCCCTCTCCGCCGTGGATACCGACACCGAAAGAAGCATTCTGGACAACCTGCGCACCATCCGCAGCAATGACCGCACCACCATCATCGTGGCGCACCGCATCTCCACCATTCAGGACGCGGATCACATCCTCGTGCTGGATGACGGCAAGGTCGCGGAGTATGGTACCCATCAGGAGCTGATCGACAAGGCGGGGCTGTACAAGTCCCTGTTTGACAAGCAGCAGCTGGAAAAGCAGCTCCGTGAGGATCACAACGAAGATCGCGAGGAGGTGGAAGGCAATGTCTGAGTTCGTCCGCGGTCTGAAGGACAAGGAGTCTGAGCTGCAGTACAAGGGCAACGCCTTCCTGCGGCTGCTGGGTTACTTGAAGCCCTATGTCAAGACGGTGCTGATCTGCTTCGTGCTGGTGGGCATCCTGACGGCCCTCGACCTGTACCGCCCCATGCTCATCGGCGATGCCATTGACAAGTACATCCTCACCATCGAGGAAGGTGCGGCCACCGATGCAGCCCTGACCGCCCTCACCCCTGATCAGCGCTGGCATGGCATTCTCCGCACCGCCGGGCTGTACATCGCAGTCATGCTGGTGGCCTTCGTGTGCAACCGCATGCAGTACCTGATGATCCAGGAGATGGGCCAGAAGATCGTCTACACCCTGCGCATGGAGCTGATGGAGCACGTCCAGAGCCTGAGCATGCGCTTCTTCGACACGACCCCCGTGGGCCGCATCGTCACCCGCATCACCAACGACACCGAGGCCATCAACGACCTGTACTCCAACATCATCGTGCGCCTGTTCCGCAATGTGATCAAGGTGATCGGTCTGGTGGTGGTCATGGTGGCGCTGGATGTGAAGATGGCGCTGCTGTCCTTCGTGATGGTGCCGGTGGTGGCGGTGCTGACGTTCATCTTCCGCCGCCTCAGCCGCAGGTGCTATCAGGTGGTGAAGACCCGCATCACCGCGATCAACACCTTCCTCTCGGAGCACCTCAGCGGCATGCGCGTCATCCAGATCTTCCACCGGGAGAAGGAAAAGTGCGACGAGTTTGACGTGAAGAACAAGCAGCTCTACGACGCCGGCTTCCGCGAGATGATGATCTTCGGTATCTTCCGCCCGCTGATCTATCTGGCCTCCATCGTGGCGACCGCCATCATCCTGGGCGGCGGCAGCAGCCAGGTGCTGACGGGTGTGATCTCCATCGGCACGCTGTACATGTTCACCCAGTACATCAGCCAGCTGTTCCAGCCCATCCAGGAGCTGGCGGAGATGTTCACGACGCTGCAGTCCGCCATCGCCTCCGCTGAAAAGATCTTCACCCTCATGGACGTGGAGCCCATCGTGAAGGAGAAGGAAAACCCGGTGAAGCCCGCTGAGATCAAGGGCCGGATCGAGTTTGACCACGTCTGGTTCGCCTATGAGACCAAGGACGGCGAGACGCCCACGCCCGATACGATGGACAACAACAACTGGGTCCTGCGTGATGTGAGCTTCGTCATCGAGCCCGGCCAGAAGGTAGCCTTCGTGGGCGCGACGGGCGCAGGCAAGTCCTCCATCCTCAACCTGATCGGCAGGTATTACGACATTCAAAAGGGCGCCATCCGCATCGACGGCGTCGATATCCGCGACATGACCCGCGAGCAGATCCGCGCCGCCATCGGCCAGGTGCAGCAGGACGTGTTCCTCTTCACCGGCGACATCAAGCACAACATTCGTCTGCGGGATGAATCCATCACCGACGCGACCATCCGCGAGGCCGCCCACAACACCAACGCCAGCCACTTCATCGAGCGGCTGCCGAACCAGTATGACGAGCGTGTGACAGAGCGCGGCTCGACCTTCTCCGCGGGCCAGCGGCAGCTGATCTCCTTCGCCCGCACCCTGGCCTACGACCCGACGATCCTGATCCTGGACGAAGCCACCGCCAACATCGACACCGAGACCGAGCAGTGGATCCAGGAGGCCGTCAAGACCCTGATGGAAGGCCGCACGTCGATCATGGTGGCCCATCGCCTGTCCACCATCCAGCACTGCGACCGCATCATCGTCATGCATCACGGTAAGATCCGCGAATCCGGCACCCACCAGGAGCTGCTGGAGCAGGACGGTATTTACAAGAAGCTGTATCAATTGCAGCTTGCTTGAGGCCCCCACAGGAATCAAAAAGAGCTGCGACATGTTGCGTCGCAGCTCTTTCAATTTGTCTGATTCAGTTTGCACGATGCAGCCCGCGCGATGAGCGCGCGGAAGACCACGCTGGGTAAATACCAAGCCCCACGCGGTAGGTCTGTGATAGAAAAGTCAACTCAATCGCGCGAAAACGGGTCGAAGACCCCTTAGCCGTGCATGCCCTCGGACTGCAGCTGCATGTTCTCCACCACGATGTCGTGGATCTCACCCAGGGTCGCGCAGTACTCCAGCACTTCCCAGGGCTTGTTGGTGTGGAAGTGGATCTTGATCAGCTCGTCATCGCCCACAGCCAGGAGGCAGTCGCCCTCGAAATGCTCGGTAATGTAGTCGAAGATCTCGTCCTCGTCCAGGTCGTGACCCTCGATCAACAGCTGGGTGTCAAACTTGAATTCAAGAATTTCAGACATATCGTGATGCTCCTTTGCTTATGTTTGGGTTTCCTTGTATTGTTCAACAGGGAGTCGGAAAACTCCTGCCTGTTCACATTTTAAATTCCGAATTAAGCATTAAGAATTAAGCATTTCATTTCGCTTCTGCCCAGTTTGTCCCCTCGTGCACCTCGGCAGACAGCGGCACGGACAGGGTGATCACGCCCTCCATGGCCTCCTGCAGAATGCGGGCGGCGGTGTTGACTTCCTCCGGCGGACACTCCAGCAGCAGCTCGTCGTGCACCTGCAGGATCAGTCTGCTTTGCAGGCCTTCCCGGCGAAGGGCCTCGTCCACGCGGACCATCGCCAGCTTGATGATATCCGCCGCCGTGCCCTGGACAGGGGTGTTCATGGCGGCGCGCTTGCCGAACTCCCGCACCATTGCGTTGGAAGCCGTCAGCTCCGGCAGATAGCGGCGGCGGCCCATGAGGGTCAGCGCATAGCCGTTCTGCTGGCCGTCCTCAACAGCCGTGTCCATGAAGCGCTTCACGCCGGGATATTTGGCGAAGTAGCGGCTGATGAAGGACTTGGCTTCCTGCTGGGTGACGCCGGTGTTGCGGCTCAATCCGAAGCCGCTGATGCCGTAGATGATGCCGAAATTGACCGCCTTGGCGTTGCTGCGCAGGGTTGAATCAACCTGGTCAAGCGGCACGTCGAAGATCTCGCTGGCGGTGCGGGCGTGGACGTCCTGGCCGGTGCGGAAGGCGTCCAGCATGGCCTCGTCGCCAGAGAAATGGGCCATCAGGCGCAGCTCGATCTGGCTGTAGTCCGCGTCCAGCAGCACCCAACCCTCGCGGGGCAGGAAGGCCTGGCGGATCTCGCGGCCCTCCGCGGTGCGCACGGGAATGTTTTGCAGGTTCGGCTCGGAGGAGGAAATGCGGCCCGTCGCCGTGGCGACCTGATCAAAGGTGGAATGGACTCTGCCGTTGGCCTCCGTCAGGCGCAGCAGGCCCTCGATGTAGGTCGAATTCAGCTTGGTCAGCTGGCGGTAGCGCAGCAGCGGGTCGATGATCTCCGGGGCAACGTCGCGCAGGCCCTCGAGGACTTCGGCGGAGGTGGAATAACCGCGGGAGGTCTTCTTGCCGTGGGGCAGGCCCAGCTGGTCAAAGAGCACATCGCCCAGCTGCTGGGTAGAGTTGAGGTTGAAGGGCTTCACGCCGCAAGCCTTGAAAACAGCGGACTTAGCCTCCTCGATCTGCACGGTGTAGCGCTCGCCCAGCTGCTTCAGGAAGGCCGTGTCCACGGTGAAGCCGGTCTGCTCCATCTGGAACAGCACGCGGGAGAGGGGCATCTCCACGTCCTGCATGAGGTGGAGCATCTGATCCGCAGCGATCTTCTGCTTCTGCCACATGGCCAGGGACATCACGCCCCTTGCGTCCTCGGGCAGCTCCTGCTTCAGGGCCGCATAGGTGTAGCTCTTCTCCTGGGGATTGATGAGGTATGCACCCAGCATGGTGTCCCAGTCATACTTTTCCGGCAGGGGCAGATGAAGTTTATCCAGCTGATGCCACAGGCGTTTGCCGTCATGAATGATGCACGGATGCACGCCGATCACCGGCGCAAGGGCCGTCAGCACCTCCACCGGATCAAGGCCGGGCATGAGCAGATCGCCGCCGAGGTTCACCATGCAGCAGGAGCCGTCCTGGGCCGCGATGGACATGCTGATATCGCCCATGTGGATGGCGACGGGATATGCCCTGTCGGTCAGGCCGCTGAGCCAGTTTGCAAGGCCGTCAGCGGCGTCAACGCTCACGAAATCCGTGAAGGGCCGCAGGGTCAGCGGGGCGACCTCCGCCGCGTCCGCAGATGCAGCGGCGATTTGCGTCGCGCTCCCCTCCCCGGCGATGCGCTTGATCAGCGCGTTCAGCCGGAGCTTCTTCAGCGCGGGGATGGCCTGCTTCAGGTCGGGCAGCTTGCAGTCCGCAAGGCGGAAGTCCACCGGCGCGTCGCGATGGATGGTGGCCAGCTCCTTGCACATGCGAGCCTGGTCGGGCCAGGTCTCCAGCTTTTCGCGGAGCTTGCCCTTCTCCTGGGCGGTGCTGGCGAGGATGTTCTCGAGGGTGCCGTATTTTTGAAGCAGCTTCACGGCGGTCTTGTCGCCCACGCCGGGGATGCCGGGAATGTTGTCGCTGCTGTCGCCAGCAAGGCCCTTCCAGTCGGTGACCTGCTCGGGCGAGAAGCCGTACTCCTCGTGCACCCGCGCTGGGGTGAACAGGATGGTCTCGGAGATGCCCTTACGGGTGAACATGAGCTCGGTCTTGCCGTCCACAAGCTGCAATGCGTCCCGGTCGCCGGTGAGCAGCAGCGGGCGCACGTCCTCCTCCGCGCGAAGGGACAGCGTACCCAGCAGGTCGTCCGCCTCCCAGCCCATGAGGGTGTACCACTTGACGCCGATGTCGGTCAGCAATTCGCGGATGGTGCGGAACTGCTGGCGCAATTCATCCGGCGTGGCAGAGCGTCCGGCCTTGTAATCCGGGTACGCAGTGTGGCGGAAGGTGGGGCCGTGCTCGTCAAAGCACACGGCGATATAGCGCACATCCTCCTCCTTGATGACCTTGAGGAGCATGTTCAGAAAGCCGTAAATGGCGTTGGTGTAAATGCCGTCGGCGTCCATCAGCGGGAGCGCATGATAGGCCCGGTGCATCAGGCTGTTGCCGTCAACGATAAGGAAGGTATCCTTCTGCATAGGGGGACCTCCTGGGTGAATAGTCTCCTATCAGTATAGCATGAATCCCGGAAAAAAAAAAGAAGGAGTTTGCCATGCTGATTCTGCTGATTCTGCTGATGCTCGCCCTGCTCCTGCGCGCTGACGTGACGATGACTGCCGCCTCCGCCGCGTGCCGCCTGTTCGTGACGGCGGTGCTGCCGGGACTTTTCCCCTATATGGTGCTGTCGATGATGCTGGTCAGCCGGGTCAGGCGCATATCGCCGGTGTTGGTGATGCTCCTTGGCTGGGGCGGCGGTTCGCCCACAGGTGCGCGGCTGCTGCCGATGTGCGCAGGTCTGACAAGACGGGAGCAGGTGCGCCTGGCGGTGTCCTGCGCGACGATGAGTCCCATGTTCCTCCTCGGCACCATCGGCGGATGGCTGGGTTCCTCCGCAGTCGGTGTGGTTTGCCTGATCAGCGTGGTCGCCGGCGGATGGCTCACCGGCCTCCTCGCAGGCATCCGCGCCCACACTTCAAGTTCCGAATTCCGAATTCCGAATTCCGAAAATTTCCCCCCCCTCTCCTTCGGCGCTGCAGTGGAAGCATCCGCCCGGACAATGCTGCTGGTCTGCGGGACAATGGTGATGCTGCGGATATTCGCCACGCTGGCGGCGGAGATACTGCCCTCCGGGCTGGTCTTGCCCGTGACGACCCTGCTGGAGGTTACCACCGGCACGGCAGAGATCGCCCGACTGCCGCTGCCGCTCATGTGGCGGACGGCGCTCATTGCAGGCGCAACAGGGTTTGGCGGCATGGCGATCATCCTGCAAAACCGCGCGGTGTATCCGCAGGGTTTCCTGCCGCTGGGGGCGCAAGTGGGCTGGCAGGCGCTGCACGGGGGAATGTCGTTTCTGCTGGCACTGGGTTTGATGTGGATGGTGGGGTGACGGCCTCATCCGTCTTCACTCGGACGGTGGGCCGTCCTCGTGAATCCACCTTCCCCGGCCCGGGGTCGGGAATGGCCCGGGGTGGTTGGTTTCTTCCGGCTATGCAATGCATGGAGCATAGTCAAGCAGCGGCACAGCACCTTTACCTTCCCCGCGCCGGGGAAGGTGGATTCGTTCGAGGATGGAATCCGAGAACGAAGACGGATGAGGCCGTTTCCCCCCTTGCCAAGTCCGCCTAAATTGGTTATAATGGAAGATGGTTTTATATGCACCTATCGTCCGGACAAGTCCGGTTTGCATTTGGGAGGAATCAAGCTATGCAGGTCACCCATCCGCAGGAACCCTTTATGAATCTCCCCACGGAGGACGTGTTCGTCGCCGTGAATGAATACGGCGTGCAGCAGGGCTACGGCTATGTGATGTGCCAGTACCAGCCCAGCGTGTATCCCGATAAGCCGGTGAACATCTTCTTCACCATGGACTGCGCCCCGGAAGCGGAGTATCTGCTCTTCGGCGCGCTGGTGGCCCGTGCCCGTCAGCTGCGGGAAGCCTACCCCGGTGCAGGCGCGCGGATGTACACCTCCGTCACCCCCGGTGACGCCCGCAAATTGTCCTTCCTGGAGCACAACGGGCTGACCATGGGCAACTCGGAGGATCTGGTGCGGCTGCACATCCCCACCGATGTGGGCGCAGAACTGTTCAACTGCTCCATCATCCCCCTGCCGCTGAACACCCAGCAGGAGGTGGCGGGTCTGGTGGATCGTTTGCGTCTGAACGGCCTGGGACACATCACCGCGCAACATCTGCAAAGCCTGCAGGTCAGCCCGGTCTTCCACGTGTGGGGCATCCTGTACGGGCAGAATCTGGTGGGCGAATGCATCATCGCCGGCCGCAGCGACGCGGCAGAGCTGACCGGCATCTACATCGTTCCGGAATTCCAGCGCCGGGGCCTGGGCAAGCATCTGCTGAAGCGGGCACTGGGCATCGTTGGCCAGGAGGGCGTCGCGGAGGTTCGTGCGCGCATCATGAGCGCCAGCCAGCCCCAGGTGCGCCTCGTGCGGAACTTCAATGCCGAGCTGATGGAGCAGACGCTGATGTTCCCCAGCCTGGATCTGTAAAGGACTTCGACCCGTTTTGAAGGAGCGGCGCAGGCGGCTCCTTTTTTGTTTATCCATTCCAAATGGCCATAAAGAAGAACCTTGGGGTTGCGTTTATCAAATATCGTATTTCAATAATTTCGCATTGACATTCACCACAACCCATGTTATGATTGACCTAACGAATCCCGAAGGGAGGCCATCCCCATGAAATCCCCGAAGCGACCTAAAGCACTGCTGACCCTGGCGCAATGCATCTGCGTCCTGGCCATCGCGGTAACCCTCATCCCCACGCTGCTGCCCACCTTCATGCTCGTCAGCCTGGTGCAGAAAACCCAGCAATACCACAGCACCCAGGCCCTTGAACTGTACAGCATCGCCCTGTGTGCCCGCGATCTGCTGCTGGGCGGATGCCTGTTCTGCGCGGAAATGGAGGCCATCGGCCTGTTAGGCCGGATGAAGAAGTCCTCCGCCTTCTCCGAAAAGAACGAAGCCACCCTGGGCCGCATCACCGTCTGCTTCACGCTGGCGGGCCTCGTCGCGCTGCTTTTCGGCAACGCCATCGTTCCCTACCTGCTGCTGGGGCTGCCTGCTGTCACGCCGGTGGTGGAGCATCTGCTGCTGCCCTTCATGCTGCTGGGCATTGCGCTGATGATCCGTGCCGTGCAGCTGCTCATGCGCCGCGCTCTGTCCATGCAGGACGAGAACGCCCTGACCGTGTAAGGAGGTCCGACGATGAAAAAGCTGTTTTCTGATGCGAAAATCATCTTCACCTTGCTGATGATCGTCTCCATCCTCGCCAGCGTCGCGGGCGTATACCTGGGCGTGGCGCTGGGTATGCAGGTGCAGGCCTCAGTGACGGTACTGTCCGCTGTGGGCATGCTGCTGTGGGCGGAGGCCTGGGGCACCTTCCTGCTGCTGTGCCTTCGTCTGCGCAAGGGCGAATCCGCCTTCACCCCCGCCACCGGGAAGGCCCTGACCGTCATCGGCTGGTGCATGGCTGGCCTGGCAGCGGTATCCTTCGCCGCAGCCCTCATCAACGGCGCGCTGGGCAGAGGCCGTGACCCGCTTCTCGCGCTGATCGAAACCGTGCTGCTGCCGGGCTTCTTCCTGGCTGTGGGTCTGGCCGCAACGATCCTGCGCGGCCTGCTGACCCACGCGATGTCCATCGAAAAGGAACAGGAGGGCGTTGTATGATCCGTGTCGATCTGGACGTGATGATGGCCCGGCGGAAGATGTCCCTGACGGAACTGAGTTCAAAAGTGGGCATCACCATGGCGAACCTCTCCATCCTCAAGAACGGCCACGCCAAGGCGGTTCGCATGTCCACGCTGGAGGCCATCTGCAAGGCGCTGAAGTGCCAGCCGGGGGATATTCTGATTTACGAAGAAAGCGACGACCCCGACGAGTGGATGAACGTTTAATATATGCAGGTGAAAAAAACTGGGGTCAAGGACCCTTTGTTTGCTGTACCGTAAAGGAGATACCATCATGAAGAAAGTGCTGCAATGGATTGGCATCACTGCCGCATACCTTGGCCTGGGGATGCTGATATACTTTGGAATCCCCTTTCTGCTGGGACTGCTGATGGTCTTCGGGCTGGAAAGCGAGCACGCCGCCATGAACGACGATGCGGAAGCTGCTCTGCGTGAAACCGGCCTGAATACCTACACGGAGTTCGCCCCCTGGCATGCCCTGAGCATCGAGGGAACACTGACGGCCTTCGTCATGCCCGAATACGACAACCACGTGGACAACACCAACCTTTGGGCTGGTGTGATGGCCCTTGCAGCGGCCCACCACAATCACTGGCAGGCAGAGTCCGTCACCGCTGTGGAATATGCGTCTCTGCTGAAAACACATCTGCCTGAGGCCGCCTTCCTGCATCCCGCCGCTGACCTCATATTCGACGCCAAGTACGTCAACATGACCGGCAGCGACCCGGCGGAACTCGCCTTCTTTGACCAGGATACCGGGCTGATGATTTACCTTTGCACATACATCCAGCAGCCCCGTGCGGGCAGTATCACGGCGGACATATTGTCTGTCCCCCACAACGGTTATGTGTATGAAATGGAGACCCATGGCGGCTTCCATGGGGACGGAAGCACCTGGTATGCCCTCATCGTGCCAGAAGAGCATCGTCCTGCGCTGGAAAAAGCCCTTGCCGCCCACGCCGACTGGCACGAGGGCGTCATCACCCACACCGAATACCGTGTCATGCACGACAAGCTTTTCTTCCAGGTACCGCCTCTCTATCCGGCGGCGGACGTCGATTTCGAGTGGTGCAGCTTTGTAGACACCAACGCCCGAACACATCCCGATGATGCGTCCCCCACCACCCTGGACCCACGTTTCCCCGCCGCCATGCAGAACGTCGGCGCGTGCTGGTCGATGAACTGGCTCTGCGCGCTGTATGATGCCGACACGGGGCTGTTCATCTTCTATGAGTATGATTCGTGAGGTACCGACATGAAAATCCGGCGATTTATGGCGTATCTGCTGATCGGCGGCTGCGTCGCAGTTGTGGTGCTGTTCGTGGCGATGTGGGTGCTGGCAGGCATTGCTCTCCGGAACGATCCCTGGCTCGAAGCCGACATCCGCATCTGGCAGGCGGCCTATGATGACCTCGCCGCGCTGCCAGACTTTGCGTATGTGTCCGCCCGGGACGACGACCATTTCCTTCTGCACAATGTCGGTGAACCGGATCAGTCCGCCGTGCTGCCGGAGCCCATCGCCGACATGCTCCATGACAGGGATCTGCTGGGGCTGCGTAAAGTGGGCGATGACGTGTTCTTCATCACCAGCGGCGCGGTGGATGACGAGTGGGGGTATGTCATTTCCGGCGATTCTGCCGTGTGCATGGACGGCCTGTGGTGTCTTAACCGGGTAGATGGCCATGTGTACAGCTTTTCCACGATGAAATAATTATCCGCAGGGCATTAACCATGCCCCCTCCCCCGCCACTATACTGGCGAACGACGTCGTACAAAATCCCCCCTCGGAGGTACCCATGACCCAGCACAAACGCATTGCCGAGATGTCCCGCGCCATCCGCGCGTGGTGCATCGCCAGAACCCCCACCCTGCAGGACGCGGAGGATCTCAGCCAGGATGTGCTTCTTGCCATGCTGGAGGCCGCGCCCAATCTGCGCGAAGAAGGGGCATTCTATGGCTTCATGTGGGGCGTGGCGGGGAATGTGTACCGCCAGTGGGCCAAACGCAAGGCGCACCGGAAGGAGTGCGAACTGGTCGAATCCGCCTATGAACAGCCCTGGCCCGAGGACGCTCCGGAGGACGTGGCGCTCCTGCGGCGGGAGCTGACACTGCTGTCCCGGCGGTACCGGGACACAGCGGTGCTCTACTATGTCCATGGCATGAAAACGGCGGACATCGCCCAGACCCTCTCCATCAGCCAGAGCATGGTGAAATATCTGCTCTTCAAGGCGCGCATCATTTTGAAGGAGGGCATGGAAATGGAACGTAACTACGGTGTACAGAGCTATCACCCGCGCAAGCTGGACTTGCGCTACTGGGGCGAGGGGCCCAATCATTACTACGGCGCGGCGGAGACGCTGCTGAAGCAGAACATCCTCTTCGCCTGCTACAACGACGCACTGACGGCAGAACAGATCGCCCTGGAGATCGGCGTGGGGCTGCCCTATATGGAGGACGATCTGAACGCGCTGCACGAGGTCAGCCTGCTGACAAAGGACGGCGCTGGCCGCTACCGCACCAACATCATCATCTTCACCGAGGACTTCACCCATGAGATACAGCAGCTGATCTCCCCGGACGCGCAGGCCATTGCTGACCGGGTGAAGAATTGCATCACGGCGCAGGAGGCTGCCATCCGCGCCCTGGGCTTCACCGGCTGCAAAATGAACCAGGCAGCCTTTGCCTGGCAGATGAGCGCAATTCTGCTCCATCAGGCAGTCGTCAACATCGCAGGCGACAAGGCCTGCCCGGAGCTGCCCCGTGACAAATGGGGCGTGCCCTGCCTGTGCTGGGGTATGGAGGCCTCTGCAGCCCCGCTGTCCGCTGATGCAGACCCCTTCTGCTTTGGCGCCAGCGGGATGCAAAACGCCCGTGGCGACCGCGTGCAGTGCATGGACTTCCCCATCATCGGGCCGATGGTTCACCACACCCTCAGCTACTGGAACAAGGCCAATGTCCTCCTCGACATCGCCAGGGGCAGCGCCGCCGTCCTTTCGGAGAATGACGCGGCCATTGCGGCGGAGCTGGTCAGGAAGGGCTATGCTCTGCAAAAGGATGGCCGCCTGACTGCCAACTGCCCCGTGTTCACTGCCAGCCAGTTTCAAGCACTGCTTTCCATCATCGACGGGGCTGCCCAGGAGATCGCTGCCATCGCCCTGTCCATCCGGGACAAGGAAGCCGCGCTCCTCGCTGAGCATGCGCCGGAGCACCTGAAAGACATCGCCCAGGGCATGGCCTACTTCCGCCTGTTTGACGACGCCGTGTCGCTCCCCATGGCCACGCTCTACGCCGAGCATGTCCTGCCTGACGCGAAATACGCCGACCTGCTGCCCACGACTTACGTCGTTCAGGGCGAATGATCGCACCTTCGCCCTCGCCTATGTGGCGGGGGCTTTTTTGCATGATTGCAACCCATCCCGATCTGTGCTATAATAAAACAGATAGCAATTCGTCAATCTACAGGAGGCCCATTATGGCCAAAGAAAAAACGCTCTTCGCCTGCACGGCCTGCGGGTTTGAGACCGCCAAGTGGACCGGCAAGTGCCCCGGCTGCGGCGCATGGAACACGATGGAGGAGGGGGTACTGCCGCCCTCCTTCGGAAAAGGGTCGAAGACCCCAGCCCCGAAGCAAAGGCCCGGCACCGGCGCGGCAGCGATGCTCCTCAAGGACATCCCCGAGGACGTGACCGTCCGTACCTCCACCGGCGTGAGCGAGCTGGACAGGGTACTGGGCGGAGGCATCGTCGAGGGCGCGCTGATGCTCATCGGCGGCGACCCGGGCGTGGGCAAATCCACGCTGCTGCTGCAGGTCTGCGCCCATCTGGCCCGTTCCGGCAAGCGGGTGCTCTATGTTTCCGGCGAGGAAAGCGCCAAGCAGATCAAGCTCCGTGCCAACCGTCTGGGCATCCGCGAGGAATCCCTGTATGTTCTGGCGGAAAACGCCCTGGATGCAGTAGAGGAAAAGCTGAATCAACTCCAGCCGGACGTGGCCGTCATCGACTCGGTGCAGACCATGTACCGCCCGGAGATGGCCTCTGCGCCCGGCTCGGTCAGCCAGGTCCGCGAGTGCACCAGCCTGATCATGCGCATCTGCAAGGAGAGCGGCACGGCGATCTTCCTGGTCGGCCATGTCACCAAGGACGGCGCGATCGCCGGCCCCCGCATGCTGGAGCACATGGTGGACGTGGTGCTCTATTTCGAGGGCGACAAGATGCAGGAATACCGCCTGCTGCGGGCGGTGAAGAACCGCTTCGGCTCGGTGAATGAGCTGGGTGTGTTCCAGATGACGGACAAGGGCATGCAGGTGGTATTGAACCCCTCCGAGCAGCTGCTTTCCCGCCGTGCCAAGGGCGCCAGCGGGTCTGTGGTGTTCTGCGGTCTGGAGGGCTCCCGGCCTTTGCTGTGCGACGTGCAGGCCCTGGCGAGCCAGTCCTACTTCGGCACGCCCCGGCGAACGGTGGGCGGCGCGGATGCATCCCGCGTGGCGCTTCTGCTGGCCGTGCTGGAGAAGCGCGCCAATCAGAAAACCTACAATCAGGACGTATACATCAACGTGGCCGGCGGCCTGGAGCTCTCCGAGCCTGCGGCTGATCTGGCGCTGTGCATGGCGGTGGTGTCCTCCCTGAAGGACATGCCCATCGGCGCGGACGTAGCCGTCATGGGCGAAGTCGGTCTGGCGGGCGAGGTGCGTGCCATCCCCCAGTGTGACAGGCGCGTGGCTGAGTGCCAGCGGCTGGGCTTCACCACCATCGTGCTGCCAAGGGAAAACATGAAGCGCCTCACCTGCCCCGAGGGCGTCAAGTTTGTGGGCGTGGACACGGTGATGCAGGCCATCAGCGTATTGTTCTGAGTTCATCTTCATCGGAGAAGCATTTATGAAATCGAAGCTTTTACGCAACCTTTTGAGAACACTGCTCTACGCAGCAGGAGCCGGCGCAGGTACAGTGCTGGCATTCCTGTGCGTGCAGGTGCACGCTATGACCAGCGATGCGCCGCTGGCCCTATGGCTGCTGATCCTGCTCTACGTCGGCATGGGCGCGCTGGGCGTGCTCGCCGCGCACCTGACCGCCCCCAGGATCGTCGCCTGGTGGGCTGATACGATGTCCACGCTGGAAAAGCGTACCGAGTCCCTGACCACCACCCAGCTGATCTCGATGGTTATCTGGCTGCTGGGCGGCCTGCTGATCGCCTCGCTGATCACGCAGATATTGCACTTCCTTGGGGAATCCATCTTCACCATGGCCGTCTCGGCGATGCTGTATGTAGTGCTGGGCGTGCTGGGTCTGACCATCGGCGCACATCGGGCTGAGGATATGGCCTCGCTGATGGCAGAGGGCCGCGTCCGCAAAGGCGGAAAGGCAGCGGAGATGAAGGTGCTGGACGCCTCCGTGCTGATGGATGGCCGCATCGCCGCCGTTGCCCGCACGGGTGTTGTCGAGGGCGAGCTGCTCACGGCGGATTTCATCCTTGCGGAATTGCAGGAAATGGCGGAATCCCCCGACGCAGCAAAGCGTCTGCGGGGCCAGCGAGGTCTGGAGACCGTCAAGGCGCTGCCAAACCTGCACATTGCGTCCGCCGACGGCCCCGCCCCGGCAGAGTCCGACGTGGCCCTGATGACCCTCGTGCGCGAGAAGTCCGCAACGCTCCTCACCGCCGATGCGCTCATGCACAAGGCGGCGCGGGTAGCAGGTTTGCCCGTCATCAACCTGAACGACCTGGCGATGGCTCTGCGCACGGTGACCAGCGCGGGAGATGTGCTGAACGTGACCCTCACCAAGTCCGGCAAGGAAGCTGGTCAGGGCGTAGGCTTTCTGCCGGATGGCACGATGCTGGTGGTCGAGGGCGGCAGCGCCCATATCGGCCAAACCGTGGAAGTCACCGTCACCAGCGTGCTGCAGACCAGCGCGGGCCGCATGGCCTTTGCCCGGATGAACGACTGAGGAATTCTGTATGGAACGCATCGTGAAACCTGCCTTCGCCGTGATCGGCATGGAAGGCGCAACCACGGACGGCCCCGCATTCATTCAGGCCCTGTGGGAGAAGGCCAATTCCCGCTTCGGCGAAGTGGCAAGTCTGGCAAAAGCCAACCCCGACGGCAGTCTCTGCGGCATCTGGGGCGCGATGAGCGATATGAGCCGCAGCTTCCTGCCCTGGGCGGACGGCTTCACCAGGGGCCTGTACCTGGCAGGCGTGGAAGTCCGCAATGACGCGCAGCCCCCGGAGGGCTGGACTCGCTGGGACATTCCCGGCTTTGAGTATGTCCTCGTGGAAAACGATGCGCCGGACGTCATCCCCCGCACGCTGGAAAAGCTCGCAGAACAAGGCCTGACCCTCGTCGGCGCGGTGCACGACTTCACCGACCCGGCGACCGGCAAGGGGTATATGTGCTTCCCCATCCGCAGACTGTAAAGATTGGCGGCAGATTGCCGCCCCTACATACCAAAAGGCTCTCCCTTTGGGAGATCTGGCAGCCGTTTGCGGCTGACTGAGAAGGTTCCCCTCCCCTACGAAACCACCAATCAACAGCACTTCAATTTCTAATTCAACTACACAGGAGGGCTCCACAATGAAGCTCAACGTCAAGCGCACATTCCTGGTCGGTCTGGCATTCATGTCCATCAGCGCGTTTTGGCAGCTGTATGACTTCTCCGTGCCGCTGATCCTGAAGAACACCTATGCCCTGGGCGATACCGCCGCCGGTGTAGTCATGGCGATGGACAATATCGTGGCGCTGTTCCTGCTGCCGCTGTTCGGCGCGCTGTCTGACCGGTGCACGCTGAAGATGGGCCGACGTATGCCCTTCATGCTCTTTGGCGGCTTTACGGCGGCAGTGCTGGCGTTGCTGGTCTCCCCGGTGACAAAAACCGCGCCCCTGCCGGTGTTCCTGGTGCTGCTGGCGCTGCTGCTGATCGCCATGGCGACCTTCCGCTCCCCCACTGTGGCACTCATGCCCGATGTCACCCCCAAGCCCCTGCGCTCCAAGGCCAATGCCATCATCAACCTGATGGGCGCCATCGGCGGTGCGCTGGTGCTGGCGCTGACCAACTTCCTGCTGGTCAAAACCATCAACGAGGCCGGGCAGACAGTCAGCGATTACACCTATCTCTTTCTGACGGTGGCTGTCCTGCTGATCGGCGCGATGCTGGTGATCCGCTTCGTGATCCCGGAGCGCCGCCTGGCTGCCGAAACCGATGAGATCAACCGCCGCCTGGACGCAGAAAAGCCCGCCGCCCAGGTGGAGAATGCCCCCGCTCGCAAGCTGTCCCGGGGTGAGATGACCTCCCTGGTGCTGATCCTGTGCTCGGTGAGCCTGTGGTTCATGGGCTACAACGCCGTGACCACCGCCTTCAGCAAGTATGCGATGCAGGTGCTGAACGTCGCCGAGACCGCCGCTGCCAACTGCGTGCTGGTAGCGACGGTGGTAGCCATCCTGAGCTACTGGCCCGTGGGTCAGCTGTCAAGCAAATTCGGCCGCAAGCGGATGATCCTGGGCGGCATTGCGCTGCTGATCGTGGCCTTCCTCTGCGCAGGGATGCTGAAGGAGCTGTCTATCGTGGCGTACATCTGCTTCGCCCTGGTGGGCATGGGCTGGGCCTCCATCGGCGTGAACAGCTATCCCATGGTGGTGGAACTGGCCTCCGGCAGCGACGTGGGCAAGTACACCGGCTACTACTACACCTTCTCCATGGCGGCGCAGGTGCTGACCCCCATTCTCTCCGCCGCACTGCTGGAGCATGTGGGCTACTGGACACTCTTCCCCTATGCCTTCGTCATGCTGACGCTTGCGATGATTACCATGAGCCGCGTCAGGCACGGCGACAGCAAGCCCGAGGCCAGGAAGGGTATCGAGGCCCTGGATATGGAGGACTAAGCCATGACTGTCATCATCGTTATCATTCTGCTTCTTCTGGTCTATGCCGAGCTGATCCGCCCGAACCTTCCCCGCCGGGATATATCGCCCCTGATGGGTGTTGACTACGCCCACCGGGGACTCTGGAATACCAACGACCCCGGTGAGAATAATAGACCTGAAAACAGCCTGGCGGCCTTCCGCGCGGCGGTGGACAAGCGCTATGGTATTGAGCTGGACGTCCACCTGACAAAGGATGGACATCTGGTCGTCCACCACGACGACAGTCTGAAGCGTCTGACCGGCGTGGATATCCGCATCGCCGAAAGCACCCTCGCGGACATCCGCGCGTGCCATCTTCCCAACGGCGAGCCCGTCCCCACCTACGACGAGGTGCTGGAAACCGTGGCGGGCCGCATTCCGATGATCGTGGAGGTCAAGGTGGAAGGCAATGCCGACGCCCTTTCGCAGGCCGTGTACGAGCGTATGAAGCGCTACGACGGCCCCTGGTGCATGGAGAGCTTCGCGCCCAGCGCGGTGAAGTGGTTCCGCGTGAACGCCCCGGAGGTCATCCGCGGCCAGCTGGCCTTTGACCATGCTGGCAAGGGCAGGACGGCCTTCCTGTTCCTGCGCAATCTGGGGATCGCCTCCATGCTGCAGAATGTTCTTTCTCGCCCGGATTTCGTGGCCTTTGAGGCCAAATCGGTCAAGTGGCACACCCTGTCCATCCACCTGCTTCGGCAGATGAAGCCCTGGTTTGTCGCCTGGACGGTCCGTTCCCAGGCGGATATGGACAAAAACCGTTCCAAGTGGGATCTGCAGATCTTTGAAAAGTTTGAAGCAAAGCAGTGATCCTTCCCCGGCCTGACGCCTCTGTCAAGCCGGGCTTTTCTATGCAAAGAAAAAGGCCTGCCGTGGCTGCAGGCGACGTCCATGCGCTGCGCAGAGCGCTGGGGCGATCCCTGTTCCAGACAGGACCTTATCAACTCAACAGGAAGCCATCACAGCTCCTTGACCACCTGGATGGCCACGCACCCCGGGCCGCCCTGGGTGGTGAACACAGGGGTCAGGGGCAGCAGCTCAAAGGTGACATGATCGAAGACTTCCTTCAGCTGAGCCTTGGCGGCCTCCGCCAGGCCGGGCGCGGCGGCGTGCACCACATAGATGCGCCAGCCCTTCTCCACGCCATGCTCCTTCAGCTCCTTGATAATGTGCTTGATGGCCAGCTTGAAGGAGCGGCTGACGGTGCTCATCACCAGCTGACGCTTATCGCGGGACAGGGTCAGCACCGGGGCCAGCTTGATGGTCTTGCCCACCAAAGAAACCAGCGGGCTCAGACGGCCACCGCGGCGCAGGTAGTCAAAGTCAGAGGGAATGAGGAAGGAGAGCTCGGTCTCCATCAGCGCATGCACCTTGTCCTTGATCTGCTGGAGGGTCGCGCCGGCCTGGGCCATCTTTGCAGCGGCTTCCACCATGTAGCGGTGCGGGCCGCAGAGTGTGCCGGAGTTGATGACTTCGATCTTGCTGCCGTTATCGACGTTCTGCGTGGCGGCTACGGCGGTGGAGTAGGTACCGCTCAGGCCGTCCGCCATGGAGATGTTGAGGACTTCGTCATCGCCGCAGCGCTCATACATGGCGATCACGTCCCCCAGCGCGGGCTGGCTGGAAACAGGCATGTGGCCCTGACCGATGATCTCCACAAATTCATCCGACTGGATCTCGTTCAGCTCACGGTAGGTTTTACCGGCGATGGTGACGGCCAGAGGGGCTACGTCGAAACCGGCGGCGCGGGCGGCCTCGGTAGAATACATGGTAGAGGTGTCTGCGACGATGCGAACCATGGGAGCTCTCCCTTCAAATGCGCGTTGCGCTTGATGATATCAGGCCCTGCCCGATGCTCCGAGGGCCAAAGGATGTACAGAATCAGCGGGTTTTGAAAAACCGCAACATCAGGTATGATAAACCACAAATAATGGTTTTGTCAAGCGAATTTTATCAACTCTGCGTGAACTTTGTTTGAACATGTCGGAAAATGCACAAAGAAAGCAGCTGAAATCTGCCCAACGATTGCAATCTGCCGCCAAAATGCTTATAATGAAGGGTATATTCTGCGAAAGAAGGGAACTTCATGAGCATTCTTGATCAGCTTTCCTCTGCGCCGCTGTATCTGATCACCGGCGCGATCATCCTCTACGTCGCGGCGATGAGCGTATTCTTCCTGATCCGTGCGTGGAAGGCGGGTATCGCCATCGGCATGGACAAGGTGAAGCTCCGCCGCGCGGTGACATCCTCCGTGACATTCTCCATATTGCCCAGCGTATCCATCCTGCTGGGTGTGATCGCCCTGTCCGGCACGTTGGGCATTCCGCTGCCCTGGCTGCGTCTGTCGGTGGTGGGTGCGCTGCATTACGAGACCAGCGTGGCGGATATCGCAGCCCGCGCCATCGGCCTCTCCGGCCTGAACGTGGAGGAAATGACCGCCCGCGCCTTTACCACGATTGCGCTGCTGATGACGGTGGGCATCATCTGGGGCGTGGTGTGCGTGGCGATCTTCGGCAAAAAGTATCATTCGAAGCTCCAGCGCACGGGCGAGAAGAAATCCGGCGGCCCCAACTTCGGCGATATGGCGATGACGGCCATGTTCATCGGCCTGATCACCGCCTACATGGGCAGCTATGTGGGCCAGCTGGTGCAGCTCCAAAATGGTGCGCTGGTGTGCACCGGGCAGTACCTGCAGCTGGTGACGATGGGCTTCTCTGCGCTGGCGATGGCGGTATTCACCCATTTTGCCGAGAAGAAGCAGATGGCCTGGCTGGACAATTTCTCTATCGCGGGCAGCATGCTGGTGGGCATGGCGGCGGCTGTCATCTGCGGTATGATCTTTTAAGGAGGTGCGACCATGGAACAGAATCGTGAAGCCTACATGGCCAAATACAACGAGAAAACCCATCTCTACGGCCGCATCGGCCTGTGGATCGGCATCGCACTGCTGCTGGCTGCGCCCTTCCTCATGGGCATTTCGCTGGACGCGATGCCTGATATGTCCGCCTTCATAAAGGGGCTTGCTCAGATCGCGATCATCTACATTCCCTCCTGCATCGTGGAGTTCCTGATCTATATGCCCATGCTGGGCGCCGGCGGCAGCTATCTGGCCTTCATCACCGGCAACCTGATCAACATGAAGATCCCCTGCGCGCTCAACGCCCGTGACATCGTGGGCACAGAAGCTGGCACGACGGAGAACGAGATCGTCTCCACGCTGTCCATCGCCGCGTCCTCGCTGGTAACGACGCTGGTCATCGCCCTGGGCGTGCTTCTGCTGATCCCTCTGCGCCCGGTGCTGGAGAATCCGGCGCTGCAGCCTGCGTTCAACAATGTGGTGCCCGCGCTCTTTGGTGCGATGGCGTATAAGTATTTCCGCCGGGGCAAGAAGCTGGTGGTGCTGCCGCTGATCGTGATGATCGTGCTCTTTGTGTGCGTGCCCAGCCTGATCGGCAGCGTGGGCTTCCTCATGCTGATCTCCGGCGCGATCGCCATCGCTCAGGCTTACTATGCATTTAGGAAGGAGAAGGCTGCATGATCATTCTGTATATTATCCTTGCGCTGATTGCGGTGGTGGCGGCATGCCTGCTGATTGCCGTCGTTCGGACGCTCGCGATGCCCCATAAGCAGACCAGCTACGTTCCTTCCACGGATGAAAAGCGCATCAATGAGTATGCGGAGAAGCTTTCACGCATGGTGCAGGTGGAGACCATTTCCGACCGCAATAAGGAAGAGGTGGAGAAGTTCCGTGGCTTCCACAAGTTGATGCGGGAGCTGTTCCCGAAGGTCTTTGCCGTCTGCGAAGAGGTCGAGATCGACGGCAACCTGCTGCTCAAATGGAAGGGCAAAACCGACAAGCAGCCCATTCTCCTCATGAGCCACATGGACGTGGTAGAGGCCACCGGCGAGTGGACGCATGTGCCCTTCTCCGGCGACATTGCGGACGGCAAGGTCTGGGGCCGCGGCGCAGCGGACACCAAGTGCAGCCTGATGGCCTTCTTTCAGTCCGTCGAAGAAATGATCACTGACGGCTACGTTCCGGAATGCGACGTGTACCTGGCCTCCTCCTGCACGGAGGAAATCGGCGGCACCGGCGCGCCCAAGCTGGCGAATTGGCTCAAGGAGCACGGCGTCAAGCTGTTCATGCTCTGCGACGAGGGCGGCTCCATCATCCAGGATCCTCTGGGCGGCGTGAACGGCCACTACGCGGCAGTGGGCATCTTCGAGAAGGGCTACGGCGACGTAAAGTTCATCGCCCGCAGCAAGGGCGGCCATGCCAGCGCGCCGGGCCGCAACACCCCCATCCCGCGTCTGGCGAAGTTCATCGCTGCGGTGGAAAAGAAGTCTCCCTTCAAGGTACAGTTCTCCCCGGCGGTGGAGGCCATGTTTGAGCGCCTTGCGCCCTATGCCGGCCCCTTCTATCTGCGGCTGGTGATGCACAACCTGTGGCTGTTCAAGCCCGTGCTGGGTAAGGTCATGCCCATGATCTCCGCCCAGGCCGCAGCAATGCTGAAAACCACCATCGCTTTCACCATGCAGGAGGGAAGCCGCGGCTACAACGTGCTGCCCCAGGAGGCCAGCGTCTGCGCGAATCTGCGCTTCATCCCCCATCAGGGAACGGATGAGAGCATCGCGGTCATTACCGACATGGCGGCAAAGTTTGGCCTGGAGACCGAGGTCATCTACAAGGGCTATCCCTCCAAATCCCTTGACCTTAAGGGCGAGGCCTTCGCCATCGTGCAGGACACCATCGGCAAGGTGTTCCCGGAGGTCTGTGTGATGCCCTATGTCGTCACCGGCGGCACCGACGCCCGTTTCTACGGCGAGGTCTGCGACAGCTGTGTGCGCTTCAGCCCGGTGCTCTACGGCCCCGAGCAGATGGCGGGCATGCACGGCCTCAATGAGAACATCGAGGTCAACTGCCTGCCCCCGGCGGTGGACTACTACAAGGCGATCATCAGGGCACAGGAAAAGCGGTAACATATGAAACGCGTCATCCCAGATATACGGGATGGCGCGTTGTTGTTTGGGCTCAATCTTTGTTTGAGGCGGCGTCAAACAGGTGCTGGATGGTTTCCTGGCTGAGAAAGGGGAGCAGAGAAGTGATGCTCTGCCCCTTTTTCAGCCTTTGAGCAATGATGGCGTTGAGCCCCGTGTTGCTCAGTAACGACAAGAGCGGCATAGACGACTTTCCTTGCTGTTCCAGGGCGAGCGCCAGTTCATCCACTGCCGCTGT
Source organism: Christensenellales bacterium (assembly GCA_045132495.1). Taxonomy (GTDB): domain Bacteria; phylum Bacillota; class Clostridia; order Christensenellales; family Aristaeellaceae; genus UBA11524. The sequence continues at coordinate 34,087 of JBGUSK010000106.1, read as the reverse complement.
GCTTGCGTGGACGGCATAGGGCAGCAACTTCCCATCTCTGGCGGCCTCTTGTCGCAGCAGCTCGTCCACCTTGTTCGTCGGCAGAAAGGGCAGCAGCTCGGTCATGTCCGGCCGATTCGGCAGCTCCAGCAGCCTGTTGGTCAGGTCATCCATCTGTTTGGGCGGCAGGAGGGGTGCGGCTTCAGCAACTTCCTCGACCGTCGGAGCGGCCAGCTCGTCCAGCTTGCCTTCGGCAGCCTTCTCGATCAGCGGGGCATGCCGCCCCAGCAGGGCGTCGATGGTCGTGCCGAAAATCTCCGCCAGCTCCGGCAGCTTGGAGATGTCCGGCATCGACTGACCTCGCTCCCAATTGCTCACCGCCTGGAAGCTCACGCTCATTGCGTCCGCCAGGGCCATCTGGGTCATATTGTGCTCGCGGCGCAGGCGGGCGATGGTCTGTCCGATACGCGCCATGTCAAAGTTGAAGGTCATTTGGATCGCTCCTTTGCATGTTCACCGGTGTGATTCGATGATAACACAAAAGAGCTGGTTTAGTCTATCAAGGGGTTGTTGAATCTTAGCATCCAGTTCCGGCTTTTTCTTTGCAGCATTGCGCTCCCGGTCTGTCGCGCCCATAAGGCGCTTCAGCAGCTTCTCCTCTTTCTGCTGGGCTTGCTGCGACCGGGACTGCAAGCGGGACAGGACATAGGCGCAAAGTACATCCTCGCGGATGCAATGCATGCTGGATAGTTGCTTGTTCCATATTGCCTGTCAACGGCGTAATGGTGATAGAAAAGAAACGGTAAGAGAACGGAGTGAAATCTACTAATTTTCTTGCATCCAATCAAAACAATCTGTGTCCTTGGGCATGTTCACTCCAATGTGCATATATCATCGCGAACAAAATCTGCCGTCCTGGAGGATTGTGCTGCACTCACGTCCTCCACCAACTCTCACTTTTTCAGCGGAACACTAAGGATGCTCGTAATCATCAAGCATTGAAAGCCCTATGCAGCATGATGGGAAATATGGGAATGACACATTTTTCAAGCGGTAAGGATATGCATCCAACAAACAAAATCCTCCCATCAGTCAGGACGGGTGCAATGCACCTGCCCAACGGATGGGAGATGATTAATGTTTTCATTGCAACAGCATCTGCGGGCAGATGTCAATCACCGCCGGATGATCCTCTCCTTGAGCGCCAGCAGCCGGAAGTACATTTCGCGGGGATTCTCGTCCTCATAGAGGAACGCGCCGTTGCCGGAGAAGCTGGGCTCGATGAAGTCCCACCAGGTCAGGGCTTGGATCTCCTCCCGGGCGGCGGCGATGGTGTAGAACTGCTCCATCCAGTCCGCCTGGGTGTGCTCGTTCCAGCCGCCGTGCCAGGTGCCCTCGGACATGTCCAGCTGTGACCAGCTGCTGCCCGCGTTGCCCTTTTGCCGGAAGCCGCCGTTCACGCCCATTTCGGTGATGTGGATGGGCTTGCCCAGCGCAGCAAAGGCGTCCAGCATCTTTGATACCGCCACCATGTCCCGTCCGGGGAAGTAGAGCTGGATGCCCACCACGTCAAAGTCGATACCTGCCTCCAGGATGGCCTTGAAGTAGGAAAGCGGCGAATGCAATTTCTCCGGCAGCGCGCCATAGCAGTTGTAGCGGCCCGCCACATATTCCGCGAAGGGCAGGCATATATTCACGATGGAGGTCGCCCTGTCGTTGGCCTCGCGCAGGGCATCGGTGGTGGCGCGTGTCAGGTCGATCAGCTGCTCCTGGTTCAGCTCGAAGCAGTTGGCCCAGTCGTGGGCCTCGTTCATGGAGTCCCACACGTCCACCACACCCTTGTAGGTGCTGACGTGATGCCGGGCGATGTCCGCCGCCGCCTTGCGCAGGTTCGCATAATCCAGGTCGAAGAGCCACTTAGCATTGACCTCCTTGTGGCCGAACCACAGCGGATGTCCCTTGGGGGTGATGCCCTTATCCAGCAGGAAGCCCAGCGCCTTGTCGATATAGGCGTAGTCATACTTGCCCGGGCCCTGATGCACCGTCCGCCCGGTATAGAAGGGCAGCGTAGCAAAGTCAAAGGCACCCGCGAAGAACTTGGCATACCGTTCCGACGGGGCGTTGAAGCGGAAGAAATTGCAGCCCAGCTTCAGGTCGCTGCGAGGAGCGGCGTAGACCTTCTGCTGTGCCCGCTCGAAGAGGGCGCCCTCGGCGGCGTAGATGGCATGGCCCAGAGCGTAGAGGCGGTTGTCCGGGGTGTCTGCGCCTCGGTTTGCCATGTGTTCCAGCTCGATGGCGGCCTCCAGATGGCCGCGGGTCTTCACGGATAGCTCAATGCCCTCGCCAAAGCGTTTTGCATGGGCGATGTAGGTGCGTACCGCCTCGCTGACGAAGTCCACAAAATCGCCGGTGTATCCTTCCCCCAGATTATCCGCCATCACCCACAGCTGACCGTAGAGCGGCACCTGCATCTTCACATGCACCATGTAGGGGGAATGACTGACCTGGAGCTCAACGGTTCCGTCGGGGGTGATACGCATGCGGCGCTCGTCCGGCTCGAAGTCCATGCCGGAGGTATAGGTCGTCTTGAGGATCTTCTCGGTCATGGGCAGCCCGCCGGGGCCGTCCAGGCGGATCTTCACAGTCTGTGCCATGGGAATGCCTCCTTTATTCGATCTCTACCTGATACAGTATCCTGCCGTCCCTCGTGGTGACAAGGCGCACGCCGCATTCGCCGCAGTATATCTCCCTGCCGTCAGCGAAGGCACGGGCGGTCTTGCCGTCTGATTCAACGCGGTAGATATGCTCGCCCCAGACCTGCTCGTAGGTATAGGGTGCGCCGCTGCCCAGGCTGAACCAGATCTGCCCGCGCACCATCGTCACGCCCCAGATGTGGGCGATGTATTCCAGCACGGAGAGCAGCGTGGGACCGTAGCTATCCTGGAACTCCCTGTCCGTGTCCGGGGGCAGGGGCTCCTTGGTCTCCGGGTCAACGATGCTGGGTGCGCCGGTGAAGGGATCAAACTGCTGCACAAAGAGTAGCCCGCCCTTGCCGACCACGTCGAAGAGCTTCTTGCCCAGCTGGGTGACGATCTTTTCGTACCCGTAGCGCTCCAACGCCAGGATCGCCCGCTGATAAGTCAAACCTTCGCTTTGTCCCGACCAGTTGTTTTCCACCGCATTGCGGAAGGCGGGGTCGTTCGCCGCCACGGAGGGTAAGGGACAGGGCGTCCAGAACTCCTCCGGGTTCAGCAGATGCTCCTTCACGAACCGATCTGCCATATAGGGGGAGACGGAGCCCCAGTACATGCACCGCAGCGTGTTGTGGCACAGCACGTCGATGACATGGCCGTGCTTGTCCTTGTCAAAGAGTGCGCCGCGGGCATCGTCCCAGAGCTGCTGACCGATGGTGTTGGCAACCTCGTCCGCAGCGGCGCGCCACTTCTTTGCAGCCGCCATGTCGCCGCGGATCAGCCCGATCTCGCTCAGAGTATCCCGGCAGGAGTAGGAGAAGGACATCACATCCATCGAGGCCATCGGCACGACGGACGAGCCCTCCGGAGGAACCTCCCCGATGGCGTAGTTGGGCGCATCTCCGTAGCGAACGGCGTTGTCCTCGCCCGTGTCGTACTTGCACCAGGATTCAAGGATGCCGTCGCCATTGGAGTCCCGCACAGCCCACAGGTAGGCGTCGAAGCGCTCCAGGCAATCCGTCAGCTGATCGAGGTAGTGACGGTTTTCCCCCATCCAGTAGTACATATTCAGCGCCGACCACGGGAAACAGAAGCCCTGGAATTTGTTGAACTGCGCCTCCACTGTTCCATCGGGGAAGCCCTGAATGGACCCAGCCAGTCGTCCGTCCTCCCGCTGATGGCGCATAAACAGCAGGTGGTTGTTCAGCGCGGCGGTCATGTTGTGCTTAGCGTACATCTCGCCGCCCATGGGCTGCGTCTCCAACCAGATCTTTTCGTAGCCGCCGCCCTCCACCAGCACCTGATCACCGGCGAAGATGTTGAGGTTATTCAGACATTTCTGCACGGCTGTGTCGTAGAGCCGTTGGAGCTGCTCGTCCTGGGTATGAAATTCAACGTGGGTGTGGGGAAGCATGGTTATTCTCCTCCCTGAGAGCCTGTTTTTCTGTGTACAGTTTACTGCAAAGAGCCCCATAATGCAAATAAGCGAAATTTTTGCATATCGGGAAAGTGTTGGAAATACGGCATTTTTGCAAAGTATACAAAATTTTTGCCACTTCCATTGTAAATGTGCCAAATGGTATAATATCATATACGCAATGCATGTTTCGTCCATCTCAAATCAATACATGGGAGTGATCAACTTGACACAGATGCAATCCCGTCCCCCGCAAAGCCTGAGTTACCGGTTCCGGCGCAGCATGCACAGGGACTGGCAGCTGTGGGTGCTGCTCGTGCCCGCGCTGGTGTTCTTCATCGTCTTCTGCTACTTCCCGATGTATGGCGTGCAGATCGCATTCCGCGATTACAAGGCCGCCTTTGGCATCACGGGCAGCAAGTGGGTGGGACTGAAGCATTTCGAGACCTTCTTTGATTCCTACTACTGCGGCCGCATGTTCAAGAACACCCTGCTGCTGAACCTGTACGGCCTGCTCTTCGGCTTCCCGATCCCGATCCTGCTGGCCATCATGCTCAACCAGCTGAACTCCAAGCGGTTCAAGGGCTTCACCCAGACAGCCATCTATGTGCCCCACTTCATCTCCACTGTGGTGCTGGCTGGCATGATCTACCTGTTCTTCTCGCCCACCAATGGCATCATCAACAAGCTGATCACATCCATGGGCGGCGAATCGATCTACTTCATGATCGAGGACGGCTGGTTCCGGCCGCTCTTCATCGGCTCGGACATCTGGCAGAACGCCGGCTGGAATACCATCCTCTATATAGCCACCCTGACGTCGATCGACCCGCAGCTGTACGAGGCAGCCACCATCGACGGCGCGACCCGTATGCAGAAGATCAAGCACATCGACATTCCCCACCTGATCCCCATCGCGGTGATGATGCTGATCCTCAACTGCGGCTCTCTCCTGTCCTCCAATACGGACAAGGCGCTGCTCCTGCAGACCTCTGGCAACATCAAGACCTCTGATATTATCGGCGTGTACGTTTACAACACCGGCCTGGGCAAGGCGCAGTATTCCTACACCTCCGCCATCGGCCTGTGTTTGAACGTCATCAATTTCGCCATCATCATGACGGTCAACGCCATTTCCCGCAAGATCAGCGACATCAGCCTGTTCTAAGAAAGGAGGCAGACGAGAATGGTAAAGACCAAGGAAATGCACGGCGTCAAGGTCCGTGAAACAAGGCAGGATCAGATTTTCAACATCGCTAATCTGATTTTCTGGCTCATCGTTCTTTTCATTACGCTCTACCCCCTGTGGCTGATCCTCATCGCGTCAGTCTCTGATCCGGACGCGGTGCTGGCGGGCGAGGTCATCTGGTGGCCCAAGGGTTTCTCCTGGATGGGCTATGAGGCTGTCTTCCAGTATGACGAATTGTGGACGAGCTACGCCAACTCCGTGTTCTATACGGTGGTGGGCTCTGCACTGAGCGTGGTGATCACCCTGGCAGCGGCTTATGCGCTGTCCCACAAGTTTGCCGGAAAGAAGTTCATCAACCTGGCCATCACCTTCACCATGTTCTTCTCCGGCGGCCTGATCCCCATCTTCCTCAACGTCCGCGATCTGGGGCTGTATAACACCCGCATCATCATGATCCTGATGAACCTGGTGTCGGTGTGGAACCTGATGGTCGCCCGCACATACATCCAGTCCTCCATCCCCCACGAGCTCTATGAGGCCGCGGTGATGGACGGCTCCAACCACTTCACCTACTTCCTCAAGTGCGTGCTGCCGCTGTCCGGCACCATCATCGCCGTGCTGAGCGTTTACTACGGCGTGGCCCGCTGGAACGACTATTTCACTGGCCTGGTGTTCCTGCGCAACCGTGCCTATTTGCCCCTGCAGACGATCTTGCGCGAGATCCTTGCATCCCTGTCGATCTCCGGCAACAGCGAGTCCTTCTTCGCCGCCTATGCGGATAACCTGGGCGGATTGCAGGAAGCGATGCGCAAGGCCGAGGTTGCCAAGTACTGCTGCATCGTTGTGTCCACCGTTCCCGCGGTGATCCTGTACATCTTCATGCAGAAGTACTTCGTCAAGGGCGTCATGATCGGCTCCCTGAAGGGGTGAGCGGCCAGCGGCCGCGGGCATCTCGCGATTCAGTTCACTTCGCTATCACAGCCCTACCGCGTGTTTGTTGGGCCTTTGACCGGCGTCATCTTCCGCGCCCTCATGGCGCGGGCTGCATAGTTGGTTGTTCCCACACACCTCAAGGTTCCCTCCCGAGGAAGCTCTCATCGCCGGACTGAGGGCTTTACTCTACGCTTGGATTGACCGCACCCTGCGATGGATGCGTTCATCAATAATAGAAAGGAGACCCTTTCCATGAAGAAAATCGTTTCCCTGCTTCTGGTCGCCATGATGCTTCTCTCTGGCGCCGCGTTCGCTGAGGACAAGGTCAACCTAACCGCGTTCCAGTATCAGCTGGAGAATCAGTCCACTGATTTCAACACCCTGTGGTTCTTCCAGCAGATCGAAGAGAAGACCGGCGTGCATGTTGACTTCCGCATGGTCAAGGATGCTGACTGGTCCACCCAGCTGAACCTGATGTTTGCCATCCCCGATGAGATGGAAGACATGATCCTGCGCAACCCTGTTGACGTTGAAGAATATGGCGTCACCCAGGGCCTGCTGCTGCCCCTGGATGAGTACCTCACCGAGGAGATCATGCCCAACTACGTCAGCCGCCTCAACCTGAACAACGCTGGCGACTCCATCCCCGCCTCCGACGGCAAGAGCTACTACATCGGCTATCTGGTTGCTCAGAACGTCAACCACAACTCCACCTGGTACATCAACCCCGAGCTGCTCAAGCAGGTCGGCAAGGAAGTGCCCACCACCATCGAGGAGTACACCGAAGTCCTGCGCGCCTTCAAGAACGCTGGCGTGAAGTACCCCTACTCCTCCTCCATCTCCGATTACGGCGCTGAGCACCTGTGGGCCCAGTTCGCCTCCTTCGGCGTGCCGCTGCAGATGTACACCTTCGCCTACATCGGCGAAGATGGCAAGGTCGGCTATGTGGGAGAGCTTCCCGGCTTCCGCGCTGCCTGCGAATGGCTGCACACCCTGTATGAGGAAGGCCTGATGGATAAGGAATGCCTGACCCAGGATTCCAACATCTGGGCCAACAAGGTCAACGCTGGTGAGGTCGGCTCCTTCAACTACCTGCGCCTGATCAACACCGCCCTGACCAACCCCGACACCATCCAGAACTTCGAGTCCATGCTGCCCCCCGCCTCCGAGTACGGCGCTGCTGTGCCCCAGATCATGGAGATCCCGGATGCCGGCGCTTACCTGACCTCCACCAACAACGATCCCGTTGCTTCCCTGAAGTGGCTGGACGCTCAGCTGGAGACCGAAATGATGATGACCGCTGCCAACGGCAAGATGGGTGAGCAGATGATCATCAATGCCGATGGCAAGTACGAGATCATCAACGTGCCTGAGAACAACGGCCTGTATGACTTTGTGCCCGTCACCATGGGTCAGTTCTTCGCGCCTGGCGAGTACTACACTGCGATTTACCAGATGGCGCCCCACCGCGTTGAGCGCTATGAGGACAGCCAGGCTTATGCTGCCGCTGACGTGCTGGAGAAGACCTCCTATGAGTACCTGACCAAGCTGAGCAAGATGAGCAACGAGGATGCCACCGAGGCTGCCAACATCAAGACTGAGCTGGAGAAGTACATCAAGGAAGCCGTCACCGAGTTCATCAAGAATGGCGTGACCGACAAGTCCTGGGAAGAGTTCCTGAAGGTCTCCAAGGCCATCGGCTCTGAGAAGTACGTCAAGCTGTATCAGGATGCTTACAATGCCTACCTGGCCAAGTAAGATCAGCTGATCCCATCTGAACCCAAATGACAGGCCGCCGGGGCTCATCCTTAACCGAGCCCCGGCGGCTCTTTTTGTCCCACATCTCTTGTGCTCACGTCTTTTTCATGATAAAATACACCTTAATGAATGACCGTTTTGATGAATCGTGCTGTTTCGCTTGCTTCAGGAGGTAACACATGCGCCGTATCAGCAAATATGCCCGTCTGGTCTGCCTTATTGTGCTGCTTCTTTTGTGCCTTGCCGGATGTACAAAAGAGACTGCACAGGTGGAAACCGTGACCTCACTGACTGCGCTGCAGTATGAGCTGGAAAACCAGGCCATCGACTTTTCGGACATGTGGTTCTATGACCAACTGGAGGAAACGACCCATGTACATGTGGACTTTGAGGAAGTGAAGGATGCGGACTGGGTCACCCGTACCAGCCTGATGTTTGCCTCCAACAGCTACAAGGACATGATCCTGCGCGGCTACCTGGATACGGAGGAATACGGCGTAACCCAGGGGGTACTCGTTCCGCTGGATGCGTACATTGAGGAGCACATGCCCACCTACTTCAGCCGCCTGTCCCTGGACGGCGCGGGCGACGCCATCCCGTCCTCCGATGGCAGGAGCTACTATGTCGGTTATCTGCTTTCCCAGAACATCAATACCGACGGGCATTTCTTCATCAACCGTACCTGGCTGGACAGGCTGAACCTGGCCGTGCCCACCACCATCGAAGAGCTGACCGAGGTGCTCCGCGCCTTCCGCGACCAGGACCCCAATGGCAACGGCCTCCGGGATGAGATCCCCTACCAGGCGACCTTTGACGACAACAACTCCGGCATCTACAATGTCTTCAGTGCCTGGGGCAATCCGATGAATATGGACTTCGTGTTCATCAATGATGCAGATCAGGTGTGCTTTGCTCCCCTTTCGTCCGGCTTCCGCGAGGGCGTGGAGTGGCTGCATCTCCTGTGCGAGGAAAAGCTGCTGGATGTGGAATGCATCACCCAGGGCTCCAATCTGTGGATGGTCAAAACCAACCGGGATACCAGCGGCTATTTCTCCTACTGGCGGCTGGGCAATACCGCGCTGGACAGCCGTATCACGGAGCAATTTGAGTGCATGCTGCCCGTAGCGGCCAAGGGGTATCAGGTTAGGCTTCCCCGCTACTCCGACGTGGTGGAATTCGGCGCATCCCTGACAGTGCAGAACAATCATATCGAAGATTCCCTGCGCTGGTTGGATGCGCAGATGGATACCCAGACCATGCTGGTCTCCCAGAACGGCCCGACAGGGGAGATGCTTACCATTCGGGATGATGGTCGGTACGAGGTCATTTATGTCCCAGACGCCAATGACCTTTACAGCATCGTTCCCGTCCTGTGCGGACAGTTCTTCGCCCCGGCCAGCTACTATGAGCAGGTATATGTTCCTGCTGCCCACCGACAGGAGAAGACTGCATACAGCCAGATGTATGAGGATGCCGATGTGCTGGAAAACCGCTCTTACCGGGTGCTGAGCTATGTGATCTCCAAGACCAGCGAGGAAGCTGCCCAGCTGGCCCAGCTCAAGTCCCGCCTCAAAACGGTGGTCGATGGTGCACTGGTCTCCTTCATGACCTCTGGTGTGACGGATGAGAACTATGCCGCCTTCGAGCAGTCCCTCCTTGATGCAGGTGCACAGGAATACACCGCCCTGTACCAGACCGCCTATGACCGCTATCTTGACCGTCTGGAGGGTGCTGCAAGATGAAACGCTTCTTCACCCGCATGAGAGTCTCCACCTTTGTGCGGTTTGCATTATCCTACCTGCTGATGCTGGTCATCGTGCTGGGGGCCGTCTTCAGCTATATGTTCGTCTATGTCCGCCAGGAGGTGCGGGACAAGGCGCTGGCCAATCAGGTCAACCGCCTCAGCCGCATCGCGAGCCTGAATGAAAACCACCTGTCGGCCATGCTCAACAGTGCCGTACAGATGGGCCTGTCCCCCGTGATCCAACCCTTCGTGTACGCGGAGGAGCCTGCCCGTGCCTATGATCTGCTGCAGCAGCTGGCTCCCTACACGGTCACGAACAGCTTCTGCGATCAGATGTACCTGACCTTCCATTCGGATGATCACATCTATTCCTCCACAGCTTCCATGACGCTGCAGGACTTTCTGGACATGACCCACTTTGAGCACCTGTCCTCCTACGAGCTGCTTGCGCTCATCCAGGATCCCGGCACGCTGACCATGCTGCCTGCCCAGAAGGTAGAAAGTCCCCTGATCAATGGCAGCCGCACCAATGTTGTCACCCTGCTCATGCCCCTGGGCACCAGCCCTTCCTCCAGCAAGGGCACGATGATCTTCATGGTGCGCGACCAGGTGTATCGGCAGCTCTTCGCGGACGTGATCCAGGATGCCAACAATACCTATATCATCCATGACGGAAAAGTTCTGATCTCCGATACGGACTATGATATCCCTGTCCAGACGGTGCTGGAAGCGGCATCTGCCCAGGGCAGCAGGACGACCTTCGACTGGGACGGTGAGCAGTGGCAGCTGCTCATCCATCGCTCCGTGGAATGGCCGCTGTGCTATGTCTCCCTCCTTCGGTCGGCGGATATTGAGGATACCGTCTGGGCGCGGATGTTTTCCGTATCCATCGTGGTCAGTGCACTGGCGGGGCTGGGCGTGTTGGTGGCGTTGTTCCTTGCCCGGCGCAGCACTGCTCCCATCCAGCAGATCGTCAGCATGCTGCCTGCAAAGGATCCTGCCCAGGACGCATTTATCTCCATCCAGACGGGCATCCGGGAGCTCAGTGCGCGCAATACCGACCTGACCACCCGGTTGGAGCGCTCGCTGCCCATGCAGCGGCACGATTTTGTGCTGAATTTTATGAAGGGCCGCTACGCTGAAAGAGCGGAGGCTGTCGCCGTTGCGGAGAGCATCGGCATGAGCATCGAGCGGCCTTACTATGCCATTATCCTGCATGGCGTGCAGGATCGCTCCAACCACCAGCCCTTCGACCTGCGCAAGCCGCCCTTCGATCAGATCACCGGGACGGCTGCCTTTGGTGTGGAGCTGATGGCGATCAAGGCCCATCTGTACCTGGTGTTTTCCGATACCCAGGAGGCCATTCGTGAGCTGGCGGGCATGATCCACCAGAATGGTCTGGAGCGCAATGGTCATGCGGTGGTGGCGTTGTCGGACATCCAGACGGATTTTTCCGCCGCGCCCAACGCCTATCTGGAGGCCGCTACTGCCTTCGACAACCGCTTTGTCATGGATGACAGCACCTTGCTGGACTATGCCTCTGTATCCACCAGCATTGAGGACATCCTGCCCCAGGCCCGCAAGCTGACGGACAGCATCCATCAGGCGATCTCCCTGCGGGATCGTACCAGACTGGCAAGCAGGATCGACGAGCTGCTTCATTTCCTCAAGCACACCAATATGTCGCCCTTCGCCTTCCGGCTGATCTACAACGACGTGATCGACAAGCTCCTGCGCCGCCACACGCAGAGCTTCGTTGCCGGACGAGGCGTGCAGGCGTATTATGACATTTTCACCCTGTCCAGCTGCCAATCCATCGACGACCTGGACGGACTGCTGCGCCGACTGTGCGTCTCCATCATCGAGGCGCCGGAGAAGGAAGCACCTGCGCCCGTGGCGGAGGAAGTGCCGGGCGTCATCAGCCAGGTTGCGGCCTATATCCGCGACCATTTCCGCGACCCGGAGCTGTCCATCAGCGCCATCGCCGAAGCCTTCGACATGCCCACCGCGCGCCTCTCCCTCGCCTTCAAGGATGCGATGCGCATGTCGCCCCTGGAATACCTGACGCTTTTGCGGGTGGAGTACTCCAAGGAGCTGCTGCGGGGCACGGAAAAGTCCATCAAGGACATTGCCGCAGAGGTCGGATACTACGATGCGTCCTCCTTCATCCGCCGCTTCAAGCAGATGACGGGCGTTACGCCTCTCCAATACCGCCGCAGCAAGGAGGACGATGACAATGCTGAAGGTTGACCACATCAGCCGCCGCTATGGTGCCCGTCTGGCACTGAAGGATCTGTCCTTCCAGGCAGGCGAGCATGAGATCATTGCGCTCATGGGCCGCAACGGCGCAGGAAAATCCACGCTGATGAATATCCTCACCGGCTACCTGGCCCCCAGCGAGGGGCAGGCATTCATCGGCGGACACGATGTGCAGTTGGAACCCCTTGCCGCCCGCCGCCTGGTGGGTTATCTGCCCGAAACGCCTCCGCTCTATCCCGATATGACCGTGCAGGAATACCTGACCTACTGCGCACAGCTGAAGGGGATCGCCGCCAAAGCCATCAAGGCGGAGGTCAGCCAGGTCATTGAGCGCACGGGGCTGAAAGAGTATACCAACCGCCTTTCCCGGGCGTTGTCGAAGGGCTACCGTCAGCGGCTGGGCATGGCGCAGGCTCTGCTGGGCAGCCCTGCCCTGCTGGTGCTGGATGAGCCCGGCAGCGGGCTTGACCCTCTGCAGATGGTGCAGATGCGGGAGCTGATCTTCTCTGCCGCAAAGGATTGCACCGTGCTGCTGTCCTCCCATATTCTCAGCGAGGTGACCAACGTGTGTACCCGTGCGCTGGTGCTGGAGGCGGGTCAGCTGCGCTACGATGGCCCGATGTCCACCCTGCTGGAGGGGGAAAACGCTCTGCGCGTGGTGTACCAGGGCGGAGAAAGCATCCCCGATATGCTGCGGATGCTCCCCGGCGTGCGAAAGGTACGTGATTTGCCGGAGGAAGCCAGTGCGCTGGAACTCCTGGGCGAGCCGGGCAGCGACCTGCGGCGAGCTGTCAGCCAGTGCGTCACGGACAACGGCGGCATCCTGCTGGAGCTGTCTCCCCAGCGCAGCGGACTGGAAAGTGCCTTCCTGCGCCTGCTGGATGACGGAAAGGAGGCGGCACATTGAAAGCCATCTTCCATCATGAGCTGAGAAGCTACTTCACCACCCCAATGGGCTATGTGTTCCTGATCATGTATACGCTGCTGTCAGGCGTGGTGGCTGTGTTCATCAACATCGGACAGGAGATGAGTGCCAGCACGAACCTGTTTCTCTCCGGCATGCAGCTGCCCTTCATGCTCATCGCCCCCATCCTGACGATGCGCCTTTTCGCCGAGGAACGCCGCACGAAGACCGACCAACTCCTGTTGACAGCGCCGGTGCGCATCATCTCTATCGTGCTGGGCAAGGCTTTGGCCTGCTTCACGATGCTCCTTGCCGCGATGGCGCTCACAACGATCTTTCCGGTGGTCATCAGCCGGTATGCGCAGGTCTCCGCCAGGCAGATCGCGGTGGTCTATCTGGGGTATTTCATGCTGGATGCAGCCATGCTCTCGGTGGGCGTGTTCGTCAGCTCGCTGTGCATGAATCAGGTAACGGCGGCGGTCATCACCCTGGGCGTGAACGTGTTCCTCTACCTGAGCGAGCATTTCATCGTGCCCCAGCTGAGCGGCTCCTATCTGTCCGGCATTCGCAGGGTGATGCAGTGGCTGCCCTCTGCCGGACGGCTGGGTGAATTCGCCAACGGCGTCATCAGCCCGGCGGATGGGGCATATTTCCTGGGCTTTACCGCCCTGATGCTCTTCCTGACCTGCCGGGTGATCGAGGCCCGGCGGCATGCAAAGGGGTGAAGGATATGAAGAAAAAGCAACTTCCCTTTGCGCTGTACAATCTCCTCTTGTGCCTGCTGGTCGCGGTGATCTTCGTGCTGAGCGTCCTGTGCATCCAGGCGGCGGAGGAAAAATGGTACCTGAAGCTGGACGTCTCCGATGACCAGGTGACCCGCCTGAGTGACTACACCCTGTCCCGTCTGGACGCACTGGCGGAGGATGTGACCATCCACCTCGTCCACAGCCCGGGTAGCTCCACACTCTACGACCTGCAGCAGGAGACGTTGCTCAAGCTGGCTGCCGAATGCAGCCATATCCGCCTTGCCTCCATCGACCCGGAGGCTCAGCCTCATCTGCTGCTTGCCCTGACCGGCGATACGGCAGGCGTAGCGGAGGGCACCGTCTTCGTGCAGAATGCAGAAGCGACCCGCACGGTTCGCATCGATCCGGAGGAATTCCTCTTCGCCCGCCGCATCGGCACAGAGCAGTACACCATCTACTGCGGCGAGGCGATGATCATCGGCGGCATCGACCGTGCGGTGGATGAAGACCCGGCAGCGGTGTGGTTCGTCACCGGGCACGGCGAACCGGAGGAGGACGCCCTCAGCCAGATGATCCTCCAGTGCCGCGCCATGGGGCTGGAGATCCGCTCCGGCGCGCTGGCCCTCATGGCCGCAAAAAGGGGCGACGTGGTGGCCCTCATCGGCCCGGAAAGCGATTTGACCCTTGCGGAGACCGAGGCACTCAAGGCCGCGCTGAACAGCGGTGTGCACCTGATCGTCGCCTGCGGTGCGGATACCCCCATTGACAGGCTGGAGAACCTGCAGGCGCTGTGCGACCTGTACGGCCTTTCCTATCGGGATGCCTGGACGGTGGAGAATGCCGACGAAACCGCCTTCTTCGTGGATGGCCCGGGTTTGCTCACCCCTGCGCTCACTGCGGACAACGGCGTGCTGGATGCACTGCCCGGTCGCCTGATCCTGCCCCGTGCAGGCGCGCTGGCCGATCCCGCCCTGCGGCCCGGCGTGACTGCGAAGACGCTCCTGACGACCTCGGATCGTGCCATCCGCAAGGTGGACAAGAACGCCGCTGCCACGACAGCAGAAGACGGCGATGAATCCGGCAGTACGCCCCTGGCCATCCTTGCAGAATCCGTCGATAGCTATATCCTTCAGTTGGCCAGTGTGCAGATGCTGCTCACCTCTGCCGAGGCGGACGGTGCCTATGTGCTGGATGCCAGCGAAAATCTGGCCTTCCTCACTGCCTGTCTGGAAAAGATGACCGACACTGGCGAGGCTGCGACCCTCGACGCGGGCGTGAAGCAGCTGGCGACCCAGCTCATCACCTTCCCCAGTCAGCAGGAGCGGCAGCAGGTCTCCGCTGTGCTGCTGGGCTTCTGGCCCGGACTGCTGGCGCTGGCGATGCTCGTCGTCCTCATCCGAAGGAGGCGGTTGTGATGCGTCGCCCGCTGATCCTTTGCAACCTTGCGCTGATCGCTGCAGTGCTGGCGTTCACGTTGGCCATTCTCCAGTCCGGCAGCAACGTGCTGTGCGACAGCGACGTGCCAACGGCTGCACCCGCGCCTGCGGAGGCTGCTTACCGCATGCTCTACACCCGTTCTCAGCAGGATTTTGCCGCCATGACCGTGACGCTTTCCTCCGGGGAAGCGTACACCGTGGAATCCAGCCTGGGCTTTGATGAAAACGGAAACCTGCTGGGTGTCTACAACAGCCTGGGTCAGCCGGTCACGGTGGTCGGGCAGCCATCCTTTGCCCTGGACAGCATTTCCTACCAGATGATGCTGCTGACGGCGGTGAACTTACCTGTCACTGCCAGCTATCCCGGCCTTGACCCGGAGGCTTGCGGGCTAACAGCCCCTGTGGCCCGTATCGAGATCACCTACCACATGGGGGCTCCCATCATCCTGACCATCGGCAAGCCCACCGCATCGGGCTATTCCTGCTATGTGCAGATGGATGGCGACAGCAGCGTCCACCTGGCCCCGATCGACTTCTATGAGGTCATGACCCGCCCTCTGAACGACCATCATCGGCTTCCCGGGGCGATCAGGGCCTCTGCGGCGGTGCAGATCGCCGTTGTGCGGCCTGGCAGCGACAACTTCATTGCGACCAACTATGGCTCCGAGGGCCACATCCTTCCCTGGCAGGTGGATCAGCCCTATGTCCATGCGGGCAGCACGGAGCGCATCCAGGCATTTGTGGATACGGTCTGCGCCATCCATGCGGACAGCTATGCCGCATCGGTGTCCTCCGCGCAGGAGCTGGCTGCCTATGGCCTGGATGCCCCCACCCGGCTGCTGGTGGCCTTCTCTGACGGCAGCATCCGCGACATCCATCTGGGCGGTGATGCCGGAGATGGCATGCTCTATGCCCGGCTGGACACCTCCGCCGATGTGTACCGGGTGAGCACAGCCCAGCTTCCGCCGCTGGATAAAAGCGGTACAGACATGCTGCTGGATCGCTTCGTCACCCTGATCTCTGCCGGGGATGTGGCGACGGTCGCCGTCCTCGCGGGCGAGCAGGCCTGGCTGCTGAACATCACCCAGGATGCGGAGGGCGACCTGGTCTATGCCATCAATGGCAAAGGGGTTTCCGGCGATGTGTTTGCCCCCGTCTACACCGCCATCGTCGGGATGCAGTTCGACAAAACGGCAGAATCTGCCCCCGCCGGGGATATGATCTGCGAGGTGCGCTTCCTCCATGGGGATGGGACGCTCACCCGCGTTGCATACCACAGCTTTGATCCCCACTATGTACAGGCGGACACCTCCGGCGGCGGGCAGTTCCTGCTGCGCCGGGAGCGCCTGGAAGCTATGCTCGACGCACTCAAGGAGGCTTTGCCATGAAGCGTACCGACATCAACATCCGCGACCCCTTCGTGCTGGTGCATGAGGGTGCATACTACCTCTACGGCACCCGCGGAGAAACCTGCTGGGGCCCTGCAGACGGCTTCGATGTATACGTCAGCCACGACCTGGAAATTTGGGATGGGCCCTTTGTCTGCTTCCATAACGATGGCAGTTTCTGGGCTGACCGCAACTACTGGGCGCCGGAGGTATATTTCTATCAGGGAGCATTCTACATGTTCGCCAGCTTCAAGAACCCCAGCGTGAAGCGCGGCACCGCCATCCTCAAGGCGGATAGCCCCCTGGGCCCCTTCCGTCCCCACTCAGATGGCTGCGTCACCCCTCGCGACTGGGAATGCCTGGACGGCACACTCTATGTCAGCAAGGAGGGCAAGCCCTACATGGTGTTCTGCCATGAATGGGTGCAGGCTGGCGACGGCGAGGTGAACGCCATTCCCTTGACCGATGACCTGCGTGCCCCGACGGGCGAACCGATGCTGCTCTTCCATGCCTCCGACGCGCCCTGGGCCAAATGGATGCACCATTCCAGCGGTGTGAGCGGCTGCGTGACCGACGGCCCCTTCCTCTGGCGCACGGAGGATGGTACGCTGCTGTGCCTGTGGGCCAGCTTCTCCGAGGGTGGCTATACCGAAGGTGTGGCGGTCTCCGACAACGGTGAGATCGACGGACATTTCACCCAGGTGGAGCCCCTCTTCATGGATGACGGTGGCCACGGCATGGTGTTCCGCGCCTTGGACGGGCAGCTTTACCTGACGCTTCACAGCCCCAATGCGCATTTGCAGGAGCGCCCCTTCTTCCATCCCGTCGAGGATGTGGGGGGACGGCTCAAGCGGGTGTAACAGCATATAAAAAACGTTCCCAGCACGGGAACGTTTTTTTGTATCATCAGTCGATCAGAACATCCACGTCATTGGACAGGACGAAAGCCGGACGCGGATCATTCCCCGTGGGAACGACCTCGTAATCCCGCAGTATCAGGCCCTTCACATGGCGAGCCCAGAGCGCATAGGCGGGCGCATCACCAATATCGTCGATCATATGGGCGTCGGGATAGATGCCTCGCATGTCATCAAAGCTCTCCTCTGTGGTGACGGGCTTGACCGAGGGATGCTGGCTGAGATGCACATCGTGGAGGATAACATCCTCAATGCACTTTTCCGGCACAGCGATCATGTAGGAGCCCCGGGGGCCGTTATCGCAGCCGGTAACGTGCTCGATCGCAACTCGGTGCAGGGTGCCCACCGGCGGCTTGGGCAGCTCATCACGGACACGGCCTCGATCCTCCAGGCGCATGAAGATGGGACTCCAGGCACGCTGGATGTCGATGCCGGTGATCAGGATGTCCTCCAGCGTACCGCCGTCCACCATCTCCAGAGAGATGCCAGAATCCGAACAGGGGTGCTTGATGCCGCGCACGTCCTCGTCCACGCCGCCGATCTGGCAGTTGCGAACCAGCACCTGGCGGAAGTCGCTCTGGGTATCGGTGCCCACCTTCAGGGCGTTGCAGGAGGAATACAGGCGGCAGTTTTCCACCAGCACCCGCTCGGTGGGGCGCTCGGAGGCGGCCTTGAAGCACAGAGCGTCGTCGCCGCTGCGCACGTCACAGCTGCGGATGATCACGTCCCGGCAGCCGTCGATATCAATGCCGTCGTTGTTGTAATTGGCCTGGTTGCGCACGGTGATGCGCTCCAGCAGGACATTGTCGCAGTTGAAGTAGTTCTCCATCCAGCAGGCAGCGTCCCGCAACGTAATGTCATGCACATGCACACCTTTGCAGTCCACCAGGCGGATGAGGAAGGGCCGTCCGGGCGTACCGTGCTGGGTCTCGCCGCCGGGGAAGTTATCCTGCGTGCCGCGCCCATCAATTTCGCCTGGCCCGCACAGGCTGATGTTCTCGCAGCCCTCAGCGAAGATCAGCGCCTGATTCATGCCCATGTGGGTGTCCTGCACGGTAACGCGCTGGCAGATATGCTCCGGGAAGTCTGCAAGATCGGTGCTGGCCAGCAGGTGGCAACCTCCAATCACCATCAGCCGGACGTTGCTGCGCATCACCAGCGTACCGGTGACATAGTCTCCCTGTGACAGCAGGACGGTGCCGCCGCCTTGATCCGCTGCCTTATCGATGGCAGCCTGGATGGCCGTGGTCGCAAGACCGCCAGCGAAGCCCATTGCCTCGGGCGTGATGGTCAGCGGATGCTCCTGCCAGCCAGTCATACGGTGCTGCAGATCGTCTGCCATGGTGGTCAGGCGTTGATGAAGATCATCATACCAGGAGGGACGTACGATACTGTTCATGATAGCTGCTCCTTGCTGGATCGTAAGTGCGGTATTTGCTGATGCCATTATACCACTTGCAGGGATATGTTGGCAAGGAGCGGAATGGATAATGGCTGATGTATTTGCTTGGAGGCAAGACGGACGGAGCTGCGAATCACTGCTGAAGGAGTTTTGTTCAAACAGGAATTGTCTTGCTAATTCTGTGTTCTGAACAAGCTATGTAAGCGTGAGTTGTAGGTCGTGCCTTTAACTGTGGAAATCGCCTCGCTCCCAATTTCTCACCGCCTGAAAGCTCACGCCCAACTCATCTGCCAGAGCCATCCGGGTCATGTTGTGTTCACAGCGCATGTGGGCAATGGTCTGCCCGATGCGCTGTATGTCAAAGTTGAAGGTCATATAGGTCACCCCGTTGCTTCTTCACCGGTGTTTATACAGGATAGCACGAGCGGCGGGATTTGTCCATCGAGAGCTGTTTGAATCATATGTGAAATAATTCACAAGTGTTGAATCCCCCTGTCCCATGTGGTAAAATGGAGCAGACAATACTTGACAGGGGGCATATGCCATGAAAATCACCCTGAATCACCTGACGAAGAAATTCCCGAATCGTGCGAAGAATAAGCCCGACGTCATCGCGGTCAACGACTTCACCTTCGAGATGCCCGACGGCAAGCTGGTGGGCCTGCTGGGCCCCTCCGGCTGCGGCAAATCGACGGTGCTGAATCTGATCTGCGGATTGCTCAAGGCGACCGACGGCAAGATCTATTTTGATGAGGACGATGTGACTAACATTCCTGCCGAATACCGCGGGGTAGGCATCGTGTTCCAGAATTACGCGCTCTATCCCCATCTGACGGTGGAGAAGAATATCATGTTCCCGCTGGAGAACTTCAAGGGGGCCGAGCGCCTGACCAAGGACGAAATGAAGAAGCGCGCCCTGGAGGCAGCGAAGCTGGTACAAATTGACCAGCTGATGGAGCGCAAGCCTGCGGAACTCTCCGGCGGCCAGCAGCAGCGTGTGGCCATCGCCCGTGCGCTGGTGAAGAAGCCCCGTGTGCTGCTCATGGACGAGCCCCTGTCCAACCTGGACGCTCGTCTGCGTCTGCAGACCCGCGAGGAGATCCGCCGCATCCAGCGGGAAACGAAGATCACAACCATCTTCGTCACCCATGATCAGGAGGAGGCCATGTCCATCTCCGACCTCATCGTGGTGATGAAGGACGGCGTGCTGCAGCAGATCGGCAAACCCCAGCAGGTCTATGACGATCCCTGCAACCTGTTTGTGGCCAAGTTCCTTGGTACGCCCCCGGTGAACGTCTTCCACGGCAAGGTGCAGGGCGGCAAGCTGCTGGTCGGCAAGGACGAGATCCTGTCGGTGCAGGGCGCGGAGGATCAGGAGGTTTGGTGTGCCATCCGCCCCGAAGCCTTCACCATCGATGAAAACGGCCCCATGCAGTGCGCTCTCCACGGCGTGGAGATCATGGGCCGCGACGTGTCCGTGGTGGCGGGACATCCGGCGCTGGAAGGGGTTCAAATGCGCGCTATCACCCCCTCTGCCCGCAAACTGGATGACGAGGCGGAAACCGTCCGCTTCCGCCTGGATCCGGAGAAGGTGCTGCTCTTCTCCAAGGCAGACGAGAAGCGTATCCCCTGCGAGCTGAAGTGAGGTAGCGCATGGAAAATAAGAGCTGGAAGGGCTGGCTATATCTGCTGCCCGCGATCCTCTTCCTCGGCGTGTTTATGGTATATCCGCTGGCGGACGTGTTCATCTACTCCTTTGAGGAGGGCTATAACTCCGCCTCTCAGACCTTCTACGGCGTGGGTACGTACAACTATGAGTTCGTGCTGCACGACCCCTATTTCCTCCAGGCGGTGAAGAACACCTTCATCCTGGTGGCGATCACCGTGCCCCTGTCCACGATGCTGGCGCTGGCGATCTCCCTGGGCATTTCGTCCATTCCCAAGCTCCGGGAGCTGTTCCAGACCGTGTTCTTCCTGCCCTATGTGACCAACACCCTGGCGGTGGGCCTGGTGTTCATGTACCTCTTTGACGCCACCGACGTGACGCCGGGACTGGTCAACGTGATCTTGGGTGTGTTCGGCATGGAACCCATCGACTTCATCGACGGCCCCTACTGGGCGAAGATGCTGGTACTGTGCCTGTACACGGTGTGGATCGTGCTGCCCTTCAAGATCCTGGTGCTAACCAGCGCGCTGGCTTCGGTGGACGAAACCTACTACAAGGCTGCCCGCGTGGACGGCACCAGCAAGTGGCGCATCTTCCGCAAGGTAACGCTGCCGATGATCTCACCGACCATGTTCTACCTGATCATCACCGGCTTTATTGGCGCATTCAAGGCGTATTCCGATGCGGTGGCGCTCTTCGGCGAGAACCTCAACGTGGCGGAGATGAACACCATTGTCGGCTATGTGTACGACATGCTCTACGGTGACAGCGGCGGATATCCCTCCTTTGCGTCGGCCGCGGCGATCATCCTCTTTGTCATCGTGCTGACGATCACCTGCATCAACCTGTTGGTGAGCAAGAAAAAGGTTCATTATTGAGAAAGGAGGCTGTACGCATGAGCAACATCATGGACTTTGACCGCATTGAGAAGCGGGCGAAGCGCAATACCCTCATCCGCAACATCGTCGTCTACGGCCTCCTGGGCCTGTGGGCGCTGGTGGTGCTCTTCCCATTTTACTGGATGCTGCTGACCTCGGTGAAGACCCAGGGCTCCTATGCCTCCGAGATCGTGCCGCAGCTGTACACCCTGTCCCCCACGATGGAGAACTACATGGCCGTGTTCACCGAGGCGGACCTGGGCCGGTATTTCTTCAACACCATCGTGTTCACCGTGCTGACCACGGCGGCGATGCTGGTGGTGACGGTGCTGGCGGCCTTCGCCTTCGCGCGGCTGGACTTCCCGGGCAAGAACCTGGCCTTCGTGCTCTTCCTCGCGCTGATGATGATCCCCAACGAGCTGGTCATCATCACCAACTTCGTGACCATGAAGACCGCGAAGCTGGACAACACCTTCCTGGGCCTGATCCTGCCGTCGGTGTCGAGCGTCTTCTATATCTACCTGCTGAAGGAAAACTTCGCCCAGATCCCCGATGAGCTCTACTACGCCGCCAAGGTGGACGCGACCAGCGACCTCAAATACCTGGGCAAGGTCATGGTACCCATCTGCCGCCCCACCATCGTGACCATCCTCATTTTGAAGGTCATCGAGTGCTGGAACAGCTACGTCTGGCCAAGGCTCATCACCGACGACCCGAAGATGTTCCTGGTCTCCGGCGGCATTCAGAACATCCGCGAGAGCGGCTATGGCCGTGACAACATCCCTGCCATGATGGCGGCGGTGGTGGCGGTCTCCGTGCCGCTGATCCTGCTGTTCCTCATCTTCCACAAGAAGATCATGGCCGGCGTGGCGAGGGGAGGCGTGAAGGGATAATGCGGAATGCGGAATTCGGAATTCGGAATTGTAAGAGGGTGCTTCTGGCACTGCTGCTCCTTTGTGCGTGCCTTCTTTTGACGGGCTGTCACGGCGCGCAGGACAAGGACGCCTTCCTCCTGCCGGCGAGCTTCGACGAGAGCCGCACCTACGACATCACCTTCTGGGCCAAGACCGAGAGCAACGTCACCCAGGCGAATATCTACAAGGACGCGATCGAGAAGTTCCAGCAGATCTATCCCAACATCCGCGTCAACCTCAAGCTTTATACCGATTACGGCCGGATCTATCAGGACGTGATCACCAACATTGCTACCAACTCCACGCCCAATGTGTGCATCACCTACCCGGACCACATCGCGACTTACCTGACCGGCAACAACTGCGTAGTGCCGCTGGATACGCTGTTCACCGACGCAAACTATGGCCTCGGCGGACGTGACATCCGCTTTGACGCGCCCACCCTCAGCGAGATGATCCCGGAATACCTCGCCGAGTGCGAGCTGGCCGGACACACCTACGCCGTGCCCTACATGCGCTCCACGGAGATGTGCTACATCAATAAGACCTATGTGGAGAAGCTTGGCTACACCCTGCCGGACGTGATGACCTGGGACTTCATCTGGGAGGTCTCCGAGGCAGCCCTCAAGAAGGGCGAGGACGGCAACTACCTCGTCAACGGTCAGCCTACCATGATCCCCTTCATCTACAAGTCCACCGACAACATGATGATCCAGCTCATGCAGCAGATGCAGGCGGGGTATTCTACCGAGGCGGGCGAGGTGCTGCTGTTCAACGACGAGGCGCGTGAGGTGCTCAAGACCGTCGCAGAGCACGTCCAGTCCGGTGCGTTCTCCACCTTCAAGATCAGCTCCTATCCCGCCAACTGGCTCAATGCGGGCCAGTGCATCTTCGCCATCGACTCCACCGCCGGTTCCACCTGGATGGGCTCCGACGCGCCGCTGATCGACATCGACGAGGACAAGATGGTCGATTTTGAGACCGAGGTCATGCTGATCCCGCAGGTCGATCCAGCCAAGCCGCAGATGATCTCCCAGGGCCCGTCCATGTGTGTGTTCAACAAGGACGATCCCCAGGAGGTGCTCGCTTCCTGGATCTTCGTGCAGTACATGCTCTCCAACGACGTACAGATCGCCTACTCCAACACCGAGGGTTATGTGCCCGTCACGACCAAGGCCCAGCAGTCCGCCGAATATGCGGATTACCTCTCCCGCCGCGGCGAGGACAACGACCTGCACTACGCCGTCAAGCTGGATGCGACGAAGCTCCTCATGGAGCATGTGGCGGACACCTTCACCACCCCGGTATTCAACGGCTCCGCGTCATTGCGTGATGCGGCAGGTCAGATGATCGAGGAGGTCGCCAAGGGCGTCCGCCGCAAGAAGGTCATCGACGATGCCTTCATCGACGACCTGTACAAGAAGATGGTCAACCTCTACCGCCTGGATCAGATCAACGTGCAGAGCACTGCAGAGGGCGAATCCTCCCAGCGTGCAGACCTCGGCCCCCTGCCCGGGACTGCCGTGGCGCTGCTGGCGGGTCTGGCCGTGGTGTGGCTGGGCATTATCGCCTACGTCGCTGCTGACGCGCTCAAACAGCGCAGACGCACCAGGAATCTATAAACGAGGCCATTTGTAGAATTTTTCACAATCTTTTCACAGCCATTGATTTTTTGTCGGAATACCTGTATAATAAGCAAGTACCCCGAATCATCACAATATTTGGAGGGAAACAAAATGAAGAAGATCGTTGCTATGCTGCTGGCCCTGCTGATGCTGGGCTGCGTCGCCGTCGCAGAGGAAGCTCCCGCTGTGGAAGCCAAGTCCGAGGGCGTGATGACCTACGCTGAGTACGCTGCCGCTGCCATCGACGCCGAGGTCGTTATCGAGTGCTACGTGCAGGAGACCCAGTCCTGGTGGGACAACAAGATCACCGTGTATGCCGCTGATCAGGAGGGCGCTTACTTCCTGTACGAGCTGGCCTGCTCCCAGGAGGACGCTGCCAAGCTGGTTCCCGGCGCGAAGATCAAGGTGACCGGCTACAAGGCCGAGTGGGGCGGCGAAGTGGAAGTCGATTCCGGCGCTACCTTCGAGTTTGTTGAGGGCGGCATCAACTATATTGCCGAGCCCATCGACCTGACCGCTGTGCTGGGCACCGAGGAGCTGATCTCCTACCAGAACCAGCTGGCCATCTTCAAGGGCATGACCGTGAAGGCCATCGAGTACAAGAACGGCGAGCCTGGCGATGACATCTATGTGACCCTGACCTATGGCGACGCTGAATACAGCTTCTGCGTGGAGCGCTACCTGACCGGCCCCGAGACAGAGGTCTACGCGGCTGTGGGCGCCCTGCAGGCTGGCGACGTGGTAGACGTGACCGGTTTCGTGTACTGGTACAACGGCATCAACACCCACATCACCGCTGTGGTTCCCGCTGTGTAATTTTCCGATCCATGAAGCCTCCTGCTCCGGCGGGAGGCTTTTTCATATCAAAAACGGCCCTGCTCCGCTTGATTTCCGGAGCAGGGCCGTCGTGGTATCGTGTTATTTGCCAATAATCTTTGTTTCCATGGGCGCAAGGCTGTAGGCCACATCACCGTCAGGGGTGTGGACAGTGCAGTCCGTCGGTTCCTCGGCGTTGTTGAACACCACCAGCATATCGTCCGCCGGGAAGTAGGCGGTCTCAACCTGCGCACGGTCGGAAAGGTACACATCCTTATGCGCCACAGCCTTCACATGAAGCAGCAGTTCCAGCAGCATACGGGTGCTCTGGGCGTTCACTTCAAAGCGGCTCATGTATACGCCGCAGCCCTTGCCAAAGGCATGCATGGTCATCTGGGGCACGCCATCCGCCGCGTGGAAAACAGCCGCCTTGCCGTCGGTCAGATAGAGGTGCTTGTCCGCGCCCAGCACGGTCTTGTCAACCGTGAAGGGAGCTTCCGTCACGTTGAACTGCCACTTGCCATGGCAGACCCGCGCGCCGGTATCCTTGTCGATGCCCAGCACATTCGCCAGGCGGAAGTAGGTGTGGTATCCCTCCACCGCGCTGGGCTCGCCAACGCCGACGAACGCGCCGCCCTCGTGCACAAAGCGGGTGATTTCCGCCACCAGCTTGTCAGACTTCCACGCGTCGCCGCCAGACCATGCGTCGCCCGCGCGGCCCGCGTTGATGACCACGTCCACATCCGCCAAAGCGCCGTTTTCAACGTCCTCAAAGCTGATGTAGCGCACGTCCACCGGGAGACCGGAGAGGGCCTCGTTGATGTGGATCAGGTCATGCATATAGGTCTCATGGAAGTGGCCCGAGAGCGTCCAGGAACGGAGCTTGCCCCAGGTGTGGAGCACCGCGACCTTCACCGGAGCGCACAGGGGCGCGCCATGGGCATGCAGCTCCTTGATGCGGCGGAACTCGATGGCCATATTTTCGATGGTATCGTGGAAATCCGGGAAGGGAATGGTCAGGGACAGGTAGCCGCCCAGGCCAATACGGTCCACCGGCTGACGCAGCAGCGCGCGGCGGACATGCTGCCAGTACTGCAGCGCGTCGCGGGAGGGATTACCGCCCTCGGAGAAGGTGGGCAGTCCGCCCAGGCCCGTGGGGAACAGGTAGGGATGGAAGCGCAGCTCATGGGTGGGCACCTCGGCATTGGCGCACAGGCGGCACTCATAGCCGGAGAACACGCACTTGATCAGGCCGTCAAAGCCCACCTTGCTGAAATAAGGGCCATAGGGCTCCATGCCGACCCAGCTGTCGTCATAGAAGACATAGGCCAGCTTGCCGTGCTTGTGGATGATCTCCACCAGACGGGCAGCCTTTTCAGCGACAAACTTCATGATGAAGGCCATGTAATCCTTCTTGGCCTTCGTGGGGGGCATGTGGGTGACCTGCAGCTTGCCCTGGTTGATGAAGTCCTCCGCGGTCAGCGCGTAGCCGTACTCCTGCTCGAAGGCCTTCAAAGCCGCCACGGACACGGTGTAGTCATAGCTGGCCCAGTCCACATAGCGGCTGCGCAGACGCATATCATCGCCGAAGATCCACACGAAATTGTAGAACAGGCTCGTCAGGCGGACAACATTGGTCGCAGGATTGTTGACGCACCAGTCCTCCAGCCACTGCTGCAGGTATTCCCACGCAGCGGGGTGGCGGGGATCCAGCTGACGCAGATGCTCGCTGGTCCAGGAATTGGTGGTGTGGTTGTACATGTTGATCTCTTCCCAGATGCGCCAGCACAGGAAGGACACGGTGTACTCATGCCACGCCGTACAGCCGGTGACGGTGACCGCGCCATCCACATAAGTCCACTTGTCCGCAGGGACGAGGGTGTTGGTCGTGCGGTCGTACACCTGCCAGTATGCAAGGGCCTCAGGGCTGTCGTTCAGCTCGAACTGCTCGTCAAAATAACCGTCCATCGGGCGGATCACGAGCGTTTCGCCCTCCGCCACCACAGGATCAGAGCACAGGAAGGTCTGCTGCTGGGCGTCGGGGTGCTCCGCAGCAAAGGCGTTATGCTGGCGGATGATACAGATGGTGGAATAGATGCTGTAGCCCGCTTCCACAATTTCGGGGGACAGCTTGGTACCATCGCTGTCACGGATAACGTCCGCGCCCCACTTCTTCGCCAATTCCAGCGTCAGCTTTTCATATCCGGCCTCGCCGGGAAGGGTAAATCCGCCCTGACGGTATTTCTGATCCATATCGTCATTCCTCCATATGTGCTTGTAACAATCAAATCATGGCCATTTGCCATCTTTCTTGGAATATTATAGCATATTCCCCATGACTTCCGCAATCCCCGATTCTGTCCATATTCCCCCCACCTTTACCCATGTTAGCCCAGCCCGCATTGACATCGACAGGAGCATTGCATATAATATATGGTAAGAAAGTCTGCACGAAGCAACAGCCCGTTGATCATTTACACACAAGGAGGAATCCGAAAATGGAGAGATTTGCATGGAAGGGCCGAATCAAGCCCGGTATGCAGGCGGAATACAAGCGCCGCCACGATGAGATCTGGCCCGAAATGGTGGAGCTGCTCAAGTCCGCCGGCATCCGGAATTATACCATCTGGTCCGACGGCGACGTGCTCTTTGGCTACTATGAGTGCGTCAACGGCATCGAGTTTGCCGAGAAGACCCAGGCTGGCAGCCCCATCGTGGACAAGTGGAACGTGTACATGGACGATGTGCTGGAGCTGGAGATGGATCCCTTGACCGGCGCGCAGCCCAAGATGCAGTGCATGTTCCTGATGGAGTGATGACATGAAGACATATCTTGCAATCGACATCGGCGCCTCCAGCGGGCGGCACATCGTCTCCTGGCTGGAGGGCGGGAAGATCGAGACCCGCGAGGTGTACCGCTTCCCCAACGGCGGAAGCATGGTGAACGGCCACCTCTGCTGGGACATTGAGGGCCTGGAGCACCACGTTGTTGCAGGCCTCAAGGCCGCCAAGGAGCAGGGCTACACCCCCGCTTACATCGGCATCGACACCTGGGGCGTGGACTTTGTCCTCCTGGACAAGGAGGGCCAGCGCGTGGGCGACGCGGTGCACTACCGTGACGACCGCACCAACGGCATGGATACCGAATTGGAGAAGGTCATGCCCTTCCCCTTCCACTTCGGCCTGTGCGGCATCGCCAAGCAGCCCTTCAACACCGTGTACCAGATGATGGCGGTGATCCGCGAGCATCCCGAATACGCCGATCAGGTGGACGACTTCCTGATGATGCCGGAGTACCTCTCCTACATCCTCACCGGCAAGAAGGCCCACGAGTGGACGAACTGCACCACCGGCGCGCTGTGCAACGCGGATTCCGGCTCCTGGTCGGAGACCATCCGCGCAGCGGCGGGTATCCCGGACAAGTGGTTCCGCACAGCGCTGGTGAAGCCCGGCACAGTGCTGGGCCCGCTGTCCCCCGCCATCGAGGCGGAGGTGGGCTACCCGTCCACCGTCATCCTGCCCGCCACCCACGACACCGGCAGCGCCTACATGGCCGTCCCCGCCAAGGACGACGGCGCGGCCTTCCTGTCCTCCGGCACCTGGTCGCTGCTGGGCACCGAGCTCCCCGCCCCCGTCACCAGCGAAGCCGCGCTGAATGCCGGTTTCACCAACGAGGGCGGCTACAACGGCACGACCCGGTTCCTCAAGAACATCATGGGCATGTGGATGCTCCAGTGCATCCACAAGGAGATCGACAAGGCCCATTCCTTCGCCGAAATGGCGCAGATGGCGGCCGCCTCGACCTACCCCGCCTATGTGGACGCGACGGATAACCGCTTCATGGCCCCGGCAAATATGCTGGAAGAGGTCAAGGCCGCCCTGCGCGATGCCGGTGCGCCGGAACCCACGGGCCTGGCGGACATCCTCCGCGCGGTGACGATGGGCCTGGCGGTATGCTACGACAAGTCCATCAAGGAAATGAGCGAGATCACCGGCAAAGCCTTCACCAGCGTGAACATCGTCGGCGGCGGCAGCGCAAATGTGGTGCTCAACCAGATGACCGCCGACGTGACCGGTCTGCCCGTGTACGCAGGCCCCACCGAGGGCACCGCCCTTGGCAACCTGGCCGCACAGATGATCGTGGACGGCGCGTTCAGCGATCTGGCGGCGTTCCGCGCAGCACTGCCGGGCAGCTTCGAGATCAGGGAGTATCTGCCCACGAAGTAACGGCCTCATCCGACCTCGCTGCGCTCGGCCACCTTCCCCAGAGGGGAAGGTCTTGGATATGGTCGGCACTATAATAACCTTCCCCTTTGGGGAAGGTGGATTCGGACGAAGTCCGAAGACGGATGAGGCCGCGCTCTACCACACTCAACCAATTTACATACAGAAAGGACTGACCCACATGACTCTCTACGAACAGGCAAAGGCCAAGTACGCCGCCCTCGGTATCGACGTGGAAGCCGCGATGGACAAGCTGGCGAAGGCCCCCGTGTCCCTGCACTGCTGGCAGGGCGATGATGTCCGCGGCTTTGACGGCGACCCCAATGCGCCCCTGACCGGCGGCATCCAGACCACCGGCAACTACCCCGGCCGCGCCCGCACCCCCGAAGAGCTCATGGCCGACCTGGACATGGCCATCAGCCTGTGCCCCGGCACGCCGAAAATGAACCTGCACGCCTGCTACGCCATCTTTGACGAGGAGAACGGCGGCTGGGTGGACCGCGACAAGCTGGAACCCAAGCACTTCAAGAAGTGGGTCGATTTCTGCAAGGAGCGCGGCTTGGGCTGCGACTTCAACCCGACCTTCTTCTCCCACCCCAAGTGCGATCCGCTGACCCTGTCCTCCCCCAACGAGGAGACCCGCAAGTTCTGGATCGAGCACGGCAAGGCCTCCATCCGCATCAGCCAGTACCTGGCCGAGGAGCTGGGCCAGCCCTGCATCATGAACATGTGGACCGGCGACGGCTTCAAGGACATCCCCGCTGACCGTCTGGGCCCGCGCGTGCGCTACAAGGAGGCCATGGACGAGATCCTGACCGAGCCCTTTGACTTTGACAAGGTCAAGCCTTGCGTGGAGTCGAAGGTCTTCGGCATCGGCGTGGAAGCCTACACCGTGGGCAGCGCGGAGTATTCTCTGGCCTACGCCGCGATGAACCCCGGCAAGTGCATCCCGCTGATGGACAACGGCCACTACCATCCCACCGAGGTCGTGAGCGACAAGATCCCCGCACTGCTGGCGTTCTTCCCCGAGCTGGCGCTGCACATCACCCGCCCCATCCGCTGGGACTCCGACCACGTGGTTCTGCTGGACGACGAGACCAAGGAGATCGCCAAGGAGATCGTCCGCTGCGGCGGTCTGGACGGCAAGGTCCACATGGCGCTGGACTACTTCGATGCGTCCATCAATCGTGTGAGCGCGTGGGTCGTGGGCTTCCGCAATGTGCAGAAGGCTCTGCTGATGGCCCTGCTGACCCCCACTTGCGAGCACAAGGCCATGCAGGACAAGGATGACTGGACAGCCCTGATGGTCGCCCAGGAGGAAATGAAGACCCTGCCCTTTGGCGAGATCTGGAATGAGTACTGCCGCCGCTGCGGTAAGCCCGAGGACGGCGAGTGGTTTGAGAAGGTGCTGGCCTACGAAAAGGAAGTCCAGCTGAAGCGCATCTGATTGGAGGAACGGCCTCATCCGTCAGTTCGCAAGCGAACTAACACCTTCCCCAAAGGGGAAGGTCTGAATGGTCGGTACTATCAACCTTCCCCTCTGGGGAAGGTGGCCGAGCGTAAGCGAGGTCGGATGAGGCCCATCCCCCGCAATCCGAATCTACTATGTGATATGGAGGAATACGACTATGGGCATGCTCGACATCTCTATCGTCAAGAAATACATCCGCATGGCGGACGACGGCTGGCATCAGGGCTGGCATGAGCGCAACGGCGGCAACCTCACCTACCGCCTCACCGACGCGGAAATCGCCGAAATGACCCCCTTCTTCGACGCGCAGCCCCGTCCCTGGGTGAACATGGGCGTCACCGGCGAGAACCTGGCCGGCTCCTACTTCCTGTCCACCGGCAGCGGCAAGTTCTTCCGCAATGTCATCACCGACCCCGAGGACTCCATCTGCGTGGTCGAGATCAACGACAAGGGCGACTCCTACCGCATCCGCTGGGGCCTGGTGAACGGCGGCAAGCCCACCAGCGAGTTCCCCAGCCACTACATGAACCACTGCGTCCGCGCCAAGGCCACGAATGGCGAGCATCGCGTGATCTACCACGCCCACCCCGCCAACATCATCGCGATGACCTTCGTGCTGCCCTTGACCGACCGGGATTTCTCCCGTGCCCTGTGGAAGAGCGCGACCGAGTGCCCCGTGGTGTTCCCCGGCGGCGTGGGCGTTGTGCCGTGGATGGTTCCCGGCGGCGCTGACATCGCCCTGGCCACCTGCAAGAAGATGGAGGAGTTCGACGCGGCGGTCTGGGCCCATCACGGCCTGTTCGCCTCCGGCCCCGACTTCGACATCACCTTTGGCCTGATGCACACCATCGAAAAGGCCGCGGAAATTTGGGTGCTGGCCAAGTCCACCGGCCTGCCCGAGCTGCAGACCATCCAGGACGACGAGCTCCGCGCCATCGCCCGGGACTTCAACGTACAGCTGCGCGAGGATTTCCTCGACTAAGCAGCGTGCCGCTACACCCAGCTCGCGATTGAGTTG
The DNA here is from genome assembly GCA_045132495.1 of Christensenellales bacterium. Classification (GTDB taxonomy): domain Bacteria; phylum Bacillota; class Clostridia; order Christensenellales; family Aristaeellaceae; genus UBA11524. Next base: position 2,710 of record JBGUSK010000106.1, on the reverse strand, counting down.
ACTGCTCTTGCATAGCCCTACCGCGTGCAGCTTGGGGCTTTGCCCTGCTTGTCTTCCGCGCACTCATCGCGCGGGCTGCATTGTTGCGCGTTTTTGTAGTTCTTTACACCGCTTCTCCGGAGGCGGTGTTTTTTGTTCCCATAATGTTCCTGCGAATTTTTGTTCGTGTTTGGGAGGAATTTTGTGTTCTGTGGAGAATATCTTATTGTGAACACACGTTCGTATTCTGGAACAAGGTGGGAATTTCTCCGTGGAAAGGCAGTACATCGCCATCGACCTCAAATCCTTCTACGCCTCGGTGGAGTGCATCGACCGGGGGCTGGACCCTCTTTCGACCCACCTGGTTGTGGCAGACGAGGCTCGGACGGAAAAGACCATCTGCCTGGCGGTGTCTCCGTCGCTGAAGGCCTGCGGGGTATCCAGCCGTCCGAGACTATTCGAGGCCATCCAGCAGGTGAAGGAGGCCAACGCCAAGCGACGGATGCAGGCTCCAGGCAGGCGCTTCACCGGGACCTCCCGGGATGCGAAGGAACTGACCCTCCACCCAGACAAGGCCATCGACTTCATCCGGGCCGTCCCCCGCATGGCCCGATACATCGAGATCAGCACGCAGATTTATGATATTTACCTCAAATACGTCGCGCCGGAGGACATTCATGTATACTCGGTGGATGAGGTTTTCATGGATGTGACCCCCTACCTCATGGCCGCGAAGATGACCGCCCGGGAATTCGCCGTTACTATCATTCGCGATGTGCGGGCGACCACCGGCATCACCGCCACAGCGGGCATCGGAACGAATCTGTACCTCGCCAAGGTCGCCATGGATATCGTTGCCAAGAAAGCTCAGCCCGACGCCCAGGGTGTTCGCATCGCCGAGCTGGATGAAGCAGCTTACCGGAGGCAGCTGTGGGATCATCAGCCGATCACCGATTTCTGGCGCATCGGCGGCGGATATGCCCGCAAGCTCGCCCGGTACAACATGTTCACCATGGGGGATGTAGCGCGCTGTTCGCTGGGCAAGCCGGGAACCTATTTCAGCGAGGATTTGCTGTACAAGCTCTTCGGCGTGAATGCCGAGCTGCTCATCGACCACGCCTGGGGCTATGAGCCCTGCACCATCGCAGAGATCAAGGCCTATAAGCCCGTCAGCCACAGCGTAAGTATCGGCCAGGTGCTGCACTGCCCCTACACCTTTGACAAAGCGCGGCTAATCGTGCAGGAGATGACCGACCTGCTCTCCCTTGATCTGGTGGACAAGGGCCTCGTCACTGATCAACTGGTGCTGCACATCGGCTACGACATCGAGAGCCTCTCCGACCCCAAAATCCGTGCTGCCTACATGGGGGAAGTCGTACTGGATCACTACGGACGCACACTACCCCGGCATTCCCACGGCACGGCGAATCTCCCCCGGCTGACGGCATCCACCCGGACACTGGTAGACACGATGGCGGCGCTCTTTGACCGCATTGCGAACCCGCTCTTGCTCGTCCGCCGGGTGAATGTGGTGGCGGCCCGCGTTTTCCCGGAGAAGGAGGCCCTGGCCCGCCCTGCGATGGAGCAGCTCGACCTTTTCACCGACTACGAAGCCGAAGACGCCCGCCGTGCCGCTGAAGACGCCGCCCTTCTCCGCGAACGCAGCTGCCAGCGAGCCGTGCTGGACATCCGCCGTCGTTTCGGCAAGAACGCCATCCTCATGGGCATGAACTTCCAGGAGGGCGGCACCACCATCGACCGCAATGCACAGATTGGAGGCCACAAGGCATGAAACCACTCCACCGCAGCTATGAAGATATCATCACCCTGCCACGGCCCGTCTCCCCTCGTCGGACGCGCATGTCCCCTCTTGGCCGGGCTGCACAGTTTGCTCCCTTCGCCGCGCTGACCGGCTTCGAGGAGGAAATTGACGAGACCGCCCGCCTGACCGACCGCTGCCCCGAGCTCTCTGAGGAGGACTTCATCCGTCTGAACCGCCAGCTGTGCGACTTGATGGGCAGCCTTCATGAACAGCCTGAGGTCGCCCTCTCCCTCTTCGAGCCGGACGAAAAAAAGCCCGGCGGCGCGTATCGCAGCGTCACCGGGGTAGTCAGGCGGATTGACGAGGTGGGGCAGAGCGTCATTTTCACCGACGGGCGGGTCATCCCCTTTGGGAGGATCCACGGCATTGAGCGTCTGCACCAGACGGGTTAAATCAGGCTTTACTGCGGATAGAACCATGGCGCCATCCAGCCCAGCTCTTCCGGGGTCACGCCGCCGTTGCATTCCAGGCAGAAGGGAATGCGCCAGCAGGTCAGCGCACCCCATAGGCAGACTGCTGCAGCCAGTACGCCTACGACAAGCCACAGCCAACACTTCGTTCGGATTCCCTGCACGATTTGCTTGAGCGCCAGCACAGCGCTGGTCGGCATGAGCGCAAAGGTCAGCAGGATGATCAGCGGGTTCTCCTCGTGAGGCCTCCAATGCTCCAGCCGGTAAAAGGCTACTGTGATGGCGAAAACCGCCATACCGGTCAGCAGTGCCGCACGTTTTTTCAGCATCATTTGATCCCCCCGCCTGCATCATACCATTCTTTTCCGGGCAATACAAGCACAGGGGGCAAATTGTTACAATCGCACACAAAAGGGCGGCACGATTCACACCGTGCCGCCCTTGTTAATGCCAAATTCATTTTTTCGGGAGGTGTCGGAGGGGGCCGCAGCCCCTCTGA
>JBGUSK010000105.1:0-18275 GCA_045132495.1 Christensenellales bacterium | reverse complement strand
GTGGCTCCCGAGATGATGAAGCACGAAGGCCCTGCCCGCGTGTTTGACTCCGAGGAGGACGCCATCGCCGCCATCTATGCCCGCAAGATCGTCCCCGGTGACGTGGTGGTCATCCGCTACGAGGGCCCCAAGGGCGGCCCTGGCATGCGCGAGATGCTGAACCCCACCTCCGCCATCTGCGGCATGGGGCTGGGCGAATCCGTTGCCCTGCTGACCGACGGCCGTTTCTCCGGCGCAACCCGCGGCGCATCCATCGGCCATGTGAGCCCCGAAGCCGCTGCAGGCGGCCTGATCGCGCTGGTAGAAGAGGGCGACCTGATCGCCATCGACATCCCGAATTGCTCCATCGAGCTGAAGGTATCCGACAAAGTGCTGGCCGAACGCCGCGCCAAGTGGGTCTGCCCCGAGCCCAAGGTCAAGACCGGCTATCTGGCCCGTTATGCCAAGCTGGTCAGCTCTGCTGACAAGGGCGCGATCCTTGAATGATCGAAGATCATTCAAGGAAATTCGGAATTCGGAATTCAGAATGCGGAATTTGGTTACTGTGGCCATTCCAAGCCAACGCCAACCGCAGCCGTTCCCACATTCTAAATTCCGAATTACGCATTACGCATTCCGCATTACCAAAAATCCCGGAGGAATTTTATGAACCTGCAGGGTCTGAAGATCAACTTTCTCGGCGATTCCATCACTGAGGGTCATGGCTGCTCCTCTGTGGAGAAGCAGTTCACCAGCCTGATCGCTGAACAATACGGCGCCATCACCCGATGCTATGGCATCGGCGGCACCCGCCTCGCCAGGCAGACGAAGCCTTCCGAGTGGCCCCGTCACGACCTGGACTTCCCCTCCCGCGTGGCAGAAATGGAGGAGGATGCTGATCTGATCGTCGTCTTCGGCGGTACGAATGACTTCGGCCATGGCGACGCTCCTTTCGGCGTGTTCTCCGACAGTACGGTGGATACCTTCTGCGGCGCGCTGCATGTGCTGTACACATCCCTGCTGGAGAAGTATCCCGAAGCTACCATCATGGTCATGACGCCCCTGCATCGTTCCACGGAAAATGAGCCCAACATGCACGGCAAGGTGCTCGCGGACTATGTAGACGCGATCCGCAAAGCAGCGGAGTATTACTCCCTGCCGTTGCTGGATCTGTGGGCCAATTCCGGTATCCAGCCCGCTGTGCCCGTCATGAAGGAGAAGTATATGCCCGATGGGCTGCATCCCAACGACGCGGGGCACATCATCCTGACCAACAAGATCGCGAAATTTATCGAATCCCTGTGACAAATAATATAGGAGGTATGCTGTATGGGCCAGATCAAGATTTTTGACACCACGCTGCGTGACGGCGAACAGTCCCCCGGCTGTTCGATGAATCTGAAGGAAAAGATCGAGGTGGCGCGCTGCCTGGAGCGCTTGAAGGTCGATGTGATTGAGGCTGGCTTTGCCATCGCCTCCCCTGGCGACTTTGAGTCCGTACAGACCATCGCCCGCACGGTGAAGGACTGCTCCGTGGCCTCCCTGGCCCGCGCGACGGTGAAAGACATCGACTGCGCCTGGGAAGCCGTCAAGGACGCGGCTGACCCCCGCATCCACCTGTTCATCGCCACCAGCCCCCTCCACATGGAGTACAAGCTGAAGATGACCCCCGAGCAGGTGCTGGAGCGCACCGCCGCCATGGTTGCTCATGCGAAGAAGTACACGAGCAATATCGAGTTCTCCTGCGAAGACGCGACCCGCTCTGACGTGGACTTCCTGATCAAGGTCGTTGACCTGGCCATCAAGAACGGCGCAACCGTCGTCAACATCCCCGACACCACAGGCTACACCACGCCGGATGAGATGCGCGCGATGATCGAAGCCATCCGCTACGGCGTGCCGGATTCGGACAAGGTCGAATTTTCTGTCCACTGCCACAACGACCTGGGCATGGCCACCGCCAACGCCCTGGCCGGCGTGCTGGGCGGCGCACGGCAGATCGAATGCACCATCAATGGCCTGGGCGAGCGCGCAGGCAACACCTCCCTGGAGGAGGTCGTCATGGCGATGCATACCCGCCCGGATATCTTCACCGAGCATGACTGCCGCATCGACACGACGCAGATCTTCCGCGCATCCAAGACCGTGTACAACATCATCGGCCAGAACGCGCCGCTGAACAAGCCCATCGTCGGCGTGAATGCCTTCCGCCATGAGAGCGGCATCCACCAGCATGGCGTACTGGCGAACAAGAAGACCTACGAGATCCTCACCCCCGAAAGCGTGGGCGTGGTGATCGACAACATCGTCCTGGGCAAGCACTCAGGCAAGCATGCCCTGTCTGCCCGCCTGAAGGAAATGGGCTACGAGCTGGACGAGGTCGAGCTGCAGCGCTGCTTTGAGGAATTCAAGGTGCTGTGTGACAAGAAGAAGTCCGTCACCAATGACGACCTGGTCGCCATCGTGACCCATCAGACGGCCGCCAACGATAGTGACGACGTAGAAGGCTACAAGCTGGAGTGGTTCGATGTACACACCTCCAACAAGACCACCTCCACCTGCGTGGTCAGCCTGAGCCTGGACGGCCAGACCTTCACCGAGGCCTGCACCGGCGACGGTCCAGTGGATGCTGCTTTCGAGGCCATCAACCACATTGTCCGCCCTGTGGATCACTCCTTCGACCTTTACCGCATTTCCAGCATTTCTTCCGGCAAAGAGACCATGGGCGAGGTCACCGTGAAGCTCACCTGCGATGACCGCACCTTCACTGGCCGCGGTCTGCACACCAATATTGTGGACGCTTCCGTCCGCGCTTACCTGCGCGCGATGAACAAGCTACGTGCCTATACAGCCAAGCGCCAGCGCATCAATCCCTCCCGCTGATACACTCAGCCACAAAGAAAGAAGGTATCTCTTATGGGCATGACCATGACGCAAAAGATCCTCGCCGCCCATGCGGGTCTGGAATCCGTAAAGGCCGGCGACCTGATCGAGGCCAAGCTGGACCTGGTCCTGGGCAACGACGTGACTACCCCCGTGGCCGTCGATGTGTTCGACAAGGCCGGCTTTGACCGCGTGTTCGACAAGAACAAGATCGCCATCGTGCTGGATCACTACACCCCCTGCAAGGACATCAAGTCCGCCCAGCTGTGCAAGACCGCCCGTGATTTTGCCAAGCGGTTTGACATCAAGCACTTCTACGACGTGGGCGCTGTGGGCATTGAGCACGCGCTGCTGCCGGAGAAGGGCATCGTCGCTCCCGGCGAAGTGATCATCGGCGCGGACAGCCATACCTGCACCTACGGCGCACTGGGTGCGTTCTCCACGGGCGTGGGCTCCACCGATATGGCCGCCGGTATGGCTGCGGGTGAGAACTGGTTCAAGGTGCCCAGCGCCATCAAGGTGGTGCTGACCGGCAAGATGGGCAAGTGGGTCTCCGGCAAGGACGTCATCCTCCACCTGATCGGCCTGATCGGCGTGGACGGCGCACTGTACAAGTCCATCGAGTTCACCGGCGAGGGCGTGTGGGAGCTGTCCATGGACGACCGCTTCACCATCGCCAACATGGCCATCGAGGCCGGCGGCAAGAACGGCATCTTCCCGGTGGACGAGAAGACCATCGAGTATGTGTCCGGCCGTGTTGACCGCGAATGGAGCGCCTTCGAAGCCGACGAGGATGCAGAGTACGACCAGGTGGTCGAGATCAACCTGAGCGAGCTGAAGCCCACCGTGTCTCTGCCCCACCTGCCCTCCAACACCAAGACCGTGGACCAGGTCGCAGGTCTGCCCATCGACCAGGTGGTCATCGGCTCCTGCACCAACGGCCGCATCTCCGATATGCGCATCGCTGCGGAGATCCTCAAGGGCCGCAAGGTGGCTGACGGCGTGCGCTGCATCGTCATCCCCGCCACCCAGGACATCTACATGGAATGCATCCAGAAGGGTTATACGCAGATCTTTATTGAGGCTGGCTGCGCGGTCAGCACCCCCACCTGCGGCCCCTGCCTGGGCGGCCATATGGGCTGCATGTGCGAGGGCGAACGCGCCGTCGCCACCACCAACCGCAACTTCGTGGGCCGCATGGGCCATGTGAAGAGCGAGGTCATCCTGGCCTCTCCTGCCGTGGCTGCTGCGTCCGCCGTCAAGGGCTGCGTCGCCTGCCCCTGCGAACTGGATTAAGGAGGTATCGCTATGGTTTCCGGCAAGGTATTCAAGTACGGTGACAACGTCGATACCGACGTGATCATCCCCGCGCGCTATCTGAACGCGCCCTCTCCCGAAGAGCTGGCCAAGCACTGCATGGAGGACATCGACGCTTCCTTTGCCACCACGGTGAAGCCTGGTGACATCATGGTCGGCGGCGCGAATTTCGGCTGCGGCTCCTCCCGTGAGCATGCGCCCATTTCCATCCGTGCCTGCGGCGTGCGCTGTGTCATCGCAGCCAGCTTCGCCCGCATCTTCTACCGCAACGCGATCAACATCGGCTTCCCGATCCTGGAGTGCCCCGAGGCTGCCGCCGCCATCCAGAATGGCGACACTGTCTCCGTGGATTTCGCCACCGGCAAAATCATCGACGAAACCACCGGCGAGACCTTCCAGGCGGTAGCGCTGCCGCCCTTCATCGAGAAGATCGTGGAGCATAATGGTCTGCTGCCCTATCTGAAGGCAAGGATGGACGCGAAAGCCTGATCCAGCGGGCGACCAATGGTCGCCCCTACGTCATCCCGACCATATTGTCCGTAGGGGCGAGCAATGCTCGCCCGCCCTACCAACAAACAAAGGGAGGTACATCCCCATGGAAAAGAACATCGCCCTGCTCCGCGGCGACGGCATCGGCCCGGAGATCGTGGACAGCGCCGTCAAGGTGCTGGAAGTGGTCGCTGAGAAGTTCGGCCACACCTTCAACTTCACGCCTTATCTGATCGGCGGCGCGGCCATCGACGCCACCGGCCATCCCCTGCCTCAGGAGACCGTCGACGGCTGTCTCGCGGCGGACTCCGTGCTGCTGGGCGCAGTGGGCGGCCCCAAGTGGGACACCCTGCCTGCCAATGTCCGCCCCGAAAAGGGTCTGCTTGGCATCCGTGCAGCCATGGGCCTGTACACCAACCTGCGTCCTGCCAAGCTTTATCCCCCGCTGAAGGAGGAGTGCCCCCTGCGCGCGGACATCGTCGCTCAGGGCTTCGACCTGATGATGGTGCGTGAGCTGACCGGCGGCATCTACTTCGGTGAACGCGGCCGCCGCGAGGGCAAGTACGGCCCCGAGGCCTGGGACACCGAGGCCTACAGCGTGATGGAAGTGGAGCGCATTGCCCGCGCAGCCTTTGACGCTGCCCGCAAGCGCCGCAAGAACGTGATCTCCATCGACAAGGCCAACGTGCTGGAAACCAGCCGCCTGTGGCGCGAGACCGTCCACCGTATCGCAGCGGAATACCCGGACGTCACCTGTACCGACATGCTGGTGGACAACGCCGCCATGCAGCTGGTGCGCCGCCCGAGCCAGTTCGACGTGGTGGTAACGAGCAACATGTTCGGCGACATCCTGTCCGACGAGTCCAGTCAGATCACCGGCTCCATCGGCATGCTGCCCAGCGCGTCCCTCGGCGCGACTACCCGCGGCCTGTACGAGCCCATCCACGGCTCCGCGCCGGATATTGCCGGCCAGAACAAGGCCAATCCCATCGCGACTGTGCTCTCCGCCGCCATGATGCTGCGCTACGCCTTCGACATGATGGACGAGGCCGACTGCATCGAGGCCGCTGTGGACAAGGTGCTGGAGGACGGCATCCGCACGGCAGACATCGTCGGTTCTTCCGGTATTGAGCCCATCGGCTGCAAGGAAATGACCGAGGAGATCATCAAGCGGATTTGATCCGCTCATTCCGCCTGCATGGCTGATTTCGGCTGTGCAGGCGATGTTCCGTTATAGTCGCAAGCCCCCTCAGTCAGCTGTCGCTGACAGTTCTCCCGGAGGGAGAGCCTTTTGGAAGGATGTATCTTATGTACCGCGAAACAGCCAAGCTTCTGCTTTACTCCAACCTCGGCGAGGATGCGATCCTCACCCGCATGGCAGAAATATGCCGCGACTGGGAAGCCGGCGTGGCAGACAAGTCTGCCCTTATCAGCCGCATCTATGCCCAGGTGAAGCGCCTGCTCGATCTGGCGACCGTCTACGGCTTCAACCGCAATTTGTGGCAGAACTACCTGACCTTTCTCCTCATGACCAACGAGAACAGCTTCACCCTGACCGCTGAGCGCCAGGGAGCCAGCGAAGGCAGCGTCAATCACTTCGCCAAGGCGGATTTCGCCATCTTCAAGCGGCTGTTCAACTTCGATTTCGGGCCGATCGAAAAGGATCTGGGCATTGATTGCTTCACCGTGCTGACCCATTACACCGCCATCCCCAAGAAAGCCCAGATGTATTATCGTACCGTCTCCGAGAAGGTGCAGGAGCTGTCCAGCGCCATTGACGCGGCGGACTCTGCCGATGCGGTGTTCGAGCTTGTCACCGCCCATTATCGCGACTGCGGCGTGGGCATGTTTGGGCTGAATCGCGCCTTCCGCCTGGATGATACCGGTGAACTGGTCGCGATCAACAACATCGACCGGGTGGTATTGAGCGACCTGATCGGCTATGAAGTCCAGAAGAAAACCCTGCGCGACAACACCGAGGCCTTCGTGCAGGGCCGCAGCTGCAACAACATGCTGCTCTACGGCGACGCAGGCACGGGCAAGTCCACCTCGGTCAAGGCCATCCTGAACGAGTATTACGATCAGGGCCTGCGGATGATCGAGATCTACAAGCACCAATTTGGCCTGCTTTCCAGCGTGATCGCCCGGGTCAAGAACCGTAACTACCGGTTCATGATCTTCATCGACGACCTTTCTTTCGAGGAGCATGAGGTAGAGTACAAGTTCCTCAAGGCAGTCATTGAGGGCGGCGTGGAAACAAGACCTAACAATGTGCTGATCGTCGCGACCTCCAATCGCCGCCACCTGGTCAAGGAGACTTGGAAGGATAAGAGCGACATGGAGTTTGAGAACGACATCCACCGCAGCGACACGATGGAGGAGAAGCTCTCCCTGGCCGCACGCTTTGGCTGCTCAATCTGCTACAACAATCCCAACCGCCAGCAGTATCACGACATCGTGAAGGGCATCGCGGCGCGTTATCCGGACTTCGGCCTGACCGAGGAGCAGCTCCTGCTGGAGGCCAACAAGTGGGAAATCCGCCACGGCGGCATCAGCGGGCGCACGGCGCAACAGTTCATCAATTATGTTGCAGGGCTGAAGAGATAATGCGGAATTCGGAATGCGGAATTCGGAATTTGGTTGCTGAAACCATTCTGTCCCGCAGTCGGCTCCCCTTTATCCAACCGCAGCCAGTTCCACACTCTAAATTCCGAATTACGAATTCCGCATTCCGAATTCATTTTATAGGAGGCCATTCCCATGGTCACACTCGATAAAGTCTACCACGCCGCGTTTGTCCTCAAGTCCGTTGCCCGCAAGACGGATATGATCGAAGCCCCCAAGCTCTCCGATGACTTCACCATGTACCTCAAGACGGAGAATTTGCAGCTGACCGGTTCCTTCAAGCTGCGCGGCGCGTATTACAAGATCAGCCAGCTGACCCAGGAGCAGCGTGACGCGGGCATCGTGGCCTGTTCGGCGGGCAATCACGCCCAGGGCGTGGCGCTGGCGGCGACCCGCATGGGCGCAAAGTCCATCGTGTGCATGCCCGAAGGCGCGCCCATTTCGAAGGTCGAGGCCACCAAGGCGCTGGGCGCGCAGGTCGTGCTGGTCAAGGGCGCGTATGACGACGCCTACGCCTACGCCTGCAAGCTCCGCGACGAAACCGGCATGACCTTCATCCATCCCTTTGATGACGACGAAGTCATCGCCGGTCAGGGCACTATCGGCCTGGAGATCCTCAATCAGCTGGAGGACGTGGACGTCGTCCTCTGCCCCGTGGGCGGCGGCGGACTGGTCTCCGGCGTGGCCTATGCCATCAAGAGCCTCAACCCGAACGTCAAGGTCTACGGCGTGCAAGCGGAGAATGCCGCCTCCATGGCCAAGTCCATTGAGCTGGGCGAGCAGGTCACCCTGCCCACCGTCAAGACCTTCGCGGACGGCATTGCCGTCAAGCACCCCGGCGACACCACCTTCCAGATGATCCGCAAGTATGTGGATGGCATCATCACCGTGTCGGAGGACGAGATCGCTGCGGCCATCCTCGCGCTGATGGAAAAGCAGAAGGTTGTGGCTGAGGGCGCGGGCGCGGTAGGCGTAGCAGCTGCCATGTTCCACCGGGTGCCGGACATCGCCGGCAAGAAGGTCTGCTGCCTGATTTCCGGCGGCAACATCGACGTGAACATCCTCAGCCGCGTCATCACCCGTGGTCTGCTGACCAGCGGACGCAACGCCATGCTGACCATCGCGCTGGAAGACAAGCCCGGCCAGCTGGTAGGCGTTGCCCAGATCATCAGCGAATGCGGCGCGAACGTGGTCGGCGTGACCCACGAGCGCTCCGACGCGAACATGCCCGTGGCCTCCTGCTTCCTCAAGGTCAGCATGGAGACCCGCGATTTTGAGCAGATCAACGAAATCAAAAGCAGGCTGACTGACGCTGGATTCAAGATTGTTCAATAAAGGGAATGCCTATGCATAAATTGCTCCTTCGCCAGCTTGCGGCAGACTTTTGTGTCACCGAGGCTGACATTCTCGACGCGAACCACCATTTCACCGTCTTCGAGCCTCACCCCGACCGCAGGCAGTACATGGAAATCACCCCGTGTGTCCTCAAGATCGCGGTGGTGAACGGCAAGCTGCTCTTCACCGGACGGGCGGATGTGATCGTCCGCTGCCGGGAGCTTTACGCAACTGCCAACGCCCCCTGGTTCATGGAGGCCCGGAACCTGGCGGCTCTCAACCGGGAGCTGACTGCATTCGGAGCGCAAATCCGCCATGCCCGGCCTTTCTTTACAGCGGATCAGGCGCTTCCGGTGGATACGATGGGCTTCTCCATCCAGCGCTACACGCCTGACGCCATCCAGCAATTCAAAGGCGACGAGCGCTTTGAGGACGCCTATGGCTTCTGCGAGACCGCGCCGGATATGCTGGGTGTTGCCGCCTTGAAGGACGGACAGATCCTTGGCATGGCAGGCGCCAGCGCAGACAGCCCGAACCTGTGGCAGATCGGCATCAATGTGCTGCCGGAAGCCCGCGGGCAGGGCATCGCTGCGATGCTGGTGAGCCTCCTGCGCAATGATGTGCTGGCAGTGGGGCGGCTGCCCTACTATGGAACGTCCATCTCCCACCTGGAGAGCCAGCGGGTGGCGCTGAGATCCGGCTTTCTACCCGCATGGTTTGAGCTGGTGGCGTGCCCGCTGGAAATGTAACAATTCCACTGAAATTCTTGCAAACCAAGGCTTCTATTGCTATAATAGCATTATTATGATGTAACAAAGGAGGTTTTTACCATGAAGAAGTACCTTTCCACTATCCTGGCTGTTCTGCTGGTGGCTGCGATCGCCGTTTCTGCCGTAGCATTCGTGCAGAAGAACGATGTTTCCAAGACCGCCGATCAGCTGCAGAACGATCTGACCGCCGCCAAGGCTGATGTCGAGAAGCTCACCGCTGACAACGCCGTCGCCAACGAAGCCCTCGCCGCTGCCAAGGCTGATGTCGAGAAGCTCACCGCTGACAACGCCGTCGCCAACGAAGCCCTCGCCGCCGCCAAGGCCGAGGTTGAGAAGCTCACCGCCGACAACGCCGTCGCCAACGAAGCCCTCGCCGCTGCCAAGGCTGAAGTCGAGAAGCTCGCCGCTGACAACGCCGTCGCCAATGAAGCCCTCGCCGCTGCCAAGGCCGAAGTCGAGAAGCTCACCGCAGACAACGCTGCCGTCAACGAGGCGCTCACTGCCGCCAAGGCCGAGGTCGAGAAGCTCACCGCTGACAACGCCGTCGCCAATGAAGCGCTCGCTGCTGCCAAGGCTGAAGTCGAGAAGCTCGCCGCTGACAACGCCGTCGCCAATGAAGCCCTCGCCGCCGCCAAGGCTGAAGTCGAGAAGCTCACCGCTGACAACGCCGTCGCCAATGAAGCCCTCGCCGCTGCCAAGGCCGACCTCGAAAAGCTCACCGCTGCCCCTGAGGCCACTGCAGCGCCCGTTGACGAGGTTCCCGTTGAGGAGGAGCCCGTGCAGGAAGAGCCTGCCGAAGTGGCTGCTGAATCCACCGATTTTGGCGACTTTACCATGGTGCTGGGCGCCAACGACGTTTTCCAGATTGCTCCCCAGAAGACCAGCAACGCCGTGCATGCGATCGTTTATCCCAATTATGATGACACTGCTGAATCCCACAGCAACATCAATGTCGTCTGGGTCAACGCGGATGCCGCCGGTGAGATCAACCTCTACGGCGCTGCAAATTACGCTGCACTGATCATGCAGGCTGCTGAGCAGCAATACACCGCCATGGGCATCAAGATGACCGACGCCCAGGTACTCAGCGCCGTTTTTGAGAACAACACCGCCATCTTCGTGACCTCCGCCAACCTGGATTACACTGGCGCCGGCTACGACCTGGTCACGCCCCAGTGCCAGATGCAGGCTTACTTCTGCAAGGGCGACGCAGGCACCTACATCTTCACCTGCACCGCCACCAGCATGGAGGATCTGCAGGCGATGTCCGCCTACCTGGATACCGTGCAGTTCAAGTAATCAAAATAATTTCAACTTTTTTCAGAAAAATTGAAAGATTTTGCCCCGCTCAAGAGTATAATGAGTAGGGGCAATTTTCATGCCCGTCATTACAAATGTGAGCCGGTTCCGCCGGCCAGAAGGAGGGTGCAGCGCGTTGATATCGTTTATGATCGTAGATATTCCGCAAGCCCCGGAAAGCGCAGAGGAGCGTCTCACGCGTCTGATGCAGACCTACGGCAGCAGCGTGCTTCGCGTCTGCTACCTGTACCTGAAGGATCATTCCCTGGCGCAGGATGCTGCCCAGACCACCTTCGTCAAAGCCTGGCAGGCCCTGCAGACCCTGCGGGAGGGCAGCACCGAAAAGGCCTGGCTGATGAAGATTGCCGTCAACACCTGCAAGACGACTCTGCGCAGCCGGGAGTACAAGCTCTATGCCCAGTCGCCTGACATGGATGACCTGCCCGAGCCCGCCGCAGAGGATGAGCTTCCGGACAATACCGTTCTCAACGCCGTGCTGCTCCTGCCGGAGAAGTATCGCGAGGTCGTGATGCTTCACTATTATCAAGGCCTGCCTTCCCCCACTGTCGCAAAGATTCTCAAGCTTCCGCAGGCCACAGTTCTCACCCGCCTCCACCGGGCGCGCAAGATCCTGGAATCTCAGTTGAAAGGATGGTATCTGAACGATGAATAACCTCATACGTGCATTGGACGCCAGCCTTTCCACGCTGGTATTCACCGAGCGCATGCAGCAGAATGTGCTGCGGCAGATCCATGAACTGAAGGCGAAGCATACCTCAGCCGTCTGCCAGTTCAGCACCCGGCGGCTGATGCCCGCGTTCGCGTTCGTCACTGCCATTGTGATGCTGGTGGGCAGCATCACGGCTTACAACTACCTTTCCCACGTGGGAGACCCGATCAATTCGCCGCCCCCCGCCGACACAGATGTGACTTTCCTGCCCATCAGCGATCCGTCGCTTCCGCCCATCCCGACGCCAAGTCCCACCCCGACCTTCACGGCTGAACCGACGGTTACTCCCACCCCGACAGCTACCCCTACAGCCACACCGACCGCCACACCTCTGGTGACGCCGACGCCGGTCATTGTCACATTGGTTCCGAAGGCGGCTGAAACGGCAACGCCGACAGCCACGCCGACGGCTACGCCTACGCCGACACCTACTCCGTCGCCGACGCCTACTCCTACTCCGTCGCCGACGCCTACTCCCACACCCACGCCTACCCCCACTCCGTCGCCGACGCCGACTCCTACACCCACTCCTACTCCTACTCCGTCGCCGACGCCCACTCCCACGCCTACTCCCACTCCGTCGCCGACGCCTACTCCCACACCTACTCCTACTCCTACGCCTACACCCACTCCCACACCTACTCCCACACCTACTCCCACGCCTACTCCCACGCCTACTCCTACTCCTACACCCACTCCTACGCCTACTCCGTCACCCACGCCAACTCCGACACCCGAACCCACCCCCAGTCCTACACCTGTACCAGTCAAGCTGGTCGAGGCCATCTACGAGCTCCAGTACACCACCAAAGCTTCCTGTGAGCAAGCCGTCATGACCGTCTACTCCAACGGCACCAGCGAAATGACGATCGACTTCACACACGCATCTGGCTGGAACTACGAGCCGCCGGATGGCGCATTCCTGCGTCTGACCAAAGTGGATACAAAAGAGGGCAACTACGGTCAGAGTCCGGTCGTCGTCGTTTCGAAGGGGGAAAAAAAGAGCACCAAGCTCAGCGCAACCGTCCCCTTTGACCGGGCCTTTGGCAAAGCCCAGTTCATCACCTTCTCCTTTTGCAGGTCGGACGGCAAGGAGATCTACCCCCTCAAATTCAAGCTGAAGTCCTTCGACAGCGCGGACGGAAAGTGGCCCACACCCGATTCCACGCCGGAAGTGCCGACCATTCCGCCGGTGAAGCCTACGCCGACCCCGACACCCCGTCCTACCCTCGTACCCGGCACAACGGAGCCGCCGCAAGATACCGCCCAGCTCACCGTGAACTTCAAGCTCCGCGAGAGCACCAAAAACTTCACCGACATGGGTGCCGTTCTGCGTGTCTACGAGGATATGAGCTCCTTGACGGCACAGTTCAAATACTCCAAGGAAATCGTTGATGGCACCACACTGCGCATTTCTCTGGTAGATGGCCAGATGGGTTTCTTCGGGGAAGCACCTATCGTCACACTGGAAGACGGCACGCGGCAGGTGACCATCCTGTTCAACCAGCAGGTTGGACGCATCGACAGGTTCAACATGGAAGCCTTCGCTCCTGGTGCGCAGGTTCGCTCCTTCAAAGCCTTCTACAAGCTGAATGGACGTGCCCCCGCCGGCTGGTCGGAAATGGACCCCATTGCTACCACACGCCCGGCTGAAACATCAACCCCTACGCCGCTGCCCAGTGATGTCACACCGACCCCTGCGCCTACCGTACCGCCTGAGAGCAAATTCATCAGTCAGGCACGATACGCACTGCTGGATCCTGTCAAACACTTTAGCCTCAAAAGTGCAACCCATCGCCGTTATCAGGATGGCCTGTCTGTCCTGAAGATCGAATTCCGCTATTCCGGCGAGCTTCCCGCTAACGCTGTGCTGCGCGTCACACAAGCGGGATATCTGGAGGGCAACTTCGGCGAAGCAGTGATCGAAAAGGGCGAAGGCGATTTGCTGACAGCCACCATCATCACAGATCAACTGCAGGGCTCCCTGCAGGCTTACCGTTTGAGATGCTATGATGCAAAAGGAAATGAACAGTTCTACGCCGACTTTGCTGTTACCATCGCAAACGCACTATGGGCCGGCGGATACGAGGCTTCCATTGCCCGTTCCATGCTCCCCACCGCAACCCCTGAACCCGAGGAGGAGACGCCTGCGCCAACCATCACCGTAGCAGCCACCGCCGATCCCAGCGTATCCCCCACCCCTGCGCCCACTGAGCCTCCCTATGCGGAAGCCCGCAGCAAGCGCAAGTTCCAGATGCTGGAGAAGGTGAAGAACTACGCCAACTACAACGTGACCCTGCGCCGCTACAACGATTTTGACGTCCTGACGGTGTACTTCCGCTACACGGGCGACCTGCCCGAGGGCGCCTACATGCGGCTCACCCAGGTGGATACAGTCATCGACAGCTACGGCGAGGCACCCATCCTGCCCTCTGAGCTGACGAATGCCCGCAGCGACCTGCTCTGCGCGAAGATCGCCTCCAACAAAATCCCGCTGAACTGCAGTGCCCTGCGTCTCAAGGTGTTCGCCCCCGACGGCAGCGAGTTGTTCACCGTGGACTACTTCCCCGACGAGCGCGGTATCGACACACAGGACATCCGCGATCTGTTGAACGGGCAGCCCACCCCCTCCCCCAGCAGCGATGAGCTGCCCCTGTATTACGCCACCTCCACACCCGCGATCACCCCCTACCGTCCTGCAGCGACTACAGCGCCTTCCAGCAGCTCTGCGCTGCAGGACGCGATCGAGGATGGCATGCAGCTCAAGCCGCCTTCCTACGGCGGATTCTCATGGTAAGATCGCACACGAAAAAGGCTCCCTCGCAAGAGGGAGCCTTCTTTGGCATGAAGCCGGTTGAATCAGAGGGTCAATCAGCCACGACGAGCAGCGAAGCAAGCGCTGCAGAACACGGGACGATCCTCACGGGGCTGGAAGGGAACCTTGGTGGGCTGACCGCACTCGGCGCACACGGCGTCGAACATCTCGCGGGGAGCGCCGGCAGCGGGACGGGAAGCCTTGCGAGCCATACGGCAGTCGCGGCAGCGGGTGGGCTCATTCTGGAAACCCTTCTCGGCGTAGAACGCCTGTTCACCGGCAGAGAAAATGAACTCATTGCCGCAGTCTTTGCATACCAGCGTCTTGTCTTCGTACATGGTTTGGAACCCCCTGAAAAAATTTGAAATAGGCTGTATCTCCGGCTGACCTGGTTTTTGACCCCACACTCGCCGTCTGGGAGGTAGCTCTGCACGATCAGTGCCCTCACGCACTCCTCTCGAGGTCTGGACGAAGTCCAGCCCCGGACGGTCTTACTTCTAAACCGCACCATGCTCACCGGCGCTTTGGCCGGGTTACGTGGACCGCTTTGCCTGCGACTGGCATCGGCTTGCAACCACAGACCCGAAGAATCCAACCGCGCTCATTATAGCCCATATTTGCAAGTTTAGCAAGGGGGATTTTGTCTGAAAACAGGGAAAATACGGCAATTTCCTGCAACATTGTGGATTTTACCGGCCCAATGGCCGCAATTCGACCAGCAGAAGCTCGGGCCGGTTGAATACGCGGGGAATCCACCACTGGCGATGAACCGACAATCCCCGGCTGACGATCATTGTCGTGCCGTCCACCTCGTACTGCCCGCCTGCATATTGGGGGAACCACCCCTGATTGGGCGCGTACAGGCCGTTTACGAGGAAGGGAACGCGGATTTGTCCCCCGTGGGCATGTCCGGACACCACCAGGTCGAAGGCAGCCGTGGCTGCATACTTTTCAATCAGTTCCGGACGATGCGCCAGCAGCACGGTGAACGCCGGATGGTCAATATCATCCACCGCCCAGTTCAGTGCCTCCTCCGTATCGACATAGGCATACGGGTCAGGAATACCGCAAAGGTTGATGCGCTGCCCATCCGCCACCAGACTCACGCAGTTCTGGCTGAGCACGGTCACACCGGTGTCGTGAATGCGCTCTGCCAACCGAGGCACATCGTATTCCCAATACTCATGATTGCCGGTGACATAATAGGTGAAGGCGATGCCGTCCAGCTGCCGGAACATTCGAAGCTCCTCTTCCGGGTTGCCATCAGCAGAGAACATATCCCCCACCAGCAGGATCGCGTCCGGTTGAAGCTCCGTGACCGCCTGTACCAATTCCACGCCATCGGGGCCGTAATCGCAGCCATGGAAGTCCGTCAGTACCGCCAGGCGGACGGGCTTTTCAATCTTGTCGCTTGCCACCGTATAGCGGCGGACGATCATCCGCTGGTCAAGGCCAATGACTGCCAGAACGATCAATACCGCCAGTACTGCCAGGCGGATCAGCCACTTTTTCTTCCGCATAGCTTGCCTCCTCATCAATTCACTCATATATAAGACGAATGCCGCCGGCAAAATCTTTCACCGGCGGCAAAATTTCTTATATATGATCAAAGAACGCGGTGCCGTCCTCATTGCGCAGCACATCATCCTCGAAGTGCAGCGGCAGGGGCTTGGCGATCATGTACTTGAGGATCTCATCCATGCGGACGCTCTCGCGGAAGGTCACCAGAGAGAAGCTCACGCCATGCTTGTGGGCGCGGCCGGTACGGCCAATGCGATGCAGGTAGTACTCGTTCTCCTCCGGCAGGTCGAAGTTGATGACGGCTTCCACATCGTCCACGTCAATGCCGCGCGCGGCCACGTCGGTGGCAACCAAGATCGCGAACTTACCCTTGCGAAAATCGCTCATGACCACGTTGCGCTTGCTCTGGGGAATATCTCCGTGCAGGCACTCAGCAGAGTAGCCCTCCTTCTTCAGCTTGGAGGTCAGGCGATCCGTCATGAACTTGGTGTTGCAGAAGATCATGATGCGCTGATACACATCCGCATCCAGTAGGTAGAGCAGGTTGTCGATCTTCTTGGGCTGCTCGGTGGCGATAACGTACTGGGCGATCTGCGGACGATCCTCCTTGGTCGCCTCGACGGTGATCTCCACCGGATCATTCTGGTACTTCCAGGCGATGGTGAGGACTTCCTGATGCATCGTCGCAGAGAACAGCACCAGCTGCCGCTCCTTGGGAGTGGCCTCGATGATCTTGGTCACATCCTTGACGAAGCCCATGTTGAGCATTTCGTCCGCCTCGTCCAGCACCATGGTGTGAACATGATTCAACTTGATGTTGCCGCGATTCATGTGATCCAGCAGACGACCGGGCGTGGCAACGATAATCTGCGGCTTACGCTTAAGCGCTGCAAGCTGCTTGGGGATGGGCTGTCCGCCGTAAAGCACAGCAATACGGCAGCCCTTGATGTACTTGGCCAGCTTGGTCAGCTCATCGCCGATTTGCAGCGCCAGCTCGCGGGTGGGGGCCAGGACAACTTCCTGGATGCACTCATCCTGCAGCTGCACGTACTCCAGCATGGGGATGCCAAAGGCGCAGGTCTTGCCGGTACCGGTGGGGGCGATGGCGTTGATGTCCACGCCGTCCATCATCAGGGGGATGGTGCGGGCCTGCACCGTGGAGGGCGTGGTGAAGCCCATGTCCTTGATGGCCAGCATGATCTCCTTGGAGAGATCCATGGATTCAAAGGTAACTTGTGTGGTTTCAGACATGATTACTCCTTGTACGCACGGATCGCCTTGGACAGCTGATCGGGACAGGAGGTATTGCCGCGGCACTCGATGCCCTGCAGGATCTCAGCGATTTCCTCCGCCTTGCGGCCAATGACAGAGCGGGCCAGGCCCTCGGTGTTGCCCTTGCAGCCGCGGGTGAACTTGCAGTAGGTGATGATGCCGTCCTGGATCTCCAGATCAATCTGGGTGGAGCAGGTGCCGTTGGTCTTGTAGGTGAACATGATGTTATGCTTCCTTTCAGTATAGACTCAGTCGATGACTGGTGCACGCGAAAAACAGCGGAAATTCCGCCAAATTGTATCATTCTACATGCACTGGCATAATTCCTGCACAACTTCCCACAAAATCGCATAGTTTGACGCAGGAGGTGGCGCACATGGGGATGCTTGTGCGATCCGAGGGCACATATGTGGACAACGCAGCGCACCGGCTGTATCACGCAGGACGCAGCTTCCCCTGTGATCGGGAGATTGAGGCCCTGGCCCTGTGGCACGGCCATGCCCTGCTGCTCTCTTCCGACACGGACTGCCTCTCCCTTTGGGACGGCGATGGGTTGATCCGTACTGCGCGGGTGGGGGTGTATCCGCAGGACATGTCAGTCTCGGATGATACCGCGTACATCTGCGGCGGCGCGGACGGACGGCTGCATCTGCTGCACCTGCCGGATTTGAGCGAATCAGCGGAGTATTCTCTGCCAGGCATGCCCGAGCGGGTGCATGTCCGGGCTGCGTCTGCCTGGGTGCTGACCCTCCTGCCCGAACAGGAGGTGTGCACTGCGCTGCTCCAGCTGGATCTGTCCGCAGGACACAGCCTTGAAATCACCCGTTTTGCGGGGATTCCAGGAGCACTGACGGCGGATGATACGGGGCTGTGGATCGGTGTGAGCGAGCAGGTGCTGCACCTGCCGTATGGGACTGCCAAAGCAGATATGGTCGTTGAGGGCATTGGCCTTGCGCGGAGAATCCTTGTCGAAAACACCGGCGTTTGGGTCGAGGATTCTCTGGAGGAAAATCGCGTATATTTTCGGACATGAAAAGAGCGCCCGCCTTTCGACGAGCGCCCTTGTGATTGTGAGCGTAAAAGCCTGTTGGCGTTCTACTTACTCGATGACCTCAGCGATAACGCCGGAGCCGACGGTACGGCCGCCCTCGCGGATAGCGAAGCGCAGGCCCTTCTCCATGGCGATGGGGGTGATCAGGGTGATCTCCATGTCGATGTTGTCGCCGGGCATAACCATCTC
>JBGUSK010000104.1:0-4366 GCA_045132495.1 Christensenellales bacterium | reverse complement strand
TCCACATGACCGATGCAGTCCTGCACATGCTGGGAAACCACCCCGGTCATGGAATTTTCCGCCGTTTCCAGCTCATGGTAGAGCATCGGGCAACCCAGGAGGATGATCCTCTCGCCGGGCAGCACGCAGGAAAGGATGCGCAGCCCCGCAACCTCTACGCCGAAGATATTGCGCAGTGCCATTTCCAGGCGCTCGGGGCCATAATGCCAGCGGCCCTTGAGGAAGTCGCTGCCCTCAGGCATCTTCAGCTCCGCCACGACGCAGGGGCGATGGGGATCCATCTTCGAGCGCACCAGGCGCAGCATCCGCTCCACATCCTTGCCGGAGGGAATGCGGCGATCCATCATTGCGCGGAAATATTCGTGCCGGCATACCATCATCTGATCCGCCAGGGTATAGCTGTCGTTGGAGATATCCGCATTCAGGCGAACGAGGAGCTTGCGCGTCTCCAGCGCCCGAAGCTCCACCTCTCCCCGCTTGGAAGGTGCTTCCATTACAGGCAGATCGGGATGAGAAGCCATCAGGGCCCGGATCAATTCGTCATCCTCCGCAGCAGGCAGAGCAATGGCGATCGCATCCGCATGATAAGCCTTCAGGCTTGCAAGGGCTTCCTCAACCGTGGCCGCCATGCGGGGCTCCTTGAAGCCCATATTCTCCCAGGCCACTGCGGAAAATGCATCCCGCACCGCCTGATCGTTCGTTGCAAGAAGGAGTTTGTACATCCGTGCAGCCTCCATATCAAATCAAAAAATCGACAACAAGTATTATACCGCGTATTGTCGCAAATAGCAAGTGTACAGGAAGAATTGCCGCTTATTCCCCACGCAGGAGGTTTTCCACCACCTGCTGGGAATGGCTCGCCGCCAGCTGCACAAAGGTGGGATAATCCATGTCGCTGTGGCCGTCCGCCTGGTCAGAAATAGAACGCAGTACGCCGCAGGGTACGCCATGCGCATAACAGGCATGTGCCACCGCGCCGCCTTCCATCTCCACAGCCTTGGCGTTAAACTGATGATGAATGCGGCCACGCACATCGCCTTTGTTAATAAACTGATCGCCGGTGGCAATGATGCCCTCGTGGACGTTCACACCTTCCACTGCGGAAGCCGCCTTGACCAGCTTCGCCCGGAGGCATGCGTCGCAGGGAATTTCCACCAGGTTGATCTTGCTCACCAGACCCACGGGATCGCCGATGGGAGAGGTGTCCATATCGTGTTGGACAGCGGCAGTGGCAATAACCATATCGCCGATGGATACCGTGGCGTCCCCTGCCCCGGCCACGCCGAGGTTCAGGATCCACTCAGGCCGGTAATGCAGAATCATACTTTGAGCGCACAGGGCGGCATTCACCTTTCCCGGGCCGCACACAGCCAGCACCGCATCCATGCCATAGAGCTTGCCGCTGACAAAAACGTCCATGCCGATCTTCTGTTCCTGGCGGTCAGTCAGCTGCGCCATCAGCGCCTCGACCTCCACCGACATGGCACCAATCAATCCGTACATGCTGTTCCTCCTGATTGATAGACATACACATATATTATACCTTTTTTCGCCCATTTCGTCAATCACGGATTGCCGGATATATTGCATTCCTGCTGTGCACAATAGGAACAAAGGCAGGTGAACCTGATGCTTTTGCTGTTGCTGGCACTGCTGTTGCTGTATGCTTTTTTTCTTCCGGTGACCATCCAGGCAGACGTGCACCATCATGCCGCCACACAGACACGAATCACAGCACACTATGCATTCTTCAAAAAAACATGGCAGATCAGCAGATTTCCCATCGCTGCAGGACAATTCAGCAAAAACCGTTTCCGTTTGTTGATTGGATTGCTTCGCCGGGCGGACAAAGCACGGCGTTTTCTCCTGCGCCGCATCCACCTTGTCCGTCTGGACGCGCTCATTCTTCTCCGCACGGAGGATGCGGCCCGCAGCACGCTCCTGTCCGGCGCAGCACAGAGCATCCTACCCTGCATTCCCGCCGTCCGCAGAAGGAACGTTCGCATCTGCGTGCTGCCGGAATTCTTCAGGGCGCATTCCAGCTTGAACGCAAGGTGCATAATTCAAGTCCGGCTGGGCACAATCATCCTGACATCCATGATGCTGCTCATGGCGTACTTCCGCGAACAGCAGCAGACAGAAAGCGAGGCAGTATGAGTATGGAACATCCCATTGGTGAACTGATGCAGACCGCCATGGCCTCCATCAAGGACATGGTGGACGTGAACACTGTTATCGGCGACCCGGTACAGGCGTCCGGCGGCGCAACGATCATCCCCATCAGCAAGGTAAGTTTCGGCTACGTCACAGCAGGCGGCGATCTGTCCACCCAGGAGAAGGCCCGACGCGCTGTTGAGCCCGTCGATTTCCCCTTTGCAGGCGGCAGCGGCGCGGGCGTATCGGTGCAGCCGGTGGGGTTCCTGGTCGTGCAGGACGGCAGTGTCCGCATGCTGCCCGCCAGCTGCCAGACCGTGGCGGATCGCGTGGTCGATCTCATCCCCACGGTAATGGAGGACGTTAAGAACCTCATCAGCAAGTCCGGCTCAGCCGGGATGATGTAATGCGCCGCCTTCTATCATTGACCGCGGCCATTCTCTGCCTGTGGATGCTAATTCCCTCCTCCGCTGCAGCGCAGGAGGTCGGCACCAGCGCCCTGGCCTGCGTGATCATCGACGAAAACAGCGGGCGCGTGCTGCTTTCCCACAACGCAGAAACCGCTCTGCCCATGGCCTCCACCACAAAGGTGATGACCGCCCTTCTCGCCCTTGAAAACGGCGATCTGGACGCCCCCGTTACCTGCAGCCGCAATGCCTTTGGTGTGCCAGGAACAAGCATCTACCTTGCCCAGGGTGAAACGCTGACCCTGCGGGAGATGCTGATGGGGCTGATGCTGGCCTCCGGAAACGATGCAGCCACTGCCATCGCCGAACACATCGGAGGTTCAGTGGAGGTTTTTTGCCGCATGATGACCACACGCGCTGCGGAGCTTGGCTGTAAAAACACCGTATTTCTCACGCCCCACGGCCTGCCCTGCGAGGGCCATTACACCACCGCCCACGACCTGGCACTTATCGCCCGGGAAGCTATGTCTCACCCGGAGTTCCGCGAGATCGTCGGCACCTCCCGTGCGACCATCCCCTGGGAGGGCCGCAGCTACGACCGGGTGCTGAACAACAAGAACAAGCTGCTGACTACCTACGAGGGCGCAACAGGCATCAAGACCGGCTACACCAAAAAGGCCGGGCGCTGCCTGGTCTTCGGCGCGGAGCGGGACGGTATGCGGATCATCGGCGTGGTGCTCAATTGCTGGGACTGGTTCAATGAGTCTGCCCGGTTGATGGACATTGCCTTCGAGCTCTACGAGGCCGTGACGATGCTGAATGCCGGCGACACTGCTGCCACACTGGACGTGCAGAACTCCGACGGCTGCACGGTGGACGCAGTGCTCTCTGCCGACCTGACCGGCGTAGTTGCCAAGGGCAGTCTCCCGCAGGTGGAGATCGACCTGCCATCTACGCTGGACGCACCGGTTCAAGCAGGACAGGTGCTTGGTATGGCTCGTCTGATCAGCAACGGCGTGACGGTTGCTGAATCGAATATTATCGCTGCAAGCGATGTCGAACGGGACGACTTCCCGGCCCGGTGGCTGATGTACTGGCGCAACTGGCTGGGGACGCCCCATGCTTGAATAGAGCCCGGAAGCATTGCTTCCGGGCCTAACTCGTTGTATTAAAGCTTTATCGCCCTGGTAGCGATTGATGAATTGATATACTTGTCCAGCGCGCTTCCACCGATGTCTTCATAAAAACCGATGATCGCAAAGCCCGCCTCTATTTGACCCTGTATTTGATCCTCCAAGGTGTGGCTCCAAAGATAACCATCTGCTTCTACGATCGCCCTCGTCTCCGGATCGTCCATGTGATCAATATCAGCATATGGGATCGTGTTCTCTACTTGCAGGATTCCTTTTTCAAACTTACCGACATTAAAAATGCAGCTGATTGGATTCCCAAAGCCTGCCAGCAACAAGCCATTTCTCTTCAGCACTCGCGCGCATTCTTTCCACACAGTTCTGACATCGTCAATATATCCGTTTGACCAGGGATGTACGATACAGTCAAAACTTTCATCTGCGAATGCAGACATATCTTGCATATTGCCCCGAATCGTTTTGATCGTAAGACCATCCCTTTTAGCAACAAACGCATCCTTTTCCAACTGTACCTTGCTGTTATCAAACACCGTAACATCTGCGCCAGCAGCCGCCAATATCGGCCCCTGCTGTCCTCCGCCGCCTGCCAGGCAAAGCACCTTTTTCCCTTCCAGTTTCTCTGGAAACCAATTCGCAGGCACTGGCTTCGCCGGT
>JBGUSK010000103.1:0-6367 GCA_045132495.1 Christensenellales bacterium | reverse complement strand
GTACGGGATAATGTAGTGCCAAAAGGCTCCCGCCCGCCACCCGGGCTCCGGGCGATGTCTGAGGGAGTGATAACCTGTAAAAAGACGCGGAGAGACCCCGCAGCAGGAATCCCCTGCACGTTTTCCCCCCGCGTACTGAATATGCGATTACTCCGCGTCAGCCTCGGCAGCCTTATCGGTGACAGTCGCGCCAGCCTTCAGCAGGTCGCAGACCTTCTGGATGGCAGCAGTGTCAGTCAGGTAGGACTTCTGCTCGTCGGTCAGACCAGCCTTGAAGGCCTCGACCTCCTGGCCCATGCGCTCGGCCTGCTTGACGATCTGGGCCTCAACCTCTTCCTCGTTGGGCTCCAGACCCTCAGCCTTGCGGATGGCTTCCAGGGTCAGCTCAATCTTCACGCGCTGCTCGGCTTCGCCCTTGTACTGCTCAGCCAGGGCCTCACGGGTCTGGCCGGTGTACTTCAGGTAGTCCTCCATGCGCAGGCCCTGATACATCATGCGGTACTCCATGTCGCGCAGGATGTACTGAGTCTGCTCAGCGATCATGGCCTCGGGGATGTCCATCTGAGCGTTGGCAACAGCGGCCTCGATCAGGGCGTTCTCGATGGTCACGTTGTAGTTGGTCTCAGCGCGCTCGTTGAGCTCCTTCTCCACATTGGCCTTGTAATCGGCAAAGGAATCGAAGCCATTGTCCTGAGCGAAATCGTCATCCAGCTCGGGCAGCTCGGTGGCGGTGATGCTGTTGACCTTCACATGGAAGACAGCAGCCTTGCCAGCCAGCTCCTCGGAGTGGTACTGCTCGGGGAAGGTCACTTCCAGATCCTTCTCCTCGCCGATGGCCATGCCGACCATCTGCTCTTCGAAGCCGGGGATGAACTGGCCGGAACCGATCTTCAGAGTCTGGCCCTGAGCGGTGCCGCCAGCGAAAGCCACGCCGTCCACAGAACCGGCGTAGTCCAGGGTCACGGTATCGTTGTAATCGACGGTGCGGTCAGTCACTTCCAGGGTGCGGGCGCCCTTCTGCTGATCCTGCTTGATGCGGGCGTCGATCTCGTCCTCAGCCACAACGTGCTTGGGCTCGACCTCAACGGACAGAGCCTTGTACTCGCCCAGGGTCACGTCGGGACGGACGAACACTTCCACGGTAAAGGTCATGTCAGCGCCCTTGACGTACTCGCCCATGTCAGTCATTTCGGGGCGGTCAACGGGCTTCAGGCCATTCTCCTCGATGGCAGCGGTGTACATCTCGGGGAAGACGATGTCCATCGCGTCCTCAACGAAGACGAACTTGCCGTACATATTCTCGATCACATTGCGGGGGGCCTTGCCCTTACGGAAGCCGGGCACGTTGATCTTGCCGCGGTTCTGCAGGTAAGCCTTATTCATGGCAGCCTCGAACTCCTCGCCGGGCACGGTGAAGACGAGCTTGGCCTTATTGCTGGAAATCTTCTCGTAATTGACCATTGGTTCATTCCTCCTGAACTCTCATCAAGGGCGCTATGATGCCCCGTTCATGCGATTCTTCATTACGCACGCGGAATATTTTATCACAGTTTTTCCGCATATGCAAGGGTTTTGCAGGAGAAATCGCGGGTTTTCCAAGAGATTTCACAGCTTTTTGCATTTCTGTCCTTCTTCCTGTTATTCTTATCCGTCTTTCGCTTTCCCTTTTGACTTTTGCGCTCACTTCATGTATGATAATCATGACAGGAGTTGAAACGATAATGCATTTTGACAATATGACCATGATCGCGACCGCCGCCTTCGGGCTGGAGGGCGTCGTAGCGGCTGAGCTCAAACGGCTCGGCATGAAGGACGTCAAGGGGGAGATCGGCGGAGCCCGCTTCATCGGCAGTGCTGCGGATGCGTACCTGTGCAATCTGCGCCTGCGCTGTGCAGACCGCGTGCTGATCGTCCTGAAGGAAAAGGAATGCCGCTCCTTCGAGGAGCTGTTCCAGTTTGTGAAATCCTTTGAGTGGGAGCAAGTCCTCCCCATGGACGCGAAGATCAACGTATCCGGCAAATGCGCCCGCAGCCAGCTGATGAGCGTGCGCGACTGCCAGGCCATCACCAAGAAGGCCATCATCGAACGGCTGAAGACCAGCTACAAACGCAGCGTCTTCCCGGAAACCGGCGTAGCCTACCCCATCGAAATCGCTCTCCACGGCGACATGGCCCGACTGACCCTGGACACCTCCGGCGACGCGCTGAACCGCCGCGGCTACCGCACCTGGAACGGTGAAGCCCCCCTGCGCGAAACCCTCGCGGCGACCCTGGTGGAGCTCTCCACCTGGCGGCCGGGCATGCGCCTCCATGACCCATGCTGCGGCACGGGCACGCTGCTGATCGAAGCCGCCTTCCGCCTGAGCCACCGCGCACCCGGCCTCACCCGCCATTTTGCGATGGAGCGGTTCGGCTTCTTCCCTGCCGAGGATTGCGCGTTCATCAAAAAGCAGTGCCAGGAGGATTTCCAGCTGCAGCGGGTCAGCGGCATCAGCGGCTCCGACATCGACCCTGAGGCCCTGAAGCTGGCCCAGCGTCACGTCAATCAGGCAGGCCTCTCCGGGCGGATCGAGCTGACAAACGTACCCCTGCAGCAGCTCCAGTTGGAGGGCGAGCCGGGCGTGTTCCTGTGCAATCCGCCCTACGGCGAGCGCCTCTCTGACCGCAAGTCCTGCGAGAAGCTCTACGCGGAGATGGGCAAGCTGCTCCGCCGCCACCCCGGCTGGAGTCTGTGCGCTATCACCTCCGACCCGATGTTCGAGCGCGCCTTCGGCAGAAAGGCTGATAAAAAGCGCCGCCTCTACAACGGTCGTCTGGAATGTGAATTCCTTATTTACAAATAACCATATATAAAGGAGGTTATCCCCATGGCAAAGCCCGCCCCCGGTTTCTACGCCCCCGCCGCTGACCGCTACAGCAGCATGCAGTACGCCCGCTGCGGCAAGTCCGGACTGAAGCTCTCCCGCGTGTCCCTGGGTCTGTGGAACAACTTCGGTTCCGTGAACGTCCATGAGAACGCCCGTCAGATGCTGCTGACCGCCTTCGATCTGGGCGTCGTCCACATCGACCTGGCGAACAACTACGGCCCCCTGCCCGGCAGCGCCGAGGAAACCTTCGGCCGTGTGCTGGAGAGCGACCTGCGCGCCCACCGTGATGAGCTGTGCCTGTCCACCAAGGCCGGCTATGGCATGTGGGACGGCCCCTACGGCGACCACGGCAGCCGCAAGTACCTCATCAGCTCCCTGGACCAGAGCCTCAAGCGCATGAAGGTTGACTATGTGGACATCTTCTACCACCATCGCCCCGACCCTGAGACGCCCCTGGAGGAGACCATGGGCGCGCTGGCGGACATCGTCAAGCAGGGCAAAGCACTGTATGTGGGCGTGTCCAACTACAACGCCGAAATGACCGCCAAGGCCGCTGGCATTCTCAAGGGCATGGGCGTGCCGCTGACCATTCACCAGCCCCGCTACAACATGCTGGACCGCTGGGTGGAAAACGGCGAGCCCTCCCTGTGCGATGTGCTGCTGGAAAAGGGCATCGGCGCGGCAGTGTTCTCTCCCCTGGCCCAGGGTCTGCTGACGGACCGCTACCTCAACGGCATCCCGGCGGATTCCCGCGCTGCCAGCCCCTGCGTGTTCCTCAACGAAGCAGGCGTCAAGCCGGAGATCATCGCCAAGGTGCAGAAGCTGAACAAGATCGCAAACGAGCGCGGCGAAACCATGGCTCAGCTGGCCCTGGCGTGGGTGCTGGAGAATCCGGCGATCACCAGCGTCATCACCGGTGCAAGCCGGCCCGAGCAGATCATCCAGAATGTCAAGACCGTGGAAAAGCACGTTCCCCTCTCCGATGAGGAGAAGGCCGCCATCCGCGCCATCCTCGAGGGCAAGGACGAATAATTCATCCGACGAAGGAGATGCCTGTGGGTGTCTCCTTTTTTTCGTGGCAGTGCCCTTTTCTGTGGGTGGATCGTCCGGGATGCTATTCTGTTACAGTTACAGTTTCGGTTTCGGTTTCTGTTACGGTTTCGGTTACGGTTACTGACCACGGTTGACCACGGCTAACCACGGTCGACCACGGTCGACGGTCGTCAACCCGGCTTTTCTGAAAGGCTGCATTTTACCGGGTTTGCGGACATGGAAAATGGGCCGAAATGCAATTTGATAGGATTGTCAGCGATTGGCTGCGATTATCTTCAATTATCACCAATTTTCACGCGTTATCATTCGATTGTCACTGATTGGCGCGCGGTTATCCTCAATTGCGTTTCAGTTTGCGCCAATTCCACGCAAAAAGGGAGACAGCATCGCGCCGTCTCCCTTGATTGATTGTGAGGATTATTCCTCCACCGGGGGCTTCTCGACCTTCTGGTTGAACTTATCCAGCAGCAGGGTAGCTACGCAGCCCAGCACCACGAACACGAGGTGGATCAGGCAGGAGGACACGCTGGCAGTGAAGGCCGCGAAGGGAATGGTGAAGATCGTCGCCGCGATGACCAGGCCGATGATGCCATGGAACATCACATTGTAGCGGTTGTTCATCATCCAGTCCACCGCGCGGGTGAGCAGGACGAAGGTCAGCACCGCGCCGACCGCCACAGGCAGCAGCACGCCGAAGTTCAGGTTGCCGATCGCGCCGGTGATGTGCTCGTAGAAGGTGGCGATGGAGCCATCCGCAGCCTTCATCTGCAGGGGCAGCATCAGCACGGAGGCGCTCATGCCGGGGGCGATGATGGACAGCGCCAGGCACGCGCCGCCAAAGGCATTCCAGAAGAAGTTGGGCACAATGGTCAGCTCCATGATGCGGGCGCCGCCCAGGATCGCGAAGGCCACCACGAACACCACCGCCAGGGAGACCCAGCTGGACTTGTCGCGGCCCTTCTCGCCCGCCTCGCGGAACAGGGAGGGCATGATGCCGATGGCCATGCCGACGAACACCGCCAGGGACTGGCTCTCATAGCGGATGAGGACTTCCTCCAGCACCTTGGCGATGCCGATATAGCCCACCAGGAAGCCCACCAGAATGGGCCACAGCTCGATGGCGGAGCGCTTGAGCTCCTTGATGGGGTGAGCCAGCAAACGCATCAGGGGCTTATAAACGCCGAACAGCACCGCCAGCACGCCGCCGGACACGCCGGGCAGCACGCCGCCCGCGCCGATCAGCGCACCCTGGATAATCTTCACGATCCAATTCATTTTGATTTCCTCCTGTGTCGATTGTATGCGAACCGTCTTTAATGATACCAGTTAATTGCAGAATCGTCAACGGGGAAATCCGCAGGAAGAAAATATTTGGCGCAAACACCCCTCCGACCTATTGACAAAGGCGGAAAAGGTTGCTATAATACCACTTGCTGTTACGGCATGCGGTCGTGGCGGAATCGGCATACGCGCACGTTTGAGGGGCGTGTTCTGAAAGGAGTACGGGTTCAAGTCCCGTCGACCGCACTGAGCTTCCTGAGTGATCAGGAAGCTTTTCTTTTTCAGCAACACACAGGAGGTGCAGCATGACCGATTACATCGCGCAGAACAAGAAGGTCTGGGAGTACAACGCCTACGATTTCTGGTGCAGCCACAACGGCTCCCCTGCCGACATGGCGGAGACGCTCAAGGCGGATCCGATGAAGGCCATCCGGCGGCACGCGGCGTATTTCGACGCCTTCGAGGGCGTGCGCATTGCCAACATCTGCGGCTCCTGCGGAAAGAAGGCCGTCCCGCTGGCCCTGCTGGGCGCTAACGTAGTGGTGTTTGACCTCTCCGCTGACAACTGTCGCTATGCCACCGAGGTAGCTGACGCTGCCGGGGTGCAGCTGGACTACCAGGTAGGAAACGTCCTGGAGATCGACATGACCCGGTATGGCGGCAGCTTCGATGTGGTGTTCATGGAGGGCGGCATCCTGTCCTACTTTCATGATATCGGGCAGTTCATGGGCGTCATGCGCAGGTTGCTCCGTCCCGGCGGCAAGCTGATCTGCTCAGACTTCCACCCATTCAACAAGATCAACGACGCCCTTGGCCTGGAACAGCCCACGATGAGCTATTTCTCCACGGAAGTGTACGAGAGTGAAATGGCCCACGCCCGCTTCTACGAGGAGGACAAGCGCCGCCGGTTCCCCAAGTGCAGCCACCGCAGGTACACGGTGAGCGAAATCATCAACGCGGTGCTGGCCGCCGGTTTCACGCTGCGCCGCTTCGACGAGCATCCCGCCTGGTTCAAGCCGGACCTCCCCGGCGAGTTCACGCTGATCGCCCTGAAGAACTGAACACCACACCCGCTTCCTGATCGCTCAGGAGGCTTTTTCATTTCCTCAACTGGATTTGATCCCCATGTCAGCAGCAGTTCACGATTCGCCTTTATCCTGCTGGTG
>JBGUSK010000102.1:0-4658 GCA_045132495.1 Christensenellales bacterium | reverse complement strand
CTGGCCCTCATCTGATGAGCCAGGCACATCCTCAGCAGTGCGCCCCACTGAAGAAAATAGAACGAACAGAAGGGATTTTGATGGAAGAACCCTATCTTGTGCCGGATTACTATCCGGCCTTTTCCTGTAAAATGGGCGCATGCCGCCGCCCCTGCTGCGAGGGCTGGCCCATTTCCGTAAGCATGAAGGACTATTTTCACCTCATGGGAGCAGATCTTTCACTGGAGCTGCGCCGTCGCCTGGACAGCGGACTGCACCTGTCCCTGCACCCTACGGAAGACGCTTACGCCCAGATTCTCCCCCGGTATGACGGCGTATGTCCCCTGCACATGGCTGACGGGCGCTGCATGCTCCACGCCGAGTGCGGCGAGGAAGCTCTGGCTGCCGTATGCCGACTGTACCCGCGAGGCGTCCGCAACGGCAAAGACCGGGAATGCTCCTGTGCCAACAGCTGCGAGGCAGTGATCGAGCTGCTTCTGCATCACCCGGAACCACTGACCTTCATCACCATATCGAAGGAATTTGGTCTGCCGGACATGCCGCCGCGCCAGCATCACTTCCATACCGAGGGCCGGGAGCAAACCATCCGCCTGTGGCTGATTTCGCAGCTGCAGCGCCGGGAGTATCCCCTGCCCCAGCGGATGCTGCTGCTGGGCCAGGCGCTCCACTCCATGGAAGAAGCCCTGGCTGCCCAGGATGCCGCCCGCATTGAGGCACTGCTCTCCGGCGAGATCACAATCCCTGCACCCAAGCTGCCGGTCCCCAGCCACGCGAACCTCCTTCGGGGCTTTGAGGCCATGGAGAACATGCTCGACGCGCTGGATAAGAGCAGCATCAGCATCCGAGATTACGGCGAGGAGGCGCTGGGATATTTTAACGCTGGCGCCGATCCCTTTGCCCGCTATGAGGCTGCGATTCTCCGATTTGAAGCCATCGTGCCCCAGTGGGAGAGCTGGCTTGAGAACCTGCTGGTGAACCACATGTACTTCGTGCAGTTCCCATTCCAGGATCGCCCGGTGCCCCTCAGGGACGAGTACCTGTCCCTGGTGGCGGTTTACACGCTGCTGCGCTGCCTGCTGGTGGGCTGCCTTGCCCAGGAGGGCGACGCCGTCCGCGCGGTGGATGTGGCAAGTGCCGCCTTCCGCCTGGTGGATCACACGACCTTCGATCTGTATGCCGCGCCCCTCCTCCGGGAGATCGGCTGCGACGACTGGTCCCATATCCGCCTGCTCCTGTCGCTGTAAAACACAAACGCCCGTCCTGATGTATTCAGGGCGGGCATTTCTTATGCGGGCATACGATATTCATCCACAAAGGCCGGGATGAAACCGTCGCGGGTATCGTTCACCAGGTACATCTCCTCCGGGAAATCGAACATGGTGTACATCACGCCGATAACGGACTTGGCGTTGACGCGGTGCACACCGCTGCGGTTCTCGATAGAGAAGTTGTCGTTGAACTTTGACAAGCCCTGGATGAAGGTCATGACCTCAGCCTGGCTGGTCAGACGGATATGTGCGCGAATACGATTATTCATTTTCGTTACCTCCTGAAGGGAGAAATGGGAGCAAAACCAGCTCCATCGTCACCGGAAACGTTTCCGGCCGACGCGCATATCATAGCATCTTCCGGTGCACATGTCAATAGGTATCATGCAAGTTTTACAATTTTTTATCATTTATTCCTGCATTCGGTATCGTTTCCATATATAATTCTTGCATCACTTGCTTCCATTCCCTGCATTTTGCAGGCATTGCACAGCTTGCTGCCCCCGGTTTTACACAAAAAAAGCCTTCCCGATCTTGCGATCAGGAAGGCTTGCGATGTCAGCGCAATCAGAACTTCAGGGGATTGACGCGGACGGAGGGACCCATGGTGCTGCTCAGATACAGAGAGCGGATGTAGGTGCCCTTCGCAGCGGCGGGCTTCGCCTTGTTGATGGCGTCCATCAGGGTCTGCAGGTTCTCCTGGAGCTTCTGGGTGCCGAAGGAGACCTTGCCGATGGGGCAGTGGATGATGGCGGTCTTGTCCAGACGATACTCAACCTTACCAGCCTTGATGTCGTTGATGGCCTTGGTCACGTCCATGGTGACAGTGCCAGACTTGGGGTTGGGCATCAGGCCCTTGGGGCCCAGGATACGACCGATGCGGCCGACCAGACCCATCATGTCAGGGGTAGCGACACAGACGTCGAAATCGAACCAGTTTTCCTGCTGGATCTTGGTGATCATATCCATATCGCCAACGTAGTCAGCGCCAGCAGCACGGGCTTCATCAGCCTTGGGGCCCTTGGCGATCACCAGCACGCGGATGGTGCGGCCAGTGCCGTGGGGCAGAACGACCGCGCCGCGGACCTGCTGGTCAGCGTGACGGGGGTCAACACCCAGACGGATGTGAGCCTCGACGGTCTCGTCGAACTTGGCCTTGCCGGTGGAGATCACCAGCTCGGTGGCCTGGTCAGGATCATACTGATTCAGATGGTCGATCAGCTTCACGCTGTCCTGGTACTTCTTACCATGCTTCATTTCAAATTCCTCCCATGTGGTATTAGCGGCACTACGTCCTCCCACATTGATCAGGGGTGATTCACCCCGGTTAAGTCAGTTTCCGTTAGGAATTACTCCTCGACGGTGACGCCCATGGAGCGGGCAGTACCGGCGACCATGGACATGGCGGCCTCAATGCTGGCGGCGTTCAGATCGGGCATCTTGGTGGTGGCGATCTGACGGAGCTGCTCCTGGGTCAGCTTGCCGACCTTGTCCTTGTTGGGCTTGGCGGAAGCGGTGTCGATGTTCAGGGCCTTCTTGATCAGCACCGGGACCGGGGGGGTCTTGGTGATGAAGGTGAAGGTACGGTCAGAGTACACGGTGATGACAACGGGGATGACCAGGCCGATGTCATTCTTGGTGCGCTCGTTGAATTCCTTACAGAAGCCGGGGATGTTCACGCCGTGCTGACCCAGAGCGGGGCCGATGGGCGGAGCAGGATTGGCCTTGCCGGCAGCAACCTGCAGCTTGATGAAAGCAGTAACTTTCTTGGCCATTGTAATGGCACCTCCTAAAAAAATGTGGTCACGCGGAAGCCAGAAACTTCCTCCCACGTCGCGCAGGCTGAATCGCATGCGCATGGAAAAGCGGAAACCCGCTTGCTTCAAGCCATCTTACGATGGCGATAAGCCTTTGTAAAATGCAGATGAACCCGGTGGAACCGTCCCTCAGGGCGAAGTTTCCCCCTCCCCACAGGCAGTCAGAGGATTACTCCTCTTCCTCCTTCATGACGTCCTCCATGTTAATCCACTGCTCGCTGGTACGGTTAGCGAACGTCTGCACATCCACCAGCACCTTGCCCAGCATCTGGTCGATCTCCTTGATCGTACCCTTGAAGTTGGCGAAGCTGCCATCCACAATGCGGACGGTCTCGCCGATCGCCAGGTCAGTTTCCGTGCCGTTGGACTGGGGATTGAGCATCATCTCAATCTCCGACTCCGTCAGCGCGACAGGCTGACCATCAGGACCCACGAAGCCGGTGACGCCGCGGGTATTACGCACGACGTACCAGCTCTCGTTGGTCTTGATCATCTTGACGATCACGTAGCCCGGGAAAACCTTGCGCTGAGACTTCACGCGCTTGCCCTTCCGGATCTCCGTCACTTCCTCAACGGGCACACGGACTTCGAAGATGAAATCCTGCATGCCGTTGCTCTTGATGGACTTCTCGAGGGTATCCTTGACCTTGTTCTCATACCCGGAATAGGTATGGACAACGTACCAGCAGGCCTCGTTGATCTTCTCGGACATACTTATCTCCTTACGAAAGCTTAGCGAATAGCCGGATGATCCGATTACTCAGCAGGAACTTCCGTCGCCTCAGCCGTGGGGGCCGCAGTGGGCTCGACAGTCTCGTCAGCATGATCGTGCTCGTCGACGACTTCCGTCTGAGCGGCGGGGATCATGGTGTTGACCAGCGCAGTCGCACCCAGGTCCAGCAGACCGATCACGACGCCCATGAAGAGCATGAACACCAGAACCGCGATGGAGCTGGAAATCCACTTCTTCTTGCTGGGCCAGGTGACCTTCTTCAGTTCAGCGACCATGTTCTTGAAGGGCTTGGCGATGCGGCCGGGGAGCTTCTTGAACCAGTTGAGAACCTTGGTCAGCTTGCTCTCCTCGACCTTAGCGGGGGTCTTCTTCTCCTCTGCCATCGTTATCACATCCTCACGTAGTCGCTTACTTGGTCTCGCGGTGGGAAGTATGCTTCTTGCAGAAGGGGCAGTACTTCTTCAGCTCGACACGGTCCGGAGTGTTCTTCTTGTTCTTCATGTTGTTGTAGTTGCGCTGCTTGCACTCAGTGCAGGCAAGGCAAATCTTGTTACGAACGGCATTTGCCACTTGGGACACCTCCTGCCATATCCAGTATGCGCCGCCGGAGAGCGCGTGCCCTCCGGCTGACGCGTATGTTTAGAGAATTTTCCGACCTCGCAGGCATGCGCCCGGGGCGGATGAATCAGGTAAGCCTGATTACTCGATGACCTCAGCGATAACGCCGGAGCCGACGGTACGGCCGCCCTCGCGGATAGCGAAGCGCAGGCCCTTCTCCATGGCGATGGGGGTGATCAGGGTGATCTCCATGTCGATGTTGTCGCCGGGCATAACCATCTC
>JBGUSK010000101.1:0-3051 GCA_045132495.1 Christensenellales bacterium | reverse complement strand
TATCGCGCAGAGGGTCTACAGAGCCTTCCACGTGGATGATGTCTGTGGAGTCAAAGCAGCGCACCATGTGGATGATAGCGTCAACTTCACGGATGTGTGAAAGGAACTTGTTGCCCAGACCTTCGCCGTGGGAGGCGCCCTTCACCAGGCCGGCAATGTCCACGAACTCAATGGTGGTGGGAGTGACCTTCTTGGGATGGTACATGTCTGCCAGCACATCCAGACGGCTGTCGGGCACCATGACCATGCCGGTGTTGGGCTCGATGGTGCAGAAGGGGTAATTGGCGGCCTGTGCGCCCGCCTTGGTGATCGCATTGAAAAGGGTGCTCTTGCCGACATTCGGCAGACCCACTACGCCAAGCTTCATAGGATGAAATCTCCTTTGTGTGGTAATGATAATCCAATATATTATATACTCAATCAGGACAAAATGCAAGGGCCGACCCCGGATTTGGTTGCAAATATGGTACGACGCATGCTATAATCGGTATATACGATTTCGCGGAGGTACATATGGCGCTGAACTGGATCGACGTAAACGACTACGACTTCAACTGCATCCTGCTGATGGAGCGTTTCCAGCTGAACTATCTGTGCGGCTGCGGCAAGGATATCCACGGCATGCTTGGCATCGCCCTGAAGGCTCATCCGGCGGTGAAATGGTACATCGCGCACCTGCTGCCGGAATACGCTGTCTTGCTGGACGAGTTGTCCACTAATTCGCCGGACGTAACCACAGACGAACTGCGCCGCTGCGAATGCGCCGTCATGGCCTGGATGGAGGACTTCGTGACCTACACCACACCGGAGGTCATGGCGACCAAGTGTCCCTTCGTGTACGGCTGGGACAAGGCACGTCTCTTTGAGCTGGCGGACTTCACCGGCAAGCGAGTGCTGGACGTAGGCAGCGGCAACGGACGGCTGACCTTCGCTGCAGCGGAAAAGGCCGCCGAGGTCTACGCCGTTGAGCCGGTGGAGACCCTGCGTCATTTCCTGCGAGAGAAGTGCAAGGCTGACAGCATCCGTAACATCCGCGTAACAGACGGCTTCATTGAGGACCTCCCCTATCCAGATGATACCTTTGACATCGTCATCTCCGGGCATGTGGTGGGCGACGACTATGACCGTGAGATCGCCGAAATGGAGCGCGTATGCAAGCCAGGCGGGATCATCCTGGATGTGCCAGGCGACCAGCACCGGGATATCGGCGTCAAGCCGGAAATGCTCGACCACGGTTTTGAAGCCTTGCCCTACGCGGGTTCCTTCGAGGCACGGGTCGTTCGTTATCGCAAGATCGTTAATAAGTAAAAATGGGCCGACGCACAGCTACCCTGCCGTGCGTCGGCCTTTGTGTTATCTCCAGTTGTTCAGAATTCGATACAGCCCCTCAATGAAACCCGGCCTGGGTACATCTACGGCGGCGACGCAGTTCAGCTTCGCGATGACCTGCCCGTCCAGCAGGACGTTCACCATGCCCAGCACATCCCCCCGGCTGACAGGAGCGTCCACATAGTCCGGCAAGGACAGCTCCAGCTTCAGGCCGGACTGCTGACCGTTCCTCAGCAGCATCGAGAGCCCGCTGCCCAGCGCCATTTCAACGGTGTCTGCCGCGCCGCCGTGAACAGGCAGGCTCTCACCCAATAAATCCCCCTTGTTGGCGATGGCGATGCGTTGGTAGTTGGCAAAGCCGTAGTCCATCATGGCGCGAGCCTCGTCAAAGCGAGTCTGGCTGATGGGCGTACCAAGGACAATCGCCACCAGGCGCATGCCGTTCTTCTCTGCCGTGGCAGCAAGACAGTACTTCGCCGCATCGGTGGAGCCGGTTTTGAAGCCATCGCACCCCTGATAGAAGCGCACCAGCCGGTTGGTGTTGGTCAGGTCGGTCACCCGCCCGCCGGGATGGTTCAGCTTATCGATCCATACAGAGGAGTATGTGTGATAGCGCGGATGCTTCGCTACCTCACAGCAAAGCATACACACATCCCGGGCGGTTGTGTACTGGCCCTCCTGCGGATAGCCAGTGCAGTTGACATACATGGTGCTGGTCATGCCAAGCTCCTGGGCACGGGCGTTCATGCGGGCTACAAATGCTTCCTCGCTGCCGCACAAATGCTCCGCAAGGGCGACGGCGGAGTCATTCGCACTGGCCATGATCGTCGTGCGCAGGAGGTCTTCCAGCGAGTAGGCCGCATTCGCATCCAGCAAGGCCTGGGAGCCCTTCATGGCAGCCGCATTTTGACTGACCTGCACCTGGTCGTTCAGCTTCACATCGCCCCGGTCAAGGGCTTCCAGCACCAGCAGTGCCGTCATCAGCTTGGTGATGGAAGCAACCTCACGCTTTTCATCAGCGTTCTTTTCAAAGATGACCGTACCGGTTGCTGTTTCCGCCAGAATTACCGCCGGAGACGTCAGCTTCATCGGCGTTCCGTCCTCCAAAGGTTGCGCTGCCGCCGTCAGCGGAATAATCATCAGCATGGTCAACGTGACCGCCATTATGCGTCGTAAAAAGGACATGGTGATTCCTCCTTGATATTTTGGAATCATCATGCCCTTCATTGTTTGAAATTATGTGTCAGATGACCAAACCGCCGCTGACGCCCAATACCTGCCCTGTGATGAAGCTCGCGCCCTCTCCGCACAGGAACAGAATCGTTTTGGCGACTTCCTCCGCAGTCCCGCTGCGTCCAAGGGGTGTTTCATCCGCCAAAGCAACGCGGTCATCTTCCGTCAACTGCGCATTCATATCGGTGTCGATCACACCAGGGGTGACGCAATTAACGCGCACGCCGCTGGGGCCGACCTCCTTTGCAAGGGCCTTTGTCAGACCGATGAGAGCGGCTTTTGTGGCAGAATATGCCACCTCGCAGCTGGCGCCGACTTCGCCCCACATGCTGCTTACATTCACAACAGCGCCGTTTTGTCGGGAGATCATCCCCGGCAGCACCGCCTTCGTTACCGAAAAGGCACTGCGGACATTCACTGCGAAAAGGTAATCCCACTCGTCCTCCGTCATATCAGTGAACAGGCCGATGTGGGCAATACCTGCACAGT
>JBGUSK010000100.1:0-16183 GCA_045132495.1 Christensenellales bacterium | reverse complement strand
CCACGGTGGAAGACATGATTGTGCAGGTGGAAGCCAACCCCGGCGCCTTCGATGTCTGCTTCCCGTCGGACTACATCATTGAGCGCATGATCAACAAGGACATGCTGGCAGAGATCAACTTTGACAACATCCCTTACTCCGATCAGATCCTCGATCACCTGCTCAATCCCGACTACGACCCGGAGAACAAGTACTCCATCCCCTACATGTGGGGCACGGTAGGCATCCTGTACAACACCGCGATGCTCCCCGATCTGGACCCGGATACCACCTCCTGGTCGATCCTGTGGGACCCGCAGTATCAGAACAGCATCTTCATGATGGACTCCATTCGTGACTCGATGGGCGTGACGCTCAAATATCTGGGCCACAGCGCGAATTCCACCGAGATCCCCGCCCTGTTTGAAGCCCGCGACAAGCTGATCGAACAGAAGCAGATGGGCGTGGTCAAGGCTTATCAGGTGGACGAGACCAAGGACAAGATGGTTGCCGGCGAAGCCGCCATGGCCGTCATGTGGTCAGGCGACGCGATGTACGCCATCGACCTGAACGAGGAGCTGGACTACTTCGTGCCCATCGAGGGCTCCAACGTCTGGTGCGACAGTGCTGTCATCCCCAAGACCGCCAAGAACAAGGCGAATGCCGAGAAGTTCATCAACTTCCTCTGCCGCCCGGATGTGGCCGCGATGAACTGGAACTACATCTGGTACTCCACCCCCAACAAGGGCGCGATCGAGCTGATCGAGGATCCCGAAGGCGACTATGAGGGCTACGAGTACTCGGACAACCGCACCCTCTCCCCCACGGACGAAATCATGGACAAGTGCGAGTTCTTCAGGGATATTCCTGAGAACTACCTGAGCGTTTATGAGGCGCTGTGGATGGATTTGAAGAATACCAAGTGAACATAGTGAGGCCCCACCGTAAAAAACTACGGTGGGGCTCTTCTCATGGTGCCTCAAGTTCCGCTGCACGATATTCTGCTGCCGCCTGATCATAATACCTTTTTCGCTCGCTCACCTGTGAGTTAAGAGCATTCCATTCACGTTCATATTCTGCAGCGTTCATCGAATCTTTACGTTTTTCCAGCGATTCTAACTCTTTGCATTTTTTATCATAATACTCAAACATTTGATACATATAGTTTCTCTTTTCATTTGCAATCGCTGTCAAATTTCTAGGTTGCGGAATGAAATTGCTATGTTCTGGAACGTTAGTAGGCTTCTTTCTATCTTTCACAGCTATAATGATTATGAGTAGAATTATTGGAATAAATATCCACAGTGTCCAAGGGTACGCTACTGCAATACCCAACGCAAATATTCCTGCAATGAAAACTACTACCCATGTAAAGATTTTCTCAGCAGCACACCATATTACTTCAATTATATCCCATATTTTATCAAACATGGCAACAGCCCCTTTTCTCTACCTCTTGAATTGCAATCTGCTCCTCTGCCGTCAACGGATCACAACACCTCCTCGTCCCATCCACAAATCCACGGCAGCCATAGCTATTCTGGTCTGCACTTTCGTATCTTCGAGAGTACACACAATACCGCTCACCGTACTTGTTCTCATCCTTTGACCCACGCCACAACGCACATTCACCACAGTAACTCGCCATATTCATCCCTCCATTCTACCACGTTTGTGGTATTCTACATTCATAATACATCATTTGTTGTATTATGTCAATAGTAGAAATGAAGGGAGGCTCAAAAATGCACTATCGTCGTTTGCGTGACCTACGTGAAGATCATGATCTCACACAAGATCAGTTAGTTGCCATGCTGGGCCTCAACAAAACCACCTACACCAACTACGAGCAGGGCAAGCGCGAGATACCCTTCGCACTGGTTATCCGGCTCGCCAAGCTCTACAACGTTTCCATCGACTATATCGCAGAGCTCGCCGACTTCCCCGCCCCGCTCTCCGGCAACAATATTTATTGCAAGTAAACAGCCGCTCGACCCTCGCGAAAAGGTCAAGCGGCTGTTTTGTTGTGGCCTCATCCGTCACCGCCTTACGGCGGCGCCACCTTCCCCAGAGGGGAAGGTAAAACAAGTCTAACGATCAAACCTTCCCCTCTGGGGAAGGTGGATTCCCGCGCCAGCGGGAAGACGGATGAGGCCGTTCCCCCACACACAAAAGGGAGCGCCACCGCTGACGCTCCCCCGATATTCCTTTAAATACGGATAATGCCCTCAAAGTCCATCACCGCGTCGCCGGTCATCCAGACCTGGCCGTCCGCCTGGTAGCGCACGACCAGCGTGCCGCCGGGCAGGGCCACGTCGATGTCCGCGTCGCGCTTGCACAGGCCGTTCTCGACGGCCGCGACAGCCACCGCGCAGGCGCCGGTGCCGCAGGCTGCCGTTTCGCCAATGCCGCGCTCCCATACGCGCATCACAATGCTGTTGCGATCCACGATCTGCGCAAAGCTCACGTTCACGCGGGCCGGGAACAGCGGATCCTGCTCGATCATCGGGCCGATCTGCTGCAGGTTCACCGCGTTCACGTCATCCACAAACATCACCACATGGGGGTTGCCCATGGACACGCAGTTGATCTCGCGCATCGCACCGCCCAGGAACACGCGGCGGTTGAGCACCTTCTCGCCGTCCAGCTTGACAGGTACATCGGCAGGAGCAAAGGCCGGGCGGCCCATGTCCACCAGCACGGAGAAGACCTGATCCTCACGGATGAACAGCTTGGCGGACTTCACGCCGCTGCCGGTCTCAATGCGCATTTCATCCTTGCGCACGCGGCCGGTCTCGTACAGGTACTTGCACACGCAGCGCAGCGCGTTGCCGGCAACGGTACCTTCGGTTCCGTCAGCGTTGAACATGCGCATCTTCGCGTCTGCACGCTTGGAGGGCAGGATGAGGACGATGCCGTCCGCGCCCACGCCGGTGCGGCGATTCGACAAACGCACCGCCACGGATTCAGGGCTCTCCACCGTCTGCTCGAAGCAGTCGAAGTAGAGGTAATCATTGCCCGTGCCGCGCATCTTGACGAAGGAGAGCTTCTTAGGCTCCTTACGCATGTTGTTGATGTCCACCAGCTCCACATTGCCCTGGGTGTAACGGCTGGTCAGCGCGTTGGCAAGGGCATTGGCGGTGTCCAGGGAGGTGAACAGCGGAATGCCGCGCTCCACGGCCTTGCGGCGCAGCTTCACGGACTCACGCAGGGGATCACGGCCCTTGACGGAGGTGGAGATCACGTACTGCACCTGACCCATGGTGAGCATCTGCTCCATGGACTCGTGCTTGACCACTGCAGAGTACACGCCGTGCTCCAGCAGGGTCTTGGCGGTGCCGGTGGTGGCGAAGATGTTGAATCCCAGCTCCTGGAACTTACGTGCCACGCCGACGGCCTCGACCTTATCCTTGTCGCGGACAGAGATCAGCACGCCGCCGCCCTGGCGCATCTTGTAGCCAGCTGCCACCAGGCCCTTATAGATAGCCTCCTGCAAGTTGGTGCCAAGACCGAGGACTTCGCCGGTGGACTTCATCTCCGGGCCCAGGTGGGTATCCACGTCCGCCAGCTTCTCAAAGGAGAAGCAGGGCACCTTGACCGCGAAGTAGGGGCTCTGACGGTACAGACCCGTGCCGTAGCCCATGTCCTTGATCTTCTCGCCCAGCATTGCGCGAACAGCCAGATCGACCATGGGAACGCCAGTCACCTTGCTGATGTAAGGCACGGTGCGGCTGGCGCGGGGATTCGCCTCGATAACGTAGACCTCGTTATGATAGACGATGTACTGGATGTTAATCAGGCCCAGCGTGCCCAGCTCGAGGGCGATCTGACGGGTGACCTCGACAAGACGCTGATACATCGCGCCGGTGAGGTTCCAGGCGGGATAGACCGCGATGGAGTCGCCGGAGTGGACGCCGGAGGACTCAATGTGCTCCATGATGCCGGGGATCAGCACATCCTCGCCGTCACAGATGGCGTCGGCCTCGGCCTCGATGCCCTTGAGGTACTGGTCGATCAGGATGGGATTCTCGATGCCCTGGGCCAGGATGATCTTCATGTACTCCACGATGTCGCTGTCGCGGTAGGCGATGATCATGTTCTGGCCGCCCAGCACGTAGGAGGGACGCACCAGCACAGGATAACC
The DNA here is from genome assembly GCA_045132495.1 of Christensenellales bacterium. GTDB lineage: Bacteria > Bacillota > Clostridia > Christensenellales > Aristaeellaceae > UBA11524. The sequence goes on along the minus strand of JBGUSK010000100.1, from coordinate 12,060 downwards.
CAGTTCGTTGGCGGCCTTCAGGGCCTCCTCAGTGGTCATGACAGTGGTACCCTGGGGGCGTTTGATACCGTACTTCTCCATCGCCGCGTCAAAGCGCTCGCGGTCCTCCGCAGCGTCGATCATGTCGGCGGAGGTGCCCAGGATCTTCACGCCGGCGTTTTCCAGCGCGTGGGTCAGCTTGATGGCGGTCTGTCCACCGAAGGCCGCGACCACACCCACGGGCTTCTCGGTCTCGATGATGCCCAGCACGTCTTCGGGCGTGAGGGGCTCAAAGTAGAGGCGATCGGCGGTGTCAAAGTCGGTGGAGACGGTCTCGGGGTTGTTGTTGACCAGCACGACGTCGTAGCCCGCTTCCTTGAGCATCCACACACAGTGGACGGAGGCGTAGTCGAACTCGATGCCCTGGCCGATACGGATGGGGCCGGAACCCAGCACCATCACGCAAGGCTTCTTTTCGCGCTTGGCAAGGAAGTCAGCAGCCTCGTTCTCATCATCATAGGTGGCGTAGAAGTAGGGGCGCTGGGCCTCGAACTCCGCGGCACAGGTGTCAACCATCTTGTACACGGGATTGCGGTGCATGGGCACCGGCGCACCGGAGAGACGCTCGATGGCCTTGTCCGGGAAGCCCAGCTTCTTGGCCTTCAGATAGGTCTCAGCAGACACATTCCCCTTGCCCAGCTCGACCTCCATATCGAAGAGGTTCTTGTAGCAGTTGAGGAAGTACATGTCGATCATGGTGATCTCGTGCAGCTTCTCCAGGCTCACACCGCGGCAGATGGCCTCATACACGGCGAACATGCGCTGGTCGGTGCACTTGTCGATCAGGGCCAGCAGCTCTTCATCGTTCAGCTCAGCCAGGGACTTCATGCGCAGGGTATCGCAGCCGATCTCTGCACCGCGCACGGCCTTCATCAGGGCCTGCTCCACGCTCACGCCAATGGACATGACTTCGCCGGTGGCCTTCATCTGGGTGCCCAGGGTACGCTTTCCGTACACGAACTTGTCAAAGGGCCACTTCGGCACCTTGGCCACGACGTAGTCCACCGTGGGCTCAAAGCCCGCCAGGGTCTTGCCGGTCATGGCGTTGGGGATCTCATCCAGGCTGTAGCCGATGGCGATCATGGCGGCAGTCTTGGCGATGGGGTAACCGGTGGCCTTGGAGGCCAGCGCGGAGGAGCGGCTCACGCGGGGGTTGACCTCGATGACCGCGTACTCAAAGCTGTCAGGATTCAGCGCGAACTGGCAGTTGCAGCCGCCCTCGACCTCCAGCGCAGACACCATGTCCAGCGCCGCCTTGCGCAGCATCTGGTACTCCGCGGAGGACAGCGTCATGGCGGGGGCAACAACGATGGAGTCGCCAGTATGTACGCCCACAGGGTCGATGTTTTCCATCGAGCAGACAGCGATCACGTTGCCCTTGGCATCGCGCATGACCTCAAATTCGATTTCCTTCCAGCCGGAGATGCACTTCTCCACCAGGATCTGGGTGATGGGGCTCAGGCGCAGACCAGCCTCGGCAATGACCTCCAGCTCTTCGCGGGTCTTGCAGATGCCGCCGCCCTCGCCGCCCATGGTGAAGGCCGGACGGACGATGACTGGATAACCGATCTTCTCCGCCAGTTCGAGGGCGTCCTCCAGGGTCTCCACAACGTCGGAGGGGATGCAGGGCTGGCCGATGGACTCCATGGTCTGCTTGAACAGCAGACGATCCTCAGCCTTCTCAATGGTCTCGCACTTGGCGCCCAGCAGCTTCACGCCGTGCTGATCCAGGAAGCCCTCCTTGGCCAGCTGCATGGACAGGGTCAGACCGCTCTGGCCGCCCAGGGTGGACAGCAGGGAGTCGGGCTTCTCCTTGATGATGATGCGGCGCAGGGTTTCAAGGGTCAGGGGCTCGATGTAGATCTGGTCAGCGGAGGTGTGGTCAGTCATGATGGTCGCGGGATTAGGATTGACCAGCACGACCTCCAGGCCTGCAGCCTTCAGGGCCTTACAGGCCTGGGAACCAGCGTAGTCAAACTCCGCAGCCTGACCGATGACGATCGGGCCGGAGCCGATGATCATAACTTTCTTGAGCGAAGGATTCAGCGGCATTCCTTGTTACCTCCCATCAGAGCAATAAAGCGGTCGAACAGGAAATGAGTGCCGATCTTGCTGGCGACGTTGGACGCCTGATACAGGCCGCCGGTCATCGCAGGCTGGAACTGCACGGAGAAGGCAGGCATATCCATATAGTCGATGCCCTCGCAGGAGCCGTCGTTGCGATTCACGAAGCGCAGAGAGGCATTCGTGGGCAGGGACTCCTTATCCACCTCGTAGCCGTGGTTCTGGCTGGTGATGTAGCACAGGCCGGTCTTCACGTCCTCAATGGGCTGGTTGCCGCCACGATGGCCGTAGGGCAGCTTCGCGGTGTCCGCGCCCTGGCTCATGGCTAGCAGCTGATGGCCCAGGCCGATGGCAAACATGGGGATGTGCTTGTTGGCCACTTCTCGGATCTCATTGGCGATGGACTCGTAATCCGCAGGATTGCCCGCACCGGCGGTGATGACCACGCCGTCCGCATCCAGAGCGAGCACCTGCTCCGCCTTGATGTTCGCAGGAACGACAGTCACCGCGCAGCCGCGGCTTTCCAGCTGGGCGATGACGTCCGCCTTTGCGCCCAGATCCCACAGAACAACATTGTACTTGCCTTCCTTGGCAGCAGGCACGGTCTCCTGAACGGAGGTCGCAGCCAGGTCAGCCTTCGCAAGGGCCAGCTGGGCGGCAGCTGCAGCGACGTCCTCGGGCTTTTCGGTCAGGATAGCAGCAGGCATCACGCCCTTGTCGCGCAGGCGCCGGGTGATCGCGCGGGTATCCACTTGAGTCAGGCAGGGAATGCCGTTGGCTTCCAGATAATCATTCAGCGTACCCTGGCAGCGGAAGTTGCTGGGGGTATCACACAGGTCACGGCAGACATAACCGGCCAGGGTGGGCTTGGCAGCGTCCTCCGCCACGGGCACCACGCCGTATACGCCGATCTGCGGGAAGGTCTGCACCACGATCTGGCCCGCATAATTGGGGTCAGTCAGGGTATCCATATAGCCCACGACGCTGGTCAGGAACACCGCTTCACCGGCGGAAGCCTTCGCCGCACCGCGCAGCACGCCCTCGTAGAGCTGGCCGTCTGCCAGCAAGAGGTAGCCTTTCTTTTCCATGCTCGTAACCTCCTGTATTTACTTCATGCAGGCGACCAGAACGGCCTTCTGCGCATGGAGACGGTTCTCCGCCTCGTCGAAGATCTCGTCGGCATGAGCCTCGAAGACCTCCTCGGTGATCTCCTCGCCGCGGTGGGCGGGCAGGCAGTGCTGCACCATGCAGCCCTCATGAGCCACAGCCAGCAGCTCCGCATTGACCTGATAGCCGGCGAAAGCCTTCTCGCGCGCGATGCGCTCCTCCTCCTGACCCATGGAGGTCCACACGTCGGTGAAGATAACGTCGGCGTCCTTGGCAGCCTCCATCGGCTTGTCTGTCATAAAGAACTGACCGGGGTACTGCTTGACAAACTCGAGAATTTGCGCATCGGGCTGATAAGCGTCCGGGCAGGCGATAGACACATGAGCGCCCACCTTCAGGAAGCCCACGATCAGGGAGTTGGCCATGTTGTTGCCGTCGCCGATGTAGCACATGTTGACGTCCAGGCGTCCTTTGTGTTCGCGGACGGTCTGCAGGTCAGCCAGCACCTGGCAGGGATGGCAGAAGTCCGTCAGACCGTTGATGATCGGTATGGAGCCGTACTTGGCCAGGTCCTCGACCTCCTGCTGGGCAAAGGTGCGGATCATGATGCCATCCAGGTAGCGGCTCAGCACGCGGGCGGTGTCCTGTACCGGCTCGCCGCGACCAATTTGCAGATCACGGTTGGACAGAAACAGCGCGTTGCCGCCCAGCTGGTACATGCCCGTTTCAAAGCTGACGCGGGTACGGGTAGAGGACTTCGAGAAGATCATGCCCAGGGTCTTGCCCTTGAGCAGCGGATGGGGAATACCGGCCTTGTTGTCAGCCTTGAGCTTGTCCGCCAGATCGAGCAGTTCGATGATCTCGTCCTTGCTTAGATCCAGGAGCTTCAGCAGGTGCTTCATACGGGAGGACTCCACCTTTCTGTATTTGAAGAATCAGGGATATCTGATCATACATTCCGCGGCCAAATGGAAGATATTTCCTGCTTTTCGGCACACGAAATCAGGTGCTCCTTCGCACCCATCCTGCATTATAGCATAGTTTGAAAGCAAGAGCAAGGGGGAAGACCGCCCCGGCTCGCAACAAAGCTGCAAAAAAACAATGCTTTTGCGGCAAAAAACAAACGTGACACAAGGAGGTCGATCCCATGGAGAATCAGGGCCGCATCTGTCCCCGCGGCGCAAGCTACTACACCTGGCAAGCCGGCGATACGTTGCGCAGCGTCACTCAGCAGGCTGGCACCACCGTGCAGGCCATGCAGCTTGTTAACCCGGACGTAGACTTCTCCACCATTGCCGTCGGCACGGAAATCTGTCTGCCCAGCCAGAGCTTCACCTGCGTCAGCGGCATGGCATATTCCGTCCGTGCAGGCGAAACGTTTACATCCATCGCAGAAGACTTCGGCATCTCCACCTACGAGCTGGCCGAACGCAACCCCGGCGTTGATCAGAACAGCCTGATGGTCGGTCAGGTGCTGTGCGTTCCCTTCATGACCGGGAACGGCGGCAGCGGCTCCAACGGGGGCGGTACGAATGGCTCCGGCGGCAGCACCGGAGGCAACAACCAGCCCGCTGCACCCAACACGCCTAATCTCCCCACGCCTTCCCTGCCCTCCCAGCCGTCCATGCCCCTGCCGCCGCCGGCAGTGATTTTACCCTCCACGACCACCTGCCCCAGCGGCTACACACGAGATATCGTCCGTTCCGGCCAGACCTACGCAGATCTTCTGCTGCGGCACAATGTCAGCTACCGGGCCATGCGTTCAGCGAACCCTCGCCTGTCCCCTGGTTATCTGGTCGTCGGTCAAATCTATTGCGCGCCGCCCACCGGGACCCGCCAAACCTGCCAGAATCTGAAGAGCTACACCATCCTTCCCGGCGAAGACCTGGAGACCCTTGCTGCTGATCTGCGCACCACCAAGGGCCGCCTGCTTGCGCTGAACCCGACCCTCCTGCCCAGTGATTTTTCCTCCGGCACCGTCATTTGCATTCCTTAAGAGGCATGATGCTGTAGTCAGCGCTCGACTGCGTCAGCTTTCGCTATAAACCCGCCACGGAAAAAACCGACATTTGGTTGACCCGCTCCTTCCCCTGGCGCGGGCTTCAAGGTTGTCTATTCTCCAAACAAATCGGGAGCGACCGTGATGGCCGCTCCCTTTCTTCATGGCGTATAATACTGACTGTTGCCAATGAAACAGTAATGATAGCTCTCATAGGTCCCCATTTCCTGAGCGAAGGCCATCACCGCATAGAGGAGATAGAGCCTTGACTCCCCCGCCGTCAGCTCGTAGTATATGAGCGGCGCTTCATCAATCAACAGTTCCCGTCGTGCAAAAAGACGGCTGCGCTCCAGCAGCATCCCCAGTCGCTCAGCATCAGCCACCCCCGCCGCCTTGGCCAGGGAAGTCAGCGTGAAACTCAGCATCCGCCGGGAGATGATCACCTGCATTGCCCGCCGGAACTCTGCATCCACAGCCAATTGCAGGATTTCCAGGTTCTCCGTCTGGCTGAACAGGCTGTTCCAGCCATCCTCCGGCCTTCGCAGCGCCAACGCCCCCAGCTTCTCCCTGAAATACAGCACATCCCTGTCGTTCTCGATCACACTTCTCTGGCGAGGGTCAGATTGCAGAAGCCTCTTATACTGCGCAAGCTGATCTTCAAAGCGGCCATCGATCGCCAGATCGTAAATCGTGCCCACAATGGTCTCCCGGACATGCTCGATCACCCGGTCGATTGCTCCGTCTGCGGTGACTGTGTGCTTCACATCCTCCCGACCATAGAGCGCATCAACGGTCACCCCGAACACATCTGCCAGCACGGGCAGCAGGGCAACATCGGGATAGGTAGTCGCATTTTCCCACTTTGAAATGCTCTGGGATGATACGCCTATCACCTCAGCAAGCGCCTCCTGGGTCATCGCGCGTTCCTTGCGGAGACGGGCGATATTGGCTGCTATATTCATGGCAGCACCTCCTCCGTTTGATGTCTCCATCATAACATGGCAGACGCAGCAAATCCATCGCGCAAATGGCGAACGGCCCGCCCATTAGGCGAGCCGCTGTTTATTCCCGGACAGTCGTCCTGTATTCCGCCTGTCCCAGCTGGAATGCATCATTCCCCTGCGCGTCGACTGCAACGATCAGCGGAAGCTCGTTAAGCGTTAGCTTCTTGACGGACTCCGGGCCCAGGTCATCCCAGCAGATGACCTCCAGGGACGTGACGCAGCTCGCCATCAGCGCTGCCGCGCCGCCCACTGCAGCGAAATACACCGCGCCGTGGGCCTTCATGGTGTCCACCACCGCGTCACCGCGCCCGCCCTTGCCGATCATGCCGCGCAGGCCATGAGCCAGCAAAGTGGGAGTCATCGCATCCATGCGGACGGAGGTCGTTGGGCCGATGGAGCCCACCGGCTTTCCCTCCGGCGTGGGCGTAGGGCCCGCATAGTAGATCACCTGGCCCTCCAGGTCGATGGGCAGCTCCTTGCCCTCATGCAGCAGGTCAAGCATCCGCAGATGCGCCGCATCCCTGGCTGTATACACCGTGCCGGAGAGCAGAATATGCTCGCCCGCCCGCAGGGACAGCGCGTCCTCACGGCTGAGAGGGGCGTTCAGCTTCTTCATGGCAGTCCCCCCCTTACAGCGTTTCGCTCGCGTGGCGTGTCACATGGCAGCTGACATTCACTGCCACGGGCAGGCCCGCAATGTGGGTCGGCTTTTGCAGGATATGCAGCCCCAGGCAGGTGGTCTTGCCGCCAAAGCCCTGCGGCCCTATGCCGGTTTCATTCACCGCAGAGAGCAGCTCCTGCTCCAATTCGGCATAGAATGGATCGGCATTGCACTCGTCCAGCGGGATCATCAGCGCCCGCTTGGCCAGCTCGGCAACCTGCTCAAAGTCTCCGCCGATGCCAATGCCCAGCACCATCGGCGGGCATGGATTCGCTCCCGCAAGCCGCACCGTCTCCAGCACAAAATCCTTCACGCCCTGCACGCCAGCGGCAGGGGTAAGCATCGCCAGCCGGGACATATTCTCGCTTCCAAAGCCCTTGGGCGCGACGGTCAGCGTGACCTTGTCACCAGGCACGAGACGGGTGTGGATAATGGCGGGCGTGTTGTCCTTTGTGTTGACGCGGCACAGCGGATCGGCCACGACGCTCTTGCGCAGCAGACCGTCTACATAGCCACGCTTTACGCCCTCATGGATGGCAGTCTCGAAGTCGCCGACGATGTGCACATCCTGACCCACCTCGGCAAAGACGATCGCCATACCAGTATCCTGGCAGATGGGCATATGGGTGTCACGGGCGATGCCTTCGTTCTTCACCAGCAGGTCGAGGATATCCCGCGCAGGGGCGAAGGGCTCCTCCTTGGCAGCGCGATGAAGCGCCTGACACACGTCCTGCGGAAGGTTTCGGTTGGCCTCCACGCACAGCCGGGCGATGGTTTCCGTTATGACCGATGCGTTCAGCTCACGCATTACTCGTCATCCTTTCCGGCCCGCGCCAGAGCCACGCTCTGTCGCAGGCTTCGCTCTGCGATTCCTTGAATCGCTATCGCTCGTCGGAGCAAGCTCCGACCTTAATCAAACAGTTTTTTAAGCCGCAGCGCCGCCTGCTTGACGGCGTTTTTCTTCGCACCCTGAAAAACGAGTTCACTCTGAGCGTCCCGCAGGTCAAGCCCATCAAGCATCTGTTCCACCAGCTGAGCCTCCAGGGAGACCTCGGCCGCAGGAGCCTTCTCCTCCGGCAGCTTCACGCCGTGGAAGTCAAGGATCAGGCAGTACTCACCCTTCTCCGTTTTGGGGTTGTCCTTCAGCATTTGAAGCACCTCGCCTGCTGTGCCGCGGATGGTCTTTTCATGCAGCTTAGTCAGATCGCAGGAGCAGGAAATGCGGGTGTCCGGCAGGATGTCAGCAATGACCTCCACCAGTTCGGTCACCCGGTAGGGGCTCTCATGGACGGCAGCAACCGCCACGCCCTTCGCCATGGACAGCAGCTTCTCCTTGAGATCCTTCTTTTCTCGCGGCAGAAAGCCATAGAATGCGAACTCGCGGGTATCGAAGCCGCTGACGCTCATCGCGCTCACCGACGCGCAGCAGCCGGGAATCGGAATGACCTCAATCCCCCGCTCCACACAGGCCTTCACCAGGCCATAGCCCGGGTCGGAGATGCATGGCGTGCCAGCGTCGGTAGTGACCGCCACATCGATGTTCTCGGCCAGCATCTTGTCCGCCAGCCAGGCCCCCTTGCCTTCTTCGTTGTGCTGATGACAGGCAGTCAAAGGCGTATCGATCTCAAACACATTGAGCAGCTTCTTGGTGACGCGGGTGTCCTCGGCGGCGATCAGGGCAACGTTTTTCAGCGTCTCAATGGCGCGGGGCGTCATGTCCTGCAGGTTGCCGATGGGGGTGGCTACAACGTAGAGGGTCGGCATTACTCGTCCACCTCCAGCTTCTGAGCCACGCGGAGCTTCGCCGACCGCGCGCGGGGATTGCGGGCCACTTCCTCGTCAGAGGGCGGTACCGCACCCTTGGCCAGCACCTTAACCAGCGGCTTCTTGCCGCAGGTGCAGATGGGCGCTTTGGGCGGGCAGGTACACGGATTCTGCAGTCGCTGGAAGCACCGCTTGACCAAGCGATCCTCCAGGGAGTGGAAGGTGATGACGAGGATGCGTCCGCCGGGCTTGAGGCAATCAACAAAGTCGCACAGGGCCTTGTCCAGGGGATCAAGCTCATCGTTGACAGCGATGCGAATGGCCTGGAAGGTACGGCGGGCCGGGTGGCCGTCGTCCTTGCGGCGCACAGCCTTCGGAATAGCCGCATCCACTGCATGCACCAGGTCAAAAGTGGTCTCAAAAGGCTTCTTCTGCCGGTGCTCGCAGATGATTTGCGCGATGCGGGCCGCCCATTTTTCCTCGCCGTATTCCTTGATGACCCGGGCGATCTCCTTCTCCGACCAGGTGTTGAGGAGATCAGCGGCGGTCATGCCCTGAGTACGATCCATGCGCATATCGAGAGGCGCGTCCTCATGATAGGAAAAGCCGCGCTCGCCTACATCCAGCTGAGGGGACGACACCCCCAGATCCAGCAGCACGCCGTCCAGCTGAGGCGCGCCTGCGGCTTCCAGCAGCAGCTTTCCGTCGTGAAAATTCCCGTGCAGCGCACGGAAGCCATCGAACTCCTTCAGTCTTTCAGATGCCGCCGCGATGGCCGTCAGGTCGCGGTCAATACCATAGAGCTTCGCCGTTCCGCCGGAGGCGCGCAGCATCGCGCCGCTGTGACCGCCGCCGCCCAGGGTGCCATCGGCATACACGCCGTTCTCCTTTACGTCCATCCATTCCAGGACTTCATTCAGCAATACCGGCTCGTGGACAAACTCCATATGGATGGCCTCCTTACAGCTTCAAAAAATATTTGTCTGACGTATGCTGGAAACCAGCTTTTTCGTACACATGAATGGCGTCGGGGCGGTTGGTGGTCAGCGTCACATCGCCAAAGCCACGCTCCCGGGCCATTTGCAGCAGCTCCTTCATCAGCGCCTGCTGATAGCCCTGTCCACGGTGCTCCGGCTTGGTGTAGACGCTCACGACCCAGCCATGGCGCTTGTTGTCGATGCACACGGTGATGGGCGGCAGCTCGTCCTGCTCCTCCAGTGCCGACATAGCCACGGGCTCGTCGTCCACATATTTGAGGACATAAAACAGCGAATGGTTCAGCCGACGATGCAGATATTCCACCGTCACCTGCCGGTACTGTGCGGCATAGATGGCGAAATCCTCTCCCAGGATGTTCGTCCAGTTTTCGACCTGCTGAGCAACGCGCATATCTGCGATCACGTCAATATGGCTCAGGTCAGCACGGACGATGCGGTTGGGCTCTTTGGGCTGGCTGAGGGATTTCATCAGCGACTCGAAATCCTGCATATCCGCGCCTCCTCCTTACATTTTGATTGGTTATTTCCAGGCAAGGTTCAACTCAGTACGCAACGCGCCCGCAAAATACAGCGAGCCCGCCGCGATCACCACGCCATCCTCCCCTGCTTTTGCAAGGGCCAGCGAAAGCCCCTCGGACAGGGATTCCGCCGCAGTCGCATGGCCGCCCTGCGCATTCAGGTGCGCCGCATATTCCGCCGCAGGCATGGCGCGGGGCGTATCCGGCGTGACGGTCACGATATCGCGGGCGATATGCACCATCTGGCCGAGCATCTCTGGTTGAAGCTTGTCCGACAGCACACCGGTGAGCAGCACACGCCTTTTATCCGCAAGGTATGCGTCCACATAATCCACCAGCGCTGCAACACCCTGGGGATTGTGGGCGCCGTCAATCAGCACGTTGTTCTTCCATTCCAGCCGGGCAGGCCAGACAGTTTCCGCGAGTCCCTTGCGGACGGCCTCCTCAGGGATGACATACCCCTGTCTGCGCAACTCCTCCACCAGCGCCAGTACCGTGATGGCGTTGCGCTGCTGGTACTGTCCGGGCAAATTGATGCGCAGGTCATCCCACTTTTCGCCCAGCTGGTAGCTCACGGTGGAGCCATACATATCGCCCTGAGCATGAAGGATCATGCTTTCGTCCAGCTGAAGCAGCGGGGCATGCTTCACCGCCGCGACCTCCGCGAACACACGCTGCACGCTTTCCGGTGCAGGATAGCACACCACCGGCACATTCACCTTGATGATGCCTGCCTTCTCCCCGGCAATTTCCTCCAGCGTGTTGCCAAGGAAACCCATGTGATCCAGTCCAATGGCTGTGATCGCGCAGGCAATGGGGGTGATGATGTTGGTCGGGTCGAGCCGTCCGCCCATGCCAACCTCGATGACGGCGAAGTCGCATTCCTCTCCGTCAAAGGCGGCGAGGGCCAGGGCAGTGCCCATCTCAAAGGGAGTAACAAACTCCCCCTCGGCCTCAAGACAGCGGGCAGCCTCCACCAGAGGATTGCCATACTTCACCATCAGATCATCCGTCAGTGGAACGCCATTGAGCCGGATACGCTCCTGATAATGCTGCAAAAAGGGCGATGTATAGAGGCCGACCTTATACCCTGCCGCCTTGAGAATACTGGCCAGCATGGCACAGGTGCTGCCCTTGCCGTTGGTTCCGGCGACATGGATATAGGGTGTTTTCATGGCAACACCCATATGCTCCAGCAGGGCCAGCACATTGCGGTGGCCGTTTTTGCTGCCGGTCTGATAACAGCCGTGAATGGCGTCGATGACCTGCTGTGCCGTCAGCATGGCGATTCCTCCCCATTTTGTATTAACCGATATATTATAGCACAGGCAGGCAAATGTTGCAATCCCGACCTTTCTGCAACTGAAAGCCCCGGGAAGAAAGCGTCGCTTGCTCCCGGGGCATGACAGATCAGTTGTTCTCCAGAATATTGGCGATCCTCTGGCAGGCCAGACCATCACCATAGGGATTGCTGGCCTTGCTCATGCGCTCGTACTCCGCAGCGTCACAGAGCAGGCGCGTGAACTCGCGGTAGATGGTTTCCTCCTCCGTGCCGACAAGCTTCAGCGTACCGGCAGCAATGCCCTCTGGACGCTCGGTGGTGTCGCGCATGACCAGCACCGGCTTGCCCAGGGAGGGCGCTTCCTCCTGGATGCCGCCGGAATCCGTCAGGATCAGCGCGCTGCGGGCCATAAAGTTATGGAAGTCCAGCACATCCAGCGGCTCGATGATGTGAATACGGTCATCATCCCCCAGAATCTCCGCTGCCGTCTGGCGAACCTGCGGATTCATGTGAATGGGATAAATCGCCTTCACATCCGGATGCTCGTCCATCACGCGGCGGATGGCACGGAACATGTGCCGCATCGGCTCGCCAAGGTTCTCCCTGCGGTGGGCGGTGATCAGG
>JBGUSK010000099.1:0-2088 GCA_045132495.1 Christensenellales bacterium | reverse complement strand
GTAAGCCGCTGCACATGGCTGCTTTGCCTGCAAAAAATCATACGCAGGAAGTGATCAGCAGCCAGTGGAGCGTTGGCAAGTACGAACCGCCTGCCCAGAATCTGCCCGTTGGCACCTCTATGCGTGCAGTTGATAATCCTGTGGAAACGGCTTGCACGGCTCTTCGTGAGGCATGGCGCAGCACTCATTCACACGAGCAGCTGATTGATTTTGTCATGTCCCTTGAAGGGCTTCGTCCGCTGCTTGAGAAAAAGCTTTGCAATGGCGAAGGCGTAACGATGATGCAACGTGTTCTGCGGCAACGGCTGCAGGATCTGGAGGCAGAACGTTTGACTGCACTTTGCGAGCTTGATCGCGCAAATCGGGATGTTGACACTTACAAGCAGGAGCTTATGTCAGCAATGACGGCGCGTATCACCCGTGAAACCAGTCAACTTGAGGAAAACAGACAAACTGCGCTCGCACAAGTTGAAGTTCTCAAACACCAGATCAACGCGCTCACGTTGCAACGTGACGCGCTTCTGACAAGGGTTCAAGAGATCAACAGCTGCACGCTGCCTGAAGCCGTGGCTAAATTGACCGCTGACGCCCAAATGTCAGCCCCTGTTTCAGGAATTCCACTGCGTATACATCCTGTATCCGGTAACAATACAGGATTAGATGATCTCATTGCCAGGATTCAAAAAGCATGTTCCGATTCAGGCGTATCAGCAGATCGTAATACTGCCATAGCAATGATCGTGCTGCTCGCAATCAGCCCGCGAATCGGTATATCCTGTCCAACGCCTGCAGCAGTTTCCACTTTGTGCAGAAATTTGGCAGCAGCCCTTGGCTGGCAGAGCGGCTATGCACATCAATATTCGGCAGAGCAGCACCCCTTGGTCGGTGCTCGGCCTATCGACAGCACCCCCGCCGTTCTTACTACCAGTCTACCTAATTTTGCGCCGATGCCTGGTGTCACCAAGGTGATGCTGAACAGAAATACTGCAAATCTGGTCAAGAATGCCGCCTATGATGTAGGACAATGGCCCATTCTGACCCTTCCAGCCCTGCCTTTCATCCCCGAGCTTCGTCAGGATGATGCAACGCCCGTCAGCGCTTCGTCCTTGCTGAACGCCGCTGTACAGGAAGATGTCTCGGCGAATGAACTGGATGCAATCCTGACGCCAATCCTGCGGGCAGCATTGCCTTTGGGCGGCGCCGCACAGAAGGAAATGTACCGTTTTGTTTCTATCTGTGCAGGGCTGATGGATGGCGGCCTTCCGGTCGCAGCAGACTGGGGCATTCTTCTATGGGTCATTCCCGCTCTTGAGCGCGGTTCAAGGACCTATATAGCTGTCAAAGCCCTTCTGGATGAATACCCGCTTTCCCTCAGCAAAATGTAACTTATTAGCGCTCCAATGGCTTAATTGTCATTGGAGCGCTTTACCTTGTGCTGTTTGCAAGAGCTTCAGAAATTGCTTCTGCAAGATAAGGAACACCGGAAAGTACTTCTTCCAGCGTATTAGTGTTCATTCCGCATTCAATCAGTATGCAACAATCAGCAATATGCTGGTTGAAACGACCACTTTTGATTTTAACATCTCGCGCAAGATTACTGCACTGCCGATTGAGTGCATCCGTAATGGTCTGAGCAAGCAGCAAGTTTTTCTCCCAATCCGGTTTTTCTTCATAGCCTCCCGTTGTCCCCTTCCCAACGAGCACCATAAAGCGCGCTACTTCCTCTCCGCCAATATTGACTGTTCGTTTGATGGTCGAAGACGATGCAATCGCATCCCTGTGAAGATCGATATAAAGATCATATTTTTCGCCATTGTTTCCTCGCTTTTCAAGCATAGCCAATGATCGCTGATAGGCGTCTTCCAGGTTTGGCGGTTCAAAAGCGGTGGTATCGTGAACAGCGTCGATCCCCATCGCACAAAGACATGCAGAAAGCGCTTTTCCAACTGCAATGACATTATTTTCGCTGTCCTTCGTTCTCCACTTCTCCGTTTGCTCATAGACCTTGCCTTGAACCTGTTCGTAAGCTTCATAGGTATGAGTATGATAGATCAGCACTTTTTTTCCCGCAAACGCAGAAACCGAGTT
>JBGUSK010000098.1:0-2502 GCA_045132495.1 Christensenellales bacterium | reverse complement strand
CCACGGAAAGAGCAGTCAGCCTCTGGAACCCTGGGGCGTACCGGAGTTCGCCGCTTGTCTGAAGGAATTACTGGCAAAGCTGGACTTTATGCCCTGCAGCGTGATTGCTCACTCCTTTGGCGGACGCGTCACCATTGAGCTGGCTTCGGCGGATGCGGATATGTTTGACCGCATCATTCTGACAGGCGCTGCGGGCATCCGCAAGCAGTCGGATGATCGGGCTACACAGAAAACATCCACTTACAAGAAGTTGAAATCCCTGGTGGAGTCGGCGCGCAAGCTGAGGATTTTCGGCAATTTGCCGGACAGGTGGCAGGAGATCCTCATTCAGAAATACGGCTCGAAAGACTATGCCGCGCTGTCTCCCGAGATGCGCAAGACCTTTGTGAAGATCGTTAACTATGACCAGTCAGAAAAGCTGGCTGCCATCAAAAACAGCACACTTCTTATTTGGGGCGACAAGGATACTGAAACGCCATTGTGGATGGGACAGCAGATGGAACGGGAAATTCCTGACAGCGCGCTGATTGTTCTCAACGGCGGCACGCATTTTGCATATCTTGAGCATGCGGCGAGGTTCAATGCTATTGCCCGCAGCTTCCTGGTGGAAACCAACTGACGATTGCTGAAAGACAGGTGAAGTTCTGGATGAATACTCTGGTGGTATGGCTGATCGCGCTGGGCGTGGGTTTGTCATCTCTTCTGGCGAGCCGCAGCCTGATGCACTATTTCCAGCTGGAAAGCTATCAGTTTCCCGGTTATTTCCGCACAGTGAAGCGTAATTTCACCCGTGCGATTCTGCCGGGTTTGATCATGACAGCTTATTTGTCTTTGCTCCTGCTTGTCCATCGTTCTATCGACCGTCGTTTTCATGATGGGCATATCCTGTGCCTATTTGTTGCACTGGTGACAGTGGCGCTGGCGATCCTGGGTGGATTCTGGTGCCGCAGCCTCATGCAGGTGAAGAAGGCCAAAAAGCCCTTCGTGGTTACGATGCGCGTCAAGCGCACCTGGATCATCTCTGCCATCCTGTTCACGCTGATTTGCGCGCTGGTAGGTTTCCTGCTGACGGGAGAAGAGCCCCGGTTGTACTTCATTGGTCTGTTCCCGCTGCTGCTGCCACTGTGGGTGGCGCTGGGTGGTTTGTGCGCATGGCCGATTGAGAAGCTGGTGAGCGAAATGTACTTCCGTGATGCTCAGAAGAAGCTTGCGGCCCGGCCTGATTTGATCAAGATCGGCATCACCGGCTCCTACGGCAAGACCAGCGTGAAGTTCATCCTGGGTACTATCCTGCAGGAAAAATTTCAGGTGCTGGTTACGCCCAGCAGCTTCAATACGCCCATGGGTGTCACCCGCATCATCCGTGAAAAGCTCATGCCTGCTCATCAGGTGTTTGTGGCGGAAATGGGAGCGCGACATGTAGGCGATATCAAGGAGCTGTGTCGACTGGTGCATCCGCATCATGGCGTGCTGACTTCTGTTGGCCCTCAGCATCTGGATACCTTCCATACGCTGGAGCGCATCAAGTCTACCAAGTATGAGCTGATGGACGCGATTCCCGACGGCGGATGCTGCTTTTTCCCGGATGACAAGGGCATCTGCCGCGAGCTGTTCGACAAGACCCGCAAGGAAAAGCGGCTTTGTTCCATCTACCCTGGCGCAGATGATGCGGACGTATGGGCGACGGACATCCGTGTGTCGCCGGCGGGCAGCTCCTTCATCCTGCATACAATGAATGAGGAGATTGAATGCCATACCCGTCTACTGGGTGAGCATAACATCCAAAATATCATTCTGGCGGCTACGGTGGGTCTGCGGCTTGGCATGACGCTTCGGCAGATTGCCCGCGGCATCAGCAGGATCGCACCCGTGGAGCATCGTCTGCAGCTGATTCCTTCTGCCGGCGTAACCATCATCGACGATGCGTTCAACTCCAACCCCAAGGGCGCCCAGGCGGCCTTGAAGGTGCTGCGTGAGTTTGAGGGCCGCCGAATCATCATTACACCTGGCATGGTGGAGCTTGGCGCAGGCGAGGAGCAGTTCAACCACGATTTCGGCACGATGATGGCGGACTGCTTGGATGTGGCCATTCTTGTAGGTAAAAAGCACACTGCGCCGATCGCGAGAGGGTTGGCAGAAGCTGGTTTCCCGCAGGCGAACTGCTATGTCGTGTCCACACTGGATGAGGCGTCTGCGATCCTGCGTCAGATCGGCCGTTCTGGCGACGTGGCGCTGTTCGAGAATGATCTGCCTGACAATTATTCTGAAGCCTGAATATCATCATAAACGGAGGCATTATCCATGGCAAAAATCCAGCTTGGTGTGCTTTTTGGTTCCCGCAGCTGCGAGCGAGAGGTGGCGATCATCTCTGCTGTGCAGCTTATGAATCATGTGGCCCCCGAGAAGTACGACGTGATACCCGTGTACATCAGCGAGCAGGGCGTATGGTATACCGGCGCGCCCCTGCGCGATATCAAGAACTATACTCCCTTCAACCCGGAC
>JBGUSK010000097.1:0-72593 GCA_045132495.1 Christensenellales bacterium | reverse complement strand
CGCGCTGAGGCTGGTGTAAAGGAGGTACGCACGATGAAAGGCCATCGTATAGCCCGCTACTTTGCCATTACCGCATCTGTAACCTTCGTTGCCTATGCACTTCGAGTCTTCGTCAATATGCTGGTTGGCCGACAGGGTGTCGAGGCGCTCGCCTCCATACAGTCCTACTTCCCACTCGTCGTCAACCTGTTGGCAGCCATCATCACCGCCGCGCTGAACCGTCGGTACACCTTCCGTTCCGCACTGGCATGGGGCATCGCCATCCCGGTGATGAGCGTGCTGGAAATGCTGTTTGACATCCTCACCGGCAGACTTTGGGCTCCTGTGATGCAGGAAATCATCCGGCAGTCCATGTCGTATTCCGCAGAGCCGCTGGTGGGCAACCTTTTGGCAAATGCGGCCGTAGCCTTCAACCTGACACAATTTGTCCTTTGGGCGGTGCTGGCCTACCTGTTCCAGCGCTTTGTCCTCTACCGGGAAAGCCTTGATACGCTCGACACCAATGAAAAAGGAGAATGACCCATGAACAAGAACGTCCTCCAGGCCATCAAGTTTACCCTGTTCAGCCTCTCTGCGGGCATCATCCAGGTCGCCAGCTTCGCCCTGTTCCACGACGTGCTGGGCTGGGAAAGCTGGTGGATGAGCTACCTGCCCTCCCTGGCGCTCTCCGTCATCTGGAATTTCACCTTCAACCGCAAGTACACCTTCAAGCCCACCGGCCATGTCGTGCGCGATATGCTGCTGGTCGCGCTGTTCTACGCAGTGTTCACCCCTGCCTCCACCTGGCTGGGCAACTGGATGGAGGGCCTGGGCGTCCATGACTGGCTGGTGCAGCTGATCGTCATGTGCACGAACCTCGTGACCGAGTACCTGTTCCAGAAGTTCGTGGTGTATAAGGAGAAGGCGGAGTAACAAACTCCCGCACATAAAAAAATCGCCATCCTCATGGACGGCGATTTTTTGTATTTACTGGCCGAATAGGCTGCCCAACCAGTCCAGCAGGCTCTCGCCCACGCCGGATGCTGGTTCCTCCACGTCCAGCAGACGGCGCAGTACCTTGGCATCCGTCTCTGTCCCGTAGATCAGGAATACCAGCTGATCCCAGCCTTCGCTGACGATGTGCAGCCGGTTGGTATCCCCCTCGGTCTTCAGCACCTGATTGAGAAAGTCGATGATCTCTGTGTTCAGCCAGTCACCCTCGCTGGTCAGCGTGACCACATAGGAGTGTCCGTTGAATTCAAAGAGCACCTTGCGCTTGCCCTCGAGATACTCGTTCATCCCGGACAGATCCTCGCGGACATCGGTGATCTGGGCATCCGGCATGATGGACTGCACACCCTGCAGGAATTCCGTATACATACCCTCGATATTGAAGAACTCCGCATCAAAGACGTAGATCTGTTCCGAAGTGGGCGTCCAGGTCAGGGCATCGTAGTCGTAGAGGCCAATGCCCTCACACAGCAGCAGCTCATAGATCAGCTCGCTCTGCTCCGGGTTCCCTGCGTCAAAGCCCGAGCGCGCATACATTTCCTGCATCGTGCGGCGGTATTCCAGCGCCCGGGCAAAGCATTCATCCGATATGGAGAAGCCCTGCCGGGTCAGCGCATCCCGGGCGCGCTGCATGGCTGCAACGTCCACGGTTTCCGCCAGCGCAGGAACAAGCAGCAGGAGTATCGCAAGCAGCAGGCTCAGCAGCCTTTTCATTGTCCCCTCTCCTTCAGTGCCTGGGCGATAGCCATCTTCTCCCAGGGATAGGTCAGCTTGGGGTTCTCCGGGAAGTCCCGGTAGAGGTAAATCCGACTGTCCGCCGGCAGCTGGTGAGCTACCTCGGTCAGGGGTGAATGGGGGTCGAAATACTGCAGGAGCTTTGGCAGGTCATAACCCTCGGGCGACTGCATCAGGTAGTAGCGGCTGCGATCCACCTCATGCATGTCCAGGCAGCCGAGGCTATCGGTGATGGGCTGCACGGTGGACACCGCGTCCCAGCCCTCTTGCATCAGGCGGATGTATTCATCCAGCAGCGCCCCCGTCACCAGCGGACGCACCGCATCGAGGATGACCACCCGTTCGCAGCCCAGCTCGCGCAGGGCGGTCAGGCCATTGAGCAGCGTTTCGTTGCGGACGCTGCCGCCAGGGGTCGTGCGGAAGCCGTACTTTTTCTGCAAGCTGCGCAGCTGCGGGCAGTCCGCGCCGGCGACCATCACCACATCAATCGTTTCCGCCTGCATCGCCGCTTCGATGACGTGCTCGATCACCATCCTGCGGCGGATGCGGGTGTACTGCTTGGGAACGCTTGCGCCAAATCTTGCGCCCACGCCGCCAGAGAGGATCAGGGCCGCATTCATTGGATCGGCACCTCCTCGGAGGGGTCGGCTTCGGCGGGCACAACGGGCACAGCGGTCATGCCGGGCTGCCAGTCGCCTTCGGTGATCGGCGGCTCCCAGTCAACCTCGACAGCAGGGATATCGTCCTCCTCCGCGTCGTCGATCGCATCCAGCACGTCCTCCTTGGTGGCCTTGGGCAGTTCGCCGTTGCGCACCAGCAGCATCAGCGTGCCGGCAGCGGTGTAGATGATCTCACGGATACGGGACATGATGGAGGCGGTCAGGCTCAGCGGCGAGGCCAGGCCGACCCAGCTCATCGCCAGGGCCAGGCCCATCTCGCGGGTGCCGATCTGCATGGGGATGAACGCCAGCAGATTGCCCACCAGCGACGCGCAGGAAAGCGCTACGACACAGTAAATATAGGGCACATTCAAATCAAGGGCGAGGAAGATCAGCCAGAATTCGGCGGCCTCCAGCAGACGGGCGGCATATTCCACCACGGTAGTCGTCCAGAAATCCCAATGGCGGCAGTAGAAGGCCTCCATGTCCTGGTCGATCTCCTCGAACTGGTCAGCCTTTTTCTCCAGCAGGGCGACGATTTTTCCGCCTACCAGTGGCAGCTTGCCCAGCAGATTCATGCAGGACACCACCAGCCCCCGCTTGCAGTAGCGGAAGAACAGCACGATGCCCGCGCCGCAGGCCAGCGCCATCAGCACCACGCCCGCCGTCACCACCCAGGAGCCCGGGCAGCCGGACACGATGTACAAAACCGCACCCGTAAACCAGAACATCACGTGGGAGAAGGTGTTCATGACCGTGAAGGTCAGCGTGGACGCTACGGCCTTTTCGGTGCCGAGGGCGGGCTTCATTTCCATCACCCGGTAGAACTCGCCGCCCACCAGACCGCAGGGGGTCACATGGTTGAGGGCAAAGCCGGAGATGGATACCCGCAGCAGCTGTGTGAAGGGAATCCCCTTGCCGCGCCAGCCCATGATGATGCCGTAGCCCAGCGCGTGCAGCACATAGATCACACCCCACAGGCACAGCAGCGAGGGCAGCCACAGGGGCATCAGGCGAAGGACGGTGCCGGACCAGTCCACGCCGGAGAAGTCGGTGTTCATCAGCATCACGATCACGCCGACCACGCCCACGATGAAGAACACCTTGTTCCAGATGCCGGGCTTCTTGTCGTCATGACCGGGGAGGCTGTACTTCTTCAGGAGATCCAGGGCCAGCTTCTCGTAGCTGCGCTGGGTATAGATCTTCAGCGCACCGAAGCCGAAAAACTCCAGCACGAAGTACAGAAAGGGCACATTCAGCAGCACCAGCGCAAAGAACAGATACGCGCGGGCGTTGAAGGTCAGCACATTGGTCAGCTGGATGTACTTGCGGGAGCCCTCCAGATAATCCTGGCGGATGGCCTCGCGGGTGTCCTCGTCCGCCGCCAGATATGCATCGTAGAGCTTCTGGAAGGTGGGGGTGATCTTCTCCTGGGACAGGGTGAAGATGCCGTCGATAAACAGCTGCACCTTCTGGAAATTCGCGCCCTCCTTGGGCAGCGCCAGACGCTGCCGGGTGATATCCTCGGAGCGGTGGAGCTCATCGCCGTGCTTGTTCTTCAGGAAGAACAGGTGGATATTGCGGTAGCGGTCCGCCATGGTGCACTGCTGGGCATGGCCGAGCAGGCCGCAAACGATGGCGATCGCCCAGATGATCCATCCCCAGGTGTGCCCGGGGGCAAAGGGGATGGGATCATTGTACAGCTTGCAGCAGATGGCGCAATACATCGCGATGTACCACAGCGTCGAGGACATACCGTCCAGGATGCGGCCCAGGGCGGATTTCTGCCCGGTGAGGCGGGCCATCTGGCCGTCGGTAGAGTCAAGGATGTTGGCCAGGATCACCAGCAGCACACCCGCGAGATTCCATCCGAAGGAATCCGGGTAGAACAGCACGCCGCCGATCACGCCAATGAACATCGACAGGATGGTTACCATATTGGGCGTCCACTTGATGTGGATGAAGAAGCGGGTGAAGAGGTAGCCCAGAGGCTTGGTGAACACCTTGTCGAAGGGTTCTTCCGTGTCCTGGGACTTGTAGCTGGCCGGAACGTCCCGGCGCATATCGGCGTAAAAGGCCTTCGCCTTTTCGATGAATGACATGGCTTTGCCTCCTGAATCTTAGGTATGCACCAGCGCATCGTAATAGTCCCAGGCGCGGCGGGCCCAATCCGCCGAATAGCAGATCTCCTGATAGGTGTTGCCCTCGATGAAGGTATTGCAGGCCCGGAGCGTGGTGTCGATGGCGAAGGCGCGCAGAGCTTCCTCCAGGGAAGCATTTCTCTGGGTCAGCCGCAGGACGATCTGGCGGAAATACGCTGCCGGCAGCTGCTTTTCCTTCATCGCCGTGCCCAGATAGCGTGCCCACTCAAAGGCGAAGGGCGCCACATAGCCCAGCGGATCGATCATCAGGCAGGAGTCCCCCTCCTCAAGGAGGTTAAAGGCATGGGCGTCGCCATGGATGAGGCAGCGCTCGCTGTCCGCAAAGGCAGCCATGGCCTTCTGCGCCCGCTCGATGGACAATGCCAGATGCGCATAGCCTGCATCGCCGGTGCGGGCGATTTCAGAAAGGGCGTTGGCGGAAACCTCGTGAAGCACATCTTCATAATGGGGAACGTGCTGGGCGTCCTCCTGCGTGGCGATGCGCCGCTGGGCATACAGCGCGGCAATGGCGGCTTCCTTTTTCTCCGGATCTGCCGCCTCCGGGATGGTGACATACTTGAGCAGCATCGCACCCAGCTTTTCATCCACCGCATACAGCGGGCACATCTCCCGGTAGGGCAGGTGCTGATAGCAATACACCTCTCCCTGCAGCCGCGGGGAGAACCAGGGCACGATCTTCACTGCGACCTTCCCGTACTTTTCGCTCTGTCCATACAGGATGGTTCCGAAGCGGGAATCCCGCTCATATCCCTCCACCGTGACGCCCCACATTTCCTCCAGCCGATGCACCTCATCCGTGAAGGATTCCAGCCAGCCCGGCGTATGCTCCGGGTACTGCTGCATGAGATACTGCAGCGTAGCTGTGGATATATAATCATGATACGACATGCGATTTACAGCCCTCTCTCGGGTAATATCATTGGAATGCTGGTACGGATGAACCGGCCATCATTTTATTATACCAGTGAATTATGAATTGAGCAAGTCTTTTGGTGCGCCTGAGCAATTTCTAATCCGATACTGGAAGAAAAATGGAGTTGTAAACCCTTGCCTCATATGGTATAATGCAACCACACACATAAGACACTGAGCCACTTTATATAGATGAAAGGATGGTACTTCACCATGAAAAAACTACTGTTCATCCTCTCCCTCCTGACCATGATGCTGCTGGGCAGCGTTGCCATGGCCATCTCCTGTGATTCCTGCGGCAGCTCGAACACCTCCCTGGCAGGTTCCGGCGCCTGGTGCCACTGGGACTGCAATGAGTGCGGCTACCGCACCAGCCGCAACCACAACCCCAACAGCTACAACTCCGGCCTGTCGCCGGACAGCTGCTCCGGCCGCTGCCGCTGGTGCGGCGCTTCCGCCTCCTGGTCCAGCCATTCCTTCACCAACTGGGTTCCCGCCGGTGACGCCACCTGCACCAAGGACGGCACGGAGAACGCCAAGTGCGCCAACGCGCAATGCTCCGCCAAGACCTCCCGCCCTGCCCCCGGCTCCGCGCTGGGCCACGATTACGCCGAAAAGACCGTCGCCCCCACCTGCGAGAGCGCCGGCTATGTGGATCACACCTGCACCCGCTGCGGCGACAACTATCACGACAATGAAAAGCCCATGCTGGGCCATTCCTACGGTGCATGGATCCGCAACAACGACGGCACCCACACCGCCGCCTGCACCCGCAGCAAGTGCTACAACAGCAACACTGCGCCCTGCTCCTCCGCCACCATCGTGGTGGGCGGCAAAAAGCTGACCCTCTGCCCCGTGTGCGGCTACATCATCTCCGAGGATGTGAGCGTCGATCTGGACACCAGCACCAATGCCTCCGCGGAATCCCTGGATGGCAAAAAGCTCCCCGGCCGCCTGATGGTGCTGGTGGATGCTGCCCCCCTGGACATCGAGCTGAAGACCGACGCCTTCTACATGTTTGTCACCTCCTTCCAGTTCAGCGGCAAGTCGGTGGAGTTTTCCGGCAATGTGAAGATCACCATCGACCTGAATGAGCACCCCTTCTCCATGCCGGACAGCATCTTCTTTGAAATGGCGCCCTCCGAGCTCAAGGCCCGCGCGTTCAAGATCGTCCGCGTGGAAGAGGAAATGGTCAACGGTAATCCGATCGAAGTCTGGAATGAGATGCCCTTCACCCTGAAGGACGGCATCCTCACCTTTGAAACCGACAGGATGGGCACCTTCCTGATGGTGCTGAACATCATGGAAGCGCCTTCTGTGGGCTGAGCATAAGACCATCAGACGGCACGCGAGCCCTTCGACACTCACCTCCGTTTCTCTGACGGTTGATCCACGTCCTCCCTGCCCGCAGGGAGGACGCTTTTCGTTCACGGATCTCTCTTTTGCGGCGCGAGATGTGCAAAACATGCCGTGAATCGACCTTTTCCCACTAAGTCAGATATGATACAATATCAATAATGGACATCGAAATCGCTGCATATTCACATTGGAGGAATGCAATATGGCACTTCACGTCATGGAAGAAGCAAACCGCTGTTTGGGCTGCAAGGTGCCCCAGTGCCAGAAGGGCTGCCCCATCAAGACCCCCATCCCGGAGGTCATTAAGCTTCTGAAGGCAAATGAACTGGATCAGGCCGGCCGCATGCTCTTTGAGAACAATCCGCTGACCACCGTCTGCTCCCTCATCTGCAACCATGAGAAGCAGTGCGAGGGCCACTGCGTGCTGGGCAAGAAGGGCACGCCCGTGCACTTCTCCGTCATCGAGAATTATATTTCCAGCACCTACGCCTCCAAAATGGTCAAAGGCCCCGCGCCCTCCAACGGCATGAAGGTCGCCATCGTCGGCTCCGGCCCGGCAGGTCTGACCATCGCCATCCTGATGGCCCGCTACGGCTATCAGGTCACCATTTTCGAGGGTAAGGACAAGATCGGCGGCATCCTGCGCTACGGCATCCCGGAATTCCGCCTGCCCAAATCCACCCTGGATGACATCCAGTACCGCCACCTTGAATTAAAAGGCATCAAGATCCGCCCCAACACCCGCATCGGCGATGCGATTCAGGTGGACGACCTCTTCCGCGACGGCTACAAGGCCATCTTCATCGGCACCGGCGTGTGGAAGGCCAATACCCTGGGCATCAAGGGCGAATCCTTCGGCCATGTGCACTACGCCATCAACTACCTCAATAACCCGGACGTGTACAAGCTGGGCGAGAGGGTGATCGTGATCGGCGCAGGCAACGCTGCCATGGACGTGGCTCGCACCGCCATGCGCCACGGTACCCGGAAGGTGACCTGCTTCTCCCTGACCAAGACCATCACCGCCAGCCAGTACGAGGCCAGCTACGCCCAGCTGGAGGGCGTCGAATTTGCCTACAACAAGAAGCCCATCGAAATTACCGATGACGGCGTGATCTTCCGCGACCTGATCGAAAGCGAGGACGGTTCCCTCACCGAGGTGGAAGGCAGCGACGCCCTTGTCCCGGCGGACAGCGTGATCGTGTCCATCTCCCAGGGGCCGCAAAATACCATCACCCGCACCACCAGCGGATTGAACGCCAGCCCCCGCGGATTGCTCCTCGCGGACGAAAACGGCCACACCAGCCGCCCCGGCGTATTTGCCTCCGGCGACGCGGTCAACGGCGCCCGCACGGTGGTGGAAGCCGTGGCCCACTCCAAGAAGGTGGCAGAAGCGATGCACGCCTATATCCAGAGCCAAATCGAGGCTGAGTAATTCAGGCCTCTTGACCCCCATTCAAACGGCCTCCCTGCAAAATGCAGGGAGGCCTTCGTGTTGTTTTGGGGTTACTCGGCAGCGGTGAGAGGGATGGCTTCCTCGACCTTCTCGCCGGCGTAGCGGTATTCAGGGACGAGCTTCATGTCCTCCGACAGCGCATCCAGCTTGTAGCAAACGCCGAAGGTCAGCGGCTCCTTGCCGTAGATGCAGGCGTCCAGGTTGTAGCCGTCCACAGGCTGTCCGTCAATATAGAGCGCCCAGTAGTGAATGTAGTCCACCTGATCTGGGTTCTCCCAGGAATCAATGGCAGCAACCCAGCTTTCAGGGCATTTCAGCGTCACGGTGCCCTTCACGTCAATGGCGCTGGCGGTGAGGTCAGCGGTGGCCGTCCAGTCGGCGGTCTGGGCCGTGCCGGTCAGAGCCACGCCGGGAGCCGCCTTCTTCACGGTGAAGTCATGCCAGGTGGTCTCGCCGCGATCCACACCGAAGGTGTACAGGGCCTCCGCCGTCTGGTAATAAGCGCTGCCGGTGGTGAACACGCCGATGGAGAAGGTCACCTCGTCGGCGGCCAGCTCTTCGGGCACGATGCATTCCTTCCAGCTCATCAGCGTGCCATCCTCCAGCCAGTAGTACTCGCCGCCAATGATGTCCAGGTATTCATCGCCGATCTGCAAACCGTCGTGCACGTTGACGGAGGTGGTCTTCGCCCAGCGGGGCTCGCTGCCGTCCAGCCAGGACATGAGCGCCTGTCCGTTGGGGCCTTCCACATACCACATGTCGGCGAAGGTCACACCGTCGTACTTCTGGTCGTAATTCACGAGATCAGGCTTGCCCGTGCCGGTTTCCAGCACATCATGGGGGCCCGTCACCGAGTAGGAAATAAACACGCGGCTGCCATCGTAGTAGGCCTGATGCACGGTGACGGTCACGCCGCCGCCCACATCGAAGGCCTTGTCCAGCACAGTGGATACATTCTCCAGCCCGGGCAGGCGGGAATCGGAGTGTTCCTGCTGCCCGATCTGCCCGAACAGCCCCAATCCCGCCGCCACGGCGACGGAGCTCATCATCAGGATCAATACCAGGGCCAGCACCAGGCCCTTGCTCAGATTGCGTTTCACTTTCTTTTCTCCCTTCGCGGCGCGCAGGATGTCCGCCCGCATGGAGGGCAGCGCATCCACGCCGGAGAGACAGGAGGTCAAAGCCTCCCGGATTTTACGGTTTTCCTGTTCCGTCATTCGTCAGCCCCTCCTTCCAGCGCAATGCGAAGTGCACTGCGCGCCTTTTTCAGTCGGTTGATGACCGCAGGCGGGGTGATCCCCAGCGCCTGGGCCGTTTCACGGATGTTCATGCCCTGATCGCAGTGCAGGAGGATGACCTCCATTTGCTTGCGGGGCAGCGCCATGATAGCGCTGGTCAGGGCGATATGCTCCACGCTGGGCGGAGCCACCGGCAAAGGCAGATCCTCCAGCACGGTGTTTGCGTCCACATGGCGGAACCAGCCGCCGCGGAGCATGTCTTTACAGGTATTGATCGCAATACGCATCAGCCAGGTTTTTTCACTGGCCTTGCCTTCAAACTTATCCATGCGGCGGTAGGCCTTGAGGAAGGTTTCCTGCACCGCATCCCGGGCAAGTTCAACATCCCGGAGATACGCGCAGCACATCCGCAGCAGGTCTTTTTCATAGGTCAGTACCATATGGTTGAGTCTTTTCTCCCTGTCCGGGCCCTGGACTGGAGTCATTTCCGCCACCTCCTTTCCCTCGCCAGTCGTTCATGCACGACTGCCTTCACCTTATTAGACGAGGCATTCGCCGGGAATGTTAAACGCATCCCTGAAAAAGGATCAACGTTACCATTCGTTTTTCTTGGAAGAACCTCCGTGCATCATCCGTTTCCATATCAAAGGACGGTGAAACACGATAAAGAAGTATCTGCTGATACCCCGCTGATCGTAATGTTTCTGCTTAGCGCACACTTGTTTTCGCTCCCGCATCAGCTGGAAACGCAGGTGGGGTAACCTCCTACGTCTCCAGCGGAAAAAGTTGCGTTGGATCTGCGATTGCCCGACAGGTATACTGTTGGGCGAAGTTGCTTGTGAAAGAAAGGAGGTCGCCGAAGTGACATGCCGCAGAAACTCAATTCAGTTTGATAGATCGGAAGTCCTTTCATTACTGCTCACAGGAGGGCGTGAGAAGGTGGCCTGAACGATCAGGCGATTTGTTTTCTTGCGCTTGTACGTGAAGTGTGATATGATAAATGCATCAACTGCGAAGGAGGCGATTGCCATGAGGCGTTATTGTTTGATGATCGTGTTGAAGGAGGAGACACGATAAACAAATCCTCCAAAAGATTGGAGGAAACAGAATGAATATTGTGGATTTTCAGCTCTGCCATGTGGCTGAGGCAGTTTGCCTTGCTCAAAAGCAACTGGATATGGAGCGCGCGGCGGTGGATTTGCCTGCATGCGTCCTGCCTGAGTTGTCCTCCCTTGTAAACGGGCTGGGCGTGGCAGCAGTAGAGAACGGCCGACTGGTTGGCTATCTGGGCGCCTATGGGCCCTTCCATGGGATGTTCGGCACTTGGGGGACTGGCTATCAGAAACAATTTGTGGGCGTGTTTTCGCCTGTTCATGCCCATGGACTGGCTGAGACTGCTCCGAACCGCACGCTACAGCGAATGTATCAGGCCGCGGCGGATCGGTGGGTGCGCGCAGGGGCAAAGTATCATGCCATTGCGCTATACGAGCACGAGAAGGTTGCTAAGCAGGAGCTGTTCCGCTACGGCTTTGGCCAGCGCTGCGCAGATGCGATCCGCCGCGTGGAGTTGCTGAACGCCACGCCTGTGAAGGGCGTTACATGCTGCGAGTTGCCTACAGGCAGCGGCGACGCGGTACGGGAGATGCGCTGGGCGCTGGATGAGCATCTGTGCCAGAGTCCGTGCTTCATGGCTCGGACAGAGGCGGGGCGCAGGGCGTGGCTCGATGCGGTGAAACATCGGGATTCTCGTCTGTTTACAGCCACCGTGGAGGGCCGGTTGATCGCCTTCATAGAGGTGTGCAGTGATGGGGAGAACTTCATCAGTGAGCATGAGGGCATGCGAAACATCTGCGGCGCGTACTGTGTGCCCGCATGGCGCAGTACTGGCGTGAGTCAGCTCCTGCTGGATTATGTCCTCAGTGCGATGGCAAGGGATGGTGTGATATACCTTGGCGTGGATTACGAGAGCTTCAACCCCACCGCCGCTGGCTTCTGGGAAAAGTATTTCGTACCCTATACAGCCAGTGTAGTGCGCCGGATCGATCAATAATATAGGCATGGCTCGCAATGAAACAGACTTTCCTGCTTCATTGCGGGCTTTTCACATTTTGGTTGTGACACTCTCCGTCGGGAAGGGAGATAGTGCCGTTTTTCCTTTCATTGCTTAGGTGTTGCTGACCGCCCACTGCGCCAGCTGTACCAGGATCGGCCCCAATGCCCTGGCCTTCTCGGTGATGGCATATTCCACACGGATGGGTACCTCCATGTACTCCGTGCGGGTAACGAGGCCGTCGTCCTCCATCTCCTTGAGGGACTTGGCCAGCATGGTGTTGGAGATGCCATTCATCTTGCGCTTCAGTTCGTTGTAGCGGGTGGAGCCGTCCACCATCAGGGAGCAGAGCAGGGACAGCTTCCATTTGCTGCCGATCATTTCCATGGCGCGCTGCAGGGGGCAGGCCTGGGTGCAGGGGCAGTTGTGGGTGGTTGACATATTCATTCCTCCATGCTCAGTTTTTTCTTATCTGGTCAGAATAATCTGCGTAATTGACGGGAATGGTTCCCATGCATAAAATGATAGCAGATAAGTAAATAAGAGTAAAGAGCAAAATGAGAGCTTGTCGAAAAGAATCAGGAGGACTACCATGAGCATTTACGATTTCAAGATCAGGAAGACCGACGGCACCGAGGTTTCCATGGCGGATTACAAGGGCAAGGTGCTGCTGATCGTCAACACCGCCACAGGCTGCGGCTTCACGCCCCAGTACGAGCCGCTGCAGGAGCTGTACGACGAATTGCAGGGCAAGGATTTCGAGGTCATCGACATTCCCTGCAACCAGTTTGGCGAGCAGGCTCCCGGCAGCGACGAGGAGATCCACACCTTCTGCACAGGGCGCTTCGGCATCACCTTCCCGCAGTTCGCCAAGGCAGATGTGCGGGGCGAAACCGCTATCCCGCTGTTCCGGTATCTTGCGGACAACACCAAGTTTAAAGGCTTCGGCATGAGCCCCATGGGCATCATGATGAGCGGCATCGCCAAGAAGATGGACAAGGATTACAAGAAAAACGGCGAGGTAAAATGGAACTTCACCAAGTTCCTGATCGGCAAGGACGGGCAGATCGTCGCCCGCTTTGAGCCCACCGAGGACATGAAGAACGTGGCCAAGAAGGTCAGGGAGCTTCTCTGATATAAAAAGAGCACCGTACCATCCTGTTTGAATGGTACGGTATATGCTTTATGTTCATTGATTGGCTCACTTCATCAGTTCGTCCGTCAGGCGAAGGATCTCCGGTGCAATGCGTTCCCGCTCCTTCTTCAGCGTACGGTTGTACAGTGGGTAGGCCACAGCAACCACCACCATGCCGATCAAGCCGATCACGATACCGGGAATCAGCAGCTCATCCGTCCAGACCATGCAGCAGCTCATGCCTGTGCCCAGGATCAGCGCGCCGATCACGCCAACAATAATGGCGTACTTCGTCGCTTTCTGTGTGGCGGAAGCATCCAGCCGCTGGAGCTGCTCCATCTTGTTTTCTTCCTTGGGGGTGTACTTGCTGCGGATGCGCTTGATCTCGGCCTGCTCCTTGGAAGAATAGGTATACTGGAAGCCGTTCTGATTGTTTTCCATCGTTCATTACCTCTCTATCATCATTATTACGTGGTTATCATACTGCATTCAGTTGTGCAAATTGCTTATATTATGTTTCAGAATCTTTAATTCGCAGCTTTTTACTCGCGTTCACGATCATATACAGCGCGATGCCCTGCACGACCAGGATCACTGCTGTTCCGCTTGTCCCCAGCATGATCTGCCGGAAAAGCTCGCCGCTCTCCTCCCCGAAGGTGGTCAGCAAGGCGTTTTCCAGTGTCAGCATGGATACCGTGGCGGACGCCAGAGAAATGGCCTTTGCCGCAGAATAAGCCGGACTGCCGTACTTCCGGTAACGGACTGCGTTGACAATGGCCAGCGTCAGCGCGGTGAAGGTGTAGGCTGCCATGGCAATGGTAGTGATCTCATGGTGAAGGAAAACCCGGATGCGGAACACGAAATACAGTGTGAAGATCGCCAGCGTCAGGTTCATCACCAGCAGCAGCCAACCGCAAAAGCGGTACTTGTGCCATTCCGTACGGTTGTCCTCTCCGGCGGCGTGCTGACGGGTGTGGCGTACCAGCGTTAAACGCATCAGAGCCAACAGCAGATAATACCCAGCCATGGCATAAAACCATGCCGAGTGGTGCCATACCCCCAGGCAGAGCTGAAACAGCGCATACACGGCATTGAACCCCACCGAAAAGTACAGCGAAAGGTTAATGCGCAGCTGCACATCGTTCGTGTACAACAGGTAGTACTGATTTTCCCGACGGAACCGCTGCACCCAGCGGATGATATCGGGAATCCGCAGGCACACCAGCACCAACCCGTAGAAGGACAGCACGCAGAATGCAATCGTCAGCGGATCGGCCGTTCCGCGCGTCCGCATGCCCCAGAGCATCAGCACGACTGCTGTGGGAAACAGTAAACAGGCCACCAGCGGATGGGGAAACAACAGTGCTTTCCCGATTCTCTTCCTGTCCATCATGCTCTCCTGATTTTCACGGTGAAGGTGGTTCCCTTCCCGAGCTCGCTCCCCACGCTGATCTCGCCATGGATGATGTCCATCACCCGCTTCACCAGCGCCAGACCCAGACCGTTGCCCGGCGCTGCATGGGAGGTGTCGCCCTGATAGAACTTCTCGAAGATGTGGGCGCCGGTCTCTGCCGACATGCCGCAGCCGGTGTCCTGAACCCTCACCACAGCTTGATGCTCCGTGGCTGTCAGCGTCAGGAAGACCTTTCCGCCTGCCGGGGTAAACTTGAAGGCGTTGGACAGCAGGTTATTCCATACCAACGACAGCAGCTCCCGGTCTGCACAGATGGATATGTCCTCGGCAATGTCCGTTTCGATTTCGATATTCTCACGTTCCCACACACTTTCATACTGCACAAGGACTTCGCACAGCTGCTCGCCCAGATCGTATTTCTCCGCGTGGGGAAAAATCTGCTGGTTTTCCAGCTTGTTCAGCTTCAGGATGTTTGTCACCATGTCCGCCAGGCGGCGAGAGCTGTCGATGATCCCTTTAGCGTACTCGATGCGCTTGTCCTCCGGCAGATCGGGGGTTTGCAGCAGCGTGCCGTAATTCTGCATCACAGCCAGCGGTGTTTTCATTTCGTGGGATACGTTGGAGATGAAGTCTGTCCGCAGCGTTTCCACGCCGGACAACTCCTCCGCCATGCGGTTGAAGCAGTCGATGATCTCGAAGAAGCTCTCATCATTACTCAGACGGCTGGGCTTATCCACCCGCACGGAGAAATCCCCGGCCACAATGCGCTTGGCCGCGTCTGCAATGCGGCGGGCGGTGCGTTCCACAGTAAGCTTGCGGCGGATCGTATCAATCAGCGTGAACAGCACGCTCAGCAAGATCACGTTGCCGAAGGTCAGCTTGGCGGCTGTACCCAGGGTTTCCTCTGTCAGAACCACACCCAGGGAGTCCATCAGCGCATTTGCAAACAACAGGATGCAGCAAGTCACCACAAACGCAGCCAACAGGAAAAAGACAATGTAGTGATTCAACCCACGCAGAAATTCTCTCATTGCTTCAGCACCGCCTTGTAGCCCAACCCATGCACGGTTTTGATCTCAAAATCGCCGCAGTCAGCCAGCTTTGAGCGCAGCTTGGTCATGTACACATCCACCGCGCGAGGGGCGGTTTCAGAGTCTGCATCCCAGAATTCGTCCATCAGCTGCTGGCGGGTGAAGGTCTTCTTCGGGTAGGACAAGAGCTTGTACAGGATGTTGAATTCCCGCTTGGTCAGGCTGATCTCCTCGCCATCCAGCGTGGCAGAGAACTCGTCCGCGTCCATAGCAAACGCGCCCACCTCCAGCTTGCGGCTGGATGCGATCTTCGCCCGGCGCAGCAGCGCGCCGATACGCAGGAACATCTCGTCCAGGTCGATGGGCTTGACCATGTAATCATCCACGCCGATGCGGAAGCCCCGCTGCTTGGAGGCAATGTCATCCCGTGCAGTCATGAACAGAATGGGAATGTTCTCATTCAGCGCGCGGACGTTTGAGGCGAACTCAAAGCCATCGATGCCCGGCATCATGATGTCCGACACAACCAGGTCAAACATGGTCTCATACATGGCGTCGTAGGCGTCGGTTGCATTCAGGCAGCCGGTGGCCTCATAGCCGGAGCGGTTCAGAAAAGCGCAGACCGTACGGTTCAGGTCGCGATCATCTTCCACAACAAGGATCTTGAACATGGCAAAGACTCCTATTCTCAAATTCCAGAACCAGTATAGCACATAAATGTTTCTGTTTTGTTTGTGCATCACAAAAAAAGCAGGCCCCGGAGACAACTTCCGGAACCCGTGCACGTCAGCCGGCTCACTTGCCCTTCGCCTTGCTGATGCGGGCTTCGGCTTCTGCCTTGCGCTGGTTGGCTTCTCCGATCTGCTTGTCGCGCTCAGCCTGCATCATGGCCTTGCGGGTCTCGGGCTTGCCCATGGCCTTGGCTTCCTCCCACTGGGCCTTACTCTCAGCTTTGGCTGCGGCGAAGTTCGCCTTGTCCACCTCGTGCTGTGCCTTGGCGCTTTCCCTCATGTCGCTGAATGCCTTCTTCAGAAACTTTATCATGATGATATCCTCCTCTTGATTGATCCTTAATCGTTGGGCGGCAACATGCGTTATCCAACAACAGGGAGTATAGAGGCGGCCTATTTTTATTTTGTCTGTTTTTTGTTTGAGATATGTTAATGTGAAAAAGATTAGGGCCTGTCGGATATATTGATCCTTGACAAAGCACATTCCAGGTATTGATCGCGATAAGCATCAGCCAGTTTTTTCACCGGCTTTCCTTCAAACTTATCCATGCCTGCTTTCCCCTTATTTGTCGGGGCGTTCGCTGGGGATGCTAAACGTATCCCTGCAAAAAAAGGGATCAATGTAACAATTCGTCTTTGGGGGAAGAACCTCCGTGCATCATCCGTTTCCATATCAAAGGAAGGTGAAACACGATGAAGAAATATCTGCTGATCATCCCGCTGATCGTCATGATTCTGCTTGGCGCACACTTGTTTACACATCCGGACCAGCCGGAAACGCAGGGGGTAATCGCCTACGTCTCCAGCGAAACGCCGCTGTACCGCAAGCCCACGAACCCGAATCCCTTCGCTTCCATTCCCAGCGGAGAAAAGGTGCGTTGGCTCTCCACCACGGAGGACTATGCCTTTGGATACATCGAGGCTGAAGTGAACGGCGAGACCGTATTTGCCTATGCTCCCTGGCTTGCCCTGAACATCATCAACGATGGCACAGAATCTGCTCAGGCCATGGAATTCCTTCGCACCAACGTGGGCTGGACGGAGGAGGAGATCGAGGAATACGGGATGTACATCCCAGCGTACTACATGCGTTACCAGTTCGTCAACGTGGAGGTGCGCTCGCGAAGCCATCCTGAATGGGTGTATTACATCTGGCTGGACAAACTCAACGGCGGATTGCACGACATCCAATCACCCTTCACCGGAGAATCGCAGCCTGCGAGCGAGAAGACCATCCGCGATACGCTGCGCAGCGGAGCATTCACCAGCGCAGACGCGGTGAAAGCCTACTTCGTCAGCTGCTACGGCCCGGAAGAAAGCTGGTCGCGTGCGTTGGCGGAATGGGCGGAAGCAGAATATGCCAGGCTGCCGTGAGGATGCAGAAAGCGCCTCCCCTTGCGGGGAGGCGCCATTCACTTACTTGTTCATCTCACGGGTGTAATTCAGCAATCCGCCGCAGAGGATGCAGCCCTTCTGCCGCTCGGTCAGGGGCAGGAGCACCTTGTAATCCTCGTTCTTGGTGGTATTGTGGAGGATGAACTCCTCGCTGCCGTTCTCCACCAGCGCACGCACACCGGGGAGGGTCAGCTCGTCGCCGAAGTCAATGCGGTCGTAATCCGCCTCATCGGCAAAGGTCATGGGCAGGATGCCGTTGTTGATCAGGTTTGCCTGATGGATGCGGGCGAAGGACTTCGCAATGACCGCGCGGATGCCCAGGTACAGGGGCACCAGGGCCGCATGCTCACGGCTGGAGCCCTGGCCATAGTTGCTGCCGGCCACCAGGATGCCGCCGCCCGCCGCCTTGGCCCGGGCCGGGAAATCCTTGTCCACGGGGGTCAGGCAGAAGTCGCTGAGGTAGGGCACATTCGAGCGGAAGGGCAGGAGCTTGGCGTCCGAGGGCGCGATGTGGTCGGTGGTGATGTTGTCCTCCATCATGAGGAGCACAGAGCCGCCGACGTCCGCCGGGAGCGCCTTGCCCATCGGGAAGGGCTTGATGTTGGGGCCGCGCACGACCTCCACCGTGTCCTCCGCACCGGGAGCGACAGGCGGGATGATCAGGTTGTCGTTCACGTCGAACTTTTCGGGCAGCGGGATGTCAAGGTCGATATCCAGGCAGCGTGGATCGGTCAGCACGCCGGTGAGGGCGGTGATCGCCGCAGTCTCGCAGGAGACGAGATAGATGCCTGCGCTCTTGGTGCCGCTGCGACCGAAGAAGTTGCGGTTGTTGGTGCGCACGGAAATCGCGTTGGACTTGGGCGCCTGACCCATGCCGATGCAGGGGCCGCAGGCGGATTCCAGGATGCGCGCGCCTGCCGCGATCATGTCCGCCAGAGCGCCGTTGCGGGCCAGCATGGTCAGCACCTGCTTGGAGCCAGGGCCGATGACCAGACTCACATCCGGATGCACGGACTTGCCCTTCAAAATACGGGCCACACGCATCATATCGGTGTAGGAGGAGTTGGTGCAGGAACCGATGAACACCTGATCCACCTTGATGGGGCCGCATTCCCTGACCGTCTCGACGATGTCAGGCATGTGGGGCTTGGCAACCAGGGGCTCCAGGGTGTTCAGGTCGATCTCGACGATCTCGTCATAGGTGGCGTCCGCGTCGGGCTTGAGCTCCGTCCAGTCCTGCTCACGGCCCTGGGCCTTGAGGAAGGCACGGGTCACGTCGTCCGACGGGAAGATGGAGGTGGTGGCGCCCAGCTCCGCACCCATGTTGGTGATGGTTGCACGCTCGGGGACAGTCAGCGTAGCCACGCCCTCGCCGATGTATTCCATCACCTTGCCCACGCCGCCCTTGACGGTCAGCCGGCGCAGGACTTCCAGGATGATATCCTTTGCCGCCACGCCATAGGGCAGCTTGCCGGTCAGCTTGATGCCCACGACCTTGGGGCAAGAGAGGTAATACGCGCCGCCGCCCATGGCAACCGCCACGTCCAGGCCGCCCGCGCCGATGGCCAGCATGCCGATGCCGCCCCCGGTGGGCGTATGGCTGTCGCTGCCCAGCAGGGTGTAACCGGGCACGCCGATGCGCTCCAGCTGCACCTGATGGCAGATGCCGTTGCCGGGCTTGGAGCACCAGATGCCGTGCTTCTTCGCCACGGACTGGATGTACTGGTGATCGTCAGCGTTTTCAAAGCCGGTTTGAAGGGTGTTGTGGTCGATATAGGCGACAGACTTCTTGGTCTTCACCCGATCCACGCCCATGGCTTCGAACTGCAGATAGGCCATGGTGCCGGTGGAGTCCTGGGTGAGGGTCTGGTCGATGCGGATGGAGATCTCCGTGCCGGGAATGAGTTCGCCGGACAGCAGGTGCTCGGAGAGGATTTTCTGCGTCAGATTCATAAGGGGAATCCTCCTGTATACAATGTGATTCCCTCCTATCATAGCAGATAGAAGGGGGCAGAGGCAACGGCTTCACAACGAAAAAACATAGGAAATACCCCGACGCACCATGCACCGGGGCGGCTGATTAGGCCTCCGCGCTTTCTTCCGCACGAGGATATGGGCTCTTTTCATTAGTTAACCCAGCCAGATAATCCATGCTTGTTTCCAGGGCCTGCGCAATGCGCTTGCATTGTTCAAAAGTATAATACCGTTTGCCTGATTCTATTTTTGAATAGTCGCTTTGGTCAATTCCTGTGAGCATTTGCATCTTCACCTGGGTATAGCCACGTTCTTTCCGTAAGTCTTTCAATCTGCTCATTTTCTCACCTCGTAAGACAATTATGGCAGATCGACCTATTGACTTTAGGGTGATATTGACCTATAATTTGGATTGGGAGGAGATCAAAATGACGAAAGAACAACTTATTACCTATTTAGAAACAGTAAGAGAAGCTGAACATGCAGTACAAGCCATCAACGAAGTCCTTGAAGTATGCGATAGCGAACTGCGCTGCATCGCTTCGCCTGTTCCTCCTTTGAAACCGGAAGCTACCAAGGTCAATTTACCAAAGGAGTATGCTTCCTCTGGGGCAGCAAATGTAGGTTGTTTTTTCACAGTCATCCTATTTTTTATCTATTGCATCTTGATTGGTTGGCCTGCATATGATTTTTTCAACGTACAATCGCCCTTTGCTGCACCGTTCATTGTGCTTATCTCTGCTGTATGTGCTTTTTTTACAGTGCACTATATCCTCCAGCACTTCGATCAAAAGCGTTACTCAAAAGAATACGAGCAAGCCCTTGCAGAAGCCCAGTACCAGACCGAACGTGCAATACTCCGCTACGAAGAGAATCTGATTGCATATCACAAGGCACTTTCTATTCCAACAGCCACAACAGATAAAATGACCTCCCTCTATCAAGCCCAGCAAGGTTATCTCACCCAAGCTCAGGAACGTCTCTCACATCTATATGACCAGGATATTGTTTATCCCTCTTTCCGTAACCTTGTTGCAGTATCTCAAATCTGTGAATATCTCAAAATGGGGATAAGTGATACACTTGATGGACCAACCGGCGCATATGCACAGTACATGAATGATGTCCACACCCAGATGATTTGTACATCCATCGCAGAGCTCAAGCAAGCAGTGGTTGGTGCAATTCATTCTCTGCAAGCATCTTTAATCAATGAGTTACATACCATCAATGCAAATGTCAATGAAGCCCGCCTTTCCTTCAGCCGCGACATCGGTCAGCTAAATTCCAACATTATGTCCATGCAACATGCTGTCGGCTCCCAGCTTGAAGCTCAATACAAAATTGCCGCTCAGCATCTATCTACCATAGACCAGAACCTTGCAATCACTGCACACAATCAGTACATTCAGCAGCGTTTTGATAAAATTGACACTTATCTTCTGAAAGCGCCTGTCAGGCCTTCGTGATGTTCGTATAGAAAAAACAAAAATCCGCCATCTTCCCCTTGACAACCCGCCTTATCCGCTGTATAATACATCCTGTTCCGTGCGGGAATGGCGGAATTGGCAGACGCGCATGATTCAGGTTCATGTGCTCGTACGAGCTTGCAGGTTCAAGTCCTGTTTCCCGCACCAACGTAAAAGCCTTGAAAACACTACGTTTTCAGGGCTTTTTTCTTGTTTCAGAATGACGTTTGACCACAGTTTTGACCACAATTCATACTGGAAAGCATATCGGAATAAAGGAAAAGCCGGGTTATGAACCCAGCTTCCTTTCCAATATGGCCAGCTCCAGACGGCGTGCTGCATCGTCCTGCATGGCGTTTGTAACGTGTCCGTATGTGTCCATCGTAAAGGCTACGCTGTAATGCCCCAGCATCTCAGAGAGCGTCTTCAGGTCTACCCCGCAGCGAATGGACTCAGTGGCGAACGTGTGCCGCAGATCGTGGAAACGGCGCTCCGGCAGCCCCATATCCGTGACAATTCTCTTGTAGCGGTGCTCTATTGTCGCATGGGGGATACAGCTGCCGGATTCATCAGTGAATACCAGATCAAGTGTATTGCTCCACAGCGCACCGGCACGGAGGCGATTCTTTTTCTGTTCGTACTGTACCACCTTCAGCAGGTCAATGACGCTCTGAGGTGCTTTGAATGTCCGGGCCTTATCATTCTTTGTCGGCCCCAGACGGCGCTCAGTATCCTTGCCCCGCTTCAGGAGCAGCTGCGCGTCAACCTTGATCGTTCCCTTCTTCAGATCAACGCGAGACCATCTCAGGCCCAGCAGCTCAGACAGGCGCATGCCGGTATTGATGGCGATATACAGCAGGGCCTCAGAGGGTGTACCCTTGATGCGCTGCAGGAAGTCGGTGATCTGGTCGCCCTCCAGCGGATGAATCTCTTCCTGCTTGACCTGCGGCAGGATTGTACCGCTTGCCGGATTGCTTGCAATGTACTTGATCCTGAAAGCCTCTGCAAGGGCCTTGCACAGTATCCCGTGAATATTCTTGATCGTCTTGGGGGATAAGCTCTTGCCCTTTGCATTACGCCTTGCAAGCCGGTTTATGAAGGTCTGGCAATCATGCGGCTGCAGCTCACATAACCGGACAGCGCCCAGCGCAGGCTTGATGTGCAGGCGCACATTATCGCTGTAATTCTTCAGTGTTCCTGGCTTGATTGCTCCTGTATACTCGCTCAGCCAAATCTCCAGCCATTCGCCCAGCATCATTCTTTTCGGCTCCGTGTATGTCCCAGCATCCAGCGCTGCAGTGACTTCGCGGAGCTTTTTTGCTGCTTCAGCTGAGGTTTTGCCATATACAGACTTGCGGATCAGCTTGCCTGTGCCAGGATCACGGCCAGCACAGTATTTGCACTCCCAGCGTCCATCTGCACGGAGCCGGGGTTGTGTTCCGCTGCCGTTGGCAGCCCTTCCTCTTGCCATTGGATTCCCTCCAGATTGCCCCTATAGGGATGAGATATCGTCAAGACGTTTCAGACATTTATGACGATTATGACGTTACAGACGTTTAGACATTATGTTTCAAGCTTAAACTCGGGAATTTTTGTCAGCAGCTCAATCTGCTTGACAGCTTCCTTTTGCCCATCTTCATTCAGCAACTTCATACTTTGAACAACTTTCTGAATGTGAATGGAGGGAGTTGCTGCTACAGTGGTGGTGTTATCTTGCTGTGGAATTCCCTCATATTCTTCAGGAAAAATCTCCTCGCTCATCATTCCGTCTTGGTCATATAAGGCCAAACGAGGCTTTTCGCCAAACATGCGCTCTGATAGAGCGATATCTGCATTCATGTCAAGCAGGTCTGAAACACTTACTTGCAGAGCTCCTGCAAGAGCTTGCAAAATGGGTTTTGATACCTTGGTTCGTTTCCCCGCTTCATAGTTACCGATAGTACCATGTGAAACACCAATCAATTCGGCTAGTTCAATCTGAGATAAGCCGCGACTCTTTCGTAAAGCAGCCAATCGTTTTGCAAATGACATTATAGCACCTCCTTCGCGCTCATTGTAGCACACTTGTCAACGTCTGTCAAT
The DNA here is from genome assembly GCA_045132495.1 of Christensenellales bacterium. GTDB lineage: Bacteria > Bacillota > Clostridia > Christensenellales > Aristaeellaceae > UBA11524. Next base: position 49,801 of record JBGUSK010000097.1, on the reverse strand, counting down.
GTGAGAAAATTGCTATTGACACATCTTTCGTTGTGTGATAATATATTCTCACAATGAAAGAAAGGAGGGTTACCTGTGAGCAAACTTGCCTTTACTCGCAAAGAAGCCGCCGACTATTGCAATGTCAGTCTTCCTACTCTGGATTCCTATCTGCAGCGGAGGCGTGATCCCATGCCCAGCATCCATGTGGGGCGGAAGATCATTATTCCCGTTGATGGCCTGCGTCAGTGGCTGCTGGATGAAGCTGCCCGGCAGGCGGGGGCCTGATATGGGCCTCCTGTTCGATCTGATCCGGCAGCAGGTGACTGCACGCCAGGTTGCGGATCAGTACGGATTGGGCATCAACCGGTACGGGAAAGCCCTTTGCCCCTGGCACGGTGACCGGAATCCATCTCTGAGCTTTGACAAGCGGACCGGGCGCTGCAAATGCTTCGCCTGTAACTGCGGAGGCAGCGCCATTGACCTGGCTGCCGTTCTCCTGAACATGACAGCTCTGGAAGCTGCAAAGCAGATCAATGTAGATTTCCAGCTGGGCTGCGATGATGCACAGGACAAGCATAGACCTACCTGTCATAAAGGGATGCAGTCCTCTGATCTGCAAAGGAGGGAACAGGAAGAAGCGAGACGCTACAGCGAATGCTGCGAGAAGCTGCACCAGCTGAGGCAGCAGCTTGCTCAGTATACCCCCGAGAGTGCAGAAGCCTCTCCAGAGTTTACCCGCTGTCTGCAGGAGCTTGCAGACATACAGGTGGAACTTGAAAACATGTCACAAGGAAAGGAGCGTTGAAATAATGGACGTAACACAACCGAACGTCCAGCACGCACAACTGGAAACCATCACTGCAGCTGATCTGCAAAAGGCGGATATCCAACCGCTGCGCTACATCGTGGAGGATATTCTCCCTGAAGGATTATCCATCCTCGTTGCTCCTCCCAAATTCGGGAAAAGCTGGATGAGCCTTGACCTGTGCTTATCCGTCGCAGCCGGCAAGCCATTTCTGGGATACCCCACACATTCAGGAGACTGTCTGTATCTGGCCCTTGAAGATTCCTTCAGGCGTTTGCAGAATCGTCAGGAGCGCTTGTTACAGGGCGCTACAGCACCGGCAAATTGTTCCTTTGCAATCGCTGCCGGTACGCTTGACGGCTCTCTTGCAGGGCAGATCGACACCTTCATGCAAGCCTATCCCGGTACAGCCCTGATCGTCATTGACGTGCTGGCCCGTGTCAGATCGCAAACCACCACAAGCAGGACAGATGCTTACCGGCTGGATTACAGCGACATGACTGTATTAAAGCAGCTGGCCGATAAGCACCATATCTGCATAATGGTTGTGCATCATACCCGCAAGATGCGAGATGATTCCGACGTGTTCAACGATGTGTCCGGCAGTACCGGTATCACCGGCGCAGCCGATACAGCATTTGTCCTTTGCAAAGATAAGCGTGCGGACACCAGAGGTACGCTACATATCATCGGACGTGATGTAGAAGCTCAAGAATGCATTGTCGAAATGGACAATAACTGTCACTGGCAGCGCATTGGCTCCACCTATGAAGTGCATGCCCAGCAGGCAATGCTGGAATTCAAAGCAAACCCGCTTGTACAGCTGATCCGGCACATGGTTGCGCAAACAGACGAACCTGAGCTGAGGATCACGGCAGCGGGACTGCTGGATGCGCTGATGAAGCAACCCGGGACTCATGGCGGCTTTGATTCTTCAAAGAAGGTAGGTCGCTTCCTTGCCTCAGCTGACACTCAGCTCCGGTTCCGTGAAATCGGCATTGAGTACAGCAATGAAAAGACACAGTTTGCACGCTGGCTGGTATTCAGGAGGTTGATAGAGTGAAGGACAAACATCCCTATTACAAAACCTGTCCCGAATGTGGTGCGCACCTTGATCCCGGCGAACGCTGTGATTGCATCGCCGGCGCGCCCCCAGTAAAGACCACACAGCAGCTCAACCGTTACTCTGATGCAAATGCTACAATTCATACCTACTCGAAGGAGGTTAAACTGTGAGCAAGATTGATATTTCTGCCGAATTCACTATTATGGCATCCAAGCTCAATGCCCTGGAAGATATCATCTCTGATGTATGCGCACACGAACGTGAAAAGGCAGGGCACGTTGCCCTGATCCGTTCTGCGCTCACCATGATGGCCGTCGAAGCTGAACACTATGCCCGACTTCTTGAACAGCTGCCGCTGATCCCCGTGGAGGATGACAAATGAGCATCCAGATTAAGGTATCCTATGAGCACGAGGAGGAGCTGCAGGCGATCACAGACCGTCTGCAAGACCTGGATTTGACGCTGGAGACAGCTCCTCAGACTGGCCAATGGAAACGGGCGTATCTGAAGCAGAAGCCCGTCAGACGGCCTGTAAACCCTGTAAAACAGAATACCTGATTCCCCAGCGTATAACAACGATGGAAGCCGGACGGCGCGGAGATGTGTTGAAAAAAACTCATAGCTGCGCCGTCTGTTTTCATAATTCGCCGTCCCTTCTGGGCGCTAAACAGGAGGTAATAACGTTTCGGAGGTTTCCCATGTTTGATCTGCTGAACATCAAAAAGAACATGCTTGTTACCGAGAAGGAGGAAGCTGTCGCGCTCTACAATGAAGCCCGTGCAGCTGGCTACTCCCCGGTAATGATCGCAGCTCTGGCCTACAAGCACGGCCTCAACACCGGCAAGCGAGCTGGAAAGGTAAACCTGAAGAAGGCTTATAAAGAGTTAGCTGCTGCCAATGAGCGCATTGCTGTGCTTGAAAGCAGCGAGAGCTGGCACAAGCAGGTTCATGATCTCATCAGCAACCCTGCCCCTGATCGGGAGCTGCCTGAGCTGAGTGCTGCCCCTGATCCCAACGAAAACCAGCCTACTCCCGGCGATGAACAGGAGGACATGAACAATGAGTAATAACCCTGATCGCACTTTTACGCAGGATGAAGTGAATTCGATTCTGTCTGAGCGCCTGAAGCAGGAACGCACGAAGTTTCTGCGGGAAGTCAATGAGCGCGAAGCAGCTTTGACCCGGCGTGAAGCCCTCCTGACTGCAAAAGAAGACTGGACGAAGCGCGGTCTGCCCGCTGATCTGCTTGACAGTCTGGACATGAGCAAAGAGGGCGTGCTGGATGCTGCCGCAGCCATTATCGAAGGCATTCGCAAGCCTGCAGGACGCACCATGAGCGCGAAAGGAGGCTTTGCCGGAACTCCGGATAGGGATATTGAAACCGATGATCCTGACAATGCCCTCCGTGCCGCCATGGGCCTTGAGAAAGGATAATAACAATGGCAATTGAACTGGTAACGAAGTTTCTCCCGCTTGTGGACGAAGTGTTTGCGAGCGAAAGCAAGACCGCACTGCTGACGAATAAGAATTTCGATTTCGACGGCGCCCACACGGTCAAGATCTGGAAGATCGGCACGGCCGAGATGAACGACTACGGCCGCACTGGTGCGGAAGAGGGCAACTGGAGCCGCTACGGCAAGGTACTTGATCTGGATGCCACCACCGAAACGATGACGCTGCGCAAGGATCGTTCCTTTACCTACGTCATTGATCGTCTGGATGAGGACGAAAGCGGACTGGAGGCTGCAAAGGCGCTTTCCCGTCAGCTGCGGCAGGTTGTCATTCCTGAAGTGGATCTGTACACGATCTCTGAAATGGCAGCGCATGCCGGCCATAAACACGAAGCAGAAGAACCTCTTCCTGACAACATGTACGAAGAGATTATTCACGGAAGCAATGCGCTTGATAATTCAGAAGCTCCCGAGAAGGATCGCGTTCTGATTGTTACCCCGGACACTTATCTGAAAATGAAGCGTTGCTCGGACATCGTAATGGAAACCGATATCGGCAATGAAATGCGCCTGAAGGGCATCATTGCTATGGTTGACGGTATGCCGGTGATCCGCGTACCCGCTGCGCGTGTTCCGGCTGGTTTTGTCTTCATGATCGCCCATCCCATTGCAACTGTGGGCGTTGAGAAGCTGGCAGCCTACAAGATGCATCACAATCCGCCCGGGATCAGCGGTACCCTGACTGAGGGCCGCATTGTGTATGATGCATTCGTGCTGGAAAACAAGGCCGGTGCAATCTACTACCGCAGCATTCCCACGGCGTAATTATCCCCTCAAGGGCGTGCAGCACAGGTTGTACGCCCTTTCCCTATAGGGGAGAAATGGAGGTTATCACATGGCAAGAACATGCAGCATTTGCGCCCGTGATGATGTGGAGATCATCAACCGTGATCTGTTTGCAGGCGTACCCTTTGAGCAACTGCATGAGAAATACGGTGCGAGTGTAGGTGCACTGCACCGGCATAAGAGCCACACAAAGACACAGCTGATCTTCGCCCAAAGCGAGAGCAGCGAAACCACCCCGGCGAGCGTTGCAAAGCGTATCATGGAGCTGGATCAGTGCGCAGAAAAACTGTACAGGGAATCTGTAAAAGCTGGAGATCGGCTCAATACAGCCCGTGCCCTGAAGGAAATGCGGGAGATTGTCGCGCTGTCTGCACGCCTGACCGGCGAACTGAACAATCAGCCGCAAGTGCTGCATCAGCATCTTCATATTTCGCCAGAATGGGCCGCGCTGCGCTCTGTGATCCTGAACGCTCTGCAACCCTACCCGGAAGCGCGCACAGCTCTGATTGCCGCTCTGGGCCGCGCCCAAGCCTTGACGGAGGGGGATAGCAATGCTTAAAGACGATATGCTGCTTGCTCTTGATCCCGTCGCATTCAGCCGTCATATCGGTATTGATCCTGATCCGTGGCAGGCAGAAGTCCTGAAGTATGACGGGGATCGGCTGCTGCTGAATTGCTGCCGTCAGGCTGGCAAAAGCACCACAACTGCAACAAAAGCGCTGCACACTGCCGTATACAGACCGAAGTCCCTGATCCTTGTTGCCTCCCCAACACAGCGCCAGTCGCAGGAGCTTTTCCGAAAGATCAGGGACGGCGTAAACGCGATGAAAGAGCCTCCCAAGCTGCTGGAGGACAACAAATTGTCCATGACGCTTGCCAATTATAGCCGTATTGTCTCCCTGCCGGGAGATCAGGCAACCGTGCGCGGCTATTCAGGCGTTACAATGATTCTGGAGGATGAAGCCGCCCAGATCAGCGATGAATTCCATGCAGCCATAATGCCTATGCTCATCATCAATAAGGGGCAGCTCATCAGCATGTCCACCCCGTTTGGCAAGCGCGGTTTTTTCTTTGATGAGTGGACAAATGGCAGCGATGATTGGAAGCGCATTCAGGTTACTGCACATGAATGCCCCCGCATGACTCCTGAGCAGCTGGAGCAGCAGCGGCGCTCTATGGGGGATATGTTCTACCGGCAGGAATTTGAATGTCAATTCGTCGATACCGTCGAGCAGACGTTCAGCTATGAATCCATACATAGGGCTTTTACGGACGATATCAAGCCCCTGTTTCAGGAGGTGAAGTGATTGCCTTTACTACATTTTGACCGGCTCTCCGGGCCGGAGCGCGTCGGGATCAACGTACAGGATCGGCTCTTTATCATCAGCGCTGACCTTGGACAAGCCTTTGACTATACTGCTATTTCGATCATTGAGCGGGTGATAACCGGCTACGGCGTTTTTGGGCCTGATCGCAGGGGAGAAAGAATGCTGTATCTGCGTCATATCGAGCGCACCCGGCAAGAAGAATATCCTGCGATTGTTGACCGGCTCATTGAGCTTTATAGAAGCCCTCAGCTGAAGGGACAGGAAAAGGCCGTCGTCATTGATTTCACAGGTCTGGGCCGTCCGGTATATGACATGATGCAGCAGGCAGGCTTCCGATACAGCTTGAGCAGCATCAATATCACAGGTGGTGCAGATGCCAATCAGAATAATGGTCACTATAACGTACCAAAGCGGGAGCTTGTCTCCAACCTGCAGATACAGCTGCAGAATAACCGTCTCAAGATTGCCAAGGGCCTCAAAGAAGCAAATGCACTAATTGAGGAGCTGAGCAACTTTCAGACCCGGATCAGCGATAGCGGACGCGATACCTACGGGGGTCGGAATGGCATTCATGATGATATTGTCATGTCTGTAGCTATGGGCACATGGCTTGCCTGTAGGAATCATCTGCACAGAATCGGTGATGATAAATACATGTGATGCTATTTGTGGCCTTAATGTCATAATGTCTTTATTGTCTTTTCCGTCTGAAACGTCATAAATGTCTTGATCCCCTGTAGGGATGGGAGCCGCTTCATCACCCTACAGGGGAATTCTTATGCCTGATCCGGAGGGCCATAAGAAACCGCTGCAAGCTATGCGGAATGAATCGGATTTTTGACCACAATTCTGACCACAATTCCCGCTTGCTTCAGTTTGTTTCCCTTGTCTTGTATTGGTCAAAACCTTGCGTTTTCAGCTTTCTTTTCACTTCTGTTTTTCCCGATTTGTGCATTCATACAAATTCAAGTCCTGTTTCCCGCACCACACCTCCTGAGAGATCAGGAGGTCTTTTTTCTTTTTCCATGGCATATCATATCTACATATTGACGCTGCCTGCACTGGTTTGGTATAATTTACATATTCCTATTCCGTTCACTACACATGAAAACAGGAGGAACTTCCGATGATGAAACGATTGATCGCCCTTTCACTGGCACTGCTGCTGACGGTTCTGCCTCTGGCAGCTCGGGCGGACAAGGCATTTAACATGAATCACCCCATCGCCTACATGGATGCGAACTTCACCTGTGGATGTCAGCGGGGCGGCAGCGGCACGATGATCGGCCGCTACGGGCTGATCACCGCCGCCCATAACCTGTACTGCCACGTCCATGGCAAGCCGCTGAAGAGCTGCAATTTCTACTTTGGCGCCAACTCCCCCGGCAGCTGCTGGTATCGCTACAGCGGGAAGTTCAGCTACACCGTGTATGATACCTTTGCCAATGGCTACAGCTCTGTGAATGATATCGGCTTTGTCATTTTCGAATCTCCTGTGGGCAACAGTACAGGCTGGTATGGCTGCATGGTCGGTTCAGATCACGACCTGAACGAGGAGTTCTTCAACCTCCTCACCTACGACAGCACCCGTCATCTGCAAAGCCTCTTTGAGGTGCAGTATGTCTACAGCGACAAGCAGCTCTACTGGGAAGGCTGGATCTCCGGTACGGACGGCGGCCCGGTGTGCTTCACCGGCGAGGATTTTGATTACCCCACCGTAACTGCGGTCTATACCTCCCATGACGCCAACGGCAATGGCTACGGCCGCCGCCTGACCAACGATGTTTTCCAGGCCATGAAGGCTGCAGGCGCGTTCAATTAAGCTCTCCCCGGGGATTTTTCCTTCCTCACCCATTCCCGGGAAGATTTTCCCAGGCTGGATCGTTATATAGGTGAATCCCCTTTGAAAGGAGACTGCTCATGAAACGCTTTTTCGCTCTGATTCTCTGCCTGACGATGCTTTTCAGCCTTGCACTCCCGCTGTGCGCCTCCGCAGACGGCACAGGGTGGTACATCGTGGACAGCGAAAGCCCCCGCGGTTACTGCTACCTGTACTCCAATCCCACCTCCCAGGATAACGTCAGCCGCAACCTGGGCCGCTATGACAATGGCGAGTACGTTTACGTCCTTGACTACTACGGCGGAAACGGCTATTGCTACGTCTCTACCCAGGATGGCAAAACTGGATACATGGGCGCCAAAGCCCTTACACGCTACTACGGCGATGTGTGGGCAGACAGCGCCCCGGGATGGTTCCTCATTGCCAGCCGTTCCCCCCAGGGCTACTGCTACCTCTATTCCGAGCCCAGCAGCCGGGATGGCGTGGGCTATAACAAAGGCCGCCACGACAACGGCGAGATGGTCTATGTTCTGAACGCTCAGGCGGACAACGGCTTCTTCTATGTCCGCACCCAGGAGGGCGAAACCGGCTATATCGGCGCTTCTGCTCTCCTGCGCGTTTCGGATATCCTGGAGGACCCCACCGCCGGATGGTACATGGTCGCCAGCGCCAAGCGCAGCTACTGCTACCTGTACTCCAAAGCCAGCAGCATGGACAGCGTCAGCCGAAACCTGGGCCGTTATGACAACGGCGAATTGGTCTATGTGGTGGACTACGAGGGCGAGAACGGCTACAGCTACGTTTTCACCCGGGACGGAAAAACCGGCTTCATTGCCACCAGCGCACTGCAGCGCTATTGATTCCCCTCCAAACACAGGGCTCCCCCGGCAGAACGCCGGGGGAGCCTTTTGGAGCACCTGCTCCACAGGAAAGATATCTTATTTCAGTTTCACATTCCAGCCTGCATCGTACTGCAGAAGCAGCAGCGCATCGTACACATCCACCAGCTCGTCCGCATTAACGTCCGCATTGCGCTGGTTGATCTGCTTGCTTGCATCCACGCAGTACGCCAGAATGGCCACCGCATCCGCTGTGTTGACAACGCCGTTGTCATCCGCATCACCGGGGACACGGGGCGCAGCGGGCGCTTCCAGGTCAAGCCACAGCCAATCGCCGTATATCGTAAAGCCCTGATCGTCCGTGCCCTCAATAAAGGCAAGGATCTGCTCGCCGGATTCGGGCGTCACAGTCACCGTTCCGCTGCCGGCGGACGTCAGCTTCTTTGTGTAGATATCCGTCGTGTTGTCCGCCTCCGACCAGGTACGGACGATCAGCACGGCGTCATAGGGCGCCGTTCCTCCGGAGAGGCTGTACTTGACTCTCACCGCCTCGCCCAGCACGATGGGTTCCTTCTCGAAATTGACCGAAGCCACAGGCGGATTCGTCTTGTCGGAGCCGGTCAGGGTGATCCGCACCGCTTCCCACATTTCCTCCACATACTTATCCCTGGCCTTGACATAGACCGTCAGGGTATCGCCAAAGCGGGGTGTGAAGGACAGCGAGCCTGTACGCTTGCTGAGCTCGATATCCTCAGTGCCGTAGACATAACCATCCTTTTCGATGATATAGAATGCAGAAAGCACCTCATCTACGCCGCTGCCGCCGGTGACCTCATAGGACACAGTGACCTTTTCGCCCTTGGCAACGCTGGATTTGTTCGGTTCCAGCTTGATGTTGAAGGCCTCCGTCATCGAATCGCCGGTCAGTTCAAACTCATAGTATTCATAGAAATCGCTTGTTCCGTCATATGCATAGATGGTCAGCTCGATCTGCACGCCGTAGTAGGGCGTGTACTGGATCTGCCCCTTCGGGCCGTCCAGGTACATAGTATCTGTAGAGGAAGAATTCCAATCCTCATCATAGATCGTCCAATAGTACGAGGTGACCCGCTCACCCACGGTTCCGCCAATGGTCTCATAGTTCAGCGTGATCGTTTCACCGATCTCGTAGGAAGCTTTGCCGCCGGTCAACTCGATCCTGATGGGCGTATAGTCGGATTCGCCGATGATCGTTGCAGATTCGGTCGTGTAATCATCAGAGAACTCATCCCCGGCATTGCTGACCCAGACATAAGCGTACACACTGTCGCCGTAGGTCGGCGTGAAGGTGACGCTGCCCATGGTTTCTGTCAAATCATAGACATAGTGGGCACTGTATTCCCGCCCATCATCCACAACGAAGCAGTCCACATTCACGTTCGGCGTGCCGTTGTTGTTCTTGACCTCATAGGTGACGGTGATCGGCTCACCCAGGGCGATCTCGCTCTTGTCCAGGCTTGCCGTCACGCTGACCGGCTCCCGCAGAGGCTCGCCCCGCAGGGTAATCGTGTCCGAATAAGCCCAGGCTTCATAGGACGGCGTCCAGGCATAGATGTACAGGTAGACCGATTCGCCGAACTCCGGCTTGAAGGTGATCGTACCGGATGTGCCGTCAAGCTTGACCTCCTGATACACTTCCTTCCCCTCATGCTCAATGAACCAGTGCGCCTCATACTGGAGATACTCACCCGTTTTATCCTGGATGCTGTAGGTAGCCGTGACAGTCTGGCCAAAGAGAAGGCTCGTCTTGTCCACCGAGATACTGACGCTCAGCGGAGGAGGCGTGGGCGTGGGGGTGGGATCGGCTGTCGGCCCTGAGGACGGGCCCGGCGTTGCCGTGACTGCAGCGCCCTCCACCTTGATCTTGGGCGTATCCACGTGCACATCTCTGCCATAGGCATCAACGATCGAGAGGCTGTAGTAGATCCACCCCGCCTGGAGCGGTACAAAGTCGGTATAATATGCGCCCTGCCCGTATAGCGTCTGCGGGACGTTATACAGATCCAGCACATTATTGTATGTATCCACCAGATACCAAGTGTTCTGGACCGTATAGGGGCCGGTGTATTCATCCGAAATGGTGAAGTAGTAGGTTGCCCGGATGGTATCGCCAACGTCGATGCTCTTCTGATCCAGATTCACGCCCGCCGCAAAGGCATTATCATCTGCAAAGCCGATGGTATCAAAGGCGTCCGTATCCCAGGAGTAACGGATCTGAACCAGATTGGTGGCCACCGAGATTTTCTGTCCTGAATTATCGCTGACGACAATGATAAAGCCGACATAGCCCGGAACGTCCGGCGTACAGTACATCGTCTTGGACGCCGTCGAGGCAGTGGAAATACCCGCATCCTGGTAATCTTCGATGACGTTCTTGTCTTCATCGTATATCACCCAGCCATAGGCTACCAGATACGGCGGAGTGCCGCCCAGTGCCTCAAAGCTGCAGGATACAACATTGCCCGGTTTGGTCTGGGCCCAGTTGGTCTTGTAATTCAGGGCCATGCTGCCGCAATAGTCCGTATCCTCGTATCCCAGTGCGCGGTGCTGGGACACAAGCCCCGTCCCCTTTACGCTCTCAGCCTTGAGCACCTTCTGGTGCAGCTGCTCCTTCATCTGCTCATATTGGGCTTCCATTTCCTCCGGCAAATCGTACACAAAGGAAAGGTTATCCGCCGCATATGCAACAGACATCGTCAGCAGCACCGCAATGATCATTATCAGTGAGAGTAGAAACTTTCTGGTCATCACGATCCCTCCACATCTTTATCACAGAAACGGGCGTCCGCATTCATTCCCTTCTATTTTATCATCACGCCGATGCGCCGTCAACCCGAAAACAGCACGACAGCGGCACTTCACACAAAAGGAGCCGCACCCGCAGGTGCAGCTCCTTGATGAATCAGCAGGACAAATATCAGATCGCCTTCATGGTGAAGGTAAAGGAATAGGGCTTTTCAGCCGGGTAGCAGTACTGGGGCAGAGTGGGTGCGCCCCAGCTGTCATCACCGCCCACGCCCTTGCGGAACATGGCCACATCCAGCACCGTGCGCACCGGATTCGTCAGATCGCTGGGATGATAGGCACACTGCATTTCCTCCACCGTCCAGGGCTGGCAGGAAACCTCCAGCTCCTCGCCGGTGATGAGCAGACCATGGTGGTCGCGGTCCGTCACCGCGAAGGCCTGCACCTTGCTGCGGCTGCCGGATTCCTGGGGCTTGAAGTAGCGGGCCATGCCATCCGCAACCTTGTAGGCATGCCAGCCCAGATACGCGCCGTCGCGGCGGTCAACATAATTGTCATCCGGGCCCAGGCCGTAGTAGTTGACGGTATCCAGGCGGGGATCAAGCTGGAAGGACAGACCCAGCGCAGGCATATCCGGCAGATCCTTCACGCCTGGCCAGTTGACCGTCACCTCGATCTCATCATCCCGGCGGATGGTGTAGACCACAGTCATCTCGAAATCCCTGAGCAGATCGTTGGTGAAGCCGTAGGTCAGCGTGGTCACGCCATTTTCATCCGTTTCCACCTTGACCTCGTTCTGCCAGGAATAACGGCTGATCATGTGATAGACGCCCTGGCGGACGTCGTAACGATTGCCGCGGTCATTGTCCGTCTGGGCACGGAAGAGGCTCAGCTGCGGCATGCGCAGGAGGGTTTCCTTCCCTGCCCTGTCACGGAAGGAGATGATGCCGCCGCGCTTCTCCAGCATGACGCCCAGGCCGTTGCCGCGCACGCCGATGTTGTGGTCGCCCATGATGACCCGGGCAGGCTTTTCTGCGGGCTCGGCCTTGACCTTCTCGCCGTAGACCGTCTGGCCGTGGCTGAGGATGGTGCCTGCCGGCAGGATCCCCTGATCCTCCGCCAGGACGAGGAAGCAGGTCAGCACGGTCTCTCCTTCCATGGGCAGCTTGCCATAGGGCAGGTTGACATGCTTGGATTCGCCGGCAGCGATTTCCGGCAGGATGATTTCGCCTGCCTTGATGGGCTTCATGTCGCACTCCACCGTCCAGCGGATGGCATAGCCCTTCAGCGCAGCGAAAAGCTTGCGGTTCCACACCGTCACGCCGGTCTTGCCGACCTTGAGGAACACATCGCGGAACAGGTGGCGCACTTCCTGGGCCTTGGGGGTGAGGCTGCGATCCGCATACACCAGGCCGTTGCCGATGAAATGCCAGTCCGTGGGACGATCGCCGAAGTCGCCGCCCCAGGCAAAGCGCTCCTCCCCGTTGGGGCCCTTCACCCGCAGGCCCTGGTCCACATAGTCCCATACGAAGCCGCCCTGATACATGGGATACTTGTCCTCCAGCGCGGTGTACTCATTCATGCCGCCGCAGGAGTTGCCCATGGCATGGGTATATTCGCAGTTGATAAAGGGACGGTCGGGGTTGTTTTTCAGGTACTTCTCGATATCCGCCGCCTTCATGTACATGTGGGAGAGCATATCGGAGGTATGCAGATAGCGCTCGTCATGCACGCAGCCCTCGTAGTGCACCAGTCGGGTGGGATCGGTCTTGCGGAAGTACTCGGAGAGATCGTAGAGATTGCAGCCGCCCCAGCTTTCGTTGCCGCAGCTCCACATGAGGATGCAAGGGTGGTTCTTGTCCCTTTGGAGCATCGAGCGGCCGCGTCCGATGACCGCATCATGCCACTCAGGCTTGTCGCCGGGCACGACCCAGTCATGCATGGGCGACCAGGAGCCGTGGGACTCAATATTCGTTTCGTCGATGACGTACAGGCCGTACTCGTCGCACAGGCGGTAGAACTCCGTCGTGTTGGGGTAGTGGCTGGTGCGCACGGCGTTGATGTTCATGGACTTGATGTTGAAAATGTCCTTGAGGATCATCTCGCGGGTCACCACGCGGCCCTTGTCGCAGTCGAACTCATGGCGGTTCACACCATGGAAGACCAGGCGCTTGCCGTTGAGGCACATGATCCTGTCGATCATCTCAAACTGGCGGAAGCCCACCATCGTCCGGCTGACCTCGGTCACGCGGCCCATGTCGTTGGTGAGCGTCACAGTGAGGGGATAGAGGTTGGGCTCCTCGGCGCTCCACAGCTTCACGCCGGGGATCACGCCCTCATAGCGCACCTGATTCTGCCCGGACACCGCCTTGGTTTCCTCGTACAGCACATTGCCCTCGCTGTCAGAGAGGGTCACGCGGGCCTGGCCGCCATGGCCGATGACGTTCAGGGTCGTTTCCAGATGGGCCGTCTGATAATTGTCAGTCAGTGGGGTGCGCACACACAGATCCAGCAGATGGGTCTCAGGCCAGAAGCGCAGCTCCACGCTGCGGTGGATGCCGGAGAAGCGCCAGAAATCCTGATCCTCGATCCAGGAGCTGCTGCAGCGCTTGAACACCCGCAGCACCAGCCGGTTTTCGCCCGCACGTGCATACTTGGAAATGTTGAAGGAATGAGAGGTGAAGGAATCCTCCGCATAGCCGACCTCATGGCCGTTGAGGTACACCAGTACCGCCGCCTCCACGCCGCCCAGATGCAGGATGACGCGATTTTGAAGATCCTTGAGGCTCAGGTGGAAGGTCTTCACACAGGTAACGGTGGGGTTGTATTCCTCGCTCACCTCGGGGGCCTTCAGCGCCTCATGGCCGTCCCAGGGGTACTGGGTGTTGACGTACTGGGGCGCGTCCCACTCGGGATTTTCAAGCTGAAACTCGCAGGGAACGTTGATCTCCCGGAGGCTGCCGTCCATGATGGAGCCGGTCAGCAGCGCATCGGGCGCACCGGCAGGATTCATGGCGAAATGGGCCTTCCACTTGCCGTCCAGCGAGCGGACGAGGGAGGACCACTTTTCCTCCATCTCCTTCTTGTTGGCGAAGAACTCGTGGTCGGAATTGACCGGCAGCTCATTCACGCTGAATATCTCAGGGTTACACAGCCAGGCAGTGGTAAAGCGGTCAGAACGGACGTTGCTCATGACGGGCAGCTCCTCTCATCGACTTGTATTTTGATTTGATACTGCCCCGGAGCCCTTGCGATTCCCGGAGCATATGGGCATATACCTACACGGTTGTATTATACTCCCACCAGGTCGCTTTGTCCATATGGAAGAGAAGATATTTCCCCTCTTTTCCGTCAGGTGAGAATGTGGTATAATCAGCAAAACATGCTTACGGAGGCTGATACGCATGCTTCGCAACCCCCTTCTGCCGGGGTTTTATCCTGACCCCTCCATCTGCCGGGTAGAGGATGACTTTTACATGGTCACCTCCAGCTTTTCCTACTATCCGGGCGTGCCGGTGTTCCACAGCCGCGACCTGGTTCACTGGGAGCAGATCGGCCATTGTCTGCACCGCCCCTCCCAGCTCCCGCTGGACTGGCAGTCTATTTCCGGCGGCATATACGCTCCTACCATCCGCTGGCATGACGGGCTGTTCTACATGGTCACGACAAATGTCAGCCATGGCGGAAATTTCTACGTCACCGCGGAGGACCCCGCCGGGCCCTGGTCGGAACCCCATTATATCCGCAATGCTCCCGGCATCGACCCGACCATCTTCTGGGACGATGACGGCAGCGTCTACATGATGGGTACCACCGACTGGGCTGAGCAGAAGCCCGGCGTATGGGTGGGCCGCCTTGACCTCACCACGGACAGCGTCACCGATCGGGTCTTCGCCTGGAACGGCGCACTCAAAAACGCCTGGGCCCCCGAAGCGCCCCACATGTACAAGAAGGACGGCTGGTATTACCTGTTGATCGCTGAGGGCGGTACGGAGGACTTCCACGCCGTGACCATCGCCCGCAGCAAATCCCCAATGGGCCCCTTTGAAGGCTACAAGGGCAACCCCATCCTCACCCATCGGCACCTGGGCCTCAATTATCCCATCAGCAACGTGGGCCACGGCGACCTGGTGCAATTGAAGGACGGCACCTGGTACATCGTGGCGCTGGCCAGCCGCATTTACGGCGGCTATCACAAGAACCTGGGCCGGGAGACCTTCATCGCCCCGGTGGACTGGTCGGGCGAATGGCCGGTAGTCAGCCCTGGCACTGGCAGGATCGAGTGGGAATACCCCGCCCCGAACCTCACTGCCTGCCCCTTCGCCGAGCCGGACCACGACGATTTCCACGCCCTGTGCTGGAACACCCTCGGCACGCCCGCAGCGGACACATTCTCCATCGTGGACGATACGCTGACCCTGCGCAGCAATCAGGACTGGCTCGTCCCGGATGATCTTCCCCGCTGTCCTGTGCCCAACGGCTGTCCCGGCTTCTATGCCCGCCGCCAGCAGCACATGGACTTCACCGCCGCTGTCACCGTCTGCCCCGGGAAAACCGGCGAGGCCGGCATCCTGCTTCTGCAAAACGGCTTCAACCACCTGCGGGTAAGTGTCCTGCGCACGGAAAGCGGCCTCATCGCCCGCGCCGTCCGCAGCGAAAAGTGCGGCAGGCCGGACTATCAGAACCCCCACCCGCAGCCCCATCCCCGCATCGTAACGGTGCTGTGGGAAGCGCCCGTGGCGGGCGATGCCTGCGAGCTCGCCATCTCCGCGAAGGGGCAGGCACACACCCTGCTGGTGAACGGCACGCCCGTGGCTGAATCAGACGGCAGCTTCCTTGGCAGCGAGACCTCCGGCGGCTTCGTCGGGGCGTATGTAGGCTGCTTCGTCAGCGGCGAAGGCGCTGCTGCCGCCTTCCGTCATTTCCGTTACACAGGTGAATAAGGGCATCTGAAAAGGCTCCCCCAGTGGGGAGCCTTTTGGCTTGCATTCAGCACTTATCCAACCGCTTCATTCGCCGTGGTCATCTGCATCAGCTGCCAGTTCTCCAGCAGCTCCACATAGGCCTCCTGCTCTTCACGGCCCATGGAGAAGCTCTGCGCGCCGGCGGGGTCGTAGGTGACGGTCAGCTGCACCATCACAGCGGCGTAGGGCGTGCTGCCCAGGTCGATGGCCCGGTCAAGCCGGGTCTTCGTGCCGGTGAATCGGCTGCTGCCCAGGGTCGATGCGGTGATCGCATCCGCCGCGATGTACACATTCGCCTTGTCGATCACACCCTCCACAAAGAGGCTGGCAGACACGGTCAGCCTTCCGTCCAGAACGGAGAAGTACACCTCGCCGATCTGGCGGCCATCTGCCAGCATGGGGGCGACAGCAGTCTCTTCGTTGAGGCCGTCCATGTCGATCACCACAGCGTACTTATAAGGGCTTCCGCCAGTCATTTCCGCCAGAGTCAATCCGCCTGCGTACACGGCAGTATCGGTGAGCATCGGCTGCTCGCGGGTGACGGTGAAGGAATACTCCCCTGCATTGGTGGCGAGGGTCACTGTATAATCGCAGCTTTCACCCTCCACAGGCAGGTGGATATCGCTGGAGCGGAACTCTCCGGCGCAATTGGCGTAGTAGCGCTGGTAAATGAGATACCCCCACTCGTCGGACACAGAGAGAGTCACGCTGGTTTCGCCCTCCAGCGGACAAAGCACCCGAAGGTAGGGCCGTTCCGTCGTTACATGGGAAGCCGCCATTGCATCCCTGACCGTGCACACGTCCTCAGCAAAGGCTGGGGCGGTCAGGAGCAGGCAACAGGTCAGGAATAGGATCAGCATGCGTATCAGTTTGCGCATGGGGGTTCACCTCGGAAATAATTGTTCACTCATACAACGTTTCAGACGGGGAAAATCATCCGCGTCATCACGGGAATTTCGGCATGCAGGGAGGATTTTCCTGCTGACCGGAATGTGAAATTTGCTGAGAAATCCTGTACTCGTTCAGCACGTTCTTGGAAGACGCCAAAGCCTCCTCTCCTAAGAGAAGTCATCGAGCCGTCTGTCCGCTGCCAACAAAAAGGGAGGGGCAATCCCCTCCCTTGCGGTGATCATCACTTAGCAATAAAGTTCACCAGACGGCCGGGCACGAAGATGACCTTCATGACGGTCTTGCCGGCGAGGATCTTCTGCACCTCGGGGTGGTTGACCAGTTCCTTCTCGGCCACTTCCTTGGTCATGTCAGCGGGGATCATGATGCGGCCGCGGATCTTGCCAGCCACCTGCACCGCGATCTCCACCTCGGACTTGACCAGTGCCTTCTCGTCCCACTGGGGCCACTGGGCGAAGGCCACCTCGCCCTCGCAGCCCAGATTCGCCCACATCTCCTCGGTGATGTGGGGGGCAACAGGGTTCAGCAGGCAGATCAGCGTCTTCAGCTCAGCCTTGTTGACGGAGCCGATGGCGTACATCTCGTTCACCAGCGTCATCATCTGGGCGATGGCGGTGTTGAACTTCATGGCCTCGAAGTCCTCGGAGACCTTCTTGATGGTCTCGTGCATGGAGTAGCAGAGCTTGTCGGTGTACTCCTCGCCCTCCACCATCATCTCCTGCAGGCGCCACACACGGTCCAGGAACTTCTTGCAGCCCTTGGCGCCGTTGGTGGACCACGGGATCGCCTGGTCGAAGGCGCCCATGAACATCTCGTACACGCGGAAGGCGTCCGCGCCGATGTCGTCGATGATGTCGTCGGGGTTCACCACGTTGCCGCGGGACTTGGACATCTTCTCGCCGTCAGTGCCCAGGATCAGACCCTGCGCGGTGCGCTTCATGTAGGGTTCGGGGCAGGAGACCTCGCCCAGGTCATACAGGAACTGATGCCAGAAGCGGGAGTAGAGCAGGTGACGGGTCACGTGCTCCATGCCGCCGTTGTACCAGTCAACGGGCATCCAATAATCGAGGGCTTCCTTGGAGGCGAAAGCCTCAGTGTTGTGGGGATCGCAGTAGCGCAGGAAGTACCAGGAGGAACCGGCCCACTGGGGCATGGTATCGGTCTCGCGCTCAGCGTCCGCGCCGCACTTGGGGCACTTGCACTTCACATAGCTCTCAATGCGGGCCAGGGGGGACTTGCCGTCGGTGCCGGGCTGGAAGTCCTCCACCTCAGGCAGCTGCAGGGGCAGCTCCTCATAGGGAACGGCCACCACGCCGCAGTGGGGGCAGTGCACCAGCGGGATGGGCTCGCCCCAGTAGCGCTGACGGTTGAAGGCCCAGTCCTTCATCTTGTACTGGACGCCGGCCTTACCGCAGCCGCGCTTCTCGATCTCGACCAGCACCTTCTCGATGGATTCCTTCTTGTTGGTGCAGCCGTTGAGGAAGTCGGAGTTGACCATCTCGCCGTCGCCGGTGTAGGCTTCCTTGGTGATGTCGCCGCCCTTGATGACCTCGATGATGTCCACGCCGAACTTCTTGGCGAACTCCCAGTCACGCTGGTCGTGGGCAGGAACGGCCATGATCGCGCCGGTGCCGTAGCCCATCATGACATAGTCGGAGATGAAGATCGGCACTTCTTTGCCGGTCAGGGGATTGATGCCGCTGATGCCGTCGATGCGCAGACCGGTCTTTTCCTTCACCAGCTGGGTGCGCTCGAACTCGGTCTTCTTGGCGCACTCCTCGCGGTAGGCCAGGATCGCGTCCATGTTGGAGATCTTGTCAGCATACTTGTCCAGCATGGGATGCTCGGGCGCCATGACCATGAAGGTCACGCCGAAGAGGGTATCGGGGCGGGTGGTGTAGATGGTCAGCTTCTCATCAGCGCCGTTGATGGTGAAATCCACGAATGCGCCGGTGGACTTGCCGATCCAGTTCACCTGCTGCTGGGCGATGTTCTCGGGGTAGTCAACGCTCTTCAGGCCCTCGAGCAGCTTGTCCGCATACTTGGTGATGCGCAGGTACCACACGTCCTTGGGCAGCTGGATGACGTCGCCGTGGCAGACGTCGCACTTGCCGCCCTGGCTGTCCTCATTGGACAGAACGACCTTACAGGTGGGGCAGTAGTTGACCAGGGTCTTGTCACGGAAGACCATGCCCTTCTCAAACAGCTTCAGGAAGATCCACTGGGTCCACTTGTAATAGCCGGGATCAGTGGTGTCCACCTCGCGGCTGTAGTCGAAGGAGAAGCCCAGGCGCTTGAGCTGCATGCGGAAATGATCCACGTTCTGCTTGGTGACGATGGCAGGGTGGATGTTGTGCTTGATGGCGAAGTTCTCAGTCGGCAGGCCGAAAGCGTCCCAGCCGATAGGGAACAGCACGTTGCAGCCCTCCATGCGGCGCTTGCGGGAGATGATGTCCATGGCCGTGTTGGAACGGGGATGGCCCACGTGCAGACCGTTTCCGCTGGGATAGGGGAACTCGATCAGGCCGTAGAACTTGGGCTTGGAGTAGTCGTTGGTGGCGGCAAAGGTCTGGTTGTCATCCCAGTGTTTTTGCCATTTCGGCTCGATCTCTGCCGGGTTGTAGGGCTTGAATTCCATGGGTGGTTGCCTCCTTGTTGGGCGGCGAGAAGCCGCCTTTCGTCGTTATCGGGACAAAAAAACTCCGTCCCTGCAAAACGCAAAGACGAAGTTGAAAAATCACTTCGCGGTACCACTCTGCTTGCCCATGCGTGATGGGCCACTCTTGCGCGTAACGTGCGCCAATCGCCGGATGATCCGGTTTCACTCCCGGGCGAGCGGCTGTCTGTGTCCTGTCCGCGCTTCCACCAAACGCACGGCTCTCTGTACAGGGGATGGGACAGCGTTCCCGTTCCTCGCGAATACTGGGATTATAGCACGTTTCTGCGCGGTTGTAAAGTCCGAAATTACGGGGATTTCATCCTCACTTATACAGCTTGGAACCCCCCTGCTCCTTCGCGCACGCCATGACGGCGCCCGCCACCGCAGGCGCGACCCGCTTGTCAAACGCGCCGGGGATGATGTAATCCTCCCGCAATTCGTCATCCGTCACAATGGCGGCGATCGCCCGGGCGGCGGCGAGCTTCATTTCCTCGGTGATGTCGGTGGCCTGAGCGTCCAGCGCGCCCCGGAAGATGCCCGGGAACACCAGCACGTTGTTGATCTGGTTGGGGTAGTCGCTGCGGCCGGTGGCGATCACCCGTGCGCCGCCCTTCGCGGCCTCTTCCGGCATGATCTCGGGGGTGGGATTGGCCATCGCGAAGACAATCGCATCCGCCGCCATGGTGGCGACCATCTCCGCGGTCACCACCTTCGGGGCCGATACGCCGATGAACACGTCCTTGCCGCGGATGATTTCCGCCAGCGGGCCGCGCTCATTATGCTTGTTGGTGACCTCCGCCATCGCCCGCTGGGCCGGGTTGAGCCAGCTTTCGTCCACGCTGACCGCGCCGTTTTTGTCTACCAGCACGATATTGCCCGCACCGAACTGCATCAGCAGCTTCGCGATAGAGATACCCGCGCTGCCCGCGCCGTTGATGACGATGCTCACGTCCTCCATCTTCTTGCCGACCAGCTTCAGGGCGTTGAGCAGACCTGCGCTGACCACGATGGCGGTGCCATGCTGATCGTCGTGAAAGACGGGGATATCCAGCTCCTCCTTGAGGCGCTTTTCGATCTCAAAGCAGCGGGGCGCGGAGATGTCCTCCAGGTTGATGCCGCCGAAGGTGGGCGCGAGGAACTTCACCGTGCGGACGATCTCGTCCACGTCCTTGGTGTCCAGGCAGATGGGGAAGGCGTCCACGTCGGCGAACTCCTTGAACAGCAGCGCCTTGCCCTCCATGACGGGCATGGCGGCCTCCGGGCCAATATCGCCCAGGCCCAGAACGGCGGTGCCGTCGGACACCACAGCGACCAGGTTGCCCTTGGCGGTATAACGGTACACATCCGCCTTATTGGCAGCGATGCGGCGGCAGGGCTCGGCAACGCCGGGGGTGTAGGCGGTGGAGAGGTCATCGCGGTTTTCCACGCGGACCTTCGGGGACACGGCGATCTTGCCGTGATGCTTCTCATGCATTTCAAGAGCCAGCTGATTATAATCCATGAGGGGATTCCTCCTTGTTTCGCTTCGGGGTTATTGTAGCACATTTTCTGTCCGGTTGGAAGGGCTGTACACAGGAAGGACAGCCGCGGCGCTTGCAGGGGGCATATCTGCAGCACAGTATTTTTCAAATTTTGGCAGAAAAGGATTGACAGCGAATTGTCAGGATGCTACAATAATTATAACCAAAACGCACAAGGAGGTACGATTCATATGAAGAAGATTCTTGCGATCCTGCTTGCCGCGATGATGCTGATTCCCTGCATCGCCGCAGCCGAGATGACTGAGGACGAGCTCCACGCCTGGGCGCTGGCCAATGGCTACGTCAAGGCCGGCGCTGACGTGCTGACCTCCGCCACTACCAACAAGGCTGGCGGCGTGAACTTCGGCGCCATCGAGTGGACCGAGGAGCTGCAGGTCATGGCCATCAAGGAATTCCTCAAGGGCGGCCACTACCTGGGCAACCCTGCCTACGCGCAGGACGAAACCGGCTGGAACTACCGCGAAATGTACCAGATGGCCACGGTGTACAACAACATGCCCAACAACACCAACCTCGAGCTGGTGCTGGACGTTGACAGCCTGTGCCTGCTGGGTGTTTCCGAGGCCGGCACGTCCAAGACGCTGCATATCCAGCAGAACCCCAACGTGTCCATCTCCTGGTGCCGCCAGCTGCGTCCCCATGAGGAGGAGACCTACAACTACTACTGCTCCTACGGCATCCAGTTTGACGGCGTGGTGCGCATCTTCACCCCCGCTGACATGGAGACCGAAGAAGGCAAGGCGAAGCTGCTGAACCTGTTCGACAAGTACTATCCCACCCTGGCGACCTCCTGGATGGGCTATGCCGCGACCTTCGCCCAGCTGACCGATGAAGCGGAAATCACTGCTGCCAAGCTGGCCTACATCGACAAGCAGCTCAAGGGCGGCGCGATGGTCATCTATGAAGTCGTGCCCACCCGCATCATCATCACTGCGCCCTTCCTGATCAACATGAGCCCCCAGATGATCAACGGCATCAACTTCGTCACCGTGCAGGAAGGCGAGAAGAAGTACGCCTATGACCTGCTGCTGAACGAGTCCTTCCTCGACGCGCTGGTCGCCTACAAGGCTGGCTACATCGCCACCGAGGAAGGCAAGGCTGCCGTGGAAGCCTACTACGCCACCGGCATGTACCCCATGCTGGACAGCGTGTGTGCCCAGTACGGCGCGCCCACCAGCCTGCAGATCTGCCTGATGCCCAACACCGCCGCCGGTCTGAAGACCCAGACCACCTGGACGCCCTCCGCCGCTGAGACCACTGAGTCCGGCGAGAAGGTCGGCACCGGCAAGGGCTTCCACAGCGACGTGACCGCCACCGTCACCCTCAATGCGGACGGTACCATCGCTTCCGTCGTCTTCAATACCGCCAACGAGACCCCCACCTTCGGCACCCGCGTGGGTGAGGACGCTGCCTTCGCTGCCCAGTTCGTGGGCAAGACCGGCCCCTTCACCATCGGCGCTGGTATCGACGCGCTGTCCGGTGCGACCGTGACCTCCGAGGCCGCTGTTGAAGCCGTCAACAACGCCATCAAGTAAGCCATGCAACATCGGTCCCTCGCTCCGGCGGGGGACTTTTCTTGACTTTGGGCGTCATCGGTGCTATCATGAGCACCCCATTCCCGTGCAGGAGGTGCATCATCATGGAGCTCTGGGATCTCTACACCCGCGACCGCATTCCCACCGGCGAAACCCACCAAAGGGGCAATCCCCTGCCGCCGGATCGCTACCACATGGTGGTGCATGTGGTGATCTTCAACAGCAAGGGCGAAATGCTCATCCAGCAGCGCCAGCCCTTCAAATCCGGCTGGCCCAATTTGTGGGACGTCACCGTCGGCGGCAGCGCCATCGCCGGGGACACCTCCCGCAGCGCCGCTGAGCGTGAGGTCATGGAGGAGATCGGTCTCTCCCTCGACCTGTCAGCGGAACAGCCCAAGCTGACCATCCCCTTCGACGTAGGCTTTGACGACATCTACACGTTGGTGATGGACGTTGACCTCGCCACACTGACATTGCAGGAGAGCGAAGTCCAGGCCGTCAAGTGGGCGGATGAAGCGGAAGTCCTTGAAATGCTGGCAGACGGGCGATTCATCCCGTATCACCGCGCGTTCATCGAGCTGCTGTTTGCACTGAGGAACAGTCGCGGCGCCCATGTGAGCAAGCTGGGCTGAATCCCCGCCCCTGTCAACGCGAAGCACCCCATCCCAGCGGGACGGGGTGCTGTTTTTATTCTCTGCCGTAATCGGCGATACGGTCCACAAGCTGCCGTACCTTCACCAGGCGGAACAGCAGCAGGCGCAGCTGGTCGATGCAGCCACAAAGCAGGAAGATCCCGATGGACACGACAGCCACCCGCAGCAGCATCTCGCCAGGGCTGAGGGCCGTGAAGGCTGCGAATCGCCCGGAGATCGCCTCGCTGCGCACCAGCGGGTGCTCATGGATCAGGTAGACCGAGAAGGCCGCCGGAGCAAAGAATTTCACGACCCTGCCAGGCATGCGTGGCAGCGTTTCCAGCCTGGAAAAAAGCAGCAGCAGGCATACCGCCGCACCCGCCATCAGCGGGGAGGGATAGTAGAGCAGCGCATCCTCCTCCACCATGGATTTCAGCTGGGCGGATTCGCTGGTCTGCACCGTCAGCTTGAAAAGCCATGCCGCCAGCGCGCAGGCGAAGAACCCGGCCCACAGCTTCCACGCCGGGACGCGCCTGCCCAAGCCAAAATGGGCGATGCAGCCGCCAACGATGTACATCAGCGCCAGCCACATGACGCTGAAGCCCTCGCCCAGCATGAAGATATCCTCCGTTATGACCATGCCGAGCAGGTTGAAATAGGGGGCCGCGCCGAGGATGGAAAACACCGCCAGCAGCCCGATCAGCAGCTTTTTTGCCGTCTCCTGCGTCAGGGCGCGGATGCCGTGGTTGAACAGCGGCATAAGGAAGAAGAGGGCAAAGTACATGGTGAAGTACCAGTACGTCCTGTGTATGACGGGGAAGAAGGAGGAGATCACGCGATTTGAATCCACAAGCTCCGGCGAAATCACCGCAAACAGCAGCGTGATCAGCACGGAGTAAAACGTCACCTGCAGCCACATGGGGATGATCCTTCTGTACCGGAACTCCGTCCCAACGCCCACATAGCCCGACACCAACGCGTAGCAGTTCACCGCGCAGAAGCCCAGCGCGTACAACAGCCATGCAGCGCTGTACATCGGCGTATTCGGCTTTGCGGCAGAAAGCACGCCGCCATGGTTCAGCACATGCAGCATCACCACCATCAGCATGGCCACACATCGGAAAAGATCAATCCCCTGATTTCTTTTGTTCATCAATATCACCCCTGGAAACGGATGTCGTCTCATTATACAGGATGCAGCAGCAGAATTTCAACCCCTCCGGGTCACCATACAAATATCCCCCGGCCGCACTGGTCGGGAGACATTCTCATTACACCGGCATATTCTCCAGGATATAGGGCAGCATCCGCATGTTCACATCGAACACAGCCTTGAATTTGCTGCTCCCGACGAAGGCTGCCAGGCACAGCACCTCGCTGCCGATGAGCAGCGTCGGCACAGCGGCCCATTCCGCGTCTGTCAGCGGGGTGACGCTGTGGTAGCCTTCAAGCACAGCCTTCGCGAATATGGGCCAGTTTTCTCTCCAGGGAAGCTCATCGTGTTCAAAAACCTCTGAAAGCACCGCCGTGGCAGTATAGCAAGGGTCGAAAATCCGCACGAAACGGCGGCTCAGGTCAAAATCGATGAAACCGATTTTCTCCCCGTCGTCGATGAGATTGGAGGGATTCGGGTCGCGGTGGATGAGGGCGGTGGGCAGCTCGCGCAGAGTTTCCAGGCGGAATGCATAGTCCTCCGGGAAGGCGTCAGGCAGCACGTCCTTCGCGCGGGGAAGCGCCCAGTTCAGCAGATGATCGGCGTAAGGCTCATCCTCCGCGTAGGGGAAATCGCCCAGGGCATCGGTGGCCTTGTGGAGCCCTGCCAGCGCTGCGCCGATGCGATGTCCCTCCCGGGGATTGCGGATCAACTCCGCCGCGCGCAGCGACTTCCCGGGCAAACGGTGGCACAGGGTCATCCGCATGCCGTCGACAACAGGCAGGGATAGTTCTCCGTCGAGCAGCGGAATCGCCCGGGATGCGGGGATGCCCTGCTTGTCCAGCGCGTCCGCCAGGGCGGTGGCCAGGCGGCAGGTATGTTCATCCCGGTAGGCCTTGAGGACGAAGGCGTCGCCCGCATACACGGCGGTTTCGCTGATTTCGCCGGAACCGGGCCATGTCACGGGGGTCAGGGGGAGCGCTGCGTATTCAGCGCCCCAGTGGGTCAGAGCTTCGCGGAATGTCTCGCGGGTCAGCATCTTGTATACCTCCTCTTTCAACAGAGGGACGGCGGGTTCCTTCACCCGATGGCTGCGCAGCCACGCCGTGGGCGACATGCCGTACTCCTTGCGGAAGGCCCGGAAAAACCCGGAATGGCTCCCGAACCCCCACCGGAGCGCCGCGTCGGTGATGCTCATGCCGCCACTGACATGCCAGATCGCATGGGCCAGCCTGCGCCGCGTGCGGTAACGGCACAGCGGCATACCGACCTCCTGCCGGAACAGGTGCAGGAAATGCCACAGCGAGTAGCCGGATGCCGCAGCCAGCTCGGCAGGGGTGATCTCTGCGTCAAGGGTGGCTTCGATCAGGTTGAGGATGCACTGCATATGCTCGTCCCTCCTTTCTGATTCGGATTTTATCATGCTGACAAAGGGAATACCTTGCGCCGTTTGCGGGATTAATAGACTTTTCTTCCATCGGCGTGCCAGATGGAGAGCACGCCATCCTCCACCAGGAAGAGATACTCCTTCTGGATCGCAAATTTGAACCTGCCCCGCTCATGCATCTGTCCAGTGACCATCTGCCCCTGCTTGTTGAAGAAGGCATAATGGGTATCCGTCCACATGTAGGTGATTTCGCCCCTGGCAAAGGGATTGATCAATCCGTCAGGCCACTCGCAGGGGATGATGAAGGCGCCGGATTTGTCCATCACGCCATAGAGACTGTTTTCGTCCTTCATACAGACGAAACCATTGTTAAACTGCCATGAGCTGTATCCCTCAGGACGATCCACCGCCTTTGCGCCGGTCTCGTCAATCCAGAAGGCGTCCCCATCCAGCACAACGCCCGCCAGCCCATCACGGAAGTGCTGCGCGTTGTCATAGATCGGCGGAATGACCGTTTCGCCCTGCCGGTTGATGAAGCCGTACTTGCCTTTCTTCTTCACCAGGATAAGGTCGCCCTGCGCGAACTGCTCCATGTCATCCCAGGGCTTTTCGCACAGGAAGCGGCCCCGGGTGTCCATCAGCTGCCAGCTGCCGTTGGTGAACCGCACTGCCGCGCTGCCGCTGACAAAATCCTCCAGATGTGCGTAACCATACCCTGTGGGGATGACGGTTTCGCCCTGCTCGTTGATGTAGCCGTAGCTGAAGCCTTCTCCGCACACCCAGGCCAGGCCCTCATGGAAGTAGCCGGTTGACTGCCACTGGCAGGGCGTGATGATCTCGCCCGTCTCGGTGCACAGGCCCCACAGATCATTCAGACCAATGTGTCTCGCGCCGTTGATCACCGGGCCGACATAGGTATACCTGTCGCAGGGGATGAGCACCGTGCCATCCGCTGCCAGCGCGCCGGAATATCCATTGCGCTTCACGGTGTAGCCGCCGTCGCTCTCCGGCACGAGATAGTCCCATTCACAGGGCACCAGGATGTTCCCAGCCTTGTCGATCGCGCCCCACCTGTCATCTTTGTACACAGACGCGCGGCCCTGAAACACCATGCCAACCCCATCCCACTCGCAGGGGATAGTCAGTTGGCCCATGTGGTCAACGAAGCCCCACAGGCCGTTCCGTTTCACGGGACACATGTCATATTCGCCGTAAAAGCCTACATCCTCATACCGGTTGTCCTCCGCCAGTGCTGCGAAGGGCAGCATCAGTGCCATCAACAGGCAAATGATGTACTTCATGCGAAAATCCTCCTCATTTGGAAAAGTTTTCGCATATACAACGTCGTGGGCGGCAAAAACCTTCCGCAGCTGTGGAAACTGTTACAATCTCCTTCACTCCGGCAAAAAGAACCGTCTCCCGCTGACCGCCTCTCCCTTGACATGCAGCATCAGCCCCTTGTCCTTCTCCCACGCATCGAGAGAGGCCTGCCCCTCCACCAGCACTACGTCCACCCAGGCGCAGGAGGGCTCCTCAAATTCCAGGCACACCCGGTCGCAGCGGCAGAGATAGTCGACCTTCCGCCCCGTGTCCGGCATGCACAGGTAAATCAGCGGCCGCATGCCCTCAAAGTCCAGCTGGAAGGCCATCGGGACAAGGTATGGGCGCTCCCCGTCGCAGAAGGCCGCCCGGGTCACATGGGCGACGCGCAGCACATCCAGGCACTCCACCGGCGTCAGCAGCTGAAAGGATAGTTGGGGCATCGTGCATCACCTCTTCAGCAGCGTATGCTGACGCAGCGCATGGGTGCAAAAAGCACGCCCTTGCGGACGTGCCCGAATGTCACTCGAGGGGTTTTTCCAGCTCCGCCATCGCGGCAGGAACCTTTGCGGCTTCGGCGGGGTCCAAGGGCGGATATTCTGGGGCCATGCCGGTCAGCACGTCCAGCAGGATCTCGCTCATGAGATACCGCGTATACCATTTATCATCGGCAGGAAGAACGTACCAGGGGGATTCCTCCGTCGCGGTGTGGTTGATTGCATCCTCGTAGGCCGCGTCGTATTCCTTCCACAGGGCGCGCTCCTTCATGTCGTTGATGGAGAGCTTCCAGTGCTTTTCCGGCAGCTCCATCCGATCCAGGAAGCGGCGTCGCTGCTCATCCTTGCCTACGTTGAGGAAGATCTTCACCATCCGGTAGCCGTTCTCGTACAGATACTGCTCCCAGTTTTTCAGCTGAACATAGCGCTTCTGATAGAAGCTCTTGTCGCCGATGACGCGCTCCGGCATGGCATAGCCCTTCTCCATCTGATGCACGCGGGTGACCAGCACATCCTCGTAGTGGCTGCGGTTGAACACGCCGATCTTGCCGCGGGCGGGCAGACGACGATTCAGCCGCCAGAGGTAATCATGGCTGAGCTCCTCCTTCGTGGGCGACTTGAAGGAATGCACCTCCAGTGCAGCGGGGTTGAGCTTGCCGAAGACCTTCTTGATCAGGCTGTCCTTGCCAGCGGCGTCCCGCGCCTGAATGGCGATGATCAGCCCTTCGGTGCCGGCTGCGTAGAGCTTCTCCTGCAAAATGGCGCACTGGGCGAGGTTGGCCTCGGTTTTCGCAGCACATTCCTTTTTCTTTGCGGCCGGCTCGGCACAGGTGGGCATTTCCTTCACACAGACCTTGCGGCTGCCGTCAAAGCGGTATTCTTTCGCATTCATGGATTTTTGCTCCTTTGCGGCGGATTCTGCCCATATTATAGCGCGGGAAGCCCCCCTTGGCAACCGAAATCCGCCGAAAAAACAGGAAAATCCCCTCCGCACGTATACGGAGGGGCAAAGGAGGACGAGGAAGCTTACGCCTCCTCTGAAGAAGCCAACACCTTGTACAGCAGCCGGTAGAGGGTCGCGGCTTCGTCGCTGCTCAGGTTGACGCAGCCTGCCATGATTTCGGGAATGCTCACAGCCTTTTCCCGCAGGGCAAGACCCGCCTGGGTAATGGAGATCATCAGCACACGTTCATCCTGCGTGGAACGGCGGCGGGTGATCAGGCCCGCCTTCTCCAGCGTTTTGAGCACAGGCGTGAGCGTGCCGGAATCCAGGAAGAGCCTCCTGCCCATATCGCGGACGCTGATCGTGCCCTCCGCCCAGACGACCATCATCACGATGTACTGCGTGTAGGTCAGGCCCAGCTCGTCCAGATAGGGACGATAGCGCTTGATCACCTCGCGGGAGCAGGCATACATGGGAAAGCACAGCTGATTCTCCAACCGCAGCGCGTCAAACCGTTCCTGATCCATCCAATCGTCTCCTCGCAATTATAACATGCGTTATCTTTCTTGTCTCCCATTATACGACATTTGATTGTTTTTTGCAACACCCATCCTTTATTTTCCACTGTTTTTCATAACAAAACGTGCGGAATCTCCCCTTCTGGAGACATTCCGCACGTTGAAATTTATCTGACCAGCACCATCACGCCGTTGGCGGGCATGATGTACTCGCCCTCCACCTGACGGCCGGTAAGCATGTCGGTGTACTTGTTCTCAAAGACGACCTGCTGCGCCTTGCCGGAGTAGTTCTGCAGGAACACCGCCCCGCCGCGCTCGGTGGCGATGACGCCCTCGGGCAGGACTTCCTGCATGGCGCGGGGCAGGTTGAGCTCGTCGGCAATGTCCGCGTAGATCGCATCCAGACCGGACTGCTCCACCTTAGCGGCCAGATAGTAGGCCTGTCCCTTGCCGAAGGTATTGCGGGTCAGGCAGGGCATGGCGGCGTAGAAGTCCTCCTCATAGAGGCCGAGGCTCTTCGCGCCGTGCAGCTCCGGGATCTCGCACAGCTCATGGATGGGGAAGCTGCGGCCATCCGCCAGCAGCATGGCCTGCTTGTCCTCGGGAAAGAGGGCGTCCAGCTCGGTGGCGCGCACGCCCAGCACATCGATGAGGTTATGAGGCGCGCCGCCCAGCCAGGCCAGGCCGGACTCGTCCACCACGCCGGAGAAGTAGGTCATCAAGAGCGTGCCGCCGTTCTCCACGAAGACGCGGAGCTTGTCGGCGAAGCTTTCCTTCAGCATGAACAGCATCGGGCAGATGACCAGCTTGTAGCGGCTCAGGTCGGTGCACTCCCGCTCATCGCGGAAATCGACGTTCACGCCCATCTGCCACAGGCTGCGATAATGCATGTTCACGCTGTCGAAGTATTTCATGTTCTGAGCCTGACCGGTCTGGGCGTAGTCGATGGCCCACCAGTTGCTCCAGTCGTAGATGATGCAGGCCTGAGCAGGAGACTTCTCCCTGTCATAGATGGGCTGCAGGCTTTCAAGTGCCTGACCCACCTGGGTCACGTCCTTGAACACGCGGGTATCGTCCCGGCCGTCGTGATCCACCACCGCGCCGTGGAACTGCTCCGCTGCGCCGCGGCCCTTGCGCCACTGGAAGTACAGCACACTCTGGCTGCCATGGGCCAGCGCCTGCATGGAGGACAGCAGATGCATCCCCGGGCGCTTGAGCTTGTTCACAGGCTTCCAGTTGACCTGGGAGGGCGTGGATTCCATCAGCAGGAAGGGCTGATCCTTGAAGGAGCGCATCATGTCGTGGTTCATGGCGAATTCCGCCGCACGGGCCACGTCATCGCCGGAATGCCACATGGGATAGCTGTCCCAGGAGACCACGTCCATACCTTCCGCCAGGTCGAAGTAGTCATAATCCCAGAAGCGCTCCATCAGGTTGGCAGTGACCTTCAGCTTCGGGTTGACGCTCTGCACCGCATCCCGCTCGGACATCATGAAGGTCTTGCACTGGTGGGTGGCAAAGCGCCGCCAGTCGATGTACATGCCGTTGGTCGAGGTTTCTGCCATGGGGCCGGGGGCTTCCACCTGGCTCCAGTCGGTGTAGCGGTGGGCCCAGAAGGAGGTCCACCAGGCGTCGTTGAGCTTGTCCAGCGTGCCGTACTTGTCCTTCAGCCAGCCGCGGAAGGCCTCCTGGCAGAGGTCGCAGTAGCAGTGGCCGCTCATCTCGTTGGACAGGTGCCACAGGATCACGGCAGGATGATTGGCGTAGCGCTCGGCCAGGCGCTTATCCATCTCCCAAACCTTGCGGCGGTACACGGGGGAGGTGATGCAGTGGTTGTGGCGGCCGCCGAAGTGATAGCGCTGGTAATGGTCGTTCACCCGCAGGACTTCGGGGTACTTTTGCGCCATCCAGGCAGGACGCGCGCCGCTGGGCGTGGCGAGGATCACATGGATGCCGCCTTTCCACAGGCGGTCGATGACCTCATCCAGCCAGGAGAAGTCATACACGCCGTCCTCGGGCTCCAGGCGGGCCCAGGAGAAAATACCGATGGACACGGTGTTGACGTGGGCCTTGTGCATCATTTCCACGTCGCGGTCAAGGATATCGGGGCGATCCAGCCACTGATCGGGGTTGTAATCGCCGCCGTGAAGGAAAGTCGGGAATTTGGGGGTGAAGGTCATATGTGGCCCTCCTTGCGTATTCATCGGCTCCATTTTACCCGATGGGGTACAGTTTGTCAAAGGGATTTGCGATTGACGTACAGGCGTTATTCTTCTATAATGAAGAAAAATCCGCTGTGAGGTGTTTATATGTCTTTCAAATGGGTGATCCTTGGTGCAGGCGATATCGCCGTGAAGTTCAACGACGCCATCCGCCGCATTGACGGCGCAGAGGTGATCGGCGTGGGCTCCCGTTCTGCTGAGCGCGGCGCGGCCTTCGCTGAAAAGCATGGCATTCCCCATTCCGGCAGCTACGCGGAGATGCTGGCCCTCCGCCCCGATGCAGCCTATGTAGCCGCCACCACCGACGCGCATGCTGACCTGACCCGCCTGTGCATCGAAGCCGGCATTCCCGTGCTGTGCGAGAAGGCCATGTTCACCACTTCCGCCGAGGCGGAGGAGGTCTTCGCGCTGGCAAAGGAGCGCGGCGTATTCTCCATGGAGGCCATGTGGAGCCGCTTTCTGCCCTCCATTGTGGAGATGAAGCGCCAGCTGGATGCAGGCGCTGTCGGCCAGGTGAAGCATTTCGAGATCGCCATCGGCTGGGAGGCTTATTCCGGCCCCGGCAGCCGCTTCTACCTCAAGGAGCTGGGCGGCGGCGCGGCCTATGACCTGTTTGTTTACTGCTACGAGCTGGCGGAGTTCTTCCTGGGTGTTCCGGAGAAGGTCGAAAACGTGGCCGTCCATTGGGCTTCCACCGGCGTGGACGAGACGGAGACCGCCACGCTGCGCTACCCCTGGGGCCTGGCGACACTCACCGCTTCCATCGGCGTGCGCCTGGACGAGCGCACCGTCATCATGGGAGACAAGGGACAATTGCGGATGCTCCGGCCCCACTTCGGCAGCGATTTTGTGCTGCGCCGTCCCGATGGCTCCGAGGAGCACTGGCAGGACGACAAGACCGAGAACGGCTTCGTCTACGAGGCGGAGGAAGTCATGCGCTGTGTCCGCGAAAAGCTGCTGGAGAGTCCCACGGTCCCCCATGATTTGACCATCCGCTGCGCAAAGGTGTTTGACATGATCAACGCCAGCAAATAAAGGAGGCGCCCATGATCATCACCATCGAGGGTTGGGACTATCTGCTCTGCCGTATGGAGGATCATTGTTTCCGGGTCTGGCATCACATTTCACCAACAGATGGATGCTACGGAACAGAAGTGGATATATCACTGCCCGCTGACTATTTTGAAACGCACAGCGTAAAAGCGCTCTATGAGCTCATTGCGCCGATGCAGCATTGTCGCCCCAGTAAGCAACACTATGATAAACACGCAGAAATCAAGAAGCTGAAAGAACAACTCAGTAAAGCAGGATTGATCTGATGATAAACCGTATCAAGACGGCGCTGTTGTCCATGCAGCGCTACAACTGGGAGCAGGGTGTGACAGCCCAGGCCTTCCTGGAGGCGGACGACCACGATATCGCCATCGCCATGGCCATCGAGGGCGCGAACCGTCAGCAACCCGACGGACGCTGCTGCCACATCGGCGACTCCACCGCCGTGACCGACCCCTGCGCCATCGGCGAGGCGCTGATCTTCGCCGCCGAACAGACCGGCGACCCCTTCCTGTGCCAGGCCCGGGACAAGCTGCTTCGCTGGGCCATGACGGACGCACCCCGCAACGCAGACGGCGTGGTGTACCACTTCCTTAATGGACAGCTCATCTGGGTGGACTCGATGTACATGCTGCCGCCCTTCCTTGCCCGCGCGGGCGAATACGACGAAGCCATGCGCCAGCTGGACGGCTACTGGCACATCCTGCACACCCCGGAAAATGGGCTGCTTGCCCACCAGTGGAGCGACGCCGAGAACCGGTTCCTGCGCCGCGACGCATGGGCTGTCGGCAACGGCTGGGCCATGGCTGGCATGGGCCGGGTGATCTCGCTGCTGCCGGAGAAGCACCCCGGCCGGGCACGGCTGATCAACCGGGTGAAGGCACTGATCGAAGCCGCCCTCCCCCACCAGCTGACCGACGGCGCATTCCACGATGTGCTGGATGATCCGACGACCTTCCGGGAAGTCAACTTCGCCCAGATGCTGGCCTACACCATCTACCGTGGTATATCCGGCGGCTGGCTGGATGAAGCGCTGCTGCCGTATGCAGAAAAGGCGCGTGCTGCCGCCCTCGCTGAGGTGGATGCCTACGGACTGGTGCGCAACGTCTGCGGCGCGCCCTCCTTCGACAAGCCCGGCGTCGCCCCGGAAGGACAAGCCTTCCACATCCTTATGGAAGCCGCCAGAGAACCTCTGTCCCTCTAAAACCCAGCCGCAAAGGCACGTGCAGTTCCAGCCGCGCCGCGACGCCGTACAGGGGAGCGGCGAACCGACAAACAAAGGAAAAGTCAAGTTGCGGTCCGCCCCCGCGAAGCGTATGGAGCGAGGACAATCCTGACAAAGGACAAGACTGGAGCGACAGGGGGAGTCCAGAGGGGGTGGCATCCACCAGGCGCAACTTAGGCCACCCCCTCTGGCCCTCTTTGCTTCTTTCTCAGGGTTGAGAAAGAAGAGGCAGCACGGAAGACAATCAGCAAAAGAAAAGATGCGCATGCTGACCGGGAAACTCCCTCCGTCTTCGTTCGGTCAAGGGCGACCTCACGAATCCACCTCCCTCGAGAGGGAGGCTTTCGTCGGTCCCCTTGCAGCTGTGCTTTGCCTTCGCCAGCTCCCCATTGAGGATCCGCTCCTGCACGATGCCCCTGTACCTCAGGAGGGGCTGACGCCGCCCCTCCACCCGCGCAAGGGGCACTCGCCCCTTGACCCTTTTTTGGCTCCGCCCCTCTTGCAAAACCCTTTAAGCGATGCTATAATAAACGGTGACGCAAATTTAAGCCTTCACCGGCTTTCCATACCGAAGGGAGTACCAATATGAAGAACATCACCTCCGCGCAGCTGCGCGAAATGTTCCAGTCCTTCATGGAGTCCAAGGGACATCATCGCATCCAGTCTGCTTCCATCATCCCCGAGAATGACCCCACCGTCCTGTTCACCACCGCCGGCATGCATCCCCTGGTGCCCTACCTGATGGGCACTCCCCATCCCGCCGGCACCCGCCTGACCGACGTGCAGAAGTGCATCCGTACCGGCGATATCGAGGAAGTGGGCGATCCTTCTCACCTGACCTTCTTCGAAATGCTGGGCAACTGGAGCCTCGGCGATTACTTCAAGAAGGAAGCCATCTCCTGGTCCTGGGAGTTCCTGACCAGCCCCGATTACCTCGGCCTGGACAAGGACAAGCTGGCCTTCTCCGTCTTCGCCGGCGATGAGGACTGCCCCCGTGACGAGGAAGCCCACGACATCTGGCGTTCCATGGGCGTGGCGGAGGATCATATCTTCTACCTGCCCAAGGAGAATAACTGGTGGGGCCCCGCCGGCCAGACCGGCCCCTGTGGCCCTGACACTGAGATGTTCATCATCCGCGACAAGGCCCCCTGCGGCCCCAATTGCTCCCCTGCCTGCTCCTGCGGCCGTTACCTGGAGATCTGGAACGACGTGTTCATGCAGTACAACAAGCAGAAGGACGGCACCTTCATCCCGCTGGAGAAGAAGAACGTCGATACCGGCATGGGCCTGGAGCGCACCATCTGCGTGCTGACCGGAAAGAAGACCGTGTACGAGACCGACGCCTTCACCGGCATCATCGCCAAGATCGCCGAGCTGTCCGGCAAGGGCTATGAGGACGACGAGGCCACCACCCGCGCCTTCCGCGTCGTGGCTGACCACCTGCGCACCTCCACCTTCATTCTGGGCGACGACCGCGGCGTGTCTCCCTCCAACACCGACCAGGGCTACATCCTGCGCCGCCTGATCCGCCGTGCCGTCCGCTACGGCATGTCCCTGGGCATGGCTGAAGGCTTCACCGCCGAGATCGCCCAGGTCATTATCGACCAGTACAAGGCCGTGTACCCCGAGCTGGAGCGCAACGCCGCCTTCGTCACCGAGCAGCTCAAGCTGGAGGAAGGCCGCTTTGCCCGCACCCTCAAGCAGGGCGAGAAGGAGTTCGACAAGGTGTACAACAACACCGTGAACACCAAGGCCCTGCTGGAGTCCATCCTCAACGCCGAGGACAAGATCGCCTTCGCCCAGGAGATGGCCAAGGTGAAGAAGCTCCGTCCCTCTCCCGACATGATGCCCATCATCGAGGCTGCCAGCGCCGCTGACGAGGCTGCCCTGGTCGCCGCCTTGAACGCCCGCATGGCGTCCCTCAACGTGCTGGACGGCCGCAGCGCCTTCAAGCTCTACGACACCTTCGGCTTCCCGATCGAGATGACCATCGAGCTGGCCGCCG
Source organism: Christensenellales bacterium (assembly GCA_045132495.1). Taxonomy (GTDB): domain Bacteria; phylum Bacillota; class Clostridia; order Christensenellales; family Aristaeellaceae; genus UBA11524. Next base: position 14,297 of record JBGUSK010000097.1, on the reverse strand, counting down.
AGAAGGGCCTGACGGTGGACGAGGCGGACTTCGCTGAACGCTTCAAGAAGCATCAGGAGCTGTCCCACCAGGGCGCTGAGCAGAAGTTCAAGGGCGGCCTGGCCGACCACAGCGAGCAGACTGCCAAGCTCCACACCGCCACCCACCTGCTGCACTCTGCGCTGCGCAAGGTGCTGGGCGACGAGGTTGCCCAGAAGGGCTCCAACATCACCGCCGAGCGTCTGCGCTTCGACTTCTCCTTCGGCCGCAAGATGACCCGCGAGGAGATCGACGAGGTCGAGCGCCTGGTGAACGTCGCCATTGAGGCGAAGGTTCCCGTCGTATGCGAGGAGATGACCGTGCCCGAGGCCAAGGAAAAGGGCGCGATCGGTCTGTTCGAGTCCAAGTACGGCGAGAAGGTCCGCACCTACAAGATGGGCGAGTACTCCTTCGAGATCTGCGGCGGCCCCCATGCCGAGAACACCGGCGACCTGGGCTCCTTCAAGATCCAGAAGGAAGAGTCCTCTTCTGCGGGTGTGCGCCGCATCAAGGCTGTTATTAAGTAAAAGAAAAGTGTCGAAGACCCCGCCCCTGTCCTGCAACTACACAGGACAGGGGCGGTTTTTTGTTCCTTTGTCAGCTGGCTTTGCTGCTGCTTGCACAGTCTCCCTCAGACATACAAAAGGAGTGAGCCACGATCGGCTCACTCCTCTATTATTTGAGCGTTAGAACAGCTGCTTGTTCATGATGGCGGTGATGAGGTTGCCGTTCATGAAGATGGGCGCAAGCTGGCTTTCGTCCAGCAGCCCGGTGATGACGTCCAGGGGGATCATCGTCTGAACCAGAGGGATCAGCGTGAAGACCACCAGGCACAGCAGGATACCGCGAAGCAATCCGAATACGCCGCCTGCCAGGCTGTCCAGCTGCTTGAGTACCGGGAAGCGGAACACCGCCCGGATCAGATTCAGCGCCAGGGAGATGACGATGTACAGCCCTGCGAAGCACACCAGGAAGCAGATGATGTTGATGCTGGCCTGAAGGATGGTCTGGCTGACGTAATCGGAGACGGTGGTGGCCGCACCTGAGGTGCCATACACCAGATTCTCCAGATTCACCTGCAGGATGGAATCCAGCGGCGCAGGGAGGCTCACGTTCTGCAGCACCTGCTCAATACCCTCCCGGCCAAGGTTGATGACATTCGTCAACGCCAATTCAAGGTCGCCGATGCGGGAGGAAGCGTCGGTGTAGTGCAGCAGGGTACGCTGCAGCTCCTGATTGTTCTGGATCAGCGCAGCCAGCTTGGGATAGAGCGCAAAGGAGGACAGAAAGGAGATCAGCCCGCCGCCCATGGAAAGCACGCTGGAAACGAATCCGCGGTACAGCCCGAAGAGCACCGAGATCGCCACCACGCCGATGATCACATAGTCCACGATGTTCAAGGGAATACCTCCTTTTTCAGACCTGCAGACAGGCCTTATTCAGCCTCGCCCTGGTAATAGCGCTTTTCGCCGTCCGTGAGGGCATCGTAGCCGTAGTCCTTGATGACCTTGTTCAGCCACTTCTGGCGGGCAGCGGTGAGGATGGGGTCATGATCGCCGCCAAAGGCATGGGCCTCGTTGATCTTGTCGATCTCCGCCCGGCGCATCGCAGGAGCACAGTAGGGACAGAACTCCAGCTTGGCATAGTCGCCCGTGTCCAGCTCAGCATAGGTGAAGGGAGTGAACTCGATATGATCCTTGGCGCTGTCGCAGTGGTCTTCCTTGTGGTAGTAGGAGCCGCCGTCAGCGTTATAATACAGGACGGTGTCATCCGCCGGATAGGCAACCTGACGGCCCTGCCAGTCCTCCCAGACCACGATGCGGCCGATGTCCTTGCGGTTGTCCCAGATCCACTCCATGTTATAGCCATCAGCATTGAGCTTGCGCTGCACGCGGATGCAGCCGTGGCTGGCGCGCTGGCCCAGGAAGGGCTCGGTTGTGGTGTAGATCTTGGTTTTGCTGCCCTTGCGCTGGACGTAGGGCACCTCATGCAGCAGATCGCCGTCGTTGAACTTCATGCCCATGGGAGCAAACATGTTATCCGACCAGAAGCCGCCGGTGGGGCTGATATAGAGGAAATCGCCGGAGCGGGTCTCATTGTAGGGCTGCGTCTCGTTGGAAAGGCCGGTGGATACCAGGAGCGTGGTGATCAGCTTGCCATCGCCAAACAGGTAGAGCCGCTGGGTCAGCTTGTCCACAACGATGTGGTATTTCTCGTTGACCTGCTTTGTCCGCAGGTTGCTGGTTTTCACATAGCCCTGGATGAGCATGTTCCATGCATCCACGGAGTTGTCATGGAAGGTGGAAGAGTAGGTCTCGATCAGCGACCAGCCGTTGTCCAGCTCCTCTATCACGCGGACGGACTGGCTGGTGCAGGTGATCACGCCGATTTGACGGCTCTTGTCGCTGGGCTCGGCATAGATCTTGCGCTGGATGTTTGCCGCGTCATCCTTGGCCTTATAATAGGTGAAGGGCGCGGTGAGCATCGTCCAGATAGCTTCCTCGTCGGTAATGTCCATGGGAGTGCCCCAATAGGTGCCCTTGTCCTTCTCCGTGAGAGGATAGGGACTGCCGTAGGAGGGAGTAAAGACGATCTCCGGCGGGGTGGTGGGCGCTGGAACAGGGGTTGCCGTGGGCGCCGCATCGACCTCCTCCGCGTCAGAGTGATCGATCTCGATGACCTCCTCAAAGCCCTCGGCCTGCTCATCAGCGGCTTCCGGTTCCTCGGTGACCTCGGGAATAGGCGTGGCAGTCAGCACGTCCACAGGGGTGAGGACGTATTGCGTGGGGATGGGCGTCGCCTCGGGGACAGGCGTGGCAAACTCGATGCCGAAGTCCTCCGGGCTAACACCGATATGCTCCTCGTTGGAGGAGAAGCCGGTGCCGTCGGTCAGGGTCAGCGTCAGGGCGGTGGTGCCCTCAGTCATGTCGGACGCATCCCACACCAGGCGATTCATGCCCCCGGACACATTGCGGTTCTCCAGCAGCGACCAGACGTTGCCGCTCCATACGCCCACGGACAGCAGGCCCTCGACGCTGGCATAGAAGTCGATGGTCATGGTCTTGCTTTCCGCGTCCTTCGTGGGGACAATGCTGGTCAGATAGGGAGCATGGCTGCCGATGACCACCGTGCAGGAGCTTTCCGCGCCGTCCATCACCAGGGCAAGCTGATACACGCCTTCCGCGGGGGAAACGCCGCCGGAGGTACCATTCCACCACATCTGGTTGCGGCCCGCATACACAGGCAGGTCCGCCACCACGTCCATGACGAAATTGCCCGTCATGTCCCGCAGCAGCAGATCGCATTCACCCTCTGCAGGCACGGTGAAGCTCAGCAGAAACGCCTTGCCCGGACGGATGGCCTCTGCCGGGGTATCAATGGACAGCGCTGCGCCCTCCGCCTGGACGGAAATCACTGGCAGGAACAGCAGCGTCAGCAAAAAACAGAGCAGTTTACGCATCGGGGAACACTCCTATTATAAGTCGTTGCACCGCGCTGAATGCGGCGCAGGCTTGAAAGCGCACAACAAATAATGATAACACACTTTGGCGGATTCGTCCATCACAAGATGAAAGAAGGCAGCGCCGCAGCATTGGCGATGCGGAGATCACACTGTCCCTCCGGGAAGCGGCCCTCCGGGTCGATCAGCACGCTGAGGACGCCCGCCGCCATGCCGGATTCCGTGTCCAGCGGGCGGTCGCCGATCATGACGCATTCCAGCGGATCGAGGCCATGCTTCGCCATCAGATGGATGAGCATATCCGGCGCGGGCTTGCGGGGCAGCTTGTCCTCCTGGGTAACAAAGCCGCTGAAGAATCGCAGCAGCCCTGCCTTTTCCAGCAGCTCGCAGCTCTGCAGATCCCGATGGGTGGCAAGGTAGTGCTTCACGCCTGCATCGCGCATCGCCGCGAGCGCTTCCGGGACGCCCGGCATGGGCGGCAGCCCCTTTGCCAGCTCGTCCTGCTCATGACGGCGGAAAGCCGCGACCAATGCCAGCGCGTCCACATCATGTTCCGCGCCGACCACCTGACAGCAGTGCCAGAGGGTATCCTTCATCAGGGCAAGGGCGCGCTCCGGAGCCATGGCGATACCATATTCCGCCGCACCCGCAAGGAAGGCCCGCACCATCGCCGGATAGGTGTCCAGCAGCGTGCCGTCAAAGTCCCAGAAGGCATGGCGGACGCCGCTGAACGCCAGCTGCTGCGCCACCAGCGTATCCGCCGGGCAGAAGGGGTATTGTAGCATTTCGCGGGGGATGACGAACCGCACGTCCTCGTGCTCGGTGGGGACGGGCTGTGCGTCTGTATCCGCGTCGATAAAGTGGAACAGGATGCCTTCGGCTTCCCGGGTACAGCGGATTCTGCGCACGGTCACGGGCAGGGAGAGCTCCTCCTGCAATTCGCGGACGAGGCAATCCTCCGGGGATTCGCCCGACTCCCTCTTACCGCCGGGGAATTCCCACAGGTGGGCGTTGTGCCTGCCCTCGCCCCGCTGGCAGATGAGGATGCGGCCATCGCGGTCATGCACGATGCCGGCGGATACTTCGATCATGATTTTCTCCTTTGTGGCATAGCCCACTCAGTCAGCTTTACGGCCTGCGTCAGGGCTAAGCCCTGCCGTAGGCTTCGCTCTGCGAATGCAAGCATTTGCTATCGCTCGTCGGGCAAGCCCGACCTTGCGCTGACAGCTCTCCCGGAGGGAGAGCCTTTGGGGTTCATTTTACGACCAGCCCCAGCAGCTTCGCCAGCTCCGCAGCCTGCAAGGGCGTGACGATCATCCCCCGCAGGTCGGGCAGATTGACCATGATGCCATCCAGGGTGCAGGTAGTCATGTCCAAGCCCTTCAGGTTTGTGCGGAAGAGGGTGGCGCGGGTCAGATCGCAGTCGAAAAACCCGGCATTTTTGAGAATGACGGACTCCAGCGCAGCCTCTGTCAGCTGACAGCCGGTGAACTGCACACGATCCAGCTTGGCCTCGGTGAGGTTCAAGTAGTCCGCCTTGCAGTCGCGGAAGGACACGCCGCGCAGGATGATCCTGACCATGTCGGCACCGCTCAGGCGGCAGGTGTCGAAGGTGACGCGCTGGCACACGGCGGTCTCGAAGGTGGTGCGGCTCAGGTCGCAGTGGTCGAAGAGCACGTCCACGAAGCCCGCCCGGGTGAGGTCGGCGTCGGTGATCGCGCACTTGCGGAACACGCACCCGCGGAATTCCCGGGCACGCATGCGTTCATGGGCCATATCCGCCTCATCGAAGAGGCAGTTCTCGAACTCATCCTCGTCAGGGAGCTCGAAGTATTCCGTCAGGTTTTCCGGGATGCGGGGCGGGTCGAGTTTCATGGTATTCCTCCATATATACCGTTCACCTGCAATGAACACGCGTGTGCATCATGGAGAGAAAAGTCAGCCTCATCGCGAGAGAAGGGGCGAAGACCCCTCCATCTGCGCGGCGATCATCTCCACATGCTTGCGGGCCTGGTGGGCAGCCTCAGCGGATTCCGCCGCAGACACGGGCGTGTCGCCCATGAGGCCCACAAACTGGCTGACCTTCAGGCCCAGCGCCTCCTGCATGGCAGCGTCAGAGCCCTGGGGGGCGACCAGGTAGTAGCACAGCAGGCTGTCCTCCTGGCCCATGCGGTGGGCACGATCCTCCGCCTGAGAATGCACCGCCGGCGACCAGTCCAGCTCGCCGAAAACCACGCAGGTGGCCCTCTGCAGATTCAGGCCGCTGGCCGCGCGAAGGCTGATGCACAGCACGTCAGTCTTGCCGGACATGAAGCGCTCCACCGCGTCGGCCTTGGCGGCGATGGTCTCCCGCCCGGTGATGAAGCCGGGCCGGTAGTGCTTCAGCTCCTGCTTGTAGGTGTCCATGACGGCATGATGATGGGCAAAGAGCAGCACCTTCTCGCCGGAGTCCAGCAGCGCGCGCACAAACTGGCACACATAGGGCGCCTTGGCGATGCCCGTGGCCTGACGGACGTGCTGGGAGATCGACTCCTCCAGCATGGCGCGGGCGGACGCGGTGAGGGTGCCGTCGGTTTTCCAGCGGACCACGTCCGGCAGCACCGGCGCCATCAGCTGGGCGTAGAGCTTGTCGTTCCAGTCCAGCTCCTGCACAGCGCGGCGTTTGGGCGGCAGCTCCTTGAGGACTTCCTGCTTCGTCCGGCGGAGCATCAGCCCCTCCTGGCGCAGGTAGTCGCCCAGAAGGGCTGGCTTGACAACGATGGCGTTGCCGTAGCCGTAGCACCATTCCCGGGAGAAGCTTTCCCAGTCGCCCAGGAAATGATAATCCAGGATGTTGATGACGTTCCAGATCTCGCCGCCGGTGTTGTAGATGGGCGTGCCGCTGAGGCCAATCACCCGCTCGCAGCTTTCCGACAGCAGCGATGCAGCGGAGTATTTCTCCGTGCCGGTGTGGCGCAGCTCCTGCACCTCGTCAAAGATGACGGCTTTGAAGCCGAGGGTCGGCAGCACTTCCTTCCAGCCGCGAAGGAGGAGGTAGTGCATGATGTAGATATCCGCCTCAGGCAAGTCGTAGGGCTTCAGGCCCTTGATGACATGGATGCGGGGCTTCTCCCCGTGGAGACGCAGGAAACGGGAGGCTTCCTCCTGCCAGTTTCGGGTCAGGTGGGCCGGGGGGATCACCAGCGCCGGGAAGGAATCCGTGCTGGCCAGGTAGGAAAGCGCCTGCACCGTTTTGCCCAGGCCCATTTCGTCCGCCAGAAGGCAGCGGTCATGCTGCATGAGGAAGGCCAGGCCTTCCTGCTGGAAGGGACGCAGTTCTCCGGTAAAGGTACCCTCCGGGGGCGTCATGCGTTCGGGCAGCCGGGATGCGATGGCCTTGCGGACGGCGTGATCCCGCGCATCCTGGACGGACTTGTCCCACAGGGCCCGGTCGCGGGGATTGATTTCCAGCGGATAGCGCAGCATCAGCCACATGAGGTCGCCCACCATGCGGCGATGGGCCGTGAAGCGTGCCTCGCCCCGCTTGCTGCCCGCGCTGCCGGGGAAGAGCCGCTTGCACATTTCCGTCACAGCCGGGTCAGCCTTCACCGTCCAGCACTTGCTGCGCCGGTTGTAGGAGAGGGTGCCGTAGGTGCGGCTGGGCGTGGGCGGCTCCCGGAGGTAGGCCGGGAGGAGGTCAAAATCATTGTCTTCCTCGGGCTGGTCAAAAAGCAGCTCGTCGAGGTAATCCATTTCGTAGTCCATTTGTATATGCTCCGTTGTAGGTATCGGGGAAAGACCCCCCTCACCCGCTGTCGCGGGAGCTCCCCCCAAGGGGGAGCCTTTTGGCTGCGCGGCATCTAACTGAGGCGCCCCCTTGGGGGGAGCTGTCGCCGCAAGGCGACTGAGGGGGTTCTCACAGCGCGATCCCCCACAGCCGGTTCAGGCAGATCAGCCTGACAGGCTTGCCGTAGATCGCATGGGGCACCGGCACAGTCTTCTCGGTGACAAGGATCAGCCCTTCCACCTGCTCGCATTCCGCGTACTTCCGCAGCTGCTCAAGGATGCGGGCCCTTTCGACCTTGCCGCGCTTGATTTCGATGCCCACGCCGCCGCACATCAGGTCAATGCGGCATCGTGGAGCAAGCTTGACCTCGTGCTCCCAGGGGACGCCGCCTGCGTCCAGCGCATCCATCACCAGGCGGTGCAGGTCGTATTCTCCCTGCTGCAAAGGCGCGCGCAGGGTACTGATGGCTTCGATGATTCTTTCCATGCATCAGTACCCCGACATGGCCTGGGTCAACTGGGCCATCGCCATCGCAACCTCGGACTGGCTGGGGTTCGACTGCCCGATCACATACTGCAGGTTCGTGATGGCGCTTTGCAGGTTTGAGTACGCAACGCTGTACACATCCATGGTGATGAGCTGATTTTGCGCCTGTGCCAGCAGCATCAAAGCGTCAGGGATGAGGGTGTTTTCCACCGTGGTGCTCTCCTGATAGGAGGTGTGCCAGGTGCAGGTGCCCCTGGAGCCATACACGGCAGAGGATCCCAGATACTCGATCAGCACGTCCTCATACTGGGTACCCAGGAACTGGTACAGCGGATGACCGTAGGGAATGGAGAGCACGCCCTTTTCCTCCACGCTCCAGCAATAGGCAGTGGCGGGCATGCCGCTGTCCAGGCAGATGCGCTGGGTGGTGTGCATCTGGCAGTGGACGGTGGGGGCAGTGCCGCTGGCCCAGTAGTCCGTCACCACGCCGTAGCCCATGGCGTCGTTGCGGCAGGCAGAGGTCGCCAGCTGTCCGGAGACAGCGCAGGTCGTCACCTTCGTCAGGCCGTACTCGGAGGGATTGCCGTCCAGGATGTCCTTGTTGGACAACCCGGAATGGATCTTCTTCATGTAAGCCTGCCACAGGGGCGCAGCGGCGGAGGAGCCCGTTGTCTTGGAGGACAGGGCCTTGTAATTGTCATGCCCGACCCAGATGGAGGATGCGTAATACCCCGTCATACCGGAGAAGAACACGCCCTTCTGGTCGGAGTTAGTGCCGGTCTTGCCGGCGACGGTCTGCCCGGAGATCTTCGCGGAGGTGCCCGTACCGGACTTCACTGCGTCCTTGAGCATATCCACCACCAGGTACGCGGTGGATTCGGAGAAGACGCGGCGGCGTTCCTGCTGGGCGTGTCCGTCCCAGACCACATTGCCCTCGCTGTCGGAAATGCCCAGCACGCTGATGGGCTCCTGATACACGCCGCCGTTGGCCAGCACGCCGAAGGCCGCCGTCATCTGAAGCGGCGTGATGCCGCTGGAGCCAAGGGACAAACCGAAGGGCGTGGCGTCGATGTGATCGTCATCAATGCCCAGGCGATGGAGGAAGTCTACCGAGCGGTCCACGCCGACCATGGTCATCAGGGTCTGGGCGGCGGCGGTGTTATGGGAGTTGACGAGGGCCTTGCGCAGCGTCTGCGGGCCGGCGTAATAGCTGCCGCCGTAGTTCTGCGGCCAGGAATCGCGGCCCTTCGAGTCCTTCCAGCCCGGGATGGGCAGAGGCATATTGCTCACGATGGAGGCCGGAGATGCGCCCAGTTCGATCGCCGGAGCATACACCGCGATGGGCTTGATGGAGGAGCCGACGGGCATCTTCATGTCCGTGGCGCGGTTGAGGGTCTTCTTTACGGTGGGTTCGTTGCGGGAGCCGATGATGGCCTTGATCTCGCCCGTGTGGTAGTCGATGACCACCGCTGCCGCCTGGGGCTGGATGGTCTCGGTATAGGTGCCGTCGCCGTTGGAGGAACGCATCACCTTGTCCGAGGGGTCGCGCAGGGAGGGGTACTTCGTCCAGTTGGAGATGGTATCCTGCACGGTCTGCTGGATCTCCGGGTCGATGGCCAGCTGCACTCGGTAGCCGCCGGTGCGCAGCTCATTTTCCATCGCAGAGCGGTTGGCAGCGGTATCCGGCAGGCCGCGCAGCTCAAGGAAGATATCGATCACTTCTCCCACGGCGTATTCCACATAATGGGCGTGGGCATACATGCCGCTGCCGGTGTTGGGGTCGGTGCGCAGAACGTTCGCCGTGGCGGGGTTCAGCGCCTCCTGATACTGCTCGTAGGTGATGAACTGGTTCTCATACATGCACCGCAGGACATAATCCGTGCGGTTGTTGGTGATGGCGGGATAATCCACGCCCTCCTTCTGACGGGTGTAGTAGTTGCGGCGGGGGTTGTAGTAATAGGGGGAATTGCAGGTGCCCGCGAGGATGGCGCACTCGCGCAGCGTCAGCTGATGCAGCTGCTTGCCAAAGTAGCCCTCCGCCGCAGTCTGCACGCCGTAGTAGCTTTCGCCCAGCCAGATGGTGTTCAGGTAGCACTCAAGGATCTCGTCCTTGGTGTAGGTGGTCTCCAGCTGCAAAGCCAGATAGGCCTCCTGGATCTTGCGTTTGTAGCTCTGCTCGGAAGACAGCAGCGTATTCTTGATCAGCTGCTGGGTGATGGTGGACCCGCCCTGGGTGGAGGACGAGGTCAGGTTGGACACGAACGCACCCACAATACGCTTCAGATCCACGCCGTCATGGGTGTAGAAGCGAGCGTCCTCCACGGCGACGAAGGCCTGCTGAAGATATTTGGGCATGGCATCAATGGATACCATGACACGATTCTCAATGCCCTTGTATTCGGTGATGAGATTCCCGTTGGCGTCGTAGATAAAAGAGGTCTGCGCCTGTTCATCCAGCGCGGCAAGGTCAAGGGAAGGGGCGGTTTCCACATAGCCCTTGGCGATGCCGACCACCGCGCCCACCAGGGCCAGTCCGCCCACCAGAATCAGCACGAAAAGGATGCGCACTGCATTCACCAGCACGCTGAGGATAAAGTTGGGCTGCTTGACGCGGGGCCTGAAGATGGAGTGAGGATAAACTTTCTCCTCCTCTTCCAGATACAGCTCCTGCGAGTCCTGCTTCCAGTCATCATTGGTAAAGATGGGGCCTTCCGGCGCCCAGTCCTGCAATTCGAGATCATCCGCCGTGTCCAAAACGCGGCGCTTGCGGTCCTTCTTCAAGGTCAATGCCTCCTGTGGTTCAAGGATATCCGGCATAATGGTATACTCCATCAGAATAATTATAGCACGAATTGTCTGCTCAGACAACCGTTTGCAAGAAGCTCTCACACAGCTTTCAAACATATAACGAAGGAGGGCGGGAAATGACTGCACGTTTTTTCAAACTCCGCCGGAAGGTAGTGACGTCGTGCCTGCTGCTGTGTTTTGCGCTGATCGCAGGCGGCGTGCTGCTGGTGGAGCGGAATCTGACGAAGGTTGTGCTGTCCCTGGCGCAGGCGCAGGCCCGGGCGATGGCAGTGCGCATCCTCAACGAGGCCGCGACGGAGCTGCTTTCCACGGGAGAGGCGACGTATGACAGCCTGATGCACGTCACTGCGGACGGAGACGGACAAGTGCGGCTGATTCAGGCGAACACGCCGGAGATGAACCGTCTGGCGGCGCAGGTGAGCCTGTTGGCGCAGGCTCGGCTGCAATCAACGCGGGATCAGGCGGTGCGGGTGCCATTGGGCAGCGCGGTGGGGCTGACACTGTTTGCAGGGGCGGGGCCGAAGATCGAGGTGCGGATTCTGCCAGTGGGGAGCGTGCATGCGGAATTTCATACGGATTTCCAGACGGCAGGGATCAATCAGACGCGGCATCGGGTGTCACTGGCATTGACGGCGCAGGTGCAGCTGGTGATCCCCACGGGGGCGCAGATGGTGGAAGCCACCACGCAGGTGGCAATGGCAGAGAGTATTATTGTGGGTGAAGTGCCAGATACCTTCACGGATGTAGGAGAGGATATGGATATGCTGGACTTGGTACCCTGACGGAGGCGGAAAAAGGGTCAAGGGTCTAAGACCCTTGCGGGGGATGGAAGGGGCCGCGGAGGCCCCTCCCCGTCGGAGACCTCCGCGCCGCAGCGGAGGCTTCGCCTCTTTTTCGCCACACGCGCCCTTCTCGAATCCGCCGGATTCGAGAAACAGCTCACGCAGCCGCAAAGGAGCAGACCGTTCTTTCACCGGATTGCTGGCATGGAATGATCCGTCGGGCATGCTGACAATTTCTTTGTTAACAGACATTTGCAAAGCAGCTCTTTCGTGCCCCTGAAACAAATACCGTAGCAAAGGATATCCCTGCATACGAAAAGCCGCCTCCATACCGGAAGCGGCTCTTGGTGTGTTCAGTTGAAGAAGGGTTTGAATTTGGCGGCGATGGCGGAGATCACCGGCCCGAGGAAGAAGCAGCTCAGGACGGTGAAAACACCGACCTGTCCGCCCAGGAGGAAGCCGATGACCGTTGCGGCAATATCATAGCAGACGCGCACCACAGCGAAGGATACCTTCGGCAGGCGGCGGGCGATGATCTGCGACATGGCGTCATAGGGGGCGGTGCCCAGATCCACCACCATGTAGAAGGCCACGGCAACCAGGAACAGCGCCATCGCCGGAACGAAAACTGCGCCGCGCACCAGCAGGGATTCCACCTCGCCAGGGAGGAGCATTTCAACGATGGGCTTGAAGAAATCGCGGGAATACCCCACCAGCACCATGTTCGCCAGCGAGCCAAGACCGATGCAGCGTCCCTCCCGGAGCAGGAGGATTACGATCAGCAGCACGGTGTTGAAAATCAGCTGCCAGGTGCCGAGGTTCTGCCAGTGCAGGACATTCTGCGCCATGGACAGGTTGAACACCGTGCAGGGGTCAGTGCCCACGCGGGCCTTCTCAAAAAAGGCAATGCACATGCCCATCATGATGACGCTCAGCACCAGCACGGGGATGCGGCGGCCCATGCGGGGCTGGCAGAACAGGTGGTTGGAGAGCTTCTTAAGCATGGAGATTCCTCCGGAAATGCAAAATTCCCGCAAATGATAGCACAATCCACCCCGGAATGCAACATTTGTTGAAGAAAAAAATAGACGAATCGCCTCTTTTATGTTATACTGTAAGTTGGTCAAGTATGGCTGAATGATTATTGACAGGATACAGAGAAAGGGGGCGGAGACCCTGCGGTTAAAGAAACTGGAGCTGTACGGGTTCAAGTCCTTTGCCCAGCGGACGGAGATCGTCTTTGACGAGGGCATTACGGGCATCGTGGGCCCCAACGGCTCAGGCAAGAGCAACATCGGCGACGCAGTTCGCTGGGTGCTGGGTGAACAGAGTGCGAAGACCCTTCGCGGCGCGTCCATGTCGGACGTCATCTTCAACGGCACTCAGAAGAGAAAGCCCCTCTCCTACTGCGAGGTGTCGCTGATCTTCGATAACGAGGACGGCCAGCTCCCCATGCAGAATGCGGAGGTCATGGTGACCCGCCGCGTCTACCGCAACGGCGAGAGCGAGTACTTCCTCAACCGCGCCGCATGCCGCCTGAGGGACATCATCGATCTGTTCCGCGATACCGGCATCGGCAAGGAAGGCTACTCCATCATCGGCCAGGGCCGCATTGACGAGATCCTGTCCCGCAAGTCGGAGGATCGCCGCCAGGTCTTCGAGGAGGCCGCCGGCATCGTCAAGTTCCGCGCACGCAAGGAGGAAGCGGACAAGAAGCTCCAGCGCACGCTGGAAAACGTCGAGCGCCTGGATGATATCCTGGAGGAGCTCACCCGCCGTCTCGGCCCCCTGGAGGAGCAGAGCCGCAACGCCCGCCTCTATATGGAGTACGCCGAAGAACTCAAGCATCTGGATATGAATCTGTTCCTCATCCGCTCCGACCGGGCGCGCAATCGTCTGGCTGAGCTGGACAGCGAACTGATGACCCTTGCGACCATCCTGAGCGACTGCGAGACAGCCATCCAGAACAAAACCGCCCAGCGCGACCTGACCCAGGAGAACATCGCCGAGCTGGACGAGAAAATTTCCGCCGCCCGGGCGGAATTGATGGAGTGCGCCGAGCGCGTCCACGAATGCCAGGAGCAGCTGTCTGCCCTGCGCTCCCGCCAGGAGACCCGCAAGGAAAACCGCGACCGCATCACGGCAGAGCAATCCGATGCGGAGGCGCGCCTGAAGGAGCTGGAGGCTTCCTTTGGCGCAAGCCAGGAGGAGGTCACCGCCCAGGAAAACCTCATCAAGTCCGCCGAGGACGTGCTGGCAAAGGCGCAATCCGACATGGAGCGCCTGCAGACCGAAGAGACTGAGGCCGACGAGGCCCTTGAAGCCCACAAGGCCGCCGTCATCAGCGCGATGAACCGCGTTTCCGACGTGAAAAACCAGCAGACCCGCCTGACCACCATGCAGGGTCAGATGACAGCCCGACTGGCAGAGATCGAGGCCTCTGCGGAAAAGCTTCACGAGCAGGAAGCCGAGCTGGTGCAGGAGGCTGAAGAGGCCCGCGGACAGGTTCAAATGGAGCAGCAGCATCAGGAAGAGCTCCAGCAGGCCCATGCTGAACGCGTGGCTGAATTCAACACCCACGATGCAGCACTGAATCACCAGCGCAGCCGTGCAGAGGAGCTCTCCGCCAAGCTGCATGCAGCCCAGTCCCGCCATGGCGTGCTGACCGAAATGGTCCGCGACATGGAGGGCTACAATCAGGCCGTCCGCCGCGCAGTGCAGTACGCATCCCAGCGGAATATGAAGGGCGTCAAGGGCGTGCTGGCCCAGCTGATGCACGTCCCCCAGCAGTACGAAACCGCCATTGACATGGCCCTGGGCGCGGCGCAGCAGAACATCGTCACCGACACCGAAGAAACGGCGAAGGAGCTCATCAACTACCTCCGCCAGAACCGCTTCGGCCGCGCGACCTTCCTGCCCATGAGCGCCATCCGCCCGCAAACGCTGAACGCAAATGCCCGCCAGGTGCTGAAGATGC
>JBGUSK010000096.1:0-2723 GCA_045132495.1 Christensenellales bacterium | reverse complement strand
ACTCCGCCCCTCGAACGAGAGAGGGGTGGAGTTTTTCTATTCCCCCTCAAGCAACAAGGAGGTTTTCCCATGTGTGACTGCAAGAAGCCCTATTACATCACCACCGCCATTGCGTACACGTCGGCCAAGCCGCATATCGGCAATACCTACGAGATCGTGCTGGCGGACGCTATTGCCCGCTCCAAGCGTCAGCAGGGCTACGATGTGTACTTCCAGACCGGTACAGACGAGCACGGCCTCAAGATCCAGCAGAAGGCAGAAGCTGCCGGCATCACTCCCCAGCAGTACGTGGATAACGTCGCCGGTGAGATCAAGCGCATCTGGGATCTGATGAACACGACCTATGACAAGTTCGTGCGCACCACCGATCCCGAGCACAAGGCAAAGGTGCAGAAGATCTTCCGCAAGATGTACGAGAAGGGCGACATCTACAAGGGCAAGTACACCGGCAAGTACTGCACCCCCTGCGAGTCCTTCTGGACGGAGAGCCAGCTGGTGGAGGGCAAGTGCCCCGACTGCGGACGTGAGTGCGTGGATGCGGAGGAAGAGGCCTATTTCTTCAGAATGAGCAAGTATGCGGATCGCCTGATGAAGCACATTGAGGAGCATCCCGAGTTCATCCAGCCTGAGAGCCGCAAGAACGAGATGATCAACAACTTCTTGAAGCCCGGTCTGCAGGATCTGTGCGTCAGCCGTTCTTCCTTCACCTGGGGCGTGCCGCTGGACTTTGCGCCCGGCCATGTCAGCTATGTGTGGCTGGACGCGCTGAGCAACTACATCACCTTCTGCGGCTATGATCCCGACGGCAACCACGACGAGCAGTACAAGAAGTTCTGGCCTGCCGACCTGCACCTGATCGGTAAGGACATCATCCGCTTCCACACCATCTACTGGCCCATTTTCCTGATGAGCATGGGCGAGGAGCTGCCCAAGCAGGTCTTTGGCCATCCCTGGCTGCTGGTCAAGGGTGACAAGATGTCCAAAAGCCTGGGCAATGTGATCTATGCCGACGATCTGGTGGATCTGTTCGGTGTGGACGCGGTGCGCTATTTCGTGCTGCATGAGATTCCATTCGCTGCGGACGGCATCATGACCTACGAGCTGATCATCGACCGTGTGAACAGCGATCTGGCGAACATCCTGGGCAACCTGGTCAACCGCACCATTGCCATGAACAACAAGTACTTCGGCGGCGTGATCCAGCCCGGTAATGTCAACGGCGAGTTCGACGATGAGCTGAAGGAGATCGCCCTGGCCATGCCCGGCAAGGTGAAGGCCAAGATGGACGAGCTGAAGGTCGCCGACGCCATCGATGAGATCTTCGTGCTGCTGCGCCGTGCCAACAAGTACATCGACGAGACCACCCCCTGGATCCTGGCCAAGAATCCGGAGACCATGCCCCGTCTGGGCACCGTGCTCTATAACCTGCTGGAGGCCATCCGTTTTGCAGCCATCGCGCTGGAGCCCTACCTGCCCGACACCAGCAAACGTATCCTGGAGCAGCTGAATATTGGCAACGGCGGCCTGGAAAGCCTGACTTCCTTCGGCGGTATGGTTGCCGGAGAGAAAGTTGGAACGCCTGAAATCCTCTTCGCCCGTCTGGATCCTGTGAAGAAGATGGAGGAAATCAACGCGGCGAACGAAGCCAAGCAGGGCAAGGCCGAGAAGAAGACCGACAAGCAGGAGCAGAAGGCCGAAAAGAAGGAAGAGAAGCAGCAGAAGAAGGAAGAGAAGAAGCACGAGGAGCCGACCTATCCCGAATCCATCGACATCGATACCTTCTTCCAGTCCAAGATTCAGGTGGGCCGTGTGCTGGAGTGCACCAATGTGCCCAAGTCCAAGAAGCTGCTACAGTTCCGCCTGTCCTTCGGTAAGGACGGCGAGCGCACCATCCTCTCCGGCATTGCTCAGTACTATCCCGATCCTGCTGCGCTGGTGGGCAAGCAGATCGTTGCCATCACCAACCTTGCGCCCCGCAAGATGATGGGCATCGAGAGCCACGGCATGATCCTTTCTGCGGTGGATGACGAGGGCAACCTGCGTCTGGCCTCCGTAGGCGAGGGCGTTGCGGACGGCGCGCTGATCGGCTGATATGAATTACGAAGCTGAAACGAGGCTAAGCCTTTTTGACAGCCATTGCCATGTCGATGATCCCAAATTCGATGCGGACATTGACGAAGTCCTGGCCCGGATGGCTGAGCATGGTGTGAACCGCTATGCCGTCATCGGGTCGGACATGGCGTCCTCCCGCCATGCCATCGACTTTGCGCATGTGCATGAAGGAGCATATGCCGTGGTCGGCATTCATCCCCATGAGGCAAAGACCTACCAGGAGGGCGATTTGGAAACCCTGACCGCCTGGCTGAAGGAGGACAAGGTGCAGGCCATTGGTGAGATCGGCTTGGACTACTATTACGATCTGTCTCCCCGCGATGTGCAGATGAATGTGTGCAAAAAGCAGATGCAGCTGGCGTATCAGCTGGATGTGCCCGTGGCATACCACATCCGCGACGCACATCAGGATATGATCGATCTGATGAAGCGTCAGAAGGGGAAGCTTTCTGGCGGTATCATCCACTGCTTTTCCGGTAGTTGGGAAATCGCCAAGGAGTACCTCAAGATGGGGTTCTACATCAGCTTTGCCGGCCCGGTGACCTTCAAGAAGGCCCCCAAGCTGCAGGAAGCCGCGATGAATGTCCCTCTTGACCGCCTTTTAATTGAGA
>JBGUSK010000095.1:0-10817 GCA_045132495.1 Christensenellales bacterium | reverse complement strand
GGGCAGGCCCAGTGCGCCGATTTTGAGCATGAGCGGCTTATCTGGATGCAGAATGTGCTTGATTTTTACATCGCAGATATGACGGATATGGCACAGACGCCACAGGCAAAGCACGGCGGAAATGCCCTGAGCGATGATGGTCGCCAGCGCAACACCGGCAACGCCCATGCTGTTGACGAAGGCCAGATCCAGGAAAATATTCAGTACGCAGGCAACGATCAGGAAAAGCAGGGGCATCATGCTGTCGCCCAGGCCGCGCAGGATACCAGAGATGATATTATACATGCCGCTGCCGATAATGCCCAGGAAGAATATCTGCAGATAATCCGTGGCGCCCTGACCGACTTCAGGGGAAGGAGGCGTGGTCATATTGATCAGAATCGGGGACAGAAAATACCCGGCGATCATCATGATCACGCCTGAAACCACAATCAGGAACAGTGATGCGCCGACGGTCTTGTTCAACGTGGGACGATCCTTTGCGCCGAAATACTGCGCGGACAGGATCGACGCGCCGGTGGAGATACCCATGAACAGCACCAGCAGCAAGTTCACGATCGGGCCGGCCAGGCCGACAGCGGCCAGACCCTGATCACCCCAGGCAGAATTGCCGATGACCATCGCATCCACGGTGTTGTACAGCTGCTGGGCGAGGTTTCCGATCAGCAGGGGAATGGAGAACTTGAGCAGGCAGGACATCGGCGAACCGACGGTCATATCCTGTGCACCAAAGAGGGAGCGCAGCTTCTGCGTGAGCGTCATAATACATGCTCCTTTGTAGATTCATATCATTTCTATTTTACCAGCAAACCTGTTGAAATGCAAGATGAAATCATATACAACAGGTGTTATTGGGACGAAAATGCTTCCCCAGTCAAGGGAAGCAGCAGCGTTCATCAATTGTCCTCCGGAGCAAGACGCCAGTAGGTTTGCATGTCTCGGGCCATCAGCTTTTCGCCGATCATGTCACGGCGCAGGGTGCAGAAATCATCATGGAAGTCCGCCAGGATGATATTGACCTCCCGTTCGGTGTAGGTACGTCCGAAGTCGAAGGATTTGACCAGCTCCTCCAGGATGATGCGTTCCTTCTTCTTTTGAGTGGGGATGGATTTGAGCTTTCCGTACTCGAAAAAGGAATCGATCACCTTTTTGCGGTAGGCTTCGTCCCGCTGGCGCTGAAGATCGGCTTCCTCCGATTTTTCGCGGATCAAATCGAGAATGGTGGTCATAAAGACGCTCCGTTCCAAGGTGTACATGGTGTAGTACTGGTTTTTATAGGCCTTGACTGCACCTGCATCCGCCAGTTTTTTCAGATGAAAGGAGATTGTTGGCGGAGTCAGGCCAAGACGTTCAGCCAGGCGCTCGACGTACATGTCCTCCTGGGCCAAAGATTTCAGAATCTGCAGCCGCGATTTGTCTGCCAGGCACTTAAAAAGCGCCAAAGCCTGCTGTTCAGTCATGATGCATCCTCTCCAATTCCTTTGCGCGGCGGATGATTTCCATCGCGCGGGCGATCTTGATTTCCTCGATGAATTTCTTGGCGTAGTTGTCATGTTCCAGTGCGCGGCGGTGGTTTTCATCCCATACGCTGACGATCGCGCTGAACTTCTGGATCGCTGACGGCAGATCGTACTTCATGGCCTGCCATGTGGACAGGAAGATGCTGTACACATTCATGGCGATCTGCGCATGAGCGGCCTCATCAGCGCGGCTTTCGCAGCGAAGCCGCGCATGCTCCTGCTTGTACCAGTCGATGCGCTCGTTGAGATATATCAGCATTTCGTCTTTCATCGGTCGAATTCCTCCTTTGCAAACTGATTCTATCACAATAATGTAACTTAGTCAATAACTAAATAGATGGATATCAAATAAAATGGCACAAAGAATGCCTGCACCGGGAAGATGCAGGCTATTTTTCAGTCCATCAGTTTGAATTGCTCCATCCCGACAAAACGCTCGCCGTCGAAATCAAGCCGGACGATCCAGGGCATCAGGCGGCGGATGCTCTCAAAACCGTCATACCCGAAGGCAGGATCGAAATAATTGAGCACCGTGGAAATGGAAGTGCCGTGTCCGCCGATCACCACGCGCTTGCCCTCGTATTCCTTCAGCACCCGCATGACGCCTGTGATGTTGCGCTCCTGCACCTCACGCAGGCACTCGCCGCCGGGCAGATGATACTCGAAGTCCGCCCACTGTTTGCGGCAGAAGGTGTCAAAGTCGTCGATCCATTCTCCGGCAACCTCCCGCTCCCGGAAATCCGGCATGTGGATGATGGGCATGCGCACCGTATCGGCGAAGTGACGCACGGTGTCCGTAGCCCGGGCATACGGGCTGGACAGCACAGCGTCGATTTCCTTGTCCAGCAGGAAGGCGGTGACCAGCTTCCGGTCTTCCATCCCCTTGGGGGAAAGCTCACGGCCGGCGTCGTCATGGTTGCGGTACAGTGGATGCGCGTGGCGGACAAAATACAGCTGCGTCATGGATACACCACCTCAAATTCTTCGCACACCACGGCGATTTCTTCGGTAAAGGGGAGCTGATATTGCTCCAGCTCACGGCGGAAGAAGGCTTCATGCACCCTGCGCCAGAATGAAAGGGTACGGTCTCCCTCGCCCTCCAGGTAAGCATGATACTCATCCACCTCCCGAAAGGGGAGAATGGACACCTTCGTATTGCGGATGATGCAGACTGCCTCTCCGGCGGCATTCAGAATGACGCTGTGATCACCTGCCTGCGGGAGCTCCTCTCCCTCCAGCGCATAGAGCGCGTGGGCGGACGAGGTGGCCTGCTTGACGCCGGCAAGGGTCAGGGCAGCCAGATCATCCGGTGCATCCCCGTAAGCCCAGGCTTCAAAGGGCTGGACAGCCGCATCCGGGTGCTGTGCCGTATAGCGGTTCCACATATCCTGTGCGGTCATGCCAGCGCCTCCTTCCTGTGTCAGTCGCGGAAATCCTCGATGCCCCGCAGCAGCTCCAGCTCGCGCACATCGCGGACGGTGGTGTACATCTTGCGGGTCAGCACCGTGCCGGAACGGTAGAACATGCAGATGAAAGGGCAATCTTTGGCGAACTGCTCCTGAATCTTATACAGTGTGTACTGGTAGTTCGGCTGGTCGATCTGTGTGCGCAGCTCGTTGCAGAGCTCCTTCATCGCGCTGGAACGGTAGCGGCAGTAATTGCCGGTGTTGCCGCTGATGAGCATGAAGCCTGCATCGGGGCACACATCCATGGCGTAGGAAGCCAGGCACAGATCAAATGCACCGACGCTGAGCTTCTGCGCTGCCTGGGCATAGGAAACCGTTACAATGTTGATGGAAAAGCCATAGCTTTCCAGCGTGTCCTTGATGTAGTTGGCGGTTTCAAGGCGTACGTCGTTGTCAGGCTCCTCATAGACGTACAGATCCATTTCCAGCATCACGGAGTCGCCCTCGTCATTGGGCTTGTCGAGGATGCCGTCATCGTTGGTGTCGCTCCAGCCGTCTTCGTCCAGCAGCGCCATAGCCTTGCTGGCGTCCTGCTTGAAGTAGGCGCCGAGGTTGTCGTTATACATCCAGCTGCCAGCCACGAAGGGCGTGTTGGTGCGCTCCACCATGCCGTTGTAGATCTGCTGGGCGATGTAATCCACGTTGACGAGGTAACGGATCGCCTCGCGGACGTTCTGGGAATTGAGCGGGAAGGCGCTGTGATTCATCAGCAGGCATTCCAGCTGATTCGTCCTGTAGTCCAGCGCCAGGGAGGAAGTGCCGGACTTATACTGGGCGGATGCGATCTGCCGGGTGAAGGCGGCGTCAACGCGGGCATATTCATAGGCTTCGATCACGTCAGAAGGAAGCTGTTGCATGATGAAGAGGATGCTTGACACCTGGGGCGGGGTCTGCCACCAGTGGGGGTTGGTCACCAGCTGCAGGGTGTTGCCGGGGATGAAGGAATCGACCATGTAAGCGCCTGTGCCGGGGGGATTATCCATCTCCAGCGCCCAGGCGGGCAGGACGGGGAAGGTCATCGCGTACAGTAAGCCGAAGTAAGAGCGTTCTGCCTTGACCACCACGGTCTTGTCGTCCCTGGCGGAGATCGAATCGACAAAGTACTTCAGGTTCATGTAGTAGCCCTTGTCGGTGCTCTCTGCATCATTGGCCTTGTTGAGGATCCAGTTGGCGGTGGCGACCACATCGTCCGCTGTGACCGGGCTGCCATCGGAAAAATACAGATCCTCCCGCAGCTTGAAGGTCCAGGTCTTGCCGGAATGGGAATAGCTCTCCGCCAGCGCATAATCGGGCAGATAGTCATCGTTGATGACCATCAGGCCGTCATACATCAGGTCATAGATGCTCATGAAGTCCCGCTCAAGGGGCTCCAGCGGCCGGATGGACATGGTTTTGGTGGACTGGATGCCTACGATCAGGTCGTCTTCAACGTTGGATGCTTCAGCGCAGATCGGCAGCGCCAGCATCACTGCCAGCAGGAACGCTGCCAAAGGCTTCATCCGGGTAAAGAAGCGATTGATAAATGCCATAGGTCTGGGTCACTCTCCCTATATATTGCTTGGTTGGGCCGTCGGACAGCTTTTCCAGATCGAGGCTCACGCCGTCAGGAGACTTTGTCCTGTCGCTGAGCCACTGGGTGACGGTGGTCTGCCCTGCATGGTAAGCGGCGCTGACCAGCTCTGCATCGCCGTGGAACAGACGCGTCAGGTAGCCGAGATACCAGCAGCCATAGCGAATGTTGGTTTCTGCATCCCACATTTTGTCGAAGGTGTAGCTGTCATCATCCAGCTTCCTGGCGATCCATTCAGCCGTGTCGGGCATCAGCTGCATCAATCCCCGTGCGCCCACGCTGGATTCCGCGTTGGTGCGGAAGGAGCTCTCGTTGCGGATGATCGCAGTGACGAAGGCTGGCTGCAGGTTGTACTGCGTTGCATACTTTTCAATATGTTCCTGCCAGGTGACGGTCAGCGTGCCGTTTGCCTGCTGGGTGACATGGTAATTGTTCAGCGTGGCCTCCCATGCAGCGGCGCGCTTGTTTTCCTCCGTGACGAGGTAGGCCTGCATCAGCCAGTATGCCGCGATCAGCGCCAGCACCAGCAGGAAAGCGCAGGTTGTGGCTGTTGTCAGCCAGGCGGGAAGTTTCTTTCTGGCAGGCTTTGCATCCGTCGGTTCTGAGGCACGGCGGGCTTTTTCGGCTTCCCATTCAGCCTTTTCACGGGCCTCCTGCCGGGCTTTGCTTTCGGCTTCCCGCTGCGCGGTCTTTTCCGCCCTGGCTGTATCACGGCTCAGGCTGCGGCCTGCTCGTGCACGGGGGATTTCCGCCCGCTCCTGGATCGTTGGCTGCTGCCAGCCGGAATTGACCGGTCCGCCCTGATTCAACACCCGCGGGCGGGGTGTATACTGGGGCTGTGCAGGCTGCTGCAGCTGACGCATCTGCGGGGCAGGGGATTGCATCTGCTGCGGATATTGCTGTGCAGGCGGATAGCTCGATGCTGCAGGCCGTACAGGCTGCTGTGCCTGCTGATAAGGCTGATGATACATCGTGCGCTGTGTTTGCGGATAGACCGGCTGCTGAACCGGCTGGGCCGGAGCCATCGGCTGGGCCGGAGCCACCGGATGTCCCGGAGCCATCGGCTGTACCGTGGCTGCCTGCTGAAGCGGCTGCTGCACCGGTCCTGCCTCCGCCTGCCTGTCCGCGCGCCGGTTGCGCTGGCGTGGCACGAGGGGATTCGTTTCCATGGGTTACCTCCTTGTCAGCCGGCGGATGTGCCGACCTCCTTGGCATAAAGGGAAATCACGCACTCTTTAGTGTAATCCATCGGGCCGCTTGTGTCAATCACAACGTCGGCGCGGGCAGCTTTTTCCTCTGCCGGGAGCTGGCTGCGAAGACGGCTTTCCGCCTCTTCCAGGGTGAAGCCATCCCGCTCCATCAGCCTTTCGATCTGGGTCGGGCGCGGAATGTAGGCGCACCACACCCGGTCACAGAGCCGATCAAGCTCCTTCTCATACAGGAGGGGCATGTCCAGCACGCAGACCTGCGCGCCGCATAGGCGGGCGTCTTCAATGCCCCGCAGGATCAGCGTCAGCAAAAGCGGCTGCATGATGGAATCCAGATTGTCACGGGCTGCGTCATTCGCGAAAACCACCGCGCCCAAAGCACGACGATCCAGCGTCCCGTCAGGATGGAACACCCCATCTCCGAACGCCCTTCTGATCTCCGGAAGCGCCGCGCCGTTTTCCACCGTCAGCTCACGGGAGAGCACGTCGCCATCCACGATGACTGCGCCCAGTTCCGCCAAAGTCAGGCTGATGGTGGATTTTCCGCAGGCTATGCCTCCTGTTAATCCCAAAACAAGCATGCTTTCCCTCCGCAATGACATAACGAATGAAGCGGCCAAAACCCTGCAATCACGCAAAGTGCCCGCGCGGATTGTTCCTGCGGGCGGTGGATCACTTCTTTTTCCACATATTGAACAGGCCAAAGCCTGCAAAGAGCTTACCCAGGGTGAAGCCCTTGCGGCGGCCTTTCTTGCCGAAAATGGTGAAAAGGCACACTACCGTCCAGAACACCTTGCTCAGGGACAGCTTGGTGTCGATGTTATCCTCAAGGAGCTCGCTGACCTGGGAGCCCAGCTGCTCCAGCAGGTCGGGGGTCTGAGCGACGGCGGACTGCTCCCTGACCAGCTGTGCATGCAGGGCTGCGACGCTCTCCGTCACCGGCTCTACGCCAAAGGATGAGGCCACCTTGCCCATCAGCTTGTGCTTCAGACGCGCGTCAAAATCTGCCGCAGATTCCTCGCAGTTTTCGATGGAGCGGGTGAGGTTCACGCCGGAGCGGGAATGCATTTCCATGCAGGAAAGCAGCAGCTCCTCGCGCTCCTCCTTGTAGCCCTTCACGCCGCCGATGCACACAGCGCCCGCAATGAGGATGACGACAAGAATGACGGTCAGGATGGTGGAAAAACGGGTTTTCATGGATGCGATATCCTCCATTGGTTCATATCATGGAAAGAGGGCGCGCCCCGGTGAGGAAGCGCGCCCTTCTTTGGGGTGTTATCAGCCCAGGTTGGTCTCCAGCAGCTTCTTCTTGAGTTCCTGCTCCATATCCTGCAGGGTGTGCTCGGCCTCGCGGCGGGCCTTGCGGCCATTCTCCTGGATGGTCAGCACTTCGTTGATGGTGTCGATCAGATCCTGGTTGGTCTTCACCAGGGTTTCCAGGTCGATGATGCCGCGCTCGGCTTCCTTGGCGGTCTCGATGGTGCCCATCTTGAGGGTCTCGGAGTTCTTCTTGAGTAGCTCGTTGGTCATGTCGGTGACAGCCTTCTGCGCCTTGAGGGCTTCCTGGCTGTTGTGCAGGCCCAGGGCCAGCACCATCTGGTTCTTCCACAGGGGCAGGGTGTTGGCGATGGTGGACTGGATGCGCTCCACCAGCAGGGAATCGTTGTTCTGCAGCAGGCGAATCTGAGGCGCGGTCTGCAGGGCGACGTGACGGGTCAGCATCAGGTCGTTGAGCTTCTTTTCGAAGCGGTCGCACTGGGCAGCCAGGTCATTGGCGGCCTGAGCGTCCATAGCGTCGCCGCTCTGGGCAGCCTTGGCGTGGAGCTCAGCCAGCTCGCTCTTGCGCACGCGGTCCAGCTTCTCCTGACCAGCAATGATGTACAGCGTCAGCTGACGGAAGTAGGCGGCGTTCTTGTCGTACATGCGGTCGAACATGGCTACGTCCTTGAGCAGCTGCACCTGATGGCCCTCCAGGCTGGTCTGGATGGCGTCCACATTGACGGAAACCTTGTTGTAGCTGGCCTGCATGCGGGCGATGCGCTTCTTGGCGCTGGAGAAGAGCTTCATGATGCCTTTGGGCTCCTCGGCATCCTTCTCAAAGTCCTGCAGCTCAACGACCAGATCCTCCAGCATCTTGCCCACCTCGCCGGTGTCCTGGCCGCGGACGGCCTCCAGCGCGCTGTCGGCGAACTCGCCAAGCTGCTTCTGGGCATCAGCGCCGAACATCAGCACATGATCCGGGTTGGTCACGTCCACCTTAGCGATGAACTCTTCGATCGCAGCCACTTCAGCCTCGGTCAGCTGGCTCTTGTCCAGGCGGACGGGCTCCTTCTCCTCTTCCACCACGGGGGCGGGCTGGGCGACGGGCTCCTGAATGCTCTCAACCGGTTCGGCAGCGGTGGGCTCCGGGAGGTCGAGGCTCAGGGACAGCATGGGGTTGTTCTGCTCAGTCATGGGGAGTTCCTCCTTATCAAGATCGTTTTCACTTGTAAAATTAATGAAGGCTTACGCCTGTTCATTCCGGTTGACGGCGTCGGAGAAATCCGGCGCAGTAGGGGAATCGGGGATATTCAGGACCGGCGCGCCCTGCTGCAGCTGACGGGCGGAAGCTGTAGCGGCGGGCACATTCAGGTAGGGAACGGGGGTTTTGACGGATTCTTCAGCCTGCACCTCGTAGTCCAGCGTGACGCCTTCGGGCTTGTATTCCTCCACAGCAGGCGCGGGAGCCGGAGCTGCGTTGGGGACCTCGACGGGCTTTTCTGCCGGCTTCTGTACGGGCTTGACAGCCTTGACAGGCGGGACAGTCTGCACGGTGGGCTGTACCGTGGGCGCCTTGGACATGGGAATCTCCTTGGCGGCAGCATGGGAACTCTGGCGCATGCCTTCAGTCAGCTCATCCTCCTGAAGGCCGTCGGATTTGAGCATCCGCTCGAATACGTCGATCTCGATGTCCATATCCTCCAGGTCGTCCTTGAGCATAGCGTCCAGCACCTTGGTCAGCGCGTCATTGAGCTGACCGAGGGTGGAGAGCACATCCTCCCGGGTGGTGGAGACGCTCATGTAGGATGCTCCCTGCACCTTGGCGCTGCGGTAGCCCTCCAGGAGCTTGAGTGCCGTGGGCAGGTAGTAGCTGTTCATCTTGCGGATGCGATGAGCCTTGTCGGGATCATCAACAATCTGCCGCAGTACCTTGTCCAGGTTTTCGCGGATCTCATTGATGCGGCGGGTGAAGACATACTCGTTGATGGCGTCCCGCTCGGTCTTGAAGCGGTCGAGCATTTCCACGCCCTTTTCCATGACGCCGCGGGCGTATTCATCCTCGATGATGGTCACGTCCAGCGCGGCCTTTGATTTGGCGTGCTTGTCCAGACCCTGCATGGGGGTGGCCATGGTCTTGACGACCCAGCCTGCCAGCGCAGCGATGCCGCCGCCGATGATAAAATGTGCAAGCTTGTTGAAGGGGAAGATCAGCGCATAAGCCAGCAGGGTCGCGCCAAAGGCGATCAGCCCGGCCTTTTTGCTGTTGTCTTTCTTTTTGGTGGTTTTCCTGGCCATGATGATGGGCTCCTTTATCACAAATTTCATAAGCCGTCAGCCTATTATATCACATTTTAATCACATAGAAAAGAAGAGAAAGGTGAGAATTTGATGAAACTTCCTTGCTGTGGGCGGTCATGGACTGTATTTTTTTTGCATATCATCCCGCAGAACGATCATCACAGGAGGGGATCACATGGACATGCGTTTGCAGCAGATCACACTCATGCCGGAAACGGCGTGCGGTCATTGTCAGAGCCAGATCAATGTAGAGGGGGATGTGACGCTCCCCGGCAGCTTGCGGGAGACGACCAACGTCCTTCATGCCTCTGCCATGGCGGTGGTGGAAAATGCCGAAGCCATGCAGGAGCGCGTCACCATCGGCGGACGGGTGGTGTTCTGTGTGCTCTATACCCAGGGGGATGCGCAACGGGTGGATTCCATCGAGGCCAGCGCAGATTTCACCCATCTGTGTGAAATGCAGGGAGCCGTCCCTCGGGCTGAGGTGTTCGCCTGTGCACAGGTGGAGCATGTGGACGCAAAAGTCCAGAATGGCAGGATGACCATGCGCGCTGTTGTCCGCCTGCATGCAAGAGCCACGAAATGCGAGCCGGTGGAAGTGGTGACCGGCATAGACGTTCCCGGTGCGCAGCTCCGAACGGAAAACATGAAGCTGCGCCGTACCGTCAGCCGTGGCAGCGGGGATGTGCTGCTCCGGGAGGAATTTGACCTGCCTGCGGATCTTGCGATCCACGACACCCTCGGTGCATGGGCGAAGGCTTCCTTCTTTGATACAGCGGGCGGCCAGGGTCGCATCGGGCTGTCAGGAGAGGTAACCATCGAGGCCATCCATGCATCTGATCTGCCGGGAAAGCCGCTCGTCATGACCCGGCATACCGTGCCGGTCAGCCAGTCGGTGGAGGTTGCGGGTGAAAGCGGCGATCTGCTGGATGGACGGATCGTGGTCAAGGACGTAGCAGTTGCCAGTCAGGACATGGGCGACGGTGATCGCACACTGCGGGCAGAGGTTCTGCTGGGACTGTCTGCCTGGGCGGACCGGGAGGAGGAAGTCTCCATCCTGACTGACGCCTACACCACTGCCGGCGATGATCTCCGCCTGACCGCCACGCCCATGACCATCCGCACCGGGGATAACCGCATGAATGCGGCAGAATCCGGCAAGGCGGCGCTGCTGCTGCCCGATGGCGCGCCGCCGCTGCGCACCATGCTGGCTGCCTTCGCCACCCCGGTGATGACGAACTTCACCCAGCAGGGGAGCCGTCTGATTACCGAAGGCGTCATGGAAACCACGCTGCTGTACATGTCCGGCGACGGTGACCAGCCGGTTTCTGCCCATGTGGAAGTGCCCTTCCGTGCGGCCTTTGCAGCCAGTGCTGCCCCGGAGGACATTGTGATGCTGACCGCTGCAAATGTGGAGGCTGTGCCGATCACCTCCGACCGGGCTGAGCTGCGGTATGTTCTCCATGCGGAGGTGGAGGGTGTGCAGGCAGGAGTG
>JBGUSK010000094.1:0-4696 GCA_045132495.1 Christensenellales bacterium | reverse complement strand
TCTTCTTGCGGAAGAGGTTCAGGAACTTCGCAAACAGCACGCCGCCGGCGGTGTCAAACACGAAGGCGAACAGGCCAAGCAGCAGGATCAGGATGGTGGTGGGGTCCAGGAACTTGTCAGCGACCATGGTGCCGCCGATGGTGATGCCCAGGACGATGGTGACCAGGTTGGCAAGCTCGTTCTGCGCGGTCTTGCTGAGACGCTCCAGCACGCCGCACTCACGGATCAGGTTACCGAACATCAGGGAGCCGACCAGGGGCGCGCTCATGGGCACCAGGATACCGGCGACCACGGTGACGATGATGGGGAAGAGGATGAGGGTCGTCTTGGAGCAGCGTTCCTCCTGGTAATCCATGCGGATCATACGCTCTTCCTTGGTGGTCAGGGCCTTGATGACCGGGGGCTGGATGACGGGCACCAGGGCCATGTAGGAGTACGCAGCCACGGAGATGGGGCCCATGTAGTCCTTCAGGCCGAAGTGGTTGGCAACGTAGAGGGTGGTGGGGCCGTCCGCCGCGCCGATGATGCCGATGGCGGAAGCCAGCTTCATGACCATGTCGGTATCGCCCTCAGCCACCAGGCCGGGGATCAGCGGCAGCAGCAGCAGTGCTGCGATGAAGGTCATGAAGATGCCGAACTGAGCCGCAGCACCAAAGAAGATGGTGGAGGGGTCCTTCAGCAGGGGAGAGAAGTCGATCATCGCGCCCACGGCGATGAAGATCAGCACGGGGAAGAGCTCGTTGGCGATGCCCGCGTCAAACAGCACGGACAGGAAGCCAGCCTCGCCCAGCACGGAGGGGAAGCCGTCCACGGGGGGCAGGTTGGCCAGGATGCAGCCAAAGCCGATGGGCAGCAGCAGCGTGGGCTCGTAGTCCTTCACGATGGCCAGCGCGATCAGAATGCCCGCGATGATGAACATGATCAGCGTCTTGAAGCCGTCGCCGGACATCATGTAGAACAGACCGCTGAACAGCTCCTGAATGAGCACTGCGAAATCCATAGTCGTCGTCCTTTCTTGGTATAAAAAGTAGGGCAGAGGACCATAACCGAAAAAGAGGCTCATGGACAGTTTCGGATGAATCTGTCATGAGTCTCATCATTTCAAGCAGCACCGGGCGGAGCCCCGCCGGATTGACGATGCAGCTGTGCGTGCTCCTTGCGGAGGCGCACTGATTACTCCCTCAGGCAACATCATCTATTATAGTCTTTTCATGGATGGATTGTCAAGGGAACACATGAATTTAATATGAAGAATCAGGCTTGTTCAGCTTTGCCCGAGACTGCTGTTTCATGGAAATTGTCAAATAATCGACAAAATTTCCGAAAACGATTCCATGAAACCGCTTTCCTCCCCTTGCACGTCCTTGACAGTTTGTGATATACTCATATGCGGACAGCTATGGCGGTGGACTTTCTGCCGCCATTGACATACTTTCACCCATATAAATAAGGAGCGATTCTTCCATGAAAAAGATTGCGATTATCACCTCCGGCGGCGACGCCCCGGGTATGAATGCAGCCATCACAGCGATTGTGAAGGCTGCTGCCCGCCGTGACATTGAGTGCATTGGCATCAAGCGTGGCTTCAATGGCCTGCTGACCATCTCTGCTGACAATCATAAGGATCTGCAGGTCCTTGACCTGGAGACCGTGCTGGACAATGCTGATCGCCCCGGCACCCAGCTGCGCACTGCCCGCTGCGACGATTTCCGCAAGCCCGAATTCCAGAAGAAGGGTGCCGACAACCTCCGCGCACTGGGTGTGGACGCTGTGGTCGTCATCGGCGGCGACGGTTCCTTCCAGGGTGCGCTGCGCCTGGTGGAACAGGGCATCCCCTGCGTGGGTATCCCCGGCACCATCGACAATGACCTTGCCTTCACTGAGATGACCCTGGGCTATGAGACCGCTGTTCAGGTCTGCACCGAGGCGATCCGCGACATCCGTGCCACCTCCCGCAGCCACAACCGTCCCCACGTGGTGGAGTGCATGGGCCGCCACTGCGGCGACATCGCTCTGAAGGCTGCCTGCGCGACCGGTGCTGAGATCGTGCTGGTGCCTGAGGTCAAGTGGGATATTGACTCCGTGGCCAAGCGTCTGTGCTATCAGATCCGCAAGGAAAACCCCCGTGCCACGATTGTCATCGCTGAGGGCTGCTGGGATTCCATGATGCCCTTTGACGCTTATTCCTACCTGAATCCCCGCGGCAAGAAGTTCCGCGAGGATGACAAGATCAATGCCAGCTTCCTGGCTTCCATCCTGCAGCGCAAGTGCATCGACATCCTTGGCCTGAACGAAGGCTCCCCCGATCGTTATCATGATGAGGGTGACGAGCTGGCCGTGCGCTCCACCGTGGTGGGCTACACCCAGCGTGGCCGCATGCCTGTGGCCAAGGATAGCGCCTTCGCCTTTGAGGCTGGCCATCTGGCCGTGCAGCTCCTGTGCAAGGGCTACTCCGGCCAGGTCATCGGTGTGCGCCATGGCCATGTGTTCCATATGGATATGGCTGACGCCCTCAAGGAGAAGCGCACCTTCCGCCATGACCTCTACGATCTGGTCAACGACATCCGCGAATAATTTCGCAAAATAGGGAAGAATACCCCTTGACACGCCTGTAAAGACGTGATATAATCCCTATGTTTGAAGCAGAGGCTTGCCCGTCTCTCACCTCGTGTGGCTCACGCTGCCGGGTATCATGGCATCTCATCTCGCAAGAGGTGGATACTGCGCATGTTCAGCGACGGGTTTAAGCACCCGTCGCTTTTGTTTTGCAAGGCTGACGGTTCAACACGATAATGGAGGTGCATGGACATCGCTACCGAACTGATGATTAACGAAGAGATCCGCGACAGAGAGGTTCGCCTGATCGACGAGAACGGCGAGCAGCTCGGCGTCATGCCTACGCATAAGGCACTGGAGCTGGCGGAAGAACGCGGTCTGGATCTGGCCAAGATTCAGCCCCAGGCCAAGCCCCCTGTGTGCAAGCTGCTGGATTATGACAAGTACCGCTACGAGCAGTCGAAGCGGGAGCGTGATAACCGTAAGAATCAGCGTGTCGTGTCCATCAAGGAAGTTCAGCTGTCTGCCACTATTGAGGAGAACGACGTTCTCACCAAGGCCAAGATGGCGACGAAGTTCCTTGCCGATGGCGACAAGGTCAAGGTTTCCATTCGCTTCCGTGGCCGTCAGATCACCCACAGCGAAATCGGCCTGAAGGTCATGCAGAACTTCGCCGAGCGCTGCGCGGAGGTTTCCAGCGTGGAGCGCCGCCCCACCATGGATGGCCGTCATATGATCATGATCCTCGCGCCCAAGGCCGCCAAGGCTTCCTTCGCTGAGAAGAAGGCCGCCCGCGAAGCCCGCGACGCCAAGGAGAAGAACACCCAGGAGTAAGGCTTCGGAGGGATGCTTGTTCATCCTCATCCAGATAAATAGCCTGAGAAACATTGCGGAGGCGCATCGCGATACGCCGTGCGTCCGCCGAAACTTCGGAAGGAGGACTACACCATGCCTAAGCAGAAGTCTCACCGTGGTGCTGCCAAGCGCTTTTCCTTTACCAAGTCCGGTATCGTGAAGCATAAGCAGATGAACGCCAATCACCAGGTTCGCCTGAAGACCACCAAGCGCACCCGTCACCTGCGCGCTGACGGTATTGTGGACAACGCGGCTGAAGCCCGTACCATCCACAAGCTGCTGCCCTACAAGTAATTTACGCCCTTTAGCTGGCAAGGAGGATACTAAGAAATGGCACGTATTAAGAGAGCTGTTAATGCTCAGAAGAAGCGTCGCAAGGTAATGAAGCTGGCCAAGGGCTACTGGGGCGCTAAGTCCAAGCAGTACCGCGCCGCGTCCGAGCAGGTCGCCCGTTCCCTGCGCTATGCCTTTGCAGGCCGTAAGCTGCGTAAGCGTGATTTCCGCTCCCTGTGGATCACCCGTATCAACGCTGCCGCCCGCCTGAACGGCATGAGCTACTCCACCTTCATCAATGGCCTGAAGAAGCAGAACATCACCGTCAACCGCAAGATGCTGGCTGACCTGGCTGTGAATGATCCTGCCGCTTTCGCCAAGCTGGTGGAGATCGCCAAGGCCTAAGGGTCTTGTCTGATTGCTGATACAGCGCACATACCCGGCTGTCCGATGAGGATGTGCCGGGTTTTTTGTTGGATTGATCGGAAAAAACGCCTGTAAGCCCTTGCCAATTCAGCAAAACAGGCGTATAATAGCCGACGTTGCGACAAAATGGATCAAAAGGTGGCTTTCATCATGACGAATGATTCCAACTATATGCACATCTCCCACGGGCCCTTCCATGTGGGCCAGCGGAGCATTAAAACGGCGGTGGCGGCGACGCTGTGCGCCTTGCCGTACCTGATTTTCGGCGCAGATCCCTCCTTTGCCTGCATCGGTGCGATCTTCGGCTTGGGCAGCGATATGTCCATGTCCAAGCTCAATGGCGGCAACCGCTTCTTCGGCACGGTGATCGGCGGCTTCATCGGCATCTTCCTGTATCGGCTGTACCTGCTGCTGGTGCCGCAGGGTGGGCGGACACTCTGGCAGCTGCTGTTCCTCTTTGTGGGCATCGTGATGCTCATCATGTGCTGCCAGCTGTTCAAGTGGCCGGGCGGCATCCAGCCGGGCGGCGTGGTGCTGTGCATCGTCATGTTCCAGAAGGATCCCAGCATCTACCTGGAGTACTCCG
>JBGUSK010000093.1:0-80532 GCA_045132495.1 Christensenellales bacterium | reverse complement strand
CATCATGACCGAGCGTCAGTACAGCTTGTTGTCTGCTTCTGGCCTGGATGTGTACACGCTGGCTGAGAATGGCCGAGCCTATGAGCTGGCCAAGGTTAAAGGTATTGGCAAAAAAACCACTGCGCGAATTGTCGATAACTTCCATGCACGATATGCCTAACGAAAGGTGTATAACAAGCTCAGCCAGCATGGCCTTGAGCTAAATGATATTATCTCTTTGCTGAACTATTGCTCCGATCCTGACCGTCTGTTGGACATAGTATTGACCAATCCTTATGTCATGATTACCAATGTCAACGGCATTGGCTGGACAAAAGCTGATAAGCTGGCCGCAAAACTGAGATACACAGCAAACGATCCTCGCCGGGTAGACGCCTATGTCGTGCATACTTTCCGCGAGTGGTCAAACGCCGGTCATACCTGGTGTAATCCTAATGCACTGTGGAGTCAAGTATCCAATTTCTTTGGTACCGATGACATGTCCCTCCTGCAGGAGTCTTTGCGTCGTTTGATTGCAGACATAATCTTATGGAGCTCCGAGGACAAAACACAGCTCGGTCTGCAAGAGCTGCGTGATATGGAGGAAAGCATCGCCTATCACCTGCATCGCATTGCTCAGGGCCAGCCTCAGCAAGCCAAGGACGCAGAGTCTGAAATCGCTATGATTGAACAGCGGCAAGGCAGGTCATTCACCGAAGAGCAGATGAATGCAGTGCATGGAGTCCTGGGGCATAATGTGAACAGCATCACCGGTTATGCTGGCACTGGTAAATCTTCCGTTGTCAGTGCAGTTGTAAAGGTTCTTGGCGATTACAGCTTCTCTCAATGCGCGCTTTCAGGTCGTGCGGCAGCTCGTCTAACCGAAGTCACTGACAAAGAAGGCGTCACCATTCACCGTCTGCTCGGTTATATCAATGGCAAGTTCATGCACGATGAGCAATCGCCTCTCACGGACGATATCATCATCCTGGACGAAATCTCAATGGTTGGCGCCGAACTCTTTCTTGAACTTTTGAAGGCAATTCCCACCGGTACCAAATTGATTATGCTTGGCGACGACGGTCAGTTGGAGAGCATTGGGCTTTGCAATATCTTCAAAGACATGCTGGATAGTGGCGTAATTCCGGTCTATCGCCTGACACAAATTCACCGCCAAGCTGCCAAGTCTGCCATCATCACCGAATCTATGAAGGTACGTCAAGGCGTCCAGTTGTTCAATAGTGGCTGGGTGGGTATGGAGACCCGTGGTGAGCAACAGGATCTTGACTTGAAGGTGTATAGCGACTATGCACTGACCTCTGACACGATCATTGAACAATATAAGCGTTTGCTGTCCGAGGGTGTTTCACATCATCGCATCCAAATTGTCGTGCCCATGAAATCTCGCGGTGATGCCTGTACCTTGAAGCTCAATAAGCGTGTCCAGGATATCGTCAACGCTGACAATGCACATACGGCAGTTGGCATTGGACAGGAAAAGAACAAGGCGCCCACTTACTCTCTGCGTCTTGGGGATCGTGTGATCTGTGTGCGCAATATGTATCGTGCAGAGCGCCCCTACCCCATCATTGACGAGGAGGGCAATGAGTCCCCGGATATTTGTCCCGTGTACAATGGAGACCGAGGCGTGATTACGCAGCTGTCACCTGAGTATATGATTGTCAAGTTTGATCTTTGGGGCGATATCAAAATCCCTCGTACCGACTACATCAATATCGAACTGGGGTATGCACTATCTTGCCACAAATTGCAGGGCTCTGAGGCAGATTACGTCATCATTGGTCTAGACTATGTTTCCCGTATCCTGCTGACTCGCGAGTGGGTCTATACTGCAATTACTCGTGCGAAAAAGCATTGTGTGATTGTAGCAGAGGGACGTGCGCTGGAATATGCAATCAGTAACAGCAACATCCCTCTTAAACAAACGTTCTTAACAGCCCTCCTGCGAGAGGTCTTCAGCAAATGACATATAAAAACCGGGAGCAGAGCAATTCTGTTCCCGGTTTTTGAAAAGGAGTTTTTATGGCTAATGTCGAATATACATTATCAGCAGACATGCTCCAAAGCATTGTCAATACTGCAGTGTCAACCGCACTTGCATCCCTGAATCTTGATAACTCCAAATCACCCGATTCTGATTGTTCAGATCTTGCTGCGCCAGAAGGAGAAAAGAATATGGCAAGCAAGATCAGAAAAACGTATTTTTACACCCAGGGCGGCGAAGAAAAAAGCATACGGCTTCGCGGAGCATCAGAACCTGAGTTAGATAAGAAATTCCAAGAATTTCTTTTAGCTCTTGATACTGGCACCACTGCTTGTGAGTCAGGTCATCTAACTTTGGCAGAGTTTATCAAAAATGATTACGAGCCAGTATTCTTGCCGGGTCTAAAACCCACAACACGTAGTAACTACCAAACCTACATCAATCGCTACATTGTCCCTTTCCTCGGGCATTATCGCATCGGCGAAATCAATGTGAAGCATGTTCAGCAATTCATGAACCAGATGGCCGAGGGGAAAAAGCATGGGCTGGAACAAGATTTGTGCGAAAAGACAATTACTCGTGTCTGTGGTCTTTGCAGCCGTATCTTCAGAATAGCGGCTGAAATGAAAATTGTAGATGATATTCCCTTTAAGTCTGCTTTACTAATCAACAACGGCAAAGAATCCGGGCATCATCAAGCTCTGCCTGATGAAGAACTTTTGCGGATTAAAACCGCAATACCCATGCTAACAAAGCCGATTCAGCGGTTATACATGGGCTTGCTTGTGTACACAGGCATGCGCCGTGAAGAAATCCTCGGTTTGCGTTGGGAGGATATTAATCTGACCAACCGCTACGCCCTGATTTCTCGCGCCGTAACCTATCCTGATAATAATCGGCCTCATGTTGATACGCCGAAGAGTACGAAGTCAGCAAGAACTGTGTTATTGGCCCAACCGTTGTGTAACATTCTAAGTTCCCATTGGCAAAGTCAAGGCTATGTCATTGGGGGCAACAATCCTCTTTGCTATGTTACATACCAACGGCTTCGCAAAAAATGTTTCAATGAATTAAAAATTGTTGGGTACAACAATCATGACTTCCGAGCCACCTTCGGCACCCAACTCAAAGAAAAAGGGTTGACCAGCGCACAAGTTGCTGATCTGATGGGACATGCCGATACTCGCATGGTTGAAACCGTGTATGCGCGAACCCGGCATGAGGGAATCATGAAAAATATGAATACCATTGATCTCTTAAATAGTGTCGTGGCTCCATGATGGCCCCGCATTTATCAATACATGTTATCCTCAACATCAGTGTTTTCAACAGGTTGATGATAATACATTTTCCCCTAAAATGGCACTCTCGTGGCTCCAAACTCCAATTTCTCAGATTTTGCTTTATGAAATCATAAAGAAATTTGAGCACAAAAAAACTGCAAACCCTTGATTTTACTGAGTTTGCAGTCAAGTGGGATTAGTAGGGCTCGAACCTATGACCTCCACGATGTCAACGTGGCGCTCTAACCAACTGAGCTATAATCCCATATGAATTCCGTTTCGGGCTGTTGGGCCGTCAACGTTGTATATATTATCACAGTTTCTGCGAAGTGTCAAGGGGGAAAATGAAAAATTTTCAGAATATTTTCTGGATCAGCCGCTGCAGCAGTTTGTTGCGCAGCGGCTGATCCTGTTTGCTCACTTGTTCCCCAGTAACCCGCCAATCACATCCCCTAACACGTCCTCGACCTTGTCAGAGATATCTGCGCCGCCAAGGAGGCTCTCAAGTACACCCTCCCCCTTGCCTTTGAGCAGGTTCATGGCACGTTTCTTCGTGTCGGAATCCGCCAGACGATATGCCTCCACCAGCTTACGCTCAGTGGCAGTCACCTTCATAGTACTGTTGGCGTTGGCAGGTGTTTTGGGGGGTGTAGTTTTCTTTGTGGTCGTCTTCTTGGTCGTTGCCCGGGAGGAGCCGCTCTCCGCCTTTGCAGCGTTGATGAGGCTCGCCTGGGTCACACCGGTGATGGCAGCGATCTTCTTCAGCTGAGCCTGGGTGAGATCCTTTTCACCGCGCTCAGCAAGGCTGATGTCATTGGCGCTCAAACCGCTGATTCGGCGGGCGAGCTGCTCCTGGGTCATGTCCGCGCCGGTGCGGGCAGCCTTGATAAGCTTACCGACTTTCTTTCCCATGGGGATTCCTCCTTTGTTATTTCAAGCTCTGCGGAATCAAAACCGCAATTTCCGGCTGACACATCAGGTCTCCGGCTGCCACGCGGAGCATGTTGAGTTCCTCCGCAGGGGTATCAAACAGCTTGGTGAATTCCTCTACCGGAGCAATAGGCCAGTCCGCATTGACACGGGTTTTGTAATGCATCGGCAGAATCACCCGCGCCTGCAGCAGGGCGGCAGTCTCCTTTGCAGCAGATGCATTGATGGTGAAAAATCCACCGACAGGGATCATCAGCACATCCACCTTGCCCAGCTTTTCACACTGCGCCTGCGTGGGCAGATGGCCCAGATCACCCAGATGCACGGCGTTCAGCCCCTCGGCGCGGATGCTGAACAGCAGCGTCTTGCCGCGTTTCGTGCCGCCGGCGTCATCGTGGTCAGCCTCAACAGCCACGACACGTACCCCATCACCCAGGTCATATTCACCTGCTCTGTCGATCACACAGGGCGTGCCGGGGATCGTCTCCACCGCATTGTGATCGTGATGCCCATGGGACACCAGCACCACATCCGCTGGAACAGGTGTGACCGGGTAGCCGCAGGTGCTGTCATAGGGATCAGTAACGATGCGCATGCCGTTATCCAGCTCCATCAGAAATTTAGCATGGCCGATGCAGGTGAAGATCATCGTATTTCCTCCTCAATCGTACAACAGGTTATAAGCCTGGCACAGGCAGGGCAGCAGCTCGCCGGGCAGGGGCTCATGCTTGCGCAGGCGAGCAGCGAATTCTGCGTGGAGCTGCCTGCACAGACGCTCAAAGGGCTGCTTGCCCGCATCCGCTGCCTTGGCAACCGCGCAGATGTACTGCTCTGCCGGTGCATCATCCGCATGCCTGTTCAGGATGGCTATGCAGCAGCCGCACTCACCCTTCAACGCGTCTGGAACTCCGCAGAACGGAACATCAATCACAGCAAACAGCGTAAGCCAACCGTTGCGCTCACGGACAGTCCAGCCTCGCCGTTCCATCACATCACGGAAGGCCATAACAGCCGCTTCCTCTGCAACCAGCGGCAGATCCGTGGCAAAGAGCGCATCTGGCTCGTCCGAGCGACGCAGGGCTGGTTTTCGTTTCGCAGGCACGGCATAAAGCACACACTGCACCTGCATCCGCAATTCACTCAGCACGGCTGACTGCTTTCCGCGCAGAAGCTCACGTCGATGCACTGCACTGCGGAGTAGCTGCCCTGCATATCCAGCTGATATTCCAGGTGGACGCTGCCGTGATCCTCTTCCACCTTGCACTGCACCTGCATGGCATACAGCGCCAGCCCCAGATCGCCGTAAGGTGTGTGATAAGCGCCCTCGAAGCGTCGGTCCTTCACGAAAACCATCGTCGTGCCATAATCACCCAGACGGGTCATGGTTACACGCGGGCCGTCCTTGGGCTGGATGTTCAGAATCACATCCTGGGCGAGCGTCTCACCGGTATCATCCTGCTGCACCTCCTGATAGCGAAGCATGCAGCCGTCGGTAGTAGGACGCATTTTCCCGTGACACATCAGCTTGATGGGCTGTTCCTTTTCGCCATGCTCGCCCCTTGCATAGCTCTGCAGGGTAACGATCACGGGGATCATTTTGTTCTCCATGGGGATTCCTCCTTCGTAGTAAGTTTCATTATACCACAGATTTTTCGCTTGCACAATCTTTCCCGATGACGTATCATACATATAACACATGTTTTGGAGGAATGACCCATGCGCTTGAAGGCTCGGGCGAAGATCAACTGGACGCTGGACATTGTCGGGCAGCGTCCGGACGGCTATCACCTGATGGACATGCTCATGCAGCCGGTGACGCTTTCGGACGATATCACCCTGACCCCAGCACCGGAGGTCTCCCTGACCACCGGCGGCTCTCCCCTGCTTCCTGCGGACGAAAAGCACCTTGCTTATCGCGCAGCCATGGCGCTGAAGAAGCATACTGGCTATCCCGGCGGCACGGCGATCCACGTGGAGAAGCACATTCCCGTGGGCGCGGGCATGGGCGGCGGCAGCGCGGATGCGGCAGGCGTGCTGATCGGGCTGAACAGCTTATGGGGGCTGAATCTGACGCAATCCGAGCTGGAGCTCATTGGTCTGCCCCTCGGCGCGGACGTTCCCTTCTGTATCCGCGGCGGACTCACCCGCACCACCGGCATCGGCGAAGTCATGCTGGATCTCCCCTGTGGCCGGAACTGGCCACTGGTGGTCGTGCAACCCTGCGAAGGCCTGTCCACCAGGGTAATTTTTACCGCCTATCACGAGGGCGCAGTAGACGCAAGGCCGGACAATGACTCCGCCTCCCTCGCACTGGAAAAGGGCGACTGCTCGGCACTGGCCGCTGCGATGGCGAATGTCATGCAGCCGGTGAGCGAAGCGTGTCGTCCCGGGATTGCCCAGGCCATCCGCGCGTTGGTCGAGCTGGGTGCATTCGCCGCCCAGATGACCGGCAGCGGCTCGGCGGTGTTCGGTGTGTTTAAGGATGAAGATTCAGCGAAAGCGGCATATGATGTTCTTCGTGGCCGCTATGAACGCACCTTCCTGTGTGAAACCTGTATGGAAAGCGTGGTTGCCGACAATGAGAATTGAGACCAGCCGTCTGGTAATAACCGACTTTCGGTCGGATATGGCGGAAGCCGTACATCTTGGCTCACTGGACGAGGACACACGAAAGTTCCTGCCAGATGAGGTATTCGAGACCATCGAGGTCGCTGAAGCCGTCATTGCCGACCTGATGGAATGCTATGAGGGCACCGACGGCCCCTTCGTTCATCCCATGCTGGCGGATGGTGAGTATGTCGGATACGTGCAGCTCGTCCCCATGGGAGACGGCAGCTGGGAGATCGGCTACCATACCGTCAAAGCGTATGCTGGCAAGGGCTATGCCACCGAGGCAGTGTGCGCATTCCTGCCAGTAATGATGAACCAGCTCGGACTCACGCAGGTCACGGGCATTTGCGACGCAGAGAACGCCGCATCCATCCGTGTGCTGGAGAAATGCGGCTTCCGGCGGGTTTTCGAGGGCGACGGCATGTATCAGGGAACAATGAGGCCCATCGTCAGAATGACATACACCAAATGAAAACAGGCACTGCGGACGACATGTCAGCGCAGTGCCTTTTCCTATGCCGGGCCGTTCACCTGCACAGACACAACCCACACCATCTGCCGATACCTCCCCGGCCAGTCAAGGCTATGCCAGACTGCCATGTCATGGGTGCGCAGGATTGCTTTCCTGCCAAGTCCCAGCACGTCGCAGCCCTCGGCGGACAGCCGCGTCAACAGGGACAGGGATTCCTCCGCGAGAAGTTGCTCCAGGCCTTCAGCGGTGAAGGAGGAGGCCGTCGTCCGAAGCTGGAGCGTCACCACAACGGACTGCATGCGTTCCTCCAGGCGTATTTTGGTGGACACATCCCGCACAGCAGCGCTGCCTTCCGGCAGGGACAGCCGCAGGTTTTGGGCATGGCCCAGCATCATCGACAGGAGGGCCGTCTCATCCGGGGAAAGCTTCGTACCGAGGCGCAGGCTGGAAGTCAGCGGATAACCGCCGGAGAGGGAGAGTTCCTTTTCCTCCATCGTCATCGCAATCAGCACCGGCGACTGCCTCTCCCCCATGCGCCTCACGTCCGCCAGTGTCGCAGGCAGAATGCCCCCCTGCTCAATACGGGTATCCAGCAGCACGTCGATGGTCTTGGAGAGCCGTGCGCCGGTGGTTGGCTTGAGGGCGTCCATCAGCTCCTTCGCAGACGTGTCGGTCACGGCAACGGCGCACTGCAGGCGCATGTCAGCCCGGGCAGAGAGCTCATCAAAGACGACGGACAAATCGGCGGACTCCCCCAGCTTTTCGTCCAGCACCAGCAGCCGCAGCTGGGATAGATGCAGGTGCATCGGCGCAGATGCGTCCATATCCGACAGCGCGGCAGATAGATTCGCCCCTTCGCCGGTAATGGTCAGGTAGCCGCCGCCGGTTTGATAGGTCGGGATGCGCGCATGGACGCGCCAGGTGTCTGTCTCTTTTTCCACGCTCAGCACGACCGCGAAGGCTCGTTCTTCAGCAGGAAGCGCGGTACAGGAGGTACACGCAAGCAGCGTCAGCAGGAGCAGCAGCGTCAGACGTTTCATGGCGTTTTCCTCCTGATGAATGCAATGGGCAGGCAGATGGCCGCAAGCCCTGCCAAAGGCGCCAGCAGCCACGGCTCGATGCGACCCAGCCATGTCCACAGTTGGGACACAT
Organism: Christensenellales bacterium; assembly: GCA_045132495.1. Lineage (GTDB taxonomy): Bacteria > Bacillota > Clostridia > Christensenellales > Aristaeellaceae > UBA11524. The sequence goes on along the minus strand of JBGUSK010000093.1, from coordinate 72,101 downwards.
CACCCGCCTGGGAGAGAAACATCGCCGCCAGCAGCACATAAGGCAGCCACGCTGGCACAGACTTCCACGGCATGCAGAGGTGATCCGTCCCCAGCTGTGCCGCCGCACCGATGGACAGGAAAAAGGCCAGCATCAGCAGGCACATCGCGATGACCCGCAGGGCATTGGGGGCATACCGCGTCGGCAGAAGCAGCAGCGCAGCGAGGCCTTCCTGCCGGGTGAGCAGCTCATGGGGAACGATCAGCGTCAGCAGGAACACCGCCGCTGCCGCCCCAAAGGCCGGAAGCACGCCGCTGCGCAGCCGCCCCTGCCCGGCGGAGGGCGAAACCGTGAGCAACAGTGCGATGGGCCAGGCCAGGCTGAATCCCGCTTTAAGCGCCGCAAGAACAGAGCTGTCGCCATCGCCATGGAGCGGGAACAGGTTGTCCAGCTTGGCGTCCGTCAGCAGGAATGCCGCGAGCAGCACCGCCGCTGCGATCATCCCCCACCGCAGAAAATGCGCAGCACGGGCAAGGCCTTCCCTCTGTAGGCTGAACAGCAGCACCACGCCGGTCAGAACGGCCAGGGTGAACTGCGTCCCCCGGGTGCCAAGGCCCTCGGTGAACAGGGTGATCAGCGCGGTAATGGAGGTTACGCCATCCAGCAGAAGAATTACTGTGAAAGCCAGCGAAATCAGTACAGCTCCGATCATGCCCAGACATGCGCGGAGGGCTTCGGTGAGGGTCGCGGTATGGGTCAATCCCATCAGCAACCGAAGGAGTATCGTCACGGCAAAGCCCGGCAGCAGACAGAGCAAGGTCGTCCACCAGGCAGCTGAACCGCACAATGGCAGCACACGGGTCATGGCCGTCCGCCAGATAGACACGGCGCACAGCAATCGGATGAGCGTCCCTTGGGCGCGGTGTTCGCCGTCGATTCGGGAGAGTGTTTGGCGGTTCATCGGTTCCTCCTGTCCCAGCGTCGCATGGAGCCACGCACGCGAAGGCGGTCATCGGCAGCGCTCAGCCAGGTGCGCCAGCGCTGCATCCACAACGGCGCACGAGTAATGCCATCCGGGTTGTGGGCGCGTCCGGGTGAAAGCGGCGCAGCGAAAGGCGAGCCGAGGCTGGTCAGGCTGCACAGGTGCACCGTCCCCGCCGCAAGAAACAGCACCATCCCGTATACGCCGAAGATGCTCCCAGCCAGCACCATCGCCAATTGACCGATGCGCAGGGCGATTCCCAGCGAATAGTCCGGCACGGCATAGCTGCCGAGGCTCGCCACGGCGACGACGATCAGCAGCAGCGGATGCACCAGATGCGCCTCCACCGCCGCCTGACCGAGGATGAGCCCGCTGACCGTCCCCAGCGTTCCTCCGACGACGGAAGGCACGCGGGTGGCCGCCTCGCCGATGAGGTTGAACATGATGAGCATCACCAGCGTTTCCACCGGAATGGAAAAGGGCACGGAGGCCTGGCTTTCCAAGATGGAGGTGAGCAGCGTCACCGGCAGCGCCTCCGGGTGAAAGGTAACGAAGGCCACGAACAGCCCCGGCAGCAGCAGCGCGCAAAGCAGCCCCAGCAGACGGATGAGCCGCATGAAGGTGCCATACTGGAACCGGGCAGAGGTGTCATCCGGTGTGTGAATGAGGTGCCAGATGCTCGCCGGAAGCACCAGCGCCTGGCTGGCGCCATCCAAAAGAAGAACAATTTGCCCCTCCAGCAGCATCGAGGCTGCCCGGTCAGGGCGCTCGGTCAGGATGCACTGGGGCAGGAGGGCGTAGGGTCGATCCTCCATCAGCTGCTGCAGAGCTCCTATGGACAGCACATGGTCAGCGCGGATACCATCCAGCCGCGCCTTCACCCGAGATAGGGTCGTCTTATCCGCCAGGCCGTGCATGTACATCACGCATAATCCGCTGGGATAGCGGTCGCCGATGGTGCGCAATTCGCCGATGAGGTCAGGCGTAGGCAGGATGCGGCGGACGAGGGTGATGCAATCTCGCAGAGACTCATTGAACCCTTCATGAGGGCCGAGGACAACCTGCTCAGTCAGCGGCGGCGAGATTCCCCGGCGGACGAACATCCGCACATCAAAGCCCTGTGCGCTGTCCATGCCATCCACGAATACCACTGCGCGGCCGGTGAGCGTCTGCGCAACGGCGTCCTCCACCGTGGCGGCGGATTGTACGTCCGCATTATATACTGTCTGACGCAGCGCCGCCACCAGATCGGAAGGTGCAGGCGCATCCCGCAGCGCCGTCAGGGGCGTGAGGACATAATGCTGCAGGAAATCAATGGAGCAAAGACCTTCCGCATAATAGAGGGAAGCATCCTTTCCGAACACGCAAAAGTGCCGGACGTGCATGTCCGGGTTGATATCGCGATGGAGCGCCGCGTCCATATGGCTGCGGTTTTCCTTAATGGAGGGCGTAATGGGTGTGGGCATGGCGTACCTCCGCAGGGTTGAGGAGCAGGCGTACGCATGCGCAGCCTGCTCCTCTTTTGTCACCGGTTTACCAGCGGCACTTGTAGGAGTTGCACTGGCTCTCGTCAGCCTTGCCGTTGCAGCAGTTCTGCTTGGGCGCGACCTGGATGTCGGTCAGCTGGCACATGCCATCCTTGGCATGATGCTGACAGCTTTCCACAGAGCAATGGATGGACTGGTTGTTCTTCGCGTTCATGATGAATGCCCTCCAACTTCGTTGTCGCCCGGGGTGGGCGCACTTTTCATTCTGCCCAGTTCAGGGCTTGTGATTCGCCCCATTTTGTGTTATCCTGTAAGTGGCCGTAGGCACTGGACTTTCTTCCGGCAGCCGCGGCAAAATTGTTTCAGGAGGCGCTTTTATGTTCAAAAAGCTGCTGACCACCCGTTCCCTGTGCTTGAGTGCCGTGATTGCGGCACTGTACGCCGCGCTGACGCTCCTGCTGGCGCCCCTTTCCTTCGGGCCGCTCCAGCTGCGGCTGTCCGAGGCCATGACGCTGCTGCCGATGATCCTCCCTCAGGCAATCCCTGGGCTGTTCGTGGGATGCCTGATCGCCAACCTCTACACCGGCATGCTGACCGACATCATCTTCGGCTCGATGGCGACACTGATTGCCGCCATTGGCACGTATCTTCTCAGGAAGAAGCCCATCCTTGCCGCTGCGTGTCCGGTTGTGGCAAACGGCGTAATCGTCGGGTTGGTGCTGGCGCTTACATCTAATCTGCCCATCGCGCTGATCATGGCACAGGTTGCTATTGGCGAAATCGGCGCGGTCGCCATAGGCATGGTCATCCTCTGCGCTATGAAACGCGCAAAGGTCGATCTGACCCGACTTAGCTGAATACATCCGTTTCAATGAGAGTCTGCCCTGCGGCAGGCTCTTTTTACATGGAAATTTGTGATCACCCGAGGAAAATTTACAATTATACATTCCCAATTCCGGGTATATGTGCTATAATACAGGATGGAATGCTATACTGCTTGGATTATGTCCCTGCATTCCCGATGAAAACGATCCTCAGGAGGATAACCCTGATGAACGATACTCCCCTGATCCTGGCTTCGGCCTCTCCGCGCCGGCGGGAGCTTCTGAGCCTCACCGGCCTCCCCTTCTCCATCGACGCGCCGGATGTGGATGAAACCTGTGACCTTCCGCCCCGGCAGGCCGTGAAGGAGCTTTCCCGGCGCAAGGCACTGGCTGCGGCTCGACTTCATCCCGGATGCGTCATCCTTGCGGCAGACACCCTCGTCTCCGTGGACGAAAAGGCCCTGGGCAAGCCCTGCGACGCAGAGGACGCCTTCCGCATGCTGTCGCTGCTGTCCGACCGGTGGCACCAGGTGTATACCGGCGTGACGGTGATGGATGCACAGGGCAATCTCCACAGCGAGGTGGATGTGACCGACGTACACTTCGAAGCAATGTCCGACGAAGCCATTCGCCGCTACATTGCCACCGGCGAACCAATGGACAAGGCAGGCGCCTACGCAGTTCAGGGCATTGCCGGGCTTTGGATCGACCAGCTGCGCGGCAGCCACACCAATGTCATCGGGCTTCCCCTGGCCCTCACCCGTCGTCTGCTGGAGCAGTGCGGCTTGATGTGATTCCCCCCTCTATATATTTGGTAAAGGAAGTAAGCATATGCATTTTTTCGCCCCTGATATCGGCATTGACCTGGGTTCCTCCAACACGCTGGTGTATGTGAAGAAACGCGGCATCGTCATCAGCGAGCCGACGCTGGTGGTTGTTTCCGGTACGAACAAGAAGCAGGTGCAGTCCGTGGGTGACGAAGCCCGCAGGGTGCTCGGCCGCCTGGGTGACAGCAAAACCGTCATCCGCCCCATCCGCAACGGCGCGATCGCGGATTTCGACATGACCGCCCTGCTGCTGAAGTACTTCATCCGTAAGGCCATCGGTGTTTCCAATGTCATTGCCCCTAAGGTGGTTATTTCCGTGCCCGCCGGCCTGGACGATGTGAATCGCAAGGCCATCACTGAGGCCGTGCGCATGTCAGGCGCGAAGAAGGTTTACCTGGTGGAAAAGCCCTTTGCTGCTGCCCTGGGCTCGAACCTCCCGGTGTATGACCCCATTGGCTCCATGGTGGTAGATATCGGCGGCGGCACGACGGATGCTGCAGTTGTTTCCCTGGGCGGTCTGGTGGTCAGCCAGTCCATCCCTGTGGGCGGCTCCAAGATGGACGAGGCCATCATCAACCACATCAAACGCGAATTCAACATGCTCATCGGCGACCGCACCGCCGAGGACGTCAAGATTGACCTGGCCTCCGCCATGCCCGTGAATGAGAACCGCAGCGTGCGCATCCGCGGCCGTGACCTGCTCTCCCCCCAGGCGATGGACATCGAGTACACCTCCCGCCAGGCATATATGGCAGTCCACGAGCCCTGCCGTGCCATCGTGGCGGCCATCCGCTGGGTGCTGGAGCGCACCCCGCCGGAACTTGCAGCGGACATCATGCGCACCGGCATCCACCTGACAGGCCGTGTGGCGCAGCTCTACGGCATGGATCAGTACATCGCCACGGAGCTTGGTATTCCCGTGCTGATCGCCCGCGAACCCGGCGACTGCACCGCGCTCGGCCTGGGTTATATTGTCGAAAACATGCCCATGCTCCAGGAGCAGGGCCACATGCCGGTACAAGCCTAACGACTTCGCGAAAATGCAGAGGAATGCTTTCCTCCATACAGGTCGCTAACTTGTGAAAAACCCGCCCCGCCGGAAAACCCGGTCGATACGATTTCAGTCCTGCAGACGGCGAATCGCACGCGTTGTGGTTAATCGCCGCAGCAGCACCCTTTATGATATGAGGTGACCACCTATGGCCAAACGCCATGATTCCAATGAAAACAAACGGAAGAATCCCTTCCTGCCGGATCCGGACGAGTATTATTTCGACGATGATCTGGACAGCGTGACCCGCAATCTCCCCACAGAGGAGGAGTATCTTCCCCACGAGGAACCCGTGGAGGAGCCTGTAGAAGCGCCTGTGACCGAAGGGATGAATCGCCTTGGCGTGCGGATGATCGGCCTGCGCGGCAGCGATGGCGCTGTAGAGGATGATTTCACCCCTGACTATGACGCAGAGGATGACGATGACCTGACCGCTCCCCGCCGTGCCGCCAGAAAGGCCCCCGCCGCAGAAGATCCCGCCGACACGATGGATGAATCTGCCCCTATCCTGCGCACCAAGACAAAGAAGCAGCAGCGAAACCTGCAATCCCAGAAAGAAAAGAAGCCCCGGGGAAAGACACTGCGCATCGTCGTTTCCGTGCTCATCACCCTCGTGCTGCTGCTGGTGATCGGCGCCATGCTGCTCACCCGCACAATGATGCCGGACAATGCCCTGCTTCAGCTGCCAGAAACTGCCGTGGCCTCCGCGATCACGCCCGCCCAGGGTCTTTTCAGCGGTATCGTGGAAAGCATTGCCGACTACTTCCGCCAGGTGAAGCTTCGTGAAAACCTTGAGCAGGCCTATGTTGACCTGCTGGCTGAAAATGAGGAGCTGTATATCCAGGCCGCCCTGGCCGATGAACTTGCTGCCCAGCTCGCCACCTTCAAGGATATCGACGAGGAAATGCAGCAGAACCTTGGGCTGAATCCCATCCGCTGCCAGGTGATCGGCCGAGAACAGGGCAACTACTTCTCCACCTTCACCATCGACCGCGGTGAACGGGACGGCATCGAGCCCTATATGGCTGTGACCATTTCCGGCGCGCTGGTGGGCTTCACCGAAAAGGTGTACCCGACCACTGCCACCGTGCGTACTATCATTGACTCCAATGCTTCCATCTCCGGCCTGATCCAATCCAGCCGCGACCAGGGCATCGTTTCCGGCACGCTGGGCGTTAATGGCGAGCCAATGTGCCGCATGTACTATCTCCCTGATGATCACCTGCCCCGCCCGGGCGATATCGTGGTCACCTCCGGCGTGGGCATGTCCTTCCCTAAGGGCATCCCGATCGGCACGGTGCGCGAATCCACCCGCGGCATGGAAAGCAACAAACAGTACATCGTCGTGGAACCCTCTGCGGATTTTGAGCACATCGAGTATGTGATCGTCTACCGCTACATGCCCGCTGCCGAGGCCGTGGAAGGCCGCTCCAGCACCGCCACCTACAACGAGTATGTCCCTACGGTCACAGCCCGCCCCTACCCGACGCTGCGCATCGGCTCCACGCTGAAGTTTGGCGAAACGGCAACGCCGGTGCCCACTGCATCTGCAACGCCCTCTCCCACGCCTTCCCCCACGCCGACGCCCTCTCCCACGCCTTCTCCCACCCCTGTGACCTCCATCGGACCTGCGCTGGAGTACCAATCCTCCCTCCTGGGACCGACGCCTTCTCCCACGCCGTCTCCCACCCCTTCTCCCACACCGGTTATCACCATCAACCCGGATGACTTCACCTGGGAGGAGGAGTAAGATGCGTCAAGCGCTGATGCGCCAGGTGAAGCTGATCCTGGTGATCCTTGTAGGGTACCTGGGCCATGTGTCCATCATGCCCTACCTCCGGTTCGGCGATGTGACGCCGAGCCTCCTCATTGCCACAACGGCCATTGTGACCGTAGGCTACGGTATGCTTCGCGGCCTGTGGACGGGCATGTTCTACGGCATCGTGATGGAGATCATGCTGCCCACCGTGCCGATGCTGAATCTGCTGTTCTATCCCATCACAGCGCTGCTGTGCGGCGTGTTCTTTGCCGACCGGAGCGAGGCCCAGCTGCAGTATGCCCGCTCCATCGGTAAGCGTGGCCGCAACATCAGCCCGCTGCTTCGTACGGTGCTGTTCGCTGCCCTGAATGTGGTGATCTATGACGCCGTCAATCTGGTTTACATGTACCTCAGCGGTGCTGATCTCACCGGCGCCCTCATCCAGCGCGGCCTGACCGACGTTTTGGCGACCACAGGCCTCACCGCGGTGATTATGATCCCTGTACGAAAACTGCTCGGCTTCCGCAAAAAGGAAGAAGCCAGTGCACCGGAGATGCGCTTTGACCATCGTCCCGGGCGCGATCAGTTGTAAATACAGGATTCTCCTGAAAGGAGGCAATTCATGAGCAATGTCACTCAGCATGATCCCCAAAAGGGGATCCGCTGGCGTTATTTCGTCTTTATCGGCATATTGCTGCTGATGTTCGGCTACCTGGCCAGCGGTCTGATCCGCCTACAGCTGGTCAACAGCGAGGAATATGCTGAAAAGGCCGAGGATGTACGAACGAAGACCATCGTCCTACGCGGCAAACGCGGAAATATCACCGATGCGGATTCCGTCATCCTCGCCAAGGACGAGCTGGTTTATAACATCACCTTCTATAAAGACGGCTCCAACGTTGCCAAGAGCGATTATTACGAATATACCCAGTCCATCGTCGAGACCATCCAGATCATCGAGCGCAATGGCGGCGAGCTTGCCTTTGATTACGTCATTGCCCGGGACGAAGAGACCGGCGAATGGGTCTTCGACTTTGGCTCCGGCGTCTCCGAATCCGTACTGGCAACCCGTGAGAGCCAGTGGCGTTCCAACAACTACGTCACCGCCAAGTCCTATCCCACGGCGGAGGAATGCCTTCAGCGCCTCAAGCGCAAGTACCGCATTGCCCAGAACGAAGAGGACCTGGCCGCTTTCAAGGAAATCGAAGCAGACGACAGAACCCAGGGCGATTTCATCATCCTGGATGAAGCAATGATGCTCAAGGTCATGGCTGTCTACTCCGAGATGCAGATGAACCTGTTCAACTCTCTGCCCATCCCCATTGCAGAGGATGTAGCCTACGAAACCGTCATTGAGGTGGAGACCCGCTCGATGGTGCTGCCCGGCATGGGCGTGGAGATCGCCACCAAGCGCGTATATCCCAAGCACACCCTGGCGGCGCAGATCATCGGCTATGTCGGCAAGATCCCCAGCCGCACCAAGTGGCTTGAGCTCCAGGCAGAGGGCTACAGCTACAACGATACCATCGGCCGCGACGGCATTGAGTATTCGATGGAATCCTGGCTGACCGCATCCTCCAACCGCACTCAGGGCAGCCGAGTGGTGGAGCGCAACAACCTTTCCACCGTCGTACGTGAGCTCTCCTACACCGAGCCCGAGGACGGCAACAACGTCAAGCTGACCATCCGCTCAGCCTACCAGCAGCAGGCAGAGCGCGCCATCGCCAACAACGTTGAACAGATCCGTGACAAGCAGGAGGCCCTCATGGTGGACTCCTCCTGGCTGGAGGACAACCGCACCGACATCGCCAAGCGCAACTGGGAGCAATACCACCTTGAGCTGGCCGAACACGGCGTGATGGTCGTCCTGGACATGAAGGACAATGTGCTGGCCATGGCCAACTTCCCCACCTACGACCTCAACGCACTGGTCGCCGGCGGCAAGGAAGCTCGCGCTATCCTGGCGGATGACCGCAACCTGATGCTCAACTACGCCATTGGTTCCCGCGCAACCCCCGGTTCCATTTTCAAGATGGTCACGGGCTTCGGTGCGCTGGCAGAGGGCGAGCTGGGCCCCAAGGAGCGCTTCACCGACATGGGCTATTACAAAAAGTACAACTCTGACGAATCCACCGCTCCTAAGTGCTGGATCTCCGAAGGTCAGCGGTACAAGCACAACGCCCAGACCATCGTGGAAGCCATCTCCAACTCCTGCAACTTCTTTTTCTATGAAATGGGCGACCGTCTGGGCGAGGAGCGCCTGTATCGCTATGCCTCCCTTTTGGGCCTGACCAGCCTGACCGGCATCGACCTGCCCGGCGAAGTCCGCAGCGTGGTTGGCAGTCAGGATACCCTCTACGATCCCTCAAAGGCCCTGGGCGAAGCTTTCCAGGATACTTCGATGCCCATCATCGTTTACAACTCCCTCAAGACCCATCTGCGGGCGCAGGGCGCCAAGCGCGGCCTGGAGTACGAAGATGAACGCCTGTCCGTGTGCGCCAAGCGCCTGATGGACATGGCCATCAACTACCCCCAGGGCGAGTGGGTAGCCCAGATGCGCATCATCCTGATGGAAGAGCTGGGCATGACCAAGACAATGGTTTATCTGAACGAAGTCATTCAGGACGCTTACATCTACCTGAATGATATCAAGTGGGGCGGTCAGCAAACCATCCTGACGGCCATCGGTCAATCCGTCACCACCCTCACGCCCATTGCGGCAGCCCGCTACGTCGCTGCCGTCGCCAATGGCGGATACATCTACAACGTTTCCATCATTGATTCCATCATCAGCCCCGAGGGCGAGATCCTCTCCCAGCGCGAGCCGACCCTGGTCAATCAGCTGGATGATCCCAACGACTACATGTCCCTCATCCGCAAGGGCATGGCGGGCGTTACCGACGATACCGGTACTGCGCGCAACTACTTCCGCAACTACAAGAACGTGCAGGATGTGATCGCTGCAAAGACAGGTACCGCGCAGGTTACCTCCATTGACCTGGAGAACAATGCATGGTTCGTCTGCTTTGCCCCCCGTGAAAATCCGGAGATCGCCATCTGCGTGTTCGTTCCCCACGGCTATTCCGGCGGTATGGCGTCTATCGCCGCCCGTGACTTCATCGACTGGTATCTTGACCAGACCGAGCTGCGCACGACGGATTATGTACTGCCTGCAGGCAACAGCCTCGCACCGTAAATCAATCCATTTGAAAAGGGTCGAAGACCCCAGGAGGCACAAATGAGCACCGCATGGATCATCGCGTCCGGCAAGGGCGGCGTCGGCAAGAGCACCATCACGGCCTGTGTAGGCCTTTCCATGGCGAGGGAGGGCCGCAGGGTCTGCATCATCGACGGTGATGTGGGCTTGCGCGACCAGGATGCGCTGCTGGGGCTGGAAAACCGCATCGTATTTGATCTGCTGGACGTGGCGGAGGGCCACTGCCGTCTGGAGCAGGCTCTGATCAGCCCGGAGGAGGAGCCGCGCCTGTCGCTCCTCCCCGCCAGCCAGTTCGCCCGTGCCAAGGAGCTTAAGCCCGGCGCATTCCGCCGCATCCTCGTGCGGCTCAAGCAGCTTTACGACGTGGTGCTCATCGACTGTCCGGCCGGCATCGAGCGCAGCCTTCGGGGCCTGATGAATGAAGAGATCAATGAAAGTATCATCGTCTGTACCCCTGATGATATCTGCATCCGCAACGCGGAGCGCACCGCCGGTGTGATGGAAAAGAAAGGGCTGCCCCGCCCGCGTATCATCGTCAACCGGTTGGATGACGCGCTCATCCGCGGGGGAGAAATGTACGCCGCTGCCACCGTGGCGGCCACCCTTGATCTCGAGCTGCTTGGCGAAGTGCCGGATGATTCCTACGTCTACCGTGCAACCCTGACCCATCAGTCCGTGATGGACATCGACTGTGAGGCACGCAACGCCCTCCGCCGCATTTCCTGGCGGATGATGGGTGTGACCAGCGAGGCTCCCCTGCCCGGCTACGGCACGGAAAAGCTCCCCTGGTATCGCCGCCTCTTCCAACCTACCCTCAAGGAGGTCAAGCGCATTGATCGCTGAAAACAGACGCGCCCGTGCGCACATCGACGTACCGCTGATCCTTCTGGTCAGCGCACTGTCGCTCTTTGGCGTGCTGGCTGTATGCGTCGCCACCTATAGTCCGGGTTCCACGGCGGAAACCTGGCTTGCTCACATCGTTGAGTCCTCCTCCGCGATGCGTCAGTGCTTCTTTCTGATGCTTGCGCCCATCATCGTGGTGGTCATCCTCAACATCCCCTTTCACATCATCCGCCGCTTTACACGGCTGGCCTATATCGGCGGTACCGTTCTGGTTCTGTTCACCTGGGTCACCAACGGCGCTGAAGGCGTGAAGGCCTGGACCGACGTTATCTGGGGCTACACCATCCAGCCCTCGGAGTTTATCAAGCTGGCCATGATCCTGATGCTTGCACAGGAGCTGGCCAAGGATGAGCGTCCCATGAGCACGATGAAGGAATTCGTCCGCATCATGATGCTGATCCTGGTACCTGGTGCGATCATCTTCTTCTCCGGCGAAACCGGCTCCCTGATCGTGATCATCTTCTTCGCGGCGGTGATGATGTTCTTCTCCAACGTGAATATGAAGCTGATCCTCTCCCTGGCGGCTGTCGTGGTGCTGCTGATCCTGGCGGTGTACGGCGTCGTTGTAGCCACCGGCATCGAGGACTACCGCATTAATCGCATTCTCGCCTTTCTGAACCCCGAGCTTTCCCCGCTGGACGACGCATATCAGATGCGCCAAAGCCAGATCGCCATCGGTTCCGGCGGCGCAACAGGGATCGGACGTTTTGTGGACGGCGCCATGAGCCAGCTCAACTACGTGCCTGCCGACTGGACAGACTTCATCTACTCCACCATCGGCGAGGCATGGGGCTTTCTGGGCTGTTCGCTGGTGCTTCTGATGTATCTCCTCATCCTGCTGCGCATGCTTTACCTCGCAAGGTTCACACAGGATAAGTATGGCATGCTGATCATTATCGGCGTGATGGGCATGCTGCTGTTCCATGTGTTTGAGAACATCGGCATGACCCTCGGATTGATGCCTATCACCGGCATTCCCCTGCCCTTCCTTTCCTACGGCGGCTCCAACATGACCACCAACATGGGCGGTATCGCCCTGGTGCTCAACGTTACCAAGAACCGCAGCCTTTCCGCTTCCATTTCCGCCCCTCAGACCAACACCACAACTGTGCGCTACATCCGGCGCAGATAATACAAAGGAGGCGCCCACTATGCCGCCATCTGTTCGCTTCAGCCGCGAAGCCGTGCTGAATGCAGCTTATCAACTGATCCGCCGCGAGGGCCCCAATGCCCTTAATGCCCGCTCCGTGGCCCGGGAGCTAGGAGGTTCGACTCAGCCGATCTTCCGCCTGTTTTCCGGCATGGATGAACTCAAGCAAGCCGTGGTGGAACTTTCCCTGCAGACCTGGAAAAGGCAGCTGCGGGAACGCATGCAAACCAGTGCCTTTCCCTACCTGACCATTGGCATGTGCTTCCTGCTGTTTGCCCGGGACGAACCCGAGCTGTTCAAGCTTCTCTTCATGCGCGACCGCGTCAGCGACGGCTCCTGCACGGACTATAACGTGAACTGGGGCATACCGCTGATCGAAGACAGCGTCAAGGTAGATGTTCAGACCGCCAGCAAGCTCTACGAGCGCAACTGGCTCTACTGCTACGGTCTGGCCGTTTCCATCGCCACAAAGTATATCCCCTGCATGAGCGAATGCCAGATGCGACAGCTGCTGGTGGAAAGCCTGCAGGGCGTGGCAATGCAGCTGAATGTGGAGCTGCCCACCATCGACCAGTGCAAGGATATCTGAAGACACAAAGAACGCCTGCCTCCCGACTTTGGGAAGCAGGCGTTTTCAGTTGTCCATGATTAAATGCTGGCCTCGTGGATTTCTTTGAGCAGATCCGTAATGGGCAGATGCTGGGGGCAGGCGCCCTCACACTGGCGGCACTCCACACAGCGGGAAGCATCGCACTCATCCTTGATGATGCGGGCGTAGCCATCCTTGAAGGAGCTGTCCGCCCGGAGCATCGCACCGTCATACCCACGGAAAATCCGGGGGATCGCCACGCCCATGGGGCAGGGCTGGCAATATTCACAGCCGGTGCAGCGGGTACGGGTACGGGCCATGTAGGTAGCCTTCACGGAGGCAAAGAGCGCCTTTTCGGCTTCCGTGAGGACAGGACGCTCGGTCAGGTCAAAGATCCGAAGATTATCGACCGTCTGCTCCCAATTGCTCATACCAGAGAGGATGGTCACCACTTCAGGCATGGCATACAGGTAACGGAAGGCCCATTCCACAGGGCTGCGCTTGGCCTCGAAGGCATTGTAAACCGCCTTCACATCCTCCGGCGGATTGGCCAGCAAACCGCCGCGCAGAGGCTCCATGATGACCACGCCGATGCCGCGCTTGCCGCACTCACGGATGCCCTCCAACGTCGCCTGGTTTTCATCATCCAGGATGTTCATCTGCACCTGGGCCATCTTCCACTGATCATAGTCGTTCAGAATGTCCATGAAGCATGCATAGTCATCGTGGAAGGAGAAGCCTGGGTAACGGATCTTCCCCTGAGCAAGCGCCTCGGCGAAGAACTTCTTGTAGTCAAGCTCCTGCATCTGCTTGAGACGATCCTTGTTCATCGCATGGAGGATGTAGAAGTCCACATGATCCGTCTGAAGCTTTTCCAGCTGCTCGTCCAGAATGGTCATCATGTCCTCGTACTTCTCGACCTTCCAGCAGGGCAGCTTGGTGGTCAGAATGACCTTCTCGCGGTAGCCATCCTGCAGGGCCTTGCCAACCACCACTTCGCTTTCGCCGCCATGGTAGGGGTATGCAGTATCAATGTAGGTAACGCCACTGTCAATGGCATGGCGTACCATGCGGATGGCTTCAGCCTCGTCGATTTTGCCATCAGCGGTGCAGGGAAAACGCATGCAGCCAAAGCCGAGCATGCTGCTCTCGCGGTCAATGGTAGGAAATTTCGTCTTGAGCATGGTACATATCTCCTTTGCTTATAAATACGGGATCATATCAGACAGCTTGTTAAACATCAAATGGGGCTTCACATCAGATTCAGCCACATCCTTCATCGTCGCCTCTCCGGACAGAACGAGGATACCGGTCATTCCATGATTCACACCGGTTGCGACGTCGGTATAGAGGCGATCACCCACCATCGCCATTTCCGTCAGGGCATAACCAGTGCGAAGGGATGCTTCCCGAACGATGCCGACATAAGGTTTGCCAAGAATGATATCTGCCTTGCGGCCGGTACTGGCCTCAATGAACGCCATGATCGCCCCCATATCCGGAATGAATCCGGTTTCCGTGGGACAATTGAAGTCCGGGTGAGTAGCGATGTAGGGCTTCCCTGCCCGGATGAAATCGCAGACCTTGCACATTTTGGCGTAGTCAAGCGTGGTATCGAACGCCACAAGGACGTAATCCGGCTCCTCTTCGGTGAAGGTGAGGCCCATGCCGATCAGCTCCTCCCGAAGCACCGCATTGCCCAGCAGGTATCCCCGTCCCTGCGGGAATTGTTCCAGCAGATAATGGGCTGCTGCATGTCCACTGGTCATCACCTGGCTGCGGAAGGGCTCCGGGACGCCCATTCGAGTGAGCTTCTCCACATAAGCGCTTGCTGATTTGGAGGAATTGTTGGTCAAGAACCATGCGTCACGCCCGGTACGGCGAAGCGCTTCCAGAAACTCCAGCGATCCATCAATAAGACAGTCGCCCAAATAGAAAGTGCCGTCCATATCCAGCAAGAAGCAGCGGATCTCCGACAGACGTTCGCAGATGGATTTTTGCATCATGGAATTACCTCCTGCGTAATGTTATCATTATATCATACACCCGTTGAAAAAGATAGTACATTACACCCGTTATTCTTTTACAAAAGAAAAAACAGCAAGCTATTGAAAACTTGCTGTTTCAGTCTGGGTGAGAAGATTCGAACTTCCGGCCTCTTGAACCCCATTCAAGCACGCTACCAAACTGCGCCACACCCAGATATTCAGTTCGTCCGTAGAGGCTTGTGTGCCTCGCGAACGATATATATAATATCACAGACAAGCAGATGTGTCAACCCCTTTTTTGACTTTTTTCAGATATTTTTTCATGATCTTACCTTTACACCCATCCGCTGATTTGTTATACTGGTTTTAGCTGAAGGAGGATGACTATATGCGAAAAACATTTCTGATTTCGATCATCTTCAGCCTCATAATGCTGAATGCCTGTGCCGAGCTCCTTTGTCAATGCGGACTGGAGCAATGCATCTGCTTCATTCAGCTTGGCGATGAGGGGCCTGCAGTGGAGTTTATCCAGAACGCCCTGATTGCTCAGGGATATCTTGCGCCCAACGACGACGCCTCCGCCTTTGATGAGAAAACCCAGCAAGCTGTACTCCGCTTTCAGCAGCAAAACGCCCTCCTCCCTACCGGAACGATGGATGACGATACGTTGACACTGCTGATCTGGGGTATGTTGCCCGAGGAGCTGAATTGGGCGGAACCAAGTAGCAGCCAATTGGCAATGTGGATTCCGACAGACGGCGGCATTCGGCATCATGACAAACAGGATTGCAGCAAAATGATTGATCCTCGCTTGGTCACGCAGCGCAATGCATTGGCCATGGAGATGCTCCACTGCGGACGCTGCAAGCCCGACGGCTATATCAAACCCACAAAGTAAGACGACATGACCGATTGGCTATGCCGTCTGTTTTTTATATGCCGTTGACAATGTTCTCCGGCCTTTTCCCTGCCAGCGCATCCAGGATTTGCCGCGCACACGCAGCGGCCATATCCGCCCGGGTTTGGGCCGTGTTTGCACCCACATGAGGCGTGCAGACTACATTGTCCATGGCGAGCAATTCAGCAGGGATGTGCGGCTCCTCCGGGTACACATCCAGACCTGCCCCCGCCAGCTTGCCATTACGCAGTGCTTCAACCAGAGCATCATGGTCGATGACCGCGCCTCGGGCTGTGTTGACCACGATCGCACCATCCTTCATCATGGAAAATGCATCCCCGTTCAGCAGATGGCGCGTCTCCGGCGTGGAAGGACAATGAAGTGAAATCACGTCAGCGGTGGACAGCAGCGTCGGCAAATCAACATTTTCTGCCACCTCCGCAGAGACCGCATGACGGCTGTGCCCGATCACCCGCATTCCCAGCGCTTTTGCAAACAGCGCCACCTTCGCGCCAATGCGCCCGCATCCAATGATCCCCAGTGTTCGCCCATGAAGCGTATTGCCCATGAACCGTCCCATGCCAAAGAGGTTCGCGCTGTCCTCCTTGCGCAGACGCAGATTCATTTCGCCGATCCGGCGGCTGACAGCCAGCATCAGGCCGATCGCCAGTTCCGCAGTGGCATTGGTGACCGTATCGGGGATGTTCGTCACCGGAATCCCCATTTCCGCTGCCGCTGCAATATCCACACTGTCATATCCAGCGCCATAATTGGCAATAATGCGCAGCTTTCCACCTGCCCGGATGACGTCACCCGGAAGTTTTCCTCCTGCAATCACTGCATCCGCCGATGGAATCAACCTTTGCAGCTCATCCATGGAGTAAGCCGCGAGGGGGGCGGGAATGATGATATTGTGACCCGCCAGCCTTTCAAGGCCGGCGGTGGGAATACCATGGGTGACCAAAATCGTAGCCATAGAAACCTCCGGAGGTGAAATAATGGATCGTTTGGAAGGGCTGCATCGGGCAGAGGCAGCCATCGTTGGCGGCGGATTGACCGGGCTTCTGCTGTCGTCCGCACTTTCACAGGCCGGTATGCAGGTTGCCGTTGTGGAAGCCCGGGAGAGAAGCTGTGACGAACCTGCCCGTGCTGCATCCCTGCTTCGCGCAGCGCCCCTGATGCGTGCCGCAGCTGCTTACGGAACCAGCATCGCGAAACAATACGCGGCAGGCCTCCAGAGCCAGCTGCACTCGCTGCTGGCTGCTCCCCTGCCCTATGTGCGCGAAATCCCGGTCTATGCCTACGCCTTTCATGACGAACTGCCTATTCTTGAGCATCAGTACGAGCTGCTTGCTGCGCTTCAGTTGCCGGTCAGCATCGCCCAGGATGCGGGCGGATGTCCCTTCCCGGTTGAGCTTTCCCTGACCGCACAGGGCGTTTTGATCGATATCCAGCGCTGGAAGGATGCGCTGTATGCTGCCATCCTTCGCCGCGGAGGCCGCATCTATCACAGCAGCCGGGTAATCGCTGTCGACAGCGGACGCATCTGCACCCAGCAGGGCTGTCTGGACGCACCGCAGATCATCCTGACGACCGGGAAACCGCTGGGACTGCGGCAATCGCCTCTTCTGGCTCTTCTGGAAAGCCGTCTTCTTGCCCGCTGCGATCTGTCTGGCGAATTCCCGGTGCATAGCTGTCAGCAATCCCTTTGCAGCGAAGGATTGGGCATTCTGCCGACGCCGCTGGGTCTTTCAGCGTCATGGGACGCCGGACGGCTGGGAATGCCATCGCAGCAGACCCGTCTGGCTGCCTTTGAGAAGGCCCTGCACCGCCTTCTGCCAGACTGGACACGAGGTCATAACCGCTATACGCAAACAGTGCATTCGCTGGATGGCCTGCCGTTGATCGGCCCGCTCCCAGACTCCCAGACGCTCTGCATTGCCGGAACGGATGGCTGCGGCGTTCTTGGCGCGATGCATGCAGCTGATGCAGCAGCCCGGCGAATCCTTGGTCATCCGCTTCCGGAGGATACCCTGTTTCTGCCCGGAAGAGTCATCCCCAAGGCCGTGCTGCGCCCGCTGCTCCGCCGTCATCGCCGAATCTATGTGCGGAATAGCCTCCGCCGCAATGCACCATCATGTTCCAATTGTGCCTGCAAGATGCGCTACAGCACTGCCGTCGAATCCTGGGAGTGCCCCTGCTGCGGCGCAAGCTACGCCATGCTGGGGCAGGCCATTTCCGCGCCAGCCATGCATAGTGCACAGGTTTCCGTCAGGCAGCGGCCTGATATATAAGGAAGAAGGCGCAGTCCATTTTGGCAGACTGCGCCCTTTGTCATTCATGTACGGTTTCGGATTCTTCAAAGTCTGGATCTGCCTCAGGCATGTGGTCGCAGACCATGATGAGCGCGTCCTCACCGTTGTCTTCGTAGTAGCGTTTACGCACGCCCAGCTTGATAAAGCCCAGGGACTTGTATAGATTTTGCGCGACTTCATTGCTCTTGCGGACTTCCAGCGTCGCGTAGGCTGCGCCCAGGTTGGACAGATACTGCATCAGGCCGTGGGTCAGCTTGCGGCCAATCCCCTGCCCGCGTTCCTCCTTGAGGACGGCAATGTTGGTGATGTGGCTTTCATCCAGGATGATCCACGCACCTGCGTAGCCGATCACCTTGCCGTCCTTCTCCGCCACGAGGTAGCGGGCCGCGACATTCTTCATTTCACTCGCGAAAGCATCACGGCTCCAGGGGGTCGGGAAGGTCGCCGCTTCTACGGCAGCAACACCGTCGACGTCTGCCATTGTCATCCGCCGGATGATGATCTCACTTACCATTTGCGAGGCCCTCCGTCAGCTTCTTGTTCAGCGCGGCGTTGGGCGCACGCAGGTAGAGCGGCTCCAGGGCAAGGTAATCCACGGTTTCCTCCGCAAGAGAGGCCAGATACGCCACCGAGGCAGGCCGCAAAAAGGCCTGTTGGGGCTTGGCGAACACCGCCGCATCGCCCAGCAGCTTGATCAGCTTCTCGCGGTGGACAGGCATGCCGTCCCCCAGGAACAGGAACCTGTCGCCAAAGGACTGGATGCTCTCGACGTATTCCTCCAGCTTGAGGGGGATGTCGTGCATCAGACGTTCCGGGCGGGTTTCGCCGCCGGAGAATGCTGCGCCATACACCTGGCCCGCGCGGGCGTCCTGGATGGGGCAGATCACCCCGCCGAAGTCCCCCGCCCCGGCAGCCATGGCCTCCAAGGCGTCCACCGCCACACAGGGCGTATTGTGGGCATGGGCCAGGCCCTTGACGGTGCTCACGCCGATGCGCACGCCGGTGAAGGAGCCAGGCCCGCTGACAACGGCGATACGATCCAGCTCCGCAACGGTCAGCCCGGCGGACTGCATCGCGGTATCGATCATGGGCAGCAAATTGACCGAGTGGGTCATGCGGTTAATGGCGCTCGCCTCATATACGATTGCGCCATCCTTCATCACAGCCACGCCGCAAACGGGGCCGGAGGTATCAATCGCTAAGATCTTCAAAGCAACTACTTCCTTAATCAAGACTTATCTTCCGAAATGCCCCCATAGGGGTAAATGTGACATCACGTTCGCTGTCCCCCACCGGAGTCAGGTGGATGGCCAGGTGAGTCTCCGGGATGGCCTCCGGGCACTGACTGGGCCATTCGACCACCGCCACGCCGTCGCCGCCGAGGTACTCATCCATGCCCATTTCGTAGAGCTCATCCACGCCGTTCAGGCGATACCAGTCGAAGTGGTAAAGTGGTATGTTCCCTTCGTCATAGACATTCAAGATGGTGAAGGATGGACTGGTCACGGTACTCGTCACGCCCAGGCCCTCGGCAATGCCGCGGGTGAATTCGCTCTTTCCCGCACCCAGGTCGCCCCAGAGGAGCAGCACATCGCCTGCACGCAGGCTCAGCGCCAGCTGACGGCCCAGTGCACGGGTCTCAGCGGGAGAATGGGTCAGCATACGGTTCCTCACTTTCTGACATGGAGCAGCGGGCTCAGCCGCTTATACAGCAGGAAGGTCAGTGCGCTCAGCACAATGCCCTTGAGCAGGTTGAAGGGGGCGGTGACGTACAGCAGCAGCTCCCATTCAGAATCCACGAAGGGCATCGCCTTCTGGGCCATACCGATGATGGCTTCCATGGGCATGCCAAAGGCGGTCATGTAGAACGGGATCATGATCAGCCAGTTGACCAGCACGGACACGACGATCATCGCCACGGTGCCCACGATCACGCCGATCACCGCATTCTTACGGGACTTCTTGTAGCGGTAGATCAGCGCCGCAGGCAGGATATACGCCGCGCCCATGATGAAGTCCGCCAGCTCGCCCACATACATGGTGCCGGAGTGAAGCAGGCCGAAGATATCCTTGATTGCAAGGATCGCCAGACCAGCCCAGGGGCCCATCGAGAACGCCCCCAGCAGCGCAGGCAGCGTCGAGACGTCCAGCTTGTAGAACGCCACCACGGGAATTTCGATCATGAAGAGGATCGCTGACAGTGCGCCGAGGATGGCAATGCGGGTCATGTACTGTACGGACAGGTTGGATTTGCGGTTGGTCACGGTAACAAGCCTCCTTAAAATGCGCACAGCCCCCCGAAGCAGGTTCGCTTATCGAGGGGCAGGAGATTTCGTCTTTCCTGTAATGGCACAGGATATATGAACGATCCTCGCCGCTTCCTTCTCTCATCCAGACTATAACTGTCGGCCCCGGAATCACACCGGGTCGGCGGACTTTATCCGATTTCCATTTGGAATCGTCTCTGTCCGTTCGCGGGCTTTACCGCCGGTAGGGATTTTCACCCTGCCCCGAAGAAGCTTCAAGTGGCTTGTGCAGTTTTGTATGCAGACAGAAATCCGCCTGCGCTTTTATCATAGCACAGGCGGATGGTTGTGTCAATATGGGGATTGTTCGCGTTGTGTTTTGGGCGGGAGAGACTTTACTTTTGGGGCTGGGTGAGCTGTTTCGGCGGAATCAGAGATTCCGCGAAAGGCGCGTCGGGCGTTTTCACGCTGCGGCGTGGGGCCTCCGGCGGGCAGGGTCTCCGCGGCCCTGCACCCCGTAAGGGCCTTAGGCCCTTAACCCATTTTTCCGTTCCTTGTTGGTTGTCTTTACAGCTTGACCACGGCGGGGCCTTCCGGACGGATGTCCAGCACATGACAGCAATGCTCACCAAAGGCATTCTCCATCGTCTCGATGAAATGCTTCAGCTCGCCTGCAGGCACAAAGTTCAGCGTCGTACCCGCGAAGCCGCCGCCATGGATGCGCCATGCGCCATCCTTGTCGTTCAGCAGGTGCTCCGCCATCGCCAGCGCCAGAGACAGGCTCTGGTCATCATTGTGCGCATACACATTCTGCAGATACATGTAGGAAGAACGTCCGGAGCAGATGATCTCCCACATGAAGGCGAACAGGTCGTTGCGATCCAGCGCGGACACCTGACGCACCACGCGCTCATCCTCCTCGAAGAAGTGCATCGCACGCATCAGAGCACGATCGCTCACCTTGCCGCGCAGCTTGGGCATCGCCTGGTAGAACTCCTCGGGACGCACACGGCGCAGCCAGGGCTCGCCCAGCAGGCCAGCCACCTGCTTCATCTCAGCAGGAATGGCGGCGTAGTCGTCGGTCAGGTCAGCATGGGAACCGCCCGTCGCGACCACCACCAGCGCGTAGCCGTACTTGGCAAAGTCGAAGTTCATTGCGCGAACCTCGGGATCGTCGTTGCGGAAGTCCACCGTCACCAGACCGCCGGCAGAGGAAGCCATCTGATCCAGCAATCCGCTGGGCTTGCCGAAGTAGACGTTCTCGGCATACTGGGATATCTTCGCACGGGTGATGAAGTCAATACAGAAGCCATTGTACAGCTGATCCAGGATGGCGCAGACCATGACCTCGAAGGCCGCAGAAGAGGATAGGCCGGAACCAGAGGCCACGGAGGAAGTGACCGCCGCATTGAAGCCACCGATCTTATAACCCAGTTCCTTCATACGGGCCGCCACGCCGCGGATCAAGGATGCTGTCGTGCCCTTTTCCGCCTCCACGACATCCAGTATGTCCAGATTCAGCACCACAGGGGCATATCCGTCGGAGTAGACATGCACTTCCATGTCATTACGGGCAGACACGGCGGACAGGGTGTCCAGATTAACCGCTGCAGCCAGCACGCGGCCACGATTGTGGTCGGTATGGTTGCCGCCGATTTCAGTGCGGCCAGGAGCGCTGATCAGCATCACTTCCTGCTCAGTCTCGTGGAAGAGCTCCTCGTGGCGCTTGAGGATGCCGGTGTAGCGGGCAGTCTGCTCAACGAGCATGCCATCCCGGTCACCGTACAGGTGCATCAGGCGCTGCATCCCCTCGGGAGACTTGAGGCTGCGGATCATGTTCGCATACTGGTTCATGGTGTAATTCCGTCCTTCCAATTCTTTATCTGTAAAATCGCAATTATTTCTGCTGATCGGCAGCAGTCTGCCAGATTTCGACCATTTCGTCCACGCCGAGGGCCTTGACCTGCTGGCAGAACTCCGCCCAGGTTTCGTCGTTCAGCTCCACATCCCCGACGATGAACCAAACCATTTGGTATTCGGCGTACTTGCCGATGCTCAAGATCAGTTCATCCACCCGGGCCTGCTGTTCGTTTGTCAGATAAACCATCGGGTAAGGCAAGCTGTCGATGCGCTTGAGCTGAATCAGGTTGCTGACCACCTGTACAGTCGCTGCATCATCAATCTTTTGCTGAAAGTCAAGGGAAGCATAGCCAGGCATAGTGATCCCGGAACGCAGCGTCGCAGCAGGCAGAACTGTGTTGACAAGGGCCTCGGAGGTGGTTTCCCACAGCCAAGTGCCATCGTCGTTCCAGGAGTACTCCTCCCCTTCTTCGCCCGCCTCAGCAAGGATGAAACCTTCCTCGGAGTAGAGGTAGTCCACCCACCTGACCATCGTCGCCGGATCATCGCAGGCAGATGTGATGGCAAAGGTGCCGCGGATGACGTCACCCGTCAGGTCGCGGTACATTTGCTTTCCTTCAAATTCAAGCGGCTCCAGAAGTGCGTATTCTTTGATCGCAGAGGCATGCAGCAGTTCAATCGGCGTGGAGGAGAACATCATGCCGTACACGATCGGGGAATCCTCTTCCTTGCCTGCGCTGAGGTCGCGCAGGCCGCTGAAGCCACTTTCATCCAGCAGTCCTTCCTCCCACAGCTGATGCAGCCAGGTGAGGAAAGCGCGGTTAGCGTCGCTGGTGAGCACCTCGCTCACCTTGCCGGATTCATCCATGGTGATGTAGTAATCATTGGCATTGATGCCGAAGGCATGGCCCAGGAAGCGCAGGTCCCACAGGCTGGAGAAGGTCAGCGGGATCTCATCATCCCGCTTGCCGTTGCCGTTCATGTCTCGGTCCCGGAAGACGCGCAGAACATTCACCAGCTCCTCTGCCGTAGTGGGGATGCTGAGGCCCGCACGGCTCAGCCAGGTGGCATTGATCCACATGGCATTGTTGAACTGCAATTCGTCAATCGCAGGCAGCGCAGCGATTTCACCCGTAGGAAGCGTCACCGCTTCCAGCCATTCCGGATGCGCCTGCAGCAGCGCCCACAGATTGGGGGCATACTCCTCCAAATAGGGCTTGAGATCAATGATCTTCCCGGCCTCAAGCCACTTCATGGTCTCCTGGGTGGACATATCTGCCTTGAACAGCGCATCGGGCAGCCCGATCGTCCCAGCAAGCATCTGATCCTTCGCCGCCTGCCAGGAGGCCTCAGTCATGTACTGAGCAAATTCAAGATGAACGCCCGTCCTTTCCTCCATGCGCTGAAAGAAAAGGTTCTCCGTCCACACATGGCCCGTTTCCTCATGATCATAACCGGCAATGGTGAAGCCTTCCGCAGCATAAGCGCCGGGAGCCATCGCACAGGTGAGGATCAGGGTCAGCATCATGCATAAAAGCTTTCGCATTGCTTTCCTCCGATATGATGGCAGGCCAAAAGACCCACCGAATGGTTTCATATCATTATAGCCGATTTTTCCCCTTTTGACCAGCCCCGAATGCAAAAAGAAAACGTTTTCATTTGAATTTCTTTTGCTGGTTTTTCCTTCCGGGGGCTGAATTTGCATGTTTCCCACCATTTTGGGGGACGCTGATGAACAAAAGGAGGTTGATGGGTGTGGGATTTCGTCGGTGGCTTCAGCCGGTATTGTGGGTGATCGCCCTCTCACTGATTGCAGGCACAGCCCTGTGGGGATACAGTGAATTCAATGTAGCATCCTGGCAAACCCTTGACCCGGGCAAACTCACCAATCTCGCTCAGACCGGCGCGATCTACGACAAGGATGGTAATTACGTCACAACCCTCGTGGGTAGGGAAAACCGCACCGTTATCGACACAAGCACACTTCCCCGGCATGTGCTGGACGCCTTTCTCGCTGCGGAGGATCTGCGCTTTTACAAGCACCCCGGCTTCGACGTGACCCGCATTCTCGGCGCGGTGGTCTCAAACGTCCGTGCAGGCGGATTCGATCAGGGCGCCTCTACCATCACCCAGCAGCTGGTGAAGCTCTCCCATCTGTCAAGCCAGAAGACCATCGCCCGCAAGCTGGAGGAGGTCTGGCTGGCGCTGCAAATGGAGCGAGTCTATACCAAGGAACAGATCCTTGACCTTTACCTCAACTACATTTACTTCGGTCAGGGCGCCTATGGCATCCAGGCCGCGGCAGATGTCACCTTTGGCGTGGATGCTGCCGAGCTCTCCCCCGCCCAGGCGGCTGCACTGGCTGCAGCCATCAAGGCACCTTCCGCATACAGCATCCAGTCTTCCCCCGAAAACAACAAGGAACGACGCGAATATATCCTGGGCGTGATGCTCTCCGAAGGCATGCTGACCCAGGAGCAGCATGACGCAGCCCTGCAGGAAGCCCTCACGCCTGTCCGGTCGGCTGCTGTGCAGACTGAATACGGCTGGTTCGTGGACGCTGTGCTGGACGAGGCGGAGCTTCAATTGGATGTATCCGCCGAGATGCTGCTGGCAGGCGGCTACCGCATTGATACCACTCTCGATCCTGCCATGCAGCGCGTAATGGACAAGCAGTTCGAAACCACCTCCGTTTTCCCCGCAAATGCCAAGGACGGCACGCCGGTACAGGCAGCCGCAGCTGCGGTGGACAATGCAACGGGAGCTGTCCGTGCCATCGTCGGCGGGCGGCAGTACGAAACCCGCCGTGGTCTCAACCGGGCGACACATCTGCGCCGTCAGCCCGGCAGCGCGCTCAAACCGCTTTCCGTATACGCCCCCGCCATCGAATATGCCGGATGGACAGCTGCCTCCGTCATCCTGGATGAACCCACAGCCTTCGGCACCTACAAGCCCCGCAACGCAGGCAATGCATACTACGGCAACGTCACCCTGCGCGCTGCGCTGAAAAACAGCCTGAATATCCCCGCCGTGAAGATCATCGAGTCCATCGGCGTTGGTACAGCCCGACGTTACCTGACCGCTGTGGGCATCGAGCTGGATGACCGGGACTGGAACCTTTCCCTGGCGCTGGGCAGCATGACCTACGGTGCATCCCCCGTCCAGATGGCGGCAGCTTACTCTCCTTTCGCCAACGGCGGAACTTTCTACGCCCCCTATTTTATCGAAAAGATCACCGACCGCAGCGGCTTGGTGATCTACCAGCATCAGGACAGCGGCACCCGGGTTCTTTCCCCGCAGAACGCTTACCTGCTGACCGACCTGATGCGAACTGTCATCTCCTCCGGCACTGGCACACGGCTGAACAGCGCAGGCGTCCAGGTCGCCGGCAAAACCGGCACGGTCAACATGGTGGGCGGCGGCAACCGGGACGCCTGGATGAACGCCTATACCGCCAATCTGTCCGTAGCGGTCTGGATGGGCTATGATGAACCGGATGACGCGCACCGCCTGTCCAACAGCGTATCCGGCGGCACAAATCCAGCGTCGCTGGCCCGTAATTTCCTCAAAGCCTGGTATACAGACAGGAAGAAGCCCACCTTCTCCAGCCCCGGCGGCCTTGTTTCCGTCACCCTGGACAAGAAGGCCATCGAATGGCGGGGCGAGCCCATGCTGGCCACCTCCCTCACTCCGGATTCATATAAGATGAAAGAAATCTTCATCGAAGGCACGCAGCCCACGAAAAAGTCCGATGTGTGGCAACCGCCCTCTTCGGCACGCTCCTTCTACGTCACCCACGATGGAAACGGCCAGCCTCAGCTGGTCATCACCGCCAGTGACGCAGCCGTCTATCGCATCCAGCGCGATGCAATCGGCGAGAGCTTCATCCTTACCGAGCTGCGTGCCGATGCCGGTCAGACCCTTTACTTCACAGATGAAAGGGCCCGGGACGGCGTCACCTATACCTATCGCGTCATCCCGGTTCACGCCGAGCTGCTGGACAACGGAATCCTTCTGGAGGGCAAGCAAAGCGTACAGGTGGCCAGGGTGGAGCGGCCGTCCACCTTCGGGGACTGGCTGCAGGGACTCTTCCGCCGCGATCGCGATGATGAAAACGATGACCGTCCCGCTTCCATCTTCTCTGAATAAACCTCGCCCCGATACACTTTTGATCGGCAATCCCCAACGAGATCATGAAGCATCCCCCTCTGCAGTGTTTTGAGCTGCACAGGGGGATTTCATCATTTTGCAAGGATGCTGTATTTGTTTATCGGTTGATGGAGGCAGCCATACGCCGATAGGTATGCCGGATACCACGGATGGCAATGGAATACGCCTGAATGTTCTCAGGCAGAGCTATGCCGCCATATCCGGCGTCTCCCAGATGATGGATATCAGTTCCAGTCATTTTGCACATCAGGGCAATCTGGCGGATCGTGGCAACATCAGCTCCCTCCTGGGATGTACCGATGGCCGTGATCGTCAGGCATCCCAAGTGATGAGCATGGTTGACCAGCCCGCGAACATACTCCACCGTGATCCCAGGGACGGTGCCCGGGGCAGGCAGCAAAATGATATCCGCACCGGCTTGCGCAAAGGCGGTGATGTCCTCCTCGGTGATGATCCTTTCCGCTCCTTCCGTCATAATGCCGGAGGCATGCATCTTGCCAGCCGCCAGGATCAGCCTGTCGCCGAGCTCCCGCTTGTACAGCCGAAGCGTCTGTTCAATTGCGGCGTTGGTAACGCCGATGCCCGGATTCCCCGTCAGCAGGATGAAGTTTACGCCCATATCAGCAGCCTTGCGGGCATTCTCAAGGGTGGCCTTTCTGCCACTGGTCATGGCCCACATGTTTTCGTCCGGGTCCTCGGAGGACAGCACCTGCTCCACCGGCTCCAGGTTGATGCCGATAGGGCGGCCAGTCAGTTCCTTCAGCTTGTGGATCACTTCCTCCGGCGCCGTCTTCGGCAATCCCTGAATAACAGGGTGCTGAACATCAAACATGTTCAGCAGGAGAATATCTGCGCCCATGGCAGCGGCAAATTCCGCGTTGGTAACATCACCAAGCATGGGCATGATCGCTCCGATTGTTTCACAGGCAACAGTACGGCCCTCGCTTCCTGCAATCGCGTCCAGCAGTTCCTGACGGGACATACGAAGGAAATCAGAGCTTTGACAATCCAAAATGCGTTTCATGTTTGTTCCTCCTTTTTATTAGTATACCACAAATCGACGATGTGTTGTACAAAAATGATGTCCTTATTTCATTTTTTACAAGATTTATTTTTTAGGATGTACGTTTTGCAAGAAAAAACCAGTGAAAATCCGTATATTTTCCCCGTCACGGATTGACATCTCATCAAAAATTTGATACTCTATGTTTATAGAAATGCCGTTCATATTCTTCTTCAACGGGAGGAGTGCGGCTATATGGAAAGGTTGTTTAATATGGGATTTTTGAAAAAGCTGTTCGGCAAGAACATGGATGAATTCTGCGCGCCTATGGCTGGCAAAGCCGTGGCGATTTCCGAAGTGCCAGACCCCACTTTCGCTGAGGGCATGCTGGGCAACGGCATTGCCATCGATCCGGCAGAGGGCAAGGTCTACGCCCCCTGTGACGCCACGGTGGACATGATGTTCGCCACTGGCCACGCGGTCAGCCTGGTTGCAGACTGCGGTGCGGAAATCCTGATCCATGTGGGCCTGGAAACCGTCGGCCTGGAGGGCAAGCCCTTCACCGTACATGTGAAGGACGGCGATAAGGTCAAGAAGGGCCAGCTGCTGATCGAAGCCGATCTGGAGGCCATCAAGGCAGCCGGTCTGCCCATCATCACCCCCATGGTGATCTGCAACACGGACGCCTATTCCACCTTCAACACCCACGTGGGCAAGAATGTGACCAACGCTGACGTGGTCATCGAGCTGGCGAAGTAAGGAGCGGCCTATGAAGAAAGGTATTGGTTTGCCGGTATTCCCCGGCGTAGCCATTGGACCTGCGGTCGTGTACCGCAAGGCACAGCGTACGCTGCCTGTTTCCTCCGGCGATCCTGCCGTGGAGAAGGCCAAGTTCAATGCCGCGCTGGAAACTGCCCGCGAGCAGCTGACCGTCCTGTTTGAAAAGGCAAAGGCGGAGATTGGCGAAGAGCAGGCTGCCATTGTGGAGGTTCAGCTGCTGATGCTGGACGACCTGGACTATCTGGACGGCGTGAACCTGGCCATCGAGGGCGGTTCGGCTGCTGCGATTGCAGCGCTGGATACCGGCGAAGACTTCGCTCAGGTGTTTGCCGCCATGGATGATGAGTACATGAATGCCCGCAGTGCCGATATCCGGGACATGTCTCACCGGCTCTACGATATCCTCTGCGGCAACACCGGCTTCCAGCTGCCGGAGGGCTCCTTCCTCCTGGTCGCCGAAGACCTCGCCCCCAGCGAGACCATTCAGCTGCCCCGCGAGCGGATCATGGCTTTTGTCACCCGTCAAGGTTCTTCCTCCAGCCATACCGCTATTTTGGCAAGAACGCTGAACATCCCTTCCCTGGTTCAGTCCGACATCACCTTTGAAGCGGCGGAAGGCTGCAAAATACTTGCAGTGGATGGCTTCACCGGCACCTGGTATGCCGACCCGGACGAGGAAACCCTGGCAATGCTCAAGGTCAAGCAGTCCGAAGCAGCCGCAGCCCGGAACGCCCTGGAGGCCTACCGCGGCAAGGAAAGCATCACCAAGTCCGGCAAGAAGGTGCTACTGGTGGCCAACATCGGCTGCCCTGAGGACGCCGTGGACGCCATCAAGGCGGACGCTGAGGGCGTTGGCCTGATGCGCAGCGAGTTCCTTTATCTGGGCCGCGATTCCCTCCCCACTGAGGACGAGCTGTACGCGGCCTACAAGCAGGTTGCTGAAGTCATGGGGCATCGTCCCGTCGTGATCCGCACGCTGGATATCGGCGCGGATAAGCAGGTCAGCTACCTCGGCCTTGAGGCAGAGGAGAATCCTGCGCTGGGCCTGCGCGGCCTGCGCATCTGCCTGACCAATGAAGAGATCTTCCGCCCCCAGCTGAGGGCTATCTATCGTGCGTCCGCCTATGGCAATCTGCATGTGATGTTCCCCATGGTCGCATCCGTCTGGGAGCTGAAGGCAGCCAAGGCACTGTGCGCCAAGGTCCGCAAGGAATTGGAGGACGAGGGCTATCCCACCAAGGATGTGCCCATCGGCGTGATGGTGGAAACCCCCGCTGCCGCCGTCCTGGCCAACGAACTGGCCAAGGAGGCTGCCTTCTTCTCCGTCGGCACCAACGATCTGACCCAGTACACCCTGGCGGTGGACCGTCAGAACGCCAAGCTGGGCGAGTTCTATGATCCCTACCATCCCGCGCTGCTGGCGCTGCTGGCCCATATCGCCAAAGCCGCCAATGACAACGGCATCTGGGCTGGCATCTGCGGTGAACTGGGCGCTGATCCCAAGATGCAGGAAAAGTTCATCGAGATGGGCTATACCGAGCTGAGCATGGCCGCAGGCCGCGTCCTGGAATCCAGGAAGCTGGTCTGTGAGTCCGATGTTTAACTAATTATCACGAAAGTGAGGTAGATTCCAATGAAAGAGATCAAGCACGTCATTAACGATCCCCTGGGCATGCATGCCCGTCCCGCCGGCATGCTGGTGAAGGCGGTTGCACCCTTTGCTTCCAAGATCACCGTGACCGCCCCCACCGGCACCGCCGACGCCAAGCGCCTCATGGCGCTGATGCGGCTGGCTGCCAAGCAGGGCATGGAGCTGACCATTACCATCGAGGGCGCTGATGAAGAGAAGGCTGCGGCTGAGCTTCAGGCATTCCTCACCGCCAACCTGTAATTCCCTGATGGCACGCCCCGGGAACGAGGCCTGGTTATCACGAATCGGGCTGAATCCCAACCTGACATTGGTACACGGCTGTCGTGGGCCGACAGCTCTGTATAGAGAGACACAAGAGAATATTTAGGAGGTTCATCACTATGATGAAGCATCTTCAGAAGCTGGGCAAGGCTATGATGCTGCCCGTCGCTGCGCTTCCCATCTGTGGTATCCTGATGGGTCTGGGCTACGCTCTGGCTCCCGCTGCCATGGGTGCTGCCGGTGCTACCACTGGTTTTGCATACGTCCTGGGCGTTTTCCTGATCAAGGCCGGCGCGGCTCTGATCGACAACATGGCGATCCTGTTCGCCATCGGCGTTGGCGTTGGCCTGACCAAGGACAACGACGGTACTGCCGGCCTGGCCGGTATGGTTTCCTACCTGATGATGACCACCCTGCTGGCTCCCGGCACCGTGGGCACCATCGCTCCCTTCATGATCAACGAGATCAACAGCGTGGCTTACGCCAAGACTGCCGGCAATGCCTTCATCGGCATCCTGGGCGGCATCATCGGCGGCGTGTGCTACAACAAGTTCAAGGGCACCAAGCTGCCTGACTTCCTGGCCTTCTTCTCCGGCAAGCGCGCTGTGGCCATCGTGACCGCTGTGGTCTCCATCGTGGTTTCCGCGATCCTGCTGTTCGTGTGGCCCATCATCTTCCGTGGCCTGTACGAGATCGGCCGTGCCATCGTCAGCCTGGACGCTGTGGGCGCCGGTATCTACGCTTTCCTGAACCGTCTGCTGATCCCCACCGGCCTGCATCACGCTCTGAACAACGTGTTCTGGTTCGATACCATCGGCCTGGGTGATCTGACTGCCTACTGGAACCCCACCGGCGAAATCGCTGCGAACGCGAACTGGTCCATCGGCATGTACATGTCCGGCTTCTTCCCCTGCATGATGTTCGGTATCCCCGGCGCTGCGCTCGCCATGATCCAGTGCGCCAAGACCAAGAACCGCAAGATCGCGGCCGGTATCGTTGGTGCCGCTGCTCTGTGTGCCTTCATCTGCGGCGTGACCGAGCCCTTCGAATTCGCCTTCATGTTCCTGGCCTTCCCCCTGTATGTGGTGTACGCTGCCCTGTACGGCATCTTCACCATCATCACCGTAGCCCTGGGCTTCCGCGGCGGCTTCATGTTCTCTGCGGGCGCCACTGACCTGATCTTCTCCGCTTCTCTGCCCGCCGCTGCCAACACCTGGCTGATCATCCCCCTGGGCATCGCTGCCTTCGGGGTGTTCTACCTCGTGTTCAAGTTCGCCATCACCAAGTGGGATCTGAAGACCCCCGGCCGTGAGGACGATCAGGAAGGCGAAATGAAGATCGAGCTGGCAAACGACGACTACACCGCGATGGCCCAGATCATTCTGGAAGGCCTGGGCGGCAAGGAGAACGTTGCCTCCATCGACCACTGCATCACCCGTCTGCGCCTGGAAGTCAAGGATCGCCTGCTGGTGGACGAGGCGAAGATCAAGTCCTCCGGCGCCTCCGGCGTCATCCGTCCCGGTAAGACTGCTGTGCAGGTTGTTATCGGACCCAAGGTTCAGTTTGTCTACGAAGAGTTCAAGAAGATCGCTGAGTAAGACATCTCTGTTCTGCTGCGGCCCACGCGGCAGATAACAGCGCTGCCCCGGAGAAAAATCTCCGGGGCAGTTTTTTATCACAACTGCTGCTGATTCATGCATCCAGCGCAGCGCGGGCGGCGCGGACATTGGCTTCGCTGGTCTGCTGGATATGCCATTCATCCAGGCCAGGAAGCCCCATGGGAACCCCTTCCCGACGGAATAGCATACCGCTCTCCTTCTCCACCTTCCCGCTCATGTGGAAAGCACGTATCCCAGGGCAGGCCGATCTGAACGCCGCGATGACATCAGCATTGACGCCTGCTCCTACGAGCACCTCCGGGCCATGGCACTTATCCCGCAATTGAACAAGGGCACGGATGGTTTCAATTCCCTGCGAACTACAGCCAGCTGCGCCGCTGGTCAAGACAGTGTCGAATCCCAGTTCCTTGGCATGTAGATAGGTTCGGCATGGATCGCAGGACACGTCGATGCAGCGATGCAGCGTCAGCCCCTTCCCTCTTGCTGCCGTCAGCAACGGTGCCATCCCTTCGCCATCCAATTCTCCCTGTGCAGTCAGGCATCCAATCACAAACCCATCTGCACCTGTATCCCGCAGATGATCAATCTGGGCTGCCATCAGCATAATTTCCTCCCTTGTGTACAGGAAATCGCCGCCCCGCACACGAATCAGGCAGCGGATCGGAATGTTGCTTTCTGTACGGATCTGCTGCAAAAGCTCCGTGTATGGCGTCAAACCACCTACCGCCAGCGCACTGCACAGCTCCAGCCTGTCTGCTCCACCCGCAATCGCCGCGCGCGCAGATGCCAATGAATCGACCGCTACTTCCAGAATTTCCGTCACATCAGGCCCTCCCTTATTTACCTTATCTTGCATACACATCCAAATTGAAAGTATCATCAATAAACTGCTGCAGAGTAATAGACAAATGCGGAAAAAACATGTATAATAATAGCAAACACGGAAAGACTCATCATCTTTCCGGCAAAGCACATAGGGGGAATGCACATGAAACTGATTATCAAGAACAACTACAACGAGATGTGTGCATGGGCCGCGCAGCACATTGCAGACGCCATCAACAACCACAAGGCGGATCGTCCCTTCGTTCTTGGCTTGCCGACCGGTTCCTCGCCGCTGGGCGTGTACAAGCGCCTCATTGAGATGAACCGGGCCGGAGAGGTCTCCTTCAAGAACGTCATCACCTTCAATATGGATGAATACATCGGCCTGCCCCGTGAGCACGACCAGAGCTACTGGTACTTCATGCACCACAATTTCTTCGACCACATTGATATTCCTGCGGAGAATATCAATATCCTGGATGGTATGACGGATGATCCCGAAGGCGAGTGCCAGCGCTATGAGGAGAAGATCAAGGCCTGCGGCGGTATCGACCTCTTCATGGGCGGCGCAGGTGTGGACGGACACATCGCTTTCAACGAGCCCTTCACTTCCCTGACCTCCCGCACCGGCGTCCGTGCCCTGACCGAAGATACCTTAATCGCCAACTCCCGTTTCTTTGACAACGATCCTGACAAGGTGCCCAAGACCGCCCTTTCCGTGGGCGTTGGCACGGTCTGCGATTCCCGCCAGGTGCTGCTGCTCATCAGCGGCCACAACAAAGCCCGCGCGCTGCGTCATTGTGTGGAAGGCGGCGTTGATCACGCCTGGACCATTTCTGCCCTGCAGCTGCATCCCGACGGAATCGTTGCTTGTGACGAGGCTGCCTGCGGCGAGCTGAAGGTCGATACCTACAGGTATTTCAAGGAAATCTATAAGAACGAGAAATAATCTCCTGCAAAACGCCCTTCGGATGATCCGAAGGGCGTCATTTTATGCTTACAGCTCCTGTCCAGCCATGAAGACACGGCGGCTGGCATAATCCGCGGAGCAGACAAGGAAGTCTGCCACCTTGCCCGTTTCGATGGAACCAACCACTGCCTCCGCTCCGATGGCACAGGCCGGGTTATAGCTCGCCGCGCGGATGGCATCTTCCTCCGCAATACCAAAGCGGATCGCATTGACCATGCAGTCATACAAATTGGTTGCTGAGCAGGCAATCGTACCGTCTGCCAGGCGGGCAACACCATCCACCAGCCATGCATCCTGACCGCCCAGCTCGAACTTGCTGCCGTTTGGCATTCCGCAGCAGCGGCCGGAGTCAGAGACCAACACCATCCGTTCGCCGCCGAAAATGGAGAAGGCAAAGCGCACCATAGCGGGGTGAGCATGGAGACCATCGCAGATCAACTCGGCACGGACGTTGGGATTTTCAGCAGCCGCCGGGATGACTCCGGGGTTGCGGTGATGGATGGCAGGCATCGCGTTGTAAAGATGGGTCAGGTGCGTAGCGCCAGCATCGATGGCCGCCCGGGCATGCTCGTAGTCAGAATCAGTATGGGCGATGGAAACAGTGCACAGTTCCTTTGCCTGCTTCACAAATTCCTCTGCGCCAGGCAGCTCGGGTGCAACGTCCACAATCCGCACCAATCCGCCGCATCCATCCTGCAGGGCTTTGAAGCCTTCAAAATCCGGCTCTTTCAGATAGTCGGGATTCTGGGCGCCGCGCTTCTTGTAGGAGAAATAGGGGCCTTCCATCTGGATGCCGCGCAGCACAGACAGCCCGGCAGGTGCTTCCTCTGTCAGCCGCTTTGCATTTGCAAATGCCTTGGCCAATGTTTCATAAGGCAGCGTCATGGAAGCGGGCGCAAAGGACGTGACACCTACCTGCGCGTAGTACGCCGCCATCGTCTTGAGTCCTTCGTAATCACCGTCGGAAAAATCAGCGCCCGAATTGCCATGGCTATGCACGTCGATCAACCCCGGCAGCACCGTTGCGCCCTTCAGATCAACAGAATCCTCCGGGATATCCATCGGCAGAATCCGCCCGAATTTTCCGTCGATCACTTCAAAAGCGCCCATCCGAAAGGTAAAATCGTTGCAAAAGATCCTGGCATTCTTATAAAACATTGGAACCTGCCTCCTTTATCTCCTTTATCCCGATACCGCAGAAAACAGCCTGTGAATCCTTTCTCCCTCAATCGCCCGTCGAAAGCGGATCAGAGCAATCCCCGTCCGAAACAGTAATGGTAGATGCCATCCTCGTACACCGACCCGCATACATCATCCGCGACCGCCTTCACCTGGTCTGCAGCGTTGCCCATGGCGACGCCCATCCCAACTGCTTTTAGCATCTCCAGATCATTCTGACTGTCCCCGAACGCCATTGCGCAGGATGCATCCACGCCAAAGTGCGCAAGCGTTTTGGTGATAGCAGTTCCCTTCCCGCTGCAAGCCGGAATCACATCCACCGCCCGTTCCCAGGATACCGCAATCTTGACGCCGGTCGCGCCGTCCGCAATGCTGGCATGTTCCGTTTCCCGGCAGCCGACAAGGATCTGGTAGACATCTTCCCGACACGCTTCGTCGAAATCCGCAGCAATCGTCAGCTCCAGACCCGCCAATCGGTAGTAATCCGCTAAATCCGGATCCAAACCATTGGCAGCCAGACGTTCCTTGACCGCAACCGAGACCGGACGGCCGATCCCTCTTGCATTATTGATCACTCTCGCCACATCCTCCGGCGCAATCGGGGTACTATGGATGATCTCATGATTCGCATAGCACAGCGATCCATTATAGGTACAATAGGCGTCAAATTGCAGTGTACCAAAATCCGGAACTTCAAAAGGAGCTCTGCCGGTGGAAATACACAGCTTGACGCCCTTTTCTTTCAGGCGTGTCAAGGCCAGCATCGTCTTTTCAGAGATTCTCCCTGTTTTCGGATTCACCAGCGTACCATCAATATCAAAAAAGATGATCTGGATGGGATTCATATACAACCTCTTTTCAATCGCTGTCAGCCTTATATCAGTGTTGACGACCGTTACTTTAATTATACCACACGTTTTCGTAACAGTCAAATATCCTCAAAGAACATACACACAAAACGACCTCGCCCGGCGTTGAACCGGGTAAGGCCGTGGATGTCATGTTGCGTCGGATGCGACTTCGTACCTTTTCGAGTTTGAATTGCGATCCAATGCAGAGTCGGACCTGTTTTACCAGATCTGAGAAACGATCTCATCCATATTCTCGGTGGACAGGACAACGTACTTGATGTCGTTCTCGCAGCAGAACGCGGCAGCATAGCTCTGCGGCTGCACCAGTACCTTCATCCCGGACGGACATCCGTCGAAGGCGTCGCTGGCAATGCTGGTCACGCTGGCGGGAACCACAATATAATCCATGTCGGAAGCACCGGAGAAGACGCGGCTGCCGATGGAAGTACAGCCATCAGGGAACACCACCGTCTGAGTGCCAATGCCCGCGAAAGCTTCCGCGCCGATGCTGGTCATGAATTTGGGCAGATTCAGCACATCAAGACCCGTCAGGTCGACTTCCGGTTCGATCATGTCGGCCATGGCAGCATTCAAGCTGTCACACTGAGCTTGCCAGCTCGGCAGACCGGCCGCAATCAGCTCCGCAGGATCACTGTAGTCCAGGCTCCACAGCAGAGAGGAACCCAGCACATCATTCTGTGTGCCCAGGAAGATGACCTTGTTGCTGCGGCAATGCTTGCCCTTGCGCAGCATGGCGTAGGTCTCGTCCACCGCACGCTTATCAGTGAGGGAGTACTTGTCGCCGATCCAGCCGTTCCTGTCGTTGTAGCCGGGGGTGGGCTGCGTCCACAGCTCATAGATCAGCGTAATCATCGAGATTTCTTCATTGGTGTACACATTGGGGATCAGGGCGGTATTTTCAGAGACAACGGTCACATACGTGCCATTCTTCTTGGCAACAGGGAAAGCCACGCAGCCCCATTCGTCTTCCATGCTGGACATTTCAGAGTTGGTGTTGAAGCCGCCGTACGACTGATAGACATAGAAGGCATAGTCACCATTGACCCAGGAGCTCTTGTACCAGTCCCAGGAGGCATCCTCGGGGGTAGGCATCCAGTATTTCGCCTTGATGTCCTTTGCCCAGTTCAAAGCTTCAAGGGTAGCCGCATCACCAACAGTGGGCCGCAGCTTACCGGTTTCATCAAAATCGAAGAAGGAGCTGTCGTTGGTATAGACGGCAAGCTGATACATATCATCTGTCGAGCCGCCCACACCCCAAACGTCAATAACACCGTCGTTGTCGAGATCCTGGCAGGTCGCTTGCAGCATTTCCTCCCAGACATCCCACGTCCAGGTGCCCTTGGCCTGCATGTCGTAGATGGAATTCCAGTCAATGCCCGCCTCATCGAGGATACGCTTGTTAAAGTACACCACGCCGCGGGGTTCAGAGGCGCCTGTAGAAGCACCATAGACACTATTGCCAGCGGTCAACATCTGTATTGTGGCCTGATTCCAGTGCCCATTTGCCAGGTTTACTGTGGTGCTCTTGTTCCAATCTGCAGCATAGCCATTGGCGATCAACGTACCTACCTTGCCGGGCTCAATGATGTAGAGGCGCAGCGATCCATCAGGATCGTTGGCGAAGCTGCTCATTTCGTCAGCACAGGACATCCAATCACCAGCCTGCTTCCGCACGACGGTGCAGTTGTACGTTTTCATCAGCCAATCCTGGTAATCATACTGGGCTTGCTGCTCTTTGGAGGGAGACTCCACACGGGAACCGTCGCCGGACCAGTAATCCAGGATGTACACAGTTCGTCCGCCCAGGTTATAGGGCTTGCCGGTCATCGGATCAATGCGGACGTCGGGATAGACCACAGGAGTCGATTCCCCAGACTCCTCATCAGACGCCAGCTTACTGTTCAGCGCATCACACAGGTCCTGCCATGTAGGCATGGCATCATTGATCAGCGTGCTGATATCACCGTCGGGCATGCTCCAGATCAGCGTAATGCCCAGAATATCGTTCTGAGTACCCAGCAGTTCAGACTTGTTGCCGCGGCCATGCTCGCCCTCGCGCAGCATGGCATAGGTCTCGTATACTGCACGCTCATCGGTGTAAAGCAGCTTATCGCCGACCCAGGCGTACTCGTCGTCATAGCCGGGAGTGGGACGGTGCCACAGGTCGAAGATCAGGGAGATCTTCGAGATCTGATCATCCGTATAGACATCAGGGATCAGGGCGGTATTCTCAGAGACAACCGTCACATAGGGATCACCCGCATCAGAAACAGGGAAAGCCACAGCGCCCCATTCGTCATCCATGCCGGACATCTCGGAATTATCGTTAAATCCGCCATAGGACTGATAAACATAGAAGGTGTATTGGCCGTTGAGCCAAGCCTCCTTGTACCAATCCCAGCTGGCACCCTCCGGCTGAGGCATCCAGTAGGTCTTCTGAATGTTCTGGGCCCACTCCAGCGCCTCGATGGTAACTGCAGAATCCACAGTAGGCTGCAGCTTTCCATTCTTGTCAAATTCGAAGAAGGAGCCGCCGGCAGTGAAGGGAGCCAGAATATACATATCGTCAACGCTGCCGCCGACGCCCCAGACGTCGATCACGCCGTCATTGTCGGTATCGCGGGTGGTCTGCGCCAGCATTTCTTCCCACGCATCCCAGGTCCAGGTACCATTGGCCTGCATGTCGTAGATAACATCCCAGTCGAAGCCAGCCTCCGCCAGCAGTCGCTTGTTGAAGAACAGCAGACCGCGGGGCTCAGATGCACCGGTAGACACACCGTATACGCGCTCTCCCAGGGTCCACTTATCCACGGTAGCCTGATTCCAGCTTGTTTCAGACAGATCCACAGAGGTGCTGCGCTTCCAGTCCGCCACAACACCATTGGAAATCAGTTCGCCAACCTTGCCGGGCTCAACGAAGTACACGCGGAGAGACCCGTCAGGGTCAGCGGCAAAACTCGTCACCTCATCAGCACAGGTGAGCCAGTCGCCAGCTTGCTTCTGCACGATGGTGCAGTTGTAGGTCTCCATCAGCCAGTCCTGATAGTCATACTGGGCCTGACGCTCCTCCGGCGGATTCTCCCACCGGCCGCCCTCACCGGACCAGTAGTCCAGGATGTACACCGTCTGCCCGCCCAGGTCATAGGGCTCGCCGGTCAGCGGATCAATACGGATCTCAGGATAATTCTCAGGCACATCAGCCGCCGCAGCCACGCTGCAGAGGAAGATCAGACAGGCAAAAAGTAGAAACAATGCTTTCTTCATCTTTGTGTACCTCTCTTACTGCTGCTTGAGCTTCTTGCTGTGCCGCAACAGGATCAATGCACAGCTGGACAGGGCCACCATCAGCAGCCACAGCATCGGCTGATTGGAATCGCCGGTATCAGGCAGCTCCACCAGCTTGGGCAGCGTCATGCCCGCTTCAATGAGCTCGCCGCATTCCTTGCAAAACAGGTCGCCAGTGTATCCTTCCTGCTCGTAGGTGGCAACGGTCGTTCCGATAAGCTCCGTTCTGCCGTCATGATCACAAGGAACGATCATCGCCAGCAGCATACGGATCAGCAGCGTATCGCTCAAAGGCAAATCACCCACATCCCAGCCTGCATCGCGCTGCAGGATCGCCAGAACGTCCCTGAGGTCAGTCTCACCGTCCTCGTTCACGTCAGTGCTCGAATCGTTGATCAACACGTTCCAGCCTGCATTGTGCTTGAGCATCAGCAGTGCATCCAGAATGTCCACAGTGCCGTCCTCATTGGCATCACCGGAAGTCTGTTCCTGCGTGGAGTTCAAAAGCTGCATAGTCTTGAGAGCGCTGCAGCCTTTGAATGCAGCATCGCCGATCGTGGCCACATGGTTAGACACCTGCGCGATGCTGAGGCTGCTGCAGTTATAGAAGGCGTAATCGCCGATGCTGGTCACGCCCGCTTCAACAATCAGCTTGTTGACGCCGGTGCCCCAGGGAGCAGTGCCTGCTTCGTAATCCCACATCTTGCCGGAACCGGAGATTGTGAGCGTTCCCGCATCATTCATGGACCAACTCAGCTTATCGCCGCAGGAACCGGATTCTGCCCCCGCCGAAAGCGGTAAAATGAGCAGCAGCGTTGCCAGCACGGCAAGGAGCAGATACTTCAGTGTCTTTTGCATGTTTCTTCCTCCTATAGATATGTAATACAAACAAATCAATGCATTTCTTATATCCATGAGGCCCCTGCGGAGAGGAATACCTGGCAGGAAACATGGACTCCTGCGCATATTCAGTCAGGCTTGATGAACGAGTTTTTCTTCCTGACAATAATACGCTGAGCTGCATATATTTTCCACAATATTATAGCACTGTTCCATGAATTTCGCAACCGCAATATACGTATTCCCTCGTTAATTTGCCGTGGTTTTTTCCGTTAGTCCGTCCCACGAGAAATGGGCAGCACGTAGATGTATTTCCATGAGCTACAGAATTCTGATCCTGCTACACCTATTTCTACACGAATATGGACAAAAAATGGACAAACACCTCTTTCAACAGAAAAAAGGAACTCCCTCATCTGAGAGAGTTCCCGGAAAGCCTTGATTTTACC
This sequence comes from Christensenellales bacterium, assembly GCA_045132495.1. Classification (GTDB taxonomy): domain Bacteria; phylum Bacillota; class Clostridia; order Christensenellales; family Aristaeellaceae; genus UBA11524. The sequence goes on along the minus strand of JBGUSK010000093.1, from coordinate 32,122 downwards.
TTACTTGGAGGCATTCTCCACAGCCACAGCCACGGCGACGGTCGCGCCAACCATGGGGTTGTTGCCCAAGGAGAACAAATATTCTCTCCGTATTTCTGAGTAGCTTATTGTAGCTAGTTACACAACTTGTCGGGGCTGGATTTGGACGATTCAGTCATATGAATCTGCATACATCCGAACATATCCATCTGCAACTCTAAAAACATGGCCAGTTTGTGGCCAAGATGTATGCGGTAATGTATAGGCAAATTCCAGATTGACAAAGCTCTTTTCGTGTTAGATAATTACTACATAAAGCGTAGCGCATACATCTTATCGAATCTCCTGCTCCAGTTCCCTGAACACATCCGTATCAAAGAACTCCGTCAGTGAAATACCAAACCCATCGCATATCATCTTGATCGTCACTACACCGGGGTTCTTGCTGGCACCGTTCAGAATGTTCTTCACCGTAGACGGCGGGATACCCGCACTACGCGCCAGTGCATTGATCGCCATATTCCTCTCCTGGCACAGTTTTACAATACGATTGGCAACACATTCTCTCGTCGTCATGATGCTACACCATCCCCTACATGTTATTCAGGAATAGCGTAACAAATTTGAATGGGTTATGCAGACTATATATAGACTTTCAGTCTATATATAGATATAATATCAAAAGCCAGATGTGAAAGGAGTACGGATATGGACTACATTGATCTGGGCCGTCGTGTAAAGGACCTCAGGAAAAAGGAAAACATGACGCAGGAAGCTTTAGCTGAGAAGCTGGATATGTCTGCTTCCTTTCTTGGGCACATTGAACGCGGAACCCGCATTGCTAGTCTGGAAACATTAGTCAAGCTGTGTATCGCGTTGGATACGGATCCCAATTACTTGCTTGCTGCCAGCACTGGCTCCCTTCTCCGTCGTGTCCCCGAGAGTATGTCCGAGGAGACCCAAAAGCAGCTGGCCGAGCTATTCTATCAGGGATATCAGATACTACAAGCGAAATAAGAAAAACAGCTCTGGAGCTTTACGGTTCCAGAGCTGTTCTCTATATCAGTCCTTATACACTTCACTGCGATGCCCGACAGTCAGCATGATAATGACAAGCTTGCCATCCTGGATCTCCGCCAGCAGGCGATAATCTCCAACCCGGTAACGCCACTCACCACTGTGATTCGCAGTCAGACCTTTACCATGGGCTCTCGGGTTTTCACAGCCCTCCAGGTTCTTTCTGATCCAGCCAAGGATCAATGCAGCGGTAGCCTTATCCAGCTTTTTGATATCCTTGAGCGCTCGCCTGGAGAACTCTACATGGTATGTCATTTGAGTCCAAGCTCCTTCTCAACTTCATCAAGCGTAAAGGTTTCGGGGTCCTCACGATACTCTGCCATAGCCACATTGAATGCTGCAAGGTCGTACTCATCCTCGATGCGTTCCAGTACGCACTTCCTGACGAGCTCCGACATCGTGATGCCGCTCATCTGCGCATAGTTCTTCATCAAAGCAGCTTCTTCATTGCTGAGTCTCAAAGAAATGGTCATTTCTTTCACCTCCGTAATACATTGTATTACGCGCAAGCCAATTTGTCAAGGGGCACACTCACTATATTCTCGAAAAGCACGCGCCGCGATTCATCCATCCCACGATACCGCAGATATCCACTAAATGCAAAGAAGTCAACCGGTCTATATGTAGTTCATTGTGCTTTGCATTTCTACATGGTACGATGTATTTATCCCCCAATCCATACAATACAACGTACCAAAGGAGAGATCGCAGTGCATCGATATCACTTGCTCGAAGAGCTACATGCTGCCCATTACGCAACGCTGCTGCGACTGGCGCAGAACCGATTACGGCGTCTGACCGGCAACATAGATGATGCCGAGGATGTGGTGCAGGACGCCTTCCTGCTTGCGGCTGAAAAGGACATACGCCTCCTGGATAATCCACTGGCTTGGTTGATGAAAACCACATCCAACCTATGCCTGCAGCGCATGGATCGGGCCAAGCGTGATATCGGTAAGGAGCAACGCTTTATACAGCACAAACTGGATAACAGCTCAGATCGCTCGGCATACGCGGTTGAACGTCAGGAGAGCGAGACGGACATCCTGTTATGGATGCTGATGCTGGAGCAAAGCTTGTCCCCCGATGAATGGGAGCTCTTCCGCAAATACTGCCTTGAGGGCGTCCCCATCGAATCGCTGGCGGCAGAATTAGACGTGCCAGTCAACCGACTAAAGGTCAAAATACACCGAATCAGAAAGAAACTTGAAAAAATTCGTCGGGATGTGTAACTTTTACCCCCGTAATTCTGATATAGATATGGAGCGTGAAAACGATGATGAATCGTAACGAGAAACTGGAAATCGCCAAGCGCTTACGCCTTTCTACGGAAAGCGAGTTGAGCCGTGATGACTTAGAGCAGATGCTGGATGCCGAATTGAGCAAGCCGGAAGCCGAGATGGACACCGAGCTCGTGCAGCAGATCCTGGAAATGCTGGAGGAAACTCCTTCCCAGGTGCAGCAGCGCGAGGCCTGGCGAAAGACCGACAAGCGGCTGAAGCTCAAACAGTGGCAGCCTGTCGTGACCGGGCTGACGAAGATTGCTGCTGTCGGCGTGATTCTGGTAGCACTGATGTTTGCGACCTACGGTACAGCCCAAGCCCTGAACTGGGAATTCCTGCTGCGGTGGATTCGCCCCTTTGCGGAGACCTTCATGGTGTACACAGGAGACAAGCCGACGCCTACACCACTGCCACAAGGAGACGTGGTTTACGACGACTTTACCATGACCTTCACCCAACAGGAATTTACAACTCTTGCTGATTGCCCTGATAAGATTGATGGTTATCCTGTTAAGCCTGTGTGGATGCCTGCGCGTTTCGCGCATCTACAGAGCAGCTTGTACTCGGATTTGCATGTGACGTCCATATCTCACCTTTTCAATAGTTCCGAAGGCTGGTGCATTGTGGATATCACGAAATTCGGAAACAACAAAGATGCTACCTCGTATTACTATGAGCAATTGCCTGATGATAACACGTCCATGTATGTTACAGGACATCAGATTGCTTTTTACTACAATACCGACAATACGATGTTGTCCGCCTCGTGGCTCTTTGAGAACACCAACTATGTAATCACTGGTACTATCAGCAGGGATGAGATTATTTCAATAATCGAATCAATGATGAAGTGAGGATGCTACCAATGAAGAAAGCACTAAGTCTTGCGCTGGTTCTTACACTCCTATGTCCTTGCATTTTCTCGTTTGCACTTGCAGAAACACGTGCAAGTAATTACTTTACCAGCTATGGTACCACGATGTCCGCTCCCGGCAACGGTCTTATCGCCATTACCTTTAAGGCTGTCGGTACTGGTTTGTGCAACCAGATCGGCGTGGCGAACTACTATGTTCAGCGCCTAGATGATAACGGTAATTGGTATAACGTTTCCAGCACCTTCTCCGGCCAGACGGGCACCAACGTGGCCTCCTACACCTTCGGGCGGTACTTCCAGGGCGTTGCCGGGGAGACGTACCGGATCCAGGTGACGTTCACGTGCATCATCAACAACAGTGGCGAAACCAAGTCCTACACCAGCGGCAGGATCACCGCAAAATAAGCAAGAAGGAAGATCGCACATATGGCTAAACGACCTGACATGCAGGTGGTTGGCGCGAAGATCGCTCACCTGCGCCGGGAGAAGGGGCTGTGCGCCGCCGCTTTTGCCCGGGAGATTGAACAGCCCGTCTGGCTGATCATGCTGTTAGAGAGCGCGCACATGGAGCAGTCGAAGCAGTTGATCGACCTGCTCCCGGACTCAGTGATTGAGGATTTTCTGCGGGAGATTCGCAAGGCATACAAGGTGAGCGACGGCTGGTTGACCACCCAATACCAGTCGCCCCTGCATCCACCTTTGTCCGACACGGATCCCACTCCGGTGCCGCTGCTTCTCCCCATCACCATCTACCCTGAGGACACGATGGCGTTCCTGGATGATCTGATGGCGTTGGTCCTGCCGGATCCCCGCAACCTGCTGCAGAATGACAGCTTCTTCCGTCAGAGTCTCAAGGCCGTAACGATGCTGCAACAGCTTCAACTGGCTCAGCTGAAACAGAGCGGACAGGCGGAACTGGCTGAGCAGCACCGTCAGCGGTTCAAGCAGCTCCGGGAAGAGCGCATTGCCTACTGGGCGAACAAGCTTCACATCACTGCGCCTGACCTGAACGATGCCAACGTAAGCTTTTGATCTTCCTTCTCCTGTCTGCTATAGTTGAATCTCAATCCTTTCAGCGATGGTGCAAAGCCATCGCTGATTCTACGAATGCCCGCTTACCATACAGCACGATGGCATCTTTTCCAGAAATGAGAAACTTTATGAACACACGCCAAATTCACGAATTACTCTACACCCTCGGAATTGGTCGGCATTATCTTGGGCACAACATCACCGTTCACGCGATTCAGCTCATCCTCTGTGACAAAGACAGCCTTCAGCACGTAAAGGATGGAGTTCTTATTCCAATCGCTGCACAGCACCAATGTGACTGGCGTGCTGTCGAGCGCAATATCCGCACTGTCATTCATCGGGCGTGGACGCTCAATCGCCCGCTAGTTGAACATATGGCACTCTACCCGCTGGATCACGAACCCACGGTCACAGAGTTCCTCGACATCCTTGCCGAGTATATGGGGCCGACCTCGAGGTAACATTCAGGGATTATGGCCCATCACAGTATCATTCAAATACTGCCGCCTGCACAGTGACCGGGAGACTGGTTAGAACGCAGGCGGTTTTCTGGTGTCATACCAAAGGTGTACATCTACCTCACTTGTACATCATCCCCGGCATCATGACCAGCTCACACTTGTCCTGCGCAAGATCGTTTTTCCCCATCAGAGAGGCTGCACAGATTGACCCATATCCAAAGCGGCTGCGCAGGTCATCCACACAGTTATCCAGCATACGACGGCGCTCCCTGCGTTCAGCATCACTGAACATATCCAGCTGCAACGGTTGATGGATGGGTATCAGATTGATACCACGGATCGTCAGCGCCCGTACCGGCTTGTGCCAAGGATATCGCTGACGGAACAGATCGAATCCTGCTGTCGCAAGATCCAGAGGACTTTGCGTGGGGAAAGGCAGCGGCGTCTGGTACTGCCGATAGTCGAGATCGTTATCCTTCACCGTGATCTGCACACCTTGAGCACACAGCTCATGCTTGCGCAGACGATGCTGCACGTCTTGGGCCAGCTCATACAGCACACGCCAAACAGCATATTCGGATTCCAGGTCGCACACGCAAGTCGTGCCATGGCCAACGCTCTTGATAGGCGCGACAAACTCCTTCGGCATCACCGGAGCGTGATCATCCCCATTGGCAAATCGCCACAGCATCAGGCCATTGACGCCCAACCATTGCTTCAGCAGTTCCGGCTGACAGTTCGCCAGATCGCCAATGGTATGGATGTTCATCTTCATCAGCTTGCGGGTGGTAGCAGGGCCGACATAGAGCAGTTCGGACACTGGCAGAGGCCATACCTTCTCCTTGAAGTTGTCACGGCTTACGACAGTCACCGCGTCAGGCTTTTTCATATCGCTGCCCAGCTTGGCAAACACCTTGGAGAAGGACACTCCAATAGATACCGTCAGCCCGGTTTCTTCCCGCACCCGCTGACGGATTTCTTCAGCAATCTGCCGACCGAAGCCCTCCACATCCCCTCCACCGTATGGCAGCGACAGCCAATTTTCATCCATGCCGAATGGCTCAATGGCATCGGTATACTCCGCGTAAATCCGCCGGACAATCTTGGAGTACTTGATGTACAGGTCATAGTGAGGTGGCACGCAGATCAGCCCTGGACAAGCCTGCCTTGCCTGCCAGTTAGCTGAGCCTGTCTTCACACCCATCCGCTTTGCAGGATAGGACGCCGTCAGCACAATGCCGTGACGATTCTCCGTGCTGCCACAGACTGCAATGGCCTTCCCCTTCAGAGATGGGTTCTCGTTTATCTCCACCGATGCGTAAAAGCAGTTCAGATCACTGTGCAGAATAATACCGGACATAATGCGCCTCCAGATACAAGAACATTTATTCCCTATCCAGCGTAGCACATTTTGTCCTCCCTGTAAAGCGAACACCGAATATTTGTTTGTGTATTTTCTTCCTGTTCGCTTTACAGGCGTAACCGTATGTGGTATCCTATACAGGAACGCTCGTTCCTTGGAGGGATGCCTTATGTCAGAATCATCATCAATCAAGACTTATGTTCACGTCAATGTAGACTTCGACGCCACCGGTCGCATGCATCCTACCAGCATCCTCTGGGAGGACGGCACCCATTACGAGATTGACCGCGTGATGGATGTACGCCCGGCTTACGCTGCCCGCGCAGGTGGTCAGGGTGACCGATACACCATCCGTCTGGGTGGGCAGATCACTTACCTGTTCTTTGAGCACAACGTGGATTACGGCAGCCAGGTCCCGGGCCGCTGGTTTGTGGAGCGAAAGGTTCTTGCTTCAAATTGACACAGATACAACAGAATAGACATCATACGCTTGACTTTTCCTCCCTTCAGAGTGATGTATGTAAGCACCCTGAAAGGAGGATTTTCTATGATCATCAACACGCATCCCACCGACCGCCGACGCATGATTCATGAGTTGTCCGATCTGCTGAATACGCCTGCAGAATATCTTCGCTCGCCTACCTATGGCTATCGCATAGGACACCTGATCGTGAACCGGGATGGTACGATCTCCACAGAAGTTCCGCACATGGTCGAGGTCGTTCGTCCATTCCTGCTGGAGCACCACTATTTAGTAGAAGAAACACCGGCAGAAACCGAGATTCCCCTCCCTGCTCCCATCGCGCGAAGATCAATGTGCATTGCCGCTGAGCTGGGTGAGCCCACTGCTTTTCAACTAACTCAGCTTCTTCTGATTCTCTACTGCCGCCAGTACATCCTCAACAGAATGCTGAAAACCACCGAACTCTTCATTGATCACGAGTTTGCCCAGGAATTGGAATCCGATATTCCAGCTTCTGCGGCAATCATCCAGCGCCGTTTTGAAATGGCACAAAACCAGGGCAAGATCAGCGGTATCTCCCTTACCGACAACTGTATCACCCTGGATTTGCCCCTGGAAAGCCAGAATCCAGACCATGTACCAGTGTACAACGAACTGCTCCGTCGACTGGTCGCAATGGCGCATACGATCAAGGGCGTCCAGGTTGGCCAGCACGTACCAGACAGTGAAAAGTATACTGCCCGGGCTTTTCTGATTCGCCTGGGCTTCAACGGGAAAGACTATCGGGATGCCCGCAATGTACTTTTGCATCATCTGGATGGGTATGCGGCATTCAGGCGCAACACAGATATGAATAAGCATAAGGCGAAGCTGGCAAGACAGAGAAGAGAAAAAGCCGCTCATCACACAAGCCGACGTCGGCATCGGTGACAAGCGACTACTTAGCTTTTCGCCTCCCCTTTTTCATACAGTTCCGCCTGTCGCTGAACCAGTTCTCCCTTTATCCAAGGATCATCAGTCTCCCAATCAGATTCTGAGTAGAATTCTTTCATATCATCCAAGCGCAGACAAGCCAGTCTACCATCAAAGTAGGCACATCCGCAGTCTATCCCAATCATACGGTTTTCGCCGTAGTATATCTCCATCGGGTACGCCACTTGATACCGGCATGTTGGGGTGTGTCCGAAAATGACGGTTTTTCCCTCGGGCATTCGGGCGAAGCGATCCAACCGTTTCCACACTGAGTCGAATGTCGGGTCTTCGTACTTCTGTTTGTAACCAATGGGGCCACCATGAACCAGCAGGTACTCCACGCCGTTGCAGGAAATCTCAACATTCACCGGTAACTGACGGATAATGTCCAGCATCTCATTCCGGTCGTAGTATCGTAAGCGCTTGTGCGTGATCTCACCACCATTCTTGTACCAGCGGTGGATATACTCGTTGTAGGGATGCGTTTTCGTCAACGCCTCCAGCATCATCAGCTCATGATTCCCCAGCAGGACCGTTGCATTGTGCCTGTAATATAGCTCTTTCAAAATCTTCAAGCCATCTGGATTCCGGTCGATGCAGTCGCCCAGAACATACAGATGGTCTTTCTTTTTGAGCTTAATCTGGCGCATGATGCTCTTGTATCGACTGTAATTCCCGTGGATATCAGACATAACATAGATCATCTGACCACCTCAACTGTCGTAGGCAAAACAGACACGCAGCGCATCTGGTTTCAAGCCATATGCAGCTGCTATCTGTTGTAAATCCTTGATACCTGTATTCACATAGTCCCGCAAATACAAATCATCTTCTTCGACAACCCGGATAGCAATCCCTTCATTATCTTCATCAAACGCATCATCAGCAACCCTCATTCCTTCTGGCAAGAGTCCTCCCATCAGAAGAAACGCATCCAGGAAGTCGGCGCTCACCCATAGCGCATTGTATTTCTTGATAGCTGTCATCAGCGCCTCAAGTGTGATGTATCCAAATCCATGAAGGTCACTTCTCTCCGTTGTATCCCAATCATAAGTGATGATCACCTCTGGCCCCGCAACTCTGCCTTCCCAGCGATTAGTGTAGGGACGCAGCTTCTTATTTTTCAATTCCGGAGGGCAACCGCGCTCACAAGCTTTATTGAGGAAATCGAAAAAAGGGTAATTCCTGTAGTCAAAGGAAGTAAACTCCGTATCGAGATATTCCCAGCCGTTTCCCGTTTTTCGTTCAAGCACCACGTGAATGTCCCTACCCATGATCACACCTCATCTGGCCACTTCAGGCCGTAATCCTTACGTTTGATTTTGCAGCAAGGCACACCATCCTTCCAGAACACGACACCTTCGATGCAATGCTCCTCCAAATAGCTGCGAATTCCTTCGAGGGTGCGATCCGGCAGATTGATGATCTTCTGCCCATGGCGAATCAGCACATCCTGCGGCAACTTGTGGGGATTGCCGTTAAAGTGAGGCCCCACTGCCTCATAGGTACCATCGATTAATTCACCGGGTGTATTTGCCTTGGCAGCAATGAACCAGTGATCCATAGGTTCTGCGGCATTCACCAGCACCCAGTGAGGCCAGTGCCCCGTTACGGGATCCGGTTCATCACAAGGAATCGCATCAGCTGGCGGGGTCTTCATAATGCCCTGCTTATTTCTTTTTGGCATCGTAGCGCTTGTAGAACTTTCCGCCGATGATCGCGCAGCAAGCACCATCGATTTTCTCTGTGGCAAGGCCCTCACCAGCAAGCACCCAGGCCAAGTCGGGCGAAGTCAGTTCAGGCCGGATTGCTACCACCCGATGGTTATCAAACTCACGCTGAAAGAGCGTAGGCATTTTCTTCATTACATCTCACCCTCCAATTCACGGATGTCCTCAAACATGAACATCATTTTGTCAATCACCTTGGATACATGGTAATGTCCGCAATACCAGCGGTCGTAGAAAAGCCGCACTTCGATACCACCCAGCCATGCTTCCGTGGACTTATCCACCTCGCTTTGATCAATGAACGGCAGGAACACCTCTCGCGGCTCATAGCGCAGCGGTGTGGTATGGGTTAACACCACATCAACCTGCCAGCCAATCTGCTGCAGTTTCTGCTCAACACGATCTTTGATTCCCTGTGACGGCTGCTCATCCGGCCACCAGCCCCAGCCACGGCTCAGGCGGTAATGCTTATCCACACTGTATGCACCGCCGATAACCAGCGTCTTCCTGCCGTCAAGATCATAGACCTCACCATCCTTGGCAAACAGCAGATTCGGGTAGGCATCCTCCATATAGACGGTACCGCTCCGCCATGGCTGTTCCTTGTAGCCAGGCAGTGTCTCCGGGCGCATCTCGTGGTTGCCATGGATCGAGAAAACCGTGATGGGCAGCTTCGCCATACGTTTCTTTTGGTGCTCGTCCCGCCAGCCACCATAGTAGTTGAAGCCCGCATCGCCAAGGATGATCATGACGTTATCCCGGTTGGTCTGCATCTTCTCGCAGAAGCGAATGATGCGGTCAAAGTCACCGTGGGTATCGCCTGTGATGTAAATCATTGATACACCTCCTTCACTCATATAAGGACAGATAAGCCCACTCTGATAACAGCTTTATTGTTTCATATTTATCCGAAGCCGCGCAACCTCCGTCTGGATGTATCATGCAAATTTTCCGGCAGGCATTTGCCGCCTAATTGCGATGAAGCACACATTCCGACAAATATAACTTGACTTATCCTTGATTCAGAGCGTATATGGTGTCGCGGCATAACCGCAGCATAATGCGCTACGAAAAGATGGATCCCATGACCTATCAGGAACTGGCCAAGGCTACCGAGAACCAGCAGTTGCCCCTCTCCGCCATCAACGAGCACGGTGAGAACGTTGTGATTGAGCACCGCGATTACCGTGAACAGAAGCATTTCAAGCTGACCACCGCCCAGCGCAATGGCTGGTGCCGTATCAACTACATTTACGAGGATGGTTCACTCGAAACCACCTACCTGCGTTAACGTACACAAGGAGGCTGCATGAGGAAAATCTACGGCTACGCCCGGTACTGCACAGTCCTCAGTGCAGTCCAGGTAGCGGCATTGACCCAGCAACTGTATGATGAGGGCGCAGAGGAAATTGTCATGGACCCCATGGATTACGTCTCGGCTGATACGCCTAACCTGGATCAGCTCCTTGCCAGCATTGCACCCAGTTCAGCAATCATCAGCCCCGCCATCCACCACCTGTGCACCTCCGCACAGAAGCTTCGCGACATTACGACCATTGTGCAGGCGCGGCAATTATGCCTGTTCATCCCGGATAAGCTCCTCATCGATTTTCGCACTGGCGAGGGCGATGCCATGAGCCAAGCGCTCCTGCATGCCTTCAACCTGACCGCTGAACTGGAGCATACCATCAGCAGCGAGCAGATTCGCACCGGGCTGACCAAGGCACGACAGGAGGGCCGCACAATCGGTCGTCCGCGAAAGCAGGTGGAGGACATCCCGGAAAGGTTCATTGACCGCCTCACGGACTATGATGCAGGCAGACTCAACGTCAGCACATTGGCCAAAGCATGCGGGCTGAGCAGGCCTACAGTGTACAAGTACCTGCGAATGCTCAAGCGGAACATTTAAGCTATCCTGAAGGAAGCGCTATCAGAATGGAGGTGAATGGTATGAGAGAGAATCAGATCGGCGCAATTCTGCGTCAAGCACGAATTATCAAAGGGCTGTCGCAGATGGAGGTTGCCAATCAGGCCGGTCTGAATCTGGCTCAATACCAGCGGCTGGAGTATGGCACCCGGGACTTCCGGGCATGCAGCATGAAGGTCGGCCTCTCCATTTGTTACGTACTGGGGCTCGACCCATTCCTCCTCGTCTTGCAGAGAACTCAATGGTAATGCGGCAGCAATATCGGCTGTCGCATATTTATTTTGCCATTACGTCCGCACGGAGGTTGCTATCATTGGAGGCCTATGGCTTAATATCAGATACCCAGGACTGGCACTGTGCCAGCAAAATATGAAAGGAGGCAGTCCATATGAAAAACGCAGATTTCCCCTGGCAGGAGGTGGGTTTACCCCATGGTTGACACCCGCCCCAAGGCCCTCGAAAAGGCCCGAAAACGTGCTGCAGAGCTGAAAGCGCAGCGGGATGCCCTTCAGGAGAGTACCCCTGTACAGGCAGATCGGCCACCGGGTGGCGGCTTCGAATCCGAGCGTCAAAAGGCCAAATCAGCCCTGCGCAGCGAGATTGATGCCTATGACGGTACCGGCGTTCACAAAATTTCTGCGGATGCAGATAAGCAACAAGAGGAACGCATCCTCAACGTTGCCGCATACTGCCGCGTCTCCACAGATGACATCGAGCAGACGATCTCCATCGAGATGCAGAAGAAGAACTACCGCGAGAAGATACGTGCCAACCCCAAGTGGCGCTACTGCGGCCTGTACGTAGATGACGGCTTCAGCGGCACAAACACCTTCAACCGCCCGGGCTTTCAGCGCATGATGAAGGACGCGCTAGCAGGCAAAATCGACATGATCATCACCAAATCGGTCAGCCGTTTTGCCCGAAACCTTGTGGACTGCATAAGCTGGGTGCGTAAGCTGAAGGAGCATGACCCACCCATCCCGGTGTTGTTCGAGCAGGAAAACCTGAACACGCTGGATTCCACCAGCAACATCATCCTGTTTGTGCTGGCCATGGTTGCCGAGGAAGAGTCCCACATGAAAAGTGAGGCCATGCTGCTGTCGTTGGAGTGGCGATTTAGCCGGGGCCGCTTCATGACACCCAAGCTGCTGGGGTACGACAAGGTGGACGTAATCGAAAACGGCGTACACAAAAAGAAGCTGGTCATCAATGAAGACCAAGCGCAGACGGTCAGGCTCATGTACTACATGCTGCTCAATGGCAGCACCACCGAGGAGATCGCTGAAACGCTGACCGACCTCGAGCGGGAAACCGGTGGCCGCAGGCGAAGCGACGGCAGGCCCAACAATCGGTGGACAGCAAATAGCGTTACAACCTTCATGCGGAATGAACGGTACTGCGGCGATGTCCTGGCCCGCAAAACCTGGACGCCCGATTTCCACGACCACAAATCCGTGAAAAACCGCAACAAGAAGAACAAGTACTACCAGCCTGCGCACCACGAAGCCATCATCACCCGCGCCCAGTGGAATGCCGCTCAACGCATCCTCAACAGCCACCGATACCGGCATACAGGCACCTACGTCCCCATGCGTGTCATAGACCATGGTGCCCTGCGAGGCTACATATCCGTCAATCGTGCATGGGCCGGTTACGAGGCCGATGAATACTACCGCGTCAGCCGCATTGCCATGGGCCTTGACGAGGGTGAGCTCCGGGCTGACCTGGAGAACGAACATCTGCCTGATGCCGGACGCCGCATCGCCGGTATGACCGATGACAACGGCATCCTCCGCATCTCCCGCGAGCTCAGCGATATGGAAAAACGCATGAAGGCGCAGCTGGAGGGCAAGACGCCGGAGGAGTACGAGCAAGAGAATGCGCCGCCGGTCAAGAAGGGTTTCCAGGTTGTTGGAGCCAGTATGTTCAGCCAGGCCTTTGAGCCAGTTGTCCGCCTGAAGCAGAGCAGCATTTCCTTCAACGCTACCTGCATCAGCAAGCTCAATACCATGACAGCAGATGAGAATGGTCCCATCCTGCAGCGCTGCCAGTATGTCGAGCTGCTGTTCAACCCAGTAGAACGCATGCTGGCCGTACGGCCCTGCAGCAAGGATCACCCCAACGCCATCCGCTGGGCCAAGGATAACGGCACCTCCAACCCGCTGGGAGCAAAGGCATTCTGCAGCATCCTCTTTGACATGCTGAACTGGGATGAAAGCTATGCCTTCCGCGTCCCCGCCATGCTGCGCACCCGTGGGAATGATAAAATCCTGTTCTTTGACCTGGATAATTACATCGGCCATGCGACTGCAGCAGCACCCGATGCACCTGCCGAAGCCCCGCCTGAGATCATTGAACCCGAGCACGAGGAAGAGAACCTGCAGGGCTTCTTCTACGCTGCAGACGAGGATGAAGCTGCCGAGATCATCGAAGATCAGGAGGACTTGGAACGTCGGGTGCAAGAGCGCATTGAGCAGGAAAAACGCAGCTACGGTACACCTGCCTTCGAACACAGCAGCAGTTCCCGCATCCCCATGATTGACGATGATGACGAGTGGGACGTTATGGCCGAGGCGGTTATGCTGGACATCGACCACACAGTATCCCCCGAGGAAATCGAACTGCTGCAGGACACCATGCTGGAGGCACTGTACGCCCCTGCCGAAGATCCGGATGAGGATGGTGAGGAAGAATGAAGATTACGATCAAGAATCCCGCCAAGGCACGTCCGCTTTCAGCAAATGTACGTCGCCTGATGACCATGGCTCGGGAGTCCCCGGAAAATGCAGCGGTGCAGAAAATCCACCGCCACTTCACCGAGCGCGACCTGGCCTACTGCGATATGCAGGGCAACATCTTCATGGCCGCCGTTGACCGGGGCGTCGGTATGGATATCTTCGCGCCGCTGTACATGACCAGCCAGCTGGCAGGCGTCATGGACCATAGCTTCTCGGTGGCCGGTGGCATGGAGGATGACGACCTGTCAAACCTGCTGCAGGTGCCCATGCTGCTCAAGTCCCCGGACATGATCGTGGATGTGGTGCTTTGGCTGAACAACATCGTCAGCCAGCTGGAAAAAGGCAAGTCCGCCAATCAGGCCGTTGTGGAAGCCTGTATCAAAGAAAAGGCAGAGGCTCCGCCTGTGACCATTGAGGTGGAGGTCGGTTCGGGTGACCTGCCCACAGACATCGATACTTTGGCGGATGAGTATGAGTACGCCTACTGGCTGGGGTACATCTACCGCTATGAATGTCTGATGCATGATGAATCCAGTCGCATGGTTTACGGAGCCTTCAGCGAAGCTTTCATGCGCGAAACCTACGAGCAGATGTTTACCGGAGACGCCGGAGCAGACGTGGTACTGGTCGAGTGCGCAGAGGAAATCTGCAAACGGCTGGACAGCCTGCTGATCGGCAAGCTATGGAAATAAGAAAGGAGAACATTCCATGGATGATCACAACTACGGCTACCCTTACACCGGGCATCCGTATCCGCCGCACATTCCCGGCGGGTATCCGCAAACCTATGGGCAGCGCCCCGCCTACCAGCCCCCGCAGCCCTTGCCTGTGCAGCAGCCCATCCCGGCTCCGGCTACCTACCTTGATGGAACGCAAATCCTGACCGGCGAAGGCTTCAAACCACTCAGCAAGGAAGAACGCGATGAGGCAGCCCGTGTGGCTGCAGAGGTAGGTTTTAGCTTTGAGGGCTACCAGGTGGTGCGCCGCGAGTTCTTTTCCCACAAGTTTGACCCCTCGCTGACCATCCGCAGCAATGGTATCACCTTCAACAACGCCTGCATTTCCAAGATGGAAGAGGTCGTGTACGTGCAGGTACTCATCAATCCTGATACCGGCAAGCTGGTGGTACGTCCCTGCGACGAGGGAGACCGTGATGCCATTCGATGGTGCATTGCCCGGGATGACAAGCGCAAGAGCCGTCAAATCTCCTGCAGCATGTTCACCGCCAAGCTCTATGATCTGATGGGCTGGGAGACCCTGTACCGCTACAAGATGCAAGGAACCCGCATTTCCTATCAGGGGGAGAGCCTCTACGTTTTCGACCTGACCAGTACAGAGGTATACATCCCCTCGACACAGGAAAGCAACGATCCCGATGCCAAGCCTAAGAAGAAATCTACCGTGCGGTTCCTGTCCGACTGGCGCGATTCCTTTGGCCTACCGGTGAAGGATCATGTTCAGTCCACGCAGATCAACCTGGATGAAGGCTTCAACACGCTGGATGTTACGCAGGAAGAAACCGTAGAGCAGGTGCCCATGGAGATGATCGATCAAGATACCGGTGAGGTGACGAAGGTATGAATGAGCTGATGGCTGCAAGAAACAGTGGTGCCTTGGTGATGACCCTCTGCCTGAAGGAAGAAAGCATCCTGCTCAATAAAGCTGTGCTGGATCAATTGGGGCAGCCCCGTCAGGTGCAGCTGCTCATCAATGAGGAACAGGGTATGCTCCTGCTCAAAACCTGCTCCATCGGCGATCGCGAGGCAGTTGTGATCCCGCAGCTGCCGCCTGATCAATTCGAGGTCAGCGGGGCATCCCTGCTCAAGCGCCTGCGCCGTCTGACCGGGTGGCTGGATGACTATCCCCGGCAGATTCATGGCACCGCTATCCCGGAATATGAAGCTATTGCCTTCGATCTGCAGACAGCCGTGCGGGTGCAGTTGAAATCCGGCAATGGCATGCCTGTACGACCCAGCTAAAGGAGGAACCCTGTATGGCCATGGATAAAGAAATGCTTCTGCAGCGCCTGCAGGCACAATACCTGACCCGGCAGGAAGTCCTCTACAAGCTGCCCCTCAACATTTCCATCACCAGCTTTTGGCCTGAATTGGTTGAGCGCAGGAAGTTGAATAGCACGGTGCTGCCGTTGCATGGCGCCAACAGCAAACCGTTATGGTACGTGCTGACGGACAAAATGATTGCAGCCAGCGAGAAACTTTGTACATTGGCACTGGAGCAGTCCGTTCCAATCGACCCATACAAGGCCACATTGACGGGAGCCTTAACCGAAGAACTGTTTTTCACCAGCTTTGTTGAGGGAGCGCAGATCGACCTGGCGGAAGCAATGGCCTTCCTCAAACGCGGCGGAGAGCCCGAGAATGTGGCCGAGCAGCTGGTGCACAACAACCGCAACGCCTGGTCAGACATGCTGCGGGGGCTATACTACCCGCTGGATGATCGCATGGTGCGGATGCTGGCTTACCGTTTAACAGAGGATATGGACGGGCATGCGAAGGAATACCGGCAGACGGACACTCATGTCATTGCTGCCATGGGAAATGAAACCTACGATATTCCGTCTGCTGCTGCGCTTCCCGCGCTAATGCAGGAGTACTACGCATTCATGGCCAACACTGAGATTCATCCCCTTATCAAGGCCGCCGCCGGACAGGCTTATCTGCTCATCGCACGACCATTCCCAGATGGCAACGAGCGGCTTGCTCGCATGATCTCCTATATTATCCTTCTGCGAAGTGGCTACGATTTTTTTCGTAACGTTTCCCTCTCTGCGCTGATTGCCAAAGAAAGCTTTCGGTACTACAAAGCCATGCAAGACATCATCCGCAGCGAAAACGACGGTGACCTGACCTACTTCATGGAGTATTACCTGGACCTCCTAGCCCGGGCAATCGATTTCAAGGCAGAGCAGGATCAGCGAAGGCAGCGGGAAGCCTTGGAGGCAGAACGGAAAGCAGCAGCACAATCTCTCATGCGAGGTCCCACACCACAGCCAGCAATGCAAATGGAAATGGTACCATTGTCGAAGGGTGCTGACACTCAGGTAAATGTATCGGATGATGATGTGAATGCCCCGCCCGGCATCTTACCAGCTGACAAGCCTCCAGGAAAGCTATACACGCTGGAAGAGTACCTGAAGCTGCTGCGTGATACCCGCATAGAGAGAATGGGCAAAACGCAAGGAACGCGTGTCGAACGCATCTTCACAACGCTGCCCGAATTGGCCAGAAACGGCCCTCACAGTTTTTCACGACTGGAATGGGAAAACCTGACGGGCATCAACATCGGGAAGTCCAAGGACGATATTGCTGTGATGGTTCGACTGAAACTTATCATTCGAGGTCCTTATAGCAGCGTGACAGCCACCCGACAATATTACCTTCCTCTTGTTTCTATAGCTAAAGCATTCGATTCCGAGGTCGCACCTGCGCGATCACCAGTTGAGGCTGCGATACAGAAACTACTCAATTCTGAACACAGCCGGGAAAGACAGGTTGCCGTTGGATTGCTCAACATGCTACGGCAAGAAAAGTATAGTTTTACCTTTGCTGAATGGCTTGCACAAAGTCCCGCCTCAAGCAACGATGCCGCCTCTACGCTGTTACGCGTAGCACAGAACCACGGATTTGTCACACTGGTGGATGGTGTGTATCACATCGCAGAGGAAATGCATGACGGCCCACAATGTGCAAATATGCCGGAGAAGCAACGCGATATCCTGCTCAAACTGATGGATGCATTCCCACAAACCCGTTTCTCCATCAAAACAGCAGGAAGTGCAACAAACATGAAACCATGCTCCATATCATATTACCTGGAAACATTTGTGCAGCGTGGCATCCTAAAGGTAACGAAGGCTGCTGGGAATGGCAACCTATACGAGTTTGCGCCTGAGGTGTATGGCGTTTACAGAGCAATGGCTGAAACCGATGAGGCTACAGCATTCCGAGAGATGCCGCGCAACACGATTGATGCAAAGGATATATCGGGTTACATTGTACATGCTGTTTGACTAAGTGGGCAGTGAAGTTCATTCTTCATTGCCCTTTCTTAATGCCGATTTGACAAGATTGGACAATCGCGTTACACTATCCATACTATGTTCGCATCTTTTTTTCCGTGAACTTTTCCTAGACCCATGCTATCCTCATACAGGAAACATCTGTCACATAGAAAGGAGGGGCGCTCATGGCATATAGCGAGTTAATCAAAAAGTTCGACAAGATTCGCGCATATATGCGAGATTTCTATGTTTATGGCTTCAAGAGCCGTGTGGAGTACGATCTGAAGAGCGCACGCTCCTATGATGACGAGCGTCGCCGTATCGAAAGCTGGTTGGGCGATTATATGCGCTTCGCCAAGACGGCTGAAGGCAAGAATGTATTCCTGTCAGTGGACAGCCGCATCAACCGCCGCAATCCCTTCTACAAGGCGTGGAAGGCTAAGTCTTTCACCGACGGCGATATCACGCTGCATTTCATTCTGTTTGATATTCTTCATGATCCCAGCGTGCAGCTAACGTTGTCCGAACTGGTCGATGCTATTGATCAGACGTTGCAGAATGCGGGCAGCGATATGACCTTCGATGAGTCTACCGTCCGCAAGAAGCTGAAGGAGTATGCAGAAAACGGTATCATCTGCATGGAAAAGCAGGGCCGCACTGTCCTGTACAGCCGCGCGGCGGACGTGCAATGGGCGCAGATGGCCGATGCTGTGGACTTTTTCAGTGAGGTTGCTCCCATTGGTGTGGTGGGCTCCTTCCTGCAGGATAAGCTGTCGGGTCATGAGAGTATCTTTCATTTCAAGCACCACTACATCACCCAGGCGATGGACAGCGGCATCCTGGCGCAATTGTTTCATGCCATGCGCGAACAGCGGCACATCACCATTGAGAATCTGAGCCGCCATCTAGGTGAGGTACGAACCATCCGCCTTGTCCCCATCAAGGTATACATCAGCGCGCAGAACGGTAGGCAGTACTTGATTGCGCTGCACGAAAAGACCAACCGACTCAACGCTTATCGCATGGACTACATTCTCAGCGTCCGCGAGGAGGAAGTCTGCGAGAAGTATGACCGGCTGATGAACACCTTCCGGCAGATCGAACCCTATGCATGGGGCGTGAACTTCCGTTGGGCGACTCATCGTATGGAACATGTGGAATTTGACGTCACCGTGGCAGAGGGCGAGAGCTTCATCATCAAGAGGCTGGAGCGAGAAAAGCGCTGTGGCAAGGTAGAGCAGGTGGACGAGCACACCTGGCGCTACACGGCAGAGGTCTTTGACACTACGGAAATGCTGCCGTGGATTCGCACGTTCATCTCCCGCATTACTCGTATGAACTTCTCCAACCGCACGGCAGAGAACCAGTTCAAGCATGACCTGCAGGAGATGTACCGCATGTACGGTCTAGACGGAGGTGAGGCAGAATGATCTTCAGCGAGCTGTACTCCGCTTACTACAACACCGTAGCGCGGATCATTGAGACGGCCTCCAAGCCCGGCGCAACGGAAAAGGATCTGCAGCAGCATGTGCTGGAAAATGCTTTCTCCGAGAGTGTGCTGACGATTCTGCCTGCGCTGAAAAGCGGCAGATGGCCTCTGCTGAAGAAGGATCTGTCGCCTGCACTCAAGCACGTGCCCACCATGCCGCTGACACTGCTGGAAAAGCAATGGCTCAAGGCCATCTGCGAGGATCCCCGCATGAAGCTCTTCGACATTGAGCTGCCGGAACTGGTGGATGTGGAGCCACTCTTCACCCGGGACAACTACCGTATCTTCGACCAGTATGCTGATGGCGATCCCTTTGAGGATGAAACTTACATCCGCAATTTCCGTTTGGTTATGAACGCCATCCGGGAGAAGAAACCCATTCAGGTCACCATGACCAACAGACTGGACATGGAGGCCTGGGCTCGGCTGGTACCTGTGGGCTTGGAATACTCCATGAAGGATGACAAGATTCGCGTCATCGCCAGTCGATGCAAATTCCGCATCTTCAACCTGGGGCGCATCACCAGCTGCGAGTACTACACCGGCAATGGTCCGTGGCGGTTGCCTCCTCCCCGGGAAGAGCGTGTGGAGCTGACGATGATTATCACCGACGAGCGCAATGCCCTGGAGCGTGCGCTGCTGCACTTCGCACACTTCGAAAAGCAGTGCGAGCGCCTGGATGACAACCACTACCTGCTGCGGCTGAAATACTACGAGCAAGATGAGACGGAAATGGTTATCCGCATCCTGTCCTTTGGCCCTTGTGTACAGGTGACCGGCCCGGAAAACATGGTTGAACACGTAAAAAAGCGCCTCAAAAAGCAAATTCTCTGCGAGCTCAAGTGAGTTCGCAGATTTTTTTCCGTGAAAATGGCAATCAAACGTACTATACTATGCTCGTAAGGTGCTTACAGCAACAAAACAGCAGTTGACTTGTAATCAGCAGAGCTAAAACAGCACCTTGTAAAGACGCCAACAGCAGCCGCGAATAGCTTAGTGGTCAAAGCAGAGGGCTCATACCCCTCCAACGCGGGTTCGAATCCCGCCTCGATGGCGTCTTGTTCAGTCAAAGACACCAACAGCCATTGTGAAATCGCTTAATTGGTAAAGCAGCTGACTGAAAATCAGCGTAATGCAGGTTCGAATCCTGCTTCGATGGTGTCTTGTGGTTCCCCAACGAAAGACGCAGACAGCAACTGAACATGACGACAAGATCGCCGTTGACAGCATCGCCTCCTGACAAAGGCTACTGCAGGGTACATACCCCGGCAAGTCACACGCGCCAGATTCCCGCAAACGGGACGCCTGAGTTCCCTAAGCCTTGGACTGGTCAGCGTTCATCATGCGTCTTGTAAAGGCATCTACAGCAATGATTGGCATGCTATCAGAGCGTACGGGTTCAAGTCCCGTCGATGCCTTGTTTCACTTTCAAAGAAAGGAGCAGACCTCATGTTTGAAATCAAAGGAAAGTATGCTGCCGCCATCTGTTACGCCTCAGTCGTGGAGAACGAAGCCATAGAACAGATTCGCCGGATGTGCGACCACGAATTTACTGCAGGTTCCCGCATCCGCATCATGCCGGACGTCCATTCCGGCGTGGGCTGCACCATCGGCACCACCATGACCATCGTGGATAAAGTTGTTCCCAACATTGTGGGCGTGGACATCGGCTGCGGCATGTACACCGTTGAACTGGGCAAGGTTGATATCGACTTTGAGCGCGTGGATGAGGCTGCTCATTATATCCCCAGTGGCAAGAATGTGTGGGAGGGGCGCCAGGAGCGATTTGATCTGACAGAGCTGCGCTGCTACCGCTCCCTGAAGGACACCAAGCGCCTGGAGCGCAGCCTGGGCACGCTGGGCGGCGGCAACCACTTTATCGAGATCGATGAATCTCAGGACGGCACGAAGTACCTGGTGATCCACTCCGGTAGCCGTAATCTTGGCTTGCAGGTCGCCAACCATTACCAGCAGCTAGCGGTGGATTTGAATCTGGGCAAGGAGGAGTTCTTCGCTGCCCGGGAGGAATTGATCCGCACCTACAAGGATCAGGGCCGCCGAAAGGAGATTCAAAAGGAACTGAAGGCCATGGAGAAGGCATTCGAAACTAAGGAGCCTACCATTCCGGCAGACCTGTGCTACCTGTATGGCTCCTTCATGGAGGATTATCTCCACGATGTCGAGTTTTGCCAACGCTTCGCCCGCCGGAGCCGTGAGAAGATGGCGGAGATCATCCTCCAGCGCACCGGCATGGAAGCCAAGTCAGCCTTCCACACCATCCACAACTACATCAATGTGGATGAGATGATCCTGCGCAAGGGTGCCATCGCTGCACATGAGGGAGAGCTGGTGCTGATCCCCATCAACATGCGGGATGGCAGTGTGCTTGCTCGTGGTCGTGGCAACGCGGAGTGGAACTACTCCGCGCCCCACGGTGCAGGGCGGCTCATGTCCCGCTCAAAGGCCCGAGAGACCCTCGACATGGAGGGCTACCGCGCCACCATGGCAGGCGTGTACACCACCTCTGTCAACGAGCGCACTATCGACGAGGCCCCCATGGCCTACAAGTCATTGACAGACATCATTGACGTCATCCGCGATTCCGTGGATGTGATCGAAATTCTCAAACCCATTTACAACTTCAAGGCGTCAGACTGATGATCAAGCAGCTACGCCTTTGCAAAAGGAGACGTAGATATGTTGAATCATCTGAAGAACGAAACCAACAAGAATTACACCGAAAACGGTGCGGTAACCTATACCAGCACCCTGTCCGATTGCCTCGACCTGTTCGTCACCATCGGCGCGATTCGCCGTGCAAGCGACGAGGAAATCGTTACCCGCTTCTCCCGTGCTTTTGCAGAGAACGCCGATATTGCCATGAAGATTCTCTTCTTCGGCCGTGACGTCCGTGGCGGCCTTGGCGAGCGCAGAGTTTTCCGCGTGATCGCCAACTGGCTGGCAGATCATGAGCCCCATGCACTGCGCCGGAACAGTGCACTGATTCCGGAGTATGGCCGCTTCGACGACCTCATCGCGCTGATGGGCACTGCCTGCGAAAAGGATGCGCTGGCCGTCATCCGGGTGCAGCTGCGCAAGGATCTGGCCTCCCAGGAGGGCGTGTCCCTGCTGGCCAAGTGGTTGCCCTCGGTGAATGCGTCCAATGCGGAGACCGTCCGCATGGGCAAGAAGATCGCCCGCGCGCTGGGCATGACCGACGTGGAGTACCGCCGCACGCTGGTGAAGCTACGTGCGCGGATCCGCATCATCGAGAACAACCTGCGTGAGAAGGATTACACCTTTGACTACGGTGCGCAGCCCTCGAAGGCCATGTTCAAGTACCGCGCGGCCTTCATCCGCAACGACGGCGAGCGATACGGCGCGTTCATGGAGCAGGTGCAGAAGGGCGAGAAGAACCTGCACACCGGCACGTTGGCTCCCTATGACATCATTGCGCCCTGCGTTCAGCCTTGGGGAGATTCCAACCTGTCCGCAGAGGAGCGCAAGGCCATGAACGCAACCTGGAATGCATTAGAGGATTTCACCCCCGGTGAAAACGCCTTGGTTGTGGTGGATGGCTCCGGTTCCATGTATGGCTGCGATAAGCCCATGCCTGCCGCTGTGGCAATGTCGTTGGCCATCTACTTCGCTGAGCGAAACACCGGCGCGTTCAAGGGCCATTTCATTACCTTCTCTCACAATCCTCGAATGGTAGAAATCAAGGGTCGCGACATTGTGGAAAAGGTGCGCTACTGCATGGGTTACAACGAGGTAGCCAACACCAACATTCAGCGGGTGTTTGAGTTGATCCTGAATGCAGCGCTGAAGAACCACGTTCCCCAGGCGGAAATGCCCACCCGCATTTACATCGTCTCCGACATGGAGTTCGACTCGTGTGCCCGGGATGCCGGCATGACCAACTTCGAGTACGCGAAGCGGCTGTTCGCCGACAATGGCTACAAGCTGCCCGAAGTAGTCTTCTGGAATGTGGCCAGCCGCAATCAGCAGCAACCTGTTACTATGAACGAACAGGGTGTGGCGCTGGTGTCCGGCTGCACGCCCCGAATCTTCTCCATGGTCGCCGGCGGCACCATGTCTCCCTACACGGTGATGATGGATGTGCTTCAGAGCGAGCGGTATGCGAGGATCGCTGCATAACCAACAACGTACAGGCTTTGTCTGCGAGGCTCCACATGATTTGTGAAACCGTTAGATTATTGGAAAGAAAGGTGTTCTTCATGAGCGATCAGCGTAATCAAGAACCATCTCTTTGGGATGGCTTAACCCTGTTTCGGGATAGTATTGACACTTGTCGTAAAGAATTGACAACCCTTTCCATTATTGATGAACGAACGTATGAATACGCAATCCTCCGAGCCTACGGCAAGGCGCTGCTTACCTGTTGCGAAATTTACACCTTGCTGAAAGCAGGATATCCAGAAGGAGCTTTGGCTTTATCTAGAAGTTTGTACGAGGCAATGGTTCTCATCGAAATATTGCTGCAAGGGCGTAGCGAAAATGATTCGGCGATGATTGAGCGTTTCTTCGATATGATTGACATATCAAGAATCAACAATGACCTTACTACTGTCTCCTGGGTTTTGAAGCAAGAGCCTAACAATACGCAAGCGCAGCAAGAAAAGGTGTGTTTGGAGCAGCACTTAGATATTTTCAAGAAAAAGCACCAGTGCGAAAGATTCGGTGATTATTGGTGGACAGGAAAGAATAACATGGGGGAACTTGCGGGAAGTTCGGGGTTCGCTAAGGCTTACATGTATCAACGCACTTCTGGGAATGTTCATTTCAATGTATTTGATATCTTCACTTATTCCGATATGAGTGACAACAAAATACTCGTTGGGGCTACCGATAAGGGACTTGAACTTCCACTATGGTATGCAACCCTATGCTTACGCGTTATTTGCGGGATCATTCATGGAAACTGTCCTGATTTGGTTTCAATATCCACTGTAGAGCGAATTGAGTGTGCCGCACAGGCCGCTTCACTGTTGCACCAAAGCAAACCATAAAAATGAATAAAGCTGTACCGCTACTCGCTTCGGGCGTATTGATGGTGGCACGTTCAACCATCGGGGTGGCAAGGCTTTATCCATAACCCGAATCAGTTTACAGCAATTACTATGAACTCGATCTAAACGGAAAGCTTTTATCTGAACAACAAAAATAAAGGCCACCCCGCAAAAGAGTGACCCTGCATGCAAGCTGTCCACACAGATGGGCAGCTTTATTCAATTTGGGAGAACTCGCCAGACACCCAACCTACGCGAGAACCAACCACAACAGCATGCCAGCCATTTTCAGCCGTAGCCACATGCGTATATGTCGTTCCTGCCTTCGCGGAGGTAATACGGGCGTAGTTAGTACCATTGCCGATGCGGATATTCACCTTACCGTTATTGGAGACCAGCACCACCTTACGAGTCACTGTCGGTTCAGGCGCTTCTTCAACAGGAGACATCTCCTCGTCAGGCAGCACTTCTTCGGGTTCATCATCCGCCAACGCATCCATCAGAGCAGCATGCGTCTGATCCCCATACTTGCCGTCCTGTGTGAGACCTGCCTTCTTCTGGAATGCCTTCACAGCCTTCTGGGTTTCCGCGCCAAACTTGCCGTCAGCACCATGCTCGAGGGTATATCCCAGCGACAGCAACGCTTCTTGCAGCTCCGTCACATCGGCACCCGACATATTCTTCTGCAACAGGCGACAGCCCAAGGTAAGCTCCACAGGTGCAGGCTCAGCGTTATCCAGCGCATCGCCGTAGTCAATGAAGGGCAGTTCATACCAGTAAAGCCAGGAGCGGTCCAGCAGCTTGGTCTTGACGCAGCCATAATTGAAACCGCGCCACTCTACCACATAGCCATCGCCCACGTAATAGCCGACATGACCTTCCTTGTGAACTGCCAGGCCAACCACCTCAGGGATGGTACTGATCTCGCCCCACGCCTTGCCCTTGGACTTGGCATAGGTGAACATGCCGCCTGCTCCCTTGTCTGGGCAACCATTAGCACCATACTTGTTGCTGACAGAGCCGTCCGTGCCAATAGCATCCAGCATCGCCTGACCACCGCCAGTCCAGGCATAGCCCTTTGCGCCACCGATACAGTCCGCCACCACCTTCTTATCAGCAATGTCCTGTTTGTACCGGGCAGTGCGGCTGGATTGGTAGTGGCTGGGATACTGGTTCGACTTACGGGTGAGCAGGCTGCTGGTTGCCTTGTAGCCGCAGGTGCCGTACCAATAAGGCTGGCCTACCATCCGAAGACAGTAGGCCGCGAAGTGTTCATTTGTGAAAGGCGTATTCAGACGATCAGCCATCGACAGCACCTTCCTCTACCTTGGGAGCCTCCTCCCTGTTATGCAGCTGAGCGAGAATTGCCTTCAGCTTCTCAGGGATGGGCAGGCCGAGGTGGGCTGCATTTTCCAGCAAAGATACACCCTCATTGGAAAGGTAAAAGCAGATCACTGCACTGCGCAGCGCCTCGCCGGTACCCACAACATGCATATCTACAATGTGGGCAATGCCAACCAGGATAACGATCAGCATCTTCTTGAACAGACCCTTGAAGCCCACGCGGGAAGACAGCTGCTTGTCCACGATAGCACACATGAGGCCGGTGACATAGTCCGTCACCATGAAGATGATGAGCGCAGTCATCAGGCCATCCACACCTCCAAGAAAGTAACCGAGCCAGCCGCCCACAGCGGAGATCGCCAGCTGTAGCTTGGCCCAAATCAGATCGATAGTAAAGTCGCGCATAATTGTTTCCTCCTGTATTTTTCATTAAAACCCTATGGCAAGCCAGTCGATTGCACGGCTGGTATTGAACGATCCACCAACCACGATGCTAAACCCGGTCGCACTCTTGTTATAGACCTTGAGTGCACCATTATCTCCCGACCAGTTACTGCTCGTCGTGGCATAAGTGACAAACACA
This sequence comes from Christensenellales bacterium, assembly GCA_045132495.1. Taxonomy (GTDB): domain Bacteria; phylum Bacillota; class Clostridia; order Christensenellales; family Aristaeellaceae; genus UBA11524. Next base: position 5,756 of record JBGUSK010000093.1, on the reverse strand, counting down.
TACGGGACGCTTGTAAACCCCTGATCGGTAATGTCAATCGTTACCGAGGATGAACCGCTGACGCTGGTCGAACCCATTGCATACTTGAATGGCAACCGTGATTTGCTCAGTGTACCTGAATTGATAGCACTGGCAGAATGGTTATGTGAGGATGCCGCCGCACCGAGGTTTGCAAGTGTGATTCCCAAATTGGTCCGGGCAGCCTCTGCTGTCGTTGCGCCGGTGCCACCATTGGCAACAGGTACAGCGCCGCTGGTGTTGCCAAGCCCTAATGCATTACGTGCAGACGCCACTGTCGTTGCTCCTGTGCCGCCGTTGGCAATGGGGAGCGCCCCTGTGGTATTGCCCAGTCCCAGCACATTGCGAGTGCCTGCGGCGGTTGTCTGCCCGGTACCGCCCTGCGCGATGGACAGTGGCTCAATCAGTTCCAGCGGCCAGCCGAACTCTACCTTTCCGGAATTCTCCGCGACTTTACCGAAAGCAATGCCGCTGCCGTCCCGATAGAAGTCCATCATGACCTGCTTGGTACTGACGCTGACCACCTGTTCCACTGTGCCAAAGTAGTCGGACAGGGTGACTTTCACATCATAGGAAGTCAGCACATCATAGGTACCCGCCAACAGACGATTGACGGCAGAAACGGTAAAGTTGCTGGCACCAATGCTTCCCTTGATCTGCCAGGCAGTCTCTGTAGAAGCCTTGGCATATACAGCGCACGAGATCGTATTCTTGTTGTTCACAGGTGACACAGAGCCCTTTGCCGTGATACGAATACTGGTGCCGTCCATCTGGACTGCTGTACCTGCAGCATTGCAGCGCTGGGCACTCAATTCCGTCAGTGACGGTGGTAAATAGTCTACTACCGTCAGATCCATGGACAAACTGCCGCTACGGCCACGGGAGTCCGTTACCGTCACAGTGAGGCGGTTCGTTCCCGCCGTATGGAGCACCGCTGTCGTAAAGGAAGAACCATTGTAGACTGCACCGTCCAGCGTGGATCTGTAGGACACAATGCTGCTGCCCTCCGCTCCCTTTGCAGTCAGGGTCACTGACAGCGTGCTCTTGGACCGCACATACACACCAAACTGCTCCGCGATACCGGTGGTTGCTTCTCTGCAGGAGATCCCTGTGACCTTTGGCACAATGGTATCCGGCACAGTCAGTGTCAACGTGCAGGTGCGAGTGCCTGTGAGCGAACCGTTGACGTATGTTTCGCAGATGATCGTGCATAAACCAGACGTGGAATTAGGAAGCTGTTCTGCCAGCATCAAAGACGGCAGCCACACAACAGAATCACCTACATCCTGTGCCAGGTATCCGCTGTCCGCGCCGAAGGTGTACCTAAGCGTATGTGTTGCAGCGGTGGAGGCACGATTGGTGTAAATCGTGACCATGCCGCCAACGGGGCAGGTTGTTTCAGACACAGACGGAACACTTGCTGCTTCCTCATAGGTGATCGTGATTGTAACTGCAGTCCACTGAAAATAGTTGTAAGAATATCCCTTGGAACTGGCAGAGGCATTGGGATTATAAATCGTGAATGTTTTATTGCCCGCTTGAATATAGGCTGCAACCTTCGTCAGCAATGTACCCGTAAGAGTGCATGTTGTTGTGTTCCCGTAGAAGCTTCCATCGAAGGTGCCCAGCGCAGCACCTGCATACCCCGAGCCGGTTACCCCTGACGCTGCAGCGGCCTGATAGTTCGACTTGCGCAGGTAGACGGTTTTGGTGTGGGAGGCGCCGTAACCGGCAGATGCGGAGGCTGCCTTGATGCTTACGCCTGTAATGATCTTATTGCGCAGATCCATGCCGGAGAAATGGATGATGCCTACATAGTTGTAATCATCTGAGTAGAACTCCTGACATGCGCGGTCTGACTTGGCATCACTGGAGGAGTTGGTTTTTCTCGTTCGCAGGGATGCTGAATAGGATACTGTCGCCATACTTCCTCCTTATCCTGTGAATATGACAGATAAGTTGCCGTTGGACTGGGGCTCAAAGGCAAACTTGCCGATCTGCAGCTTGGTAAGGATCTCTGCCTGGGTTACATAGAGCTTGTTGTTGCTCAGATAGGCCACCTCGGTGTTGTTCATGTAGAATGCCAGGCGGTCATTCACTACGCGGAAAGTAAAGGGATTGCCTGTCTTGCCGATGACGAGCCCATCCTCGGAGAAGGACATATAGGTCTGAAACAGCGCCAACTGGGATGCCGTTGCCTCGTGGGCCTCTGACAGATCCGTCTGCAACTCTGTGATGCGGGACACTGACCAGGTGAAATTACTTTCCGTCTGTTCAGCCAGCGTGGTCAGTTGCTTTGACAGACTTGCCATTTCAGTAGCGGCAGCATAGTTGGCCTGCACCTCCTGTCGAATGCTGTCAGCGGAGGTATTGATCTGCGCGTGGACATCTGACAGCTTCAGTTCCAGGTGGTTAAGTTCATCCTCCGGTGCACAAACCCAATCAGATGCGGTGTTTCCCCTCTCCAGCATGGCGCGCTGAAAATAGGCTGTGCCTACAGCATCCATCAGGCGGATGCGGCAATACATAATATCCTTCACGCTGGAGCTCTTCGGCATCACGACCGGCTGGACATACCGCTTGTACTCGGTTGTCAGCACCTGGTCCGCATATGCTGTGAATATGGCGTAGTCGTGATTCATGAAGTGGAAATCCACACGCATGCCCTCGACATCCGCCTTTGCTTCAAACGAAAACATGAATGTATTGCACTCAATTTCCGTCAACAGCGGCGAAAAGTCATAGGTGAATGCAACGTTGTATTCCCCACGCTCCTTGATGACCTCATCCTCAGAGTTCAGCAGAAGGTTACGACCGCCGCTGCTGCTTTCATTCACCCGTTCCCAGACCTCACCATTCCAGCGTTTCAGCAATGTCGGTGACTGCGAGGTATCCATCCACAGCATGTCAACAACCGGCTGCGCAGGCGCTATGCCTGAGACGATCGGGTCACACAGGTCAGCAATGGTATACTGGGCATATGCAATCATTTTGTGACCTCACAAATGAATGTGGTCTTGCCGTCCACATGGCTGCCATCCACTTGAATGATCTTGCCAGTGGCAAAAGCGTCTTCATCTAAGATCTGACCGTCTGCGCCAAAGCGGAACCATATGTACTGGAACTCGGTTCCTTCTTCATCGATCAGCTGTCCATTTTGGTAGAGCAAACAAAGGAGCTGCGTGGTACCGACCGTGTTTTTGAAAATATCGCCGCCGCTTGAAATGATCTCCGCCTGATAGTTGTCCGTTTTGTCGATCAGGGAAATGAAGTCAGGGTATTCCACTCCCTTGTAGCTCATTACACAAGCGTATGTAGCCATACCGGTAACCGTGGAACCTGCTACAGTCAGAGCACTGGAGGTCTCTCCCTCAACGGGAACCCATTCGCCAGAGCTGTACTTGGCCCAAACATACGTCGCACCACTGCTGATTTCAGCAGCACCGTCATAGCCCAGGGCCATCAGAGTCAGCGTGCCTTCGCCATTCTTGAAAACAGTTCCTTCGGGGGCAAAGATAGAGAATACCACGGCGTCCTTGCCTGCTGCACCCGTCGCACCGGTATTGACTTTGCTCCAGTTGATGGTCAGCGTGGTATTCACCGGAGACGTGATCGGAACAGACAGCTTGCCCTGCTGCTGACCACTACCGCCCAGCGTGGCGTTGGCAGAGATGGCAATAGTGATAGGAATCTCATTGCTGGCCACAGTACCCTTGGTCACCGTCATGCCGGTCACCGCACCCGAAATCGTACCAACGGTAGGCGTCACCTTACTGGTACCCTTGTATGCAACCACATTGCAGGTCACACTGGTTGCCGCCACCTGACCGGAGCTGTTTGCCGCAAAGGTGATGTTCTCATTCGTCAGGAAAGCGATAACAGCAGCTGCACCGGTCCCGCCAGTCGCACCGGCAGCGCCATCACTGACCTTGTAGATCGATGTGGTGTCGCCAATGCTGCTGTCAGAGGTAGTGATGCGCAGCGTTGCGGTTTCGCCCACAAACACAGCGTGGGTGGGCTTCACGATCAGCGTGGTGCCGGTGATGCTGGCGTTGTCGCTGGTCGTAGGATAATCAGCCCACGCACCACTGGAATTCTTATACTGCCATTTGCCCATGGTCACATTCTGCAAATTGGCAGACAGAGTGATCTGTGAGGGCGACACAGCACCGGCGGCGGTATACTTGAATACCTGCTCACCGGAAATCCAGGCGGACTTCGCGTTCTGGCCGGTCTTCACCAGCGCAAAGGTGATGTCCGTGGTCGCATTGATCGCCAGTCCATTATCCGGATCGGTGTAAGTCACATAGGCAATATAGGTCAGCAGACCGCTGGTGATGGCAGAGAGTTTATTGGCGCTGACCGTCAGGATGCTGCCGCTGACACTTTCGCCCGAAGACAGCGCGGTTTCAGAGGACGACCCCTCCTTGCGCTTCCACGTGATGGAGAGGGCAGAATCGCTCAGCGCGATAGCCGTCTGATTGGCATATACCACAGGCGTGATCACCAGCTTGCCAGCAGTGGTCGTCCAGTCCGGCGCGTAGGTATTGCTGTTCACATCAAGGATTTGCGTCCGGGGCTGATTGGAACCCAGGTACGCCGAGAGGGACTTGCCGTCCGAAAGGTCGATAATTGTTTTGGAACCTGTCGCAATGATAGCCACGGTATTCCTCCTTATGAATCAGATAGTTCGCATTGGTAGGTGGCGCTGTACAGCACATCGGTGACTGTCAGATGGATGGACTTCATACCCATGTGATTGTTGTTCCACAGAGCATCTGCTGTGGCGTCTTCCGTCACACGAAGCCAGCGGAATCTAGCTGCCGGGATACTGGCAGTTACATCTTCACTGCCATGCCAGACACGGGCACTCAGTGTGGTGCTTTTGACTGCCGCTGACAGCACATCCGCCGTGGATACGATCTCAATGCGGTAGCCGATGAGCGTATCCATGTCCGTGTAAATGGCTTCCACCCGCTGGTTGATGCCCACGTTGCTGGTCAGATCCAGCGACTTGCCAAAGTCCGAAGTCACATGGCTGGCGGTAATCGTTCCCGCTTTGATGTTACTGCCTTCAATGGTTGCAGCAGCGATCTTGTCACCGGTAATGGTACCTGCAAGAATCTCATTGGCAGTGATCGTCGCCGCCGCAATCTGATCCGCCGTGATGGACCGCGCTACAATGACCGTACCGTTCAACTGGCTTTGATATTTCTCATCCGATAGTTCTGTCAGAGATAACCCGGATGCCTGGGCATTGATCTCATAGATCAGGCCGCTGTCACCTTTGATGATAAGTCGCTCCGTTGCCAGCGTGCCTGAGGTGATGACATCGGCGTTGAGCGATACGATCTTCGCATCCGTGATGGAGGCGTCCGCAATCTGTGCTGTGCCTACAGCACCATTCTGGATGAGCGCTGCGGTAATTGCGCCCAGGGCAATCTGTGCAGTATCAACGGCAGCATTGGAAATCTGAGCATTGGTAATAGCGGCCTGCGCAATCTTCGCTGTGGTTACAGCAAGGTCATCGATCTGTGCGGAGCCAACCGCTAGCTCAGCGATCTTAGCCCGGGTGACAGCAGCGTCTCCGATCTTGGCGGTCGTGATGGAGCCATCTGCGATATTGGCAGTCTGAATGGCAGCACCGGCAATTTGTGCGTTGGTAATGGCTGCTTCGGCGATCTTTGCAGTGATGATCGCGGCGTCTGCTATGTTGGAAGAATGGATTGCTGCGTCTC
>JBGUSK010000092.1:0-16943 GCA_045132495.1 Christensenellales bacterium | reverse complement strand
ATAAACATACCTTACACGGAGGAACGGCCGGGAGCGAAGCGACCAGTGACGGAGTGCAAAGCCTTTTCGTGAAAATGCCGCAGCATTTTCACGAGCCCGTCAGTGCATCAGTGATGGAACAGTCGCATGCCAGTAAACGCCATGACCATGTTGTACAGGTTGCAGGTCTCGATGACATTGTCATCGCGGATGGAGCCGCCGGGCTGAGCCACGTAGCTCACGCCGGAGCGGTGGGCACGCTCGATGTTGTCGCCAAAGGGGAAGAACGCGTCGGAGCCCAGGGCCACGCCGGTCTGCTGATCCAGCCAGGCACGCTTCTCCTCGCGGGTCAGGGGGACAGGCTTCTCAGTAAAGAACTTCTGCCAGCGGCCCTCGGCGATGACCTCATCGGGCTCGTCGGAGATAAACACGTCGATGGTGTTGTCGCGGTCAGCACGGCCGATCTTCTCCACAAAGGGCAGCTCCATCACGCGGGGATGCTGGCGCAGCAGCCAGTTGTCAGCCTTCTGGCCGGCCAGACGGGTGCAGTGAATGCGGCTCTGCTGGCCCGCGCCGATGCCGATGGCCTGGCCGCCCTTGGCGTAGCACACGGAGTTGGACTGGGTGTACTTGAGCACGATCAGGGCCACGATCAGGTCGATCTTGGCGCTCTCGGGCAGCTCCTTGTTATTGGTGACGATGTTCTCCAGGAGCTTCTCGTCGATGACGAACTCATTGCGACCCTGCTCGAAGGTAATGCCGAAGACCTGCTTGCGCTCGATGGGATCGGGCTTGTAATTCGGGTCGATCTCAACGATGTTGTAGCCGCCCTTCTTCTTGGCCTTGAGGATGGCCAGGGCTTCGTCGGTGTAGCCGGGAGCGATCACGCCGTCGGACACCTCAGGCTTGATCAGCAGGGCGGTCTCCTTATCACAGACGTCGGACAGGGAGATCCAGTCGCCGAAGGAGGACATACGATCCGCGCCGCGAGCACGGGCATAAGCGCAGGCCAGCGGAGACAGCTCCATGTCGCCGACGAAGTAGATCTTGCGCATGGTTTCATCCAGGGGCAGGCCCACCGCAGCACCGGCAGGGCTGACGTGCTTGAAGGAAGTCGCAGCGGGCAGGCCGGTGGCGCGCTTCAGCTCGCAGACCAGCTGCCAGCCGTTGAAAGCGTCCAGGAAATTGATGTAGCCGGGCTTGCCGTTGAGCACCTTGATAGGCAGCTCGCCGTTCTCCACAAAAATGCGGGAAGGCTTCTGATTGGGGTTACAGCCGTATTTCAGTTCCAGCTCGTTCATTGCGATTAGTCCTCCGCTTCCTGGTCGTGCTTGTTGATGATGATGGTGTCCGCCTCGCCGCTCTTCAGATTGATGAAGGAGACGTACAGGCTGACCTTGTTATCCTCGTTCAGATTCATCCAGGTATCCAGCGCCAGCTGCTCGATATCGCCCTTGAGGGTAACCTTCTCCGGCTCGCCCTCGAAAGACGGGATCGGATTGCCGTCGCACTTGTAGGTGTGGATGAAGTGGCCGATGCCCGCCTTGGGCTGGGGGTACTCATAGAAGAAGCGCTGCACGGAGGAATCATCGTGCTCATCGGACTTCAGGATGCTCAGCTTGTACATCGCCGCACCGTCTTTGACCTCGACAATGCCGGAGATACGGGGAGTGCAGTTGGGCAGGTCATCCTCGAAGGTACGGGTACGCAGGGCTTCCTCGAAAGTTGATCCTTCCTTGAGGAAGTCGCGGATGGTGTCGGTCTGATCGCCGTTGGTAACGATGACGCGGCCGTCGCCCATGTCACGCACAGGAGCGTAGATGATCAGGTGGGGATCGGTCATCAGGGACTCGTCGTGCGCCTTGGTGATGATGCCGTCAGCGCTCTCCTCAAAGATGCGGTTGCGGCTGTTGACGCTGCGGCCCATGATGAAGTAGACGATCACGGCGTTCTCACCGGTCTCATCGATGCCCAGGCAGATGCCGCGGCCGGGATAGGTGTTGTTATTCAGCAGGGTGTTGAAGTCAAAGGTCTGCATCTGTATATCCTCCTTTGGGGAACATCCCCAATATCAGTTCATGCTCTTGGCAACCGTCTCGACCGCCTGGGGCAGCAGCACCCACTCGGCCTCGACCATGACGCGCTTTTGCAGGGTTTCGGGAGTATCATCCGGGAGCACCTCGACGGCTTTCTGGGCGATGATGTCGCCGCCGTCGGTGATCTCATTGACGAAGTGGATCGTCGCGCCGGTGACCTTCACGCCCTTGGCCAGGGCCGCCTCATGCACCCGCAGCCCATAGAAACCATCGCCGCAGAAGCTGGGGATGAGGCTCGGATGCACATTGAGGATCCGGTGATCGTAGGCACGGATAACGTTCTCCGGCAGGATGGTCAGGAAGCCCGCCAGCACCACCAGGTCGATCTCATGCTTGCGCAGGACCGCCAGGAGGCGCTCGCCATAAAGGGTGACGTCCTCCCCTTTCGCCTTGCGCAGGACTTCGGAGGGAATGCCCGCATTCGCCGCACGGGTCAGCGCGTAGGCCTTCTCATTGGAAGCCAGCACCAGCGCGAGTTCCGCAGAGGGAATTTTCCCAGCGTTCTTCGCGTCGATGATGGCCTGCAGATTGGTGCCGCCGCCGGACACCAGAATCGCAACTCTTACCACAGCTCCACGCCCTTCTCGCCCTCGACAACCTCGCCCAGGACGTAGGCGTCCTCGCCGTTGGCACGGAGGATCTCGAGGGTCTTCTCCACATCGGCGGGATCAACGGTGACGGTCATGCCAACGCCCATGTTGTAGGTATTGAACATATCGCGCTCGGGCACATTGCCTTCGCGGGCGATGATATCAAAGATGGGCAGCACGCGCACGTCGCTGCGCTTGATCTTCGCGCACAGGCCCTCGGGCAGGGCGCGCGGGATGTTCTCGTAGAAGCCACCGCCGGTGATGTGGCAGATGCCCTTGGGCTGGATCTCCTTCAGCAGCGCCAGCACGGACTTGACGTAGATGCGGGTGGGGGTCAGCAGGGTCTCGAACAGGGTCTTGTCCAACTCGGGATAGGTCTTGTCCTGCGCGCCGTCGGTCAGGCCGAACACCTTGCGCACCAGGGAGAAGCCGTTGGAGTGGACGCCCGTGGAGGGCAGGGCAATGATCACGTCGCCGGCCTTCATGGTAGAAGGGTCGATGATCTTGGCCTTGTCCACAATGCCCACGGTGAAACCAGCGAGGTCGTAGTCGTCCTCGGGCATCATGCCGGGATGCTCAGCGGTTTCGCCGCCGATGAGTGCGCAGCCGGACTGCACGCAGCCCTCCGCCACACCGCCGACGATGTCCGCGATCTTCTCGGGGATGTTTTTGCCGCAGGCGATGTAATCCAGGAAGAACAGGGGCTTGGCGCCGCAGCAGATGACGTCGTTGACGCACATGGCCACCGCGTCGATGCCGATGGTGTCGTGCTTGTCCAGCAGCATGGCGACCTTCAGCTTGGTGCCCACGCCGTCGGTGCCGGAGACCAGTACGGGCTCCTGCATGCCCTCAGTGTTCAGGCCGAAGCAGCCGCCGAAGCCGCCGATATCATCCACGCAGCCCTCCGTCTTGGTGCGGGCTACATGCTTCTTCATCAGTTCAACAGACTTGTAACCGGCAACGATGTCCACACCGGCTGCCTTGTAGGATGCGCTCTCGCTCTTCATAGGTACTTCTCCTTTACTTCTTGACTTTATTCTTCATTTCCAGCGTCAGGGGCTGATCGTACTTGTTGATATGCTTGCGCTTGGGGGGATCAATCGGATATTCACCCGTGAAGCAGCCTTTGCAGAATTTGCACTTGCTGCCCGCAGCAATTTTGTCGCACGCCTCCAGGGGCAGATAGCCCAGCGTGTCCGCACCGATGATCTCGCAGATCTCTTCCACCGTGTGATTCGCCGCGATCAGCGTCTCACGCTTTGACACATCCGTACCGAAGTAGCACACATCGGTAAAGGGCGGCGAAGACAGACGCACATGGACTTCCTTCGCGCCGGCTTCACGCAGCAGATTCACAATGTGAGCGCTGGTCGTTCCGCGGACGATGGAGTCATCCACCATCACCACGCGCTTGCCCTCCACCGTAGAGCGGATCGCATTCAGCTTGATGCGCACCGCATCCTGACGCTGCTTTTGCTCGGGCAGGATGAAGGTTCTGCCGATGTACTTATTTTTCAGGAAACCGATGCCATAGGGAATGCCGCTCTCCTGGGAGTAGCCCAGCGCTGCATCCAGGCCGGAATCCGGCACGCCGATGACCACATCCGCCTCCACCGGATGAGCCTGTGCCAGGAATGCACCCGCCAGCTTGCGGGCCTCGTGCACCGAGGAGCCATCCACCACGGAGTCGGGGCGGGCAGTGTACACAAACTCAAACACGCACAGACCATCGTGGCAAGCATTCTTCATCTTGCGGGATTCGATGCCGTCCTTGCTGATGACAACCATCTCACCGGCCTCAATGTCCCGGTCGAAGGTCGCGCCGACTGCATCCAGCGCACAGGACTCGGAGGCAAACACGATGTCCTCTCCGATATGACCCATACACAGCGGACGGAAGCCATGGGGATCGCGGCAGGCTATCATCTTCGTGGGACTCATGATCACCATCGAATAGGCGCCCTTGATAATATCCATCGCATTGAACACCGCGTCCTCAATGGAACCGCACTTGAGGCGCTGCTGGGTGATGATGTAGGCAATGACCTCTGTATCCGCCGTGGCGTGGAAAATCGCGCCGCCCGCCTCGAGCTCATCCCGGAGCTCAGCAGCGTTGGTCAGCGCGCCATTGCACGCCAGGGACATCGAGCCCTTGTGATGGTTGATCAGAATGGGCTGCGCGTTGGAGCGGCTCTTCATATCCGCAGGCGCGTAGCGGCAGTGGCCCAAAGCCATGCTGCCCTCCTCGATCTTCATCAGCATTTCGCGGGTGAAGACCTCAGTCACCAAGCCACTCTCGCGGTACTTCTTCATCACGCCATCGGTATTGACGCAGATACCGCAGCTGTCCTGACCGCGGTGCTGCAGGGCGTAGAGCGCATGGTAGGTTTCCGCCACCACACCCTTGCCCTCCTTGCGGTAGATACCAAACACGCCGCACTCATCGTGGGGCTTGTCCATCTCCTCGTGGGTATCTTCGGTTTCAAGCCAAAGCTTGTCTTCCATATACTTCTTTCCTTCTTTTCTTCAGCTGAATATTCCGCAGACATTCTACGCAGAATGTTCGCATTTAAACTTTATTCGATGGTCAGCGCAGCGTCCTTGGCAATGACAGCATCATGCTGCGCCTTGCGCATCGCGTTGAGCTTTTCCGCCAGTGCAGCATCCTCCACCGCGATGATCTGCGCAGCCAGCAGGGCCGCATTGGCGCTGCCGTCGATCGCAACCGTCGCGACAGGCATACCGGAGGGCATCTGTACAGTGGACAGAAGCGCATCCAGGCCATCCAGCGTGGAGGACTTGACCGGAATGCCGATCACCGGCAGGGTGGTCTGTGCCGCAAAGGCACCCGCCAGATGAGCCGCCTTGCCTGCCGCGCAGATCAACACGCCGAAGCCGTTTTCACGGGCATTCTTGGCGAAATTCGCAGCCTCCACCGGGGTACGATGAGCGCTGTAAACATGGGCTTCAAAGGGAATTTCAAGCTTCTTGAGCTGTTCAAAGGCGGGTTTCAGGACAGGCAGGTCGCTGTCGCTGCCCATGATAATGGCAACCTTCTTCATTGTTTCTTCCTCCTCAAGCGATTTTGCAGGTTTCCCCACGAAAAAGAGCACGATCTGTATACAATCAGAACGTGCTCATGCATTCAGCAACTGGGGTGCAAAAAAGGATACACGCGTCCCCATGGCGGAAAACCATCTGCTGGCTGGTCATGGCGGCGCCTCCTCTGCAATACAGTCCGGACAGGCGGTTCAGGCCCATCGAGAAAACATTACGGCTTATTTTACCGCATCAGCAGGGGGATGTCAAGGGATTTTCCGAACAATTCTGACGATTTTTCAACCATCGTTTCGTTTTGATGACACTTCCGGAAAAACGCCGACCAGATGGGACAAGTGCAAAAACGGCCTGCGGAACATGCCGCAGGCCGCATCTGATGATCAGTCACCCAGAAGGCTGGAAAAGCCCTCGCCCAGTGCTTCATGGGCTTCGGTAATAAACATAAAGGCCTTTTCATCCTCCTGACGGACGATCTCCTTCAGCCGGGAAACCTCCTGGGGCGGCAGCACACACAGCACAACAGGACGCTCATTGCCGGTATAGGCGCCCCGGGCACTGAGCTGGGTCACACCGCGTTCCATTTCGTCCAGCAGCCGGCGGGAAACACGCTCCCACTGCTCCGTCATCACAAAACAGGCCTTGTTGCTGCTCAGGCCCAGCATCACCATATCCACTGCCTTGCCGGAGACGAAAATGCAGATCAGCGCATACAGCGCCTCTGACGAGCCGATGAAAATCCACGCCGCCACGACCACCACGCAGTCGATCAGGAACAGGAACATCCCTACAGATAAAAAGGGCAGGTACTTGTGCACCATGCGCGCCGCCATGTCCGTACCACCGGTAGTGGCGCCGCCGCGCAGGATAAAGCCCAGGCCGATACCCAGCAGGATGCCGCCGTAGAGCGTCCCGAGGATGGGCTCCACCGGAATTTCCCTAAGCGGCAGCAGGTCAATCATCAGCGAAAAGAGGATCGTTGCCGCCAGGCTGCGGAAGGCAAAAACGCGGCCCATCGCCTTGTAGCCCACGATGAACAGCGGGATGTTCAGGATCAGGGACGTGATGCCGATATCCCAACCCCACAGGTGCTTGAGGATCATCGCCACGCCGGTGAGGCCGCCGGGAGCAATCTTGCCCGGATCCAGAAAGGTCGGGTAGCCAGCCGCACCGATCACGCAGCCGATCACAATCTGCAGCCACGCCATGAATTGTTCGCGCCTGGCAGCCTTGTGGATTTTTTCGATCAGATTCATTGTTTCCTCCGTATCCAATTATAAATCACGCTTTCCCGATGCTTCGGGCCAGCGCTTCGTCAATGCGGGCCATGGTTTCGTCGCTCAGGCGGCCCAGATACCGGGTCAGGCGGGCTTTTTCCAGCGTCCGCACCTGTTCGGTCAGGACGATGGAATCCATCGGCAGCCCGCTTTCCTCCGCCGTGATCAGCACATGCACCGGCATATGGGGTTTCTTTTTCCGCCCGGTGATGGCCGCCACGATAACCGTTGGCGAATGCAGGTTGCCAGCGTCATTCTGGATGATCAGGACGGGCCGTATGCCGCCCTGTTCTGAACCGACCACCGGATCAAGATCCGCCCGATATATCTCTCCACGTTTCATATTGTCACACTCCGTCCGGGATGTCAAGCCGTTTTCGCGGAAAACACAGTATCCAAAGGCGGATATGGTTCTCCCCTTTCAGCTTATGCCGGACGAATTGTTTGGGCTCCACCGCCCACAAAAAGCGGCATAGCCATCTGTGCAGCTATGCCATATGTGTTCAGCTGTATTCGCGTTTGGCAACATCCAGACTGTACTCCCGCAGGACGCGGGCTGCCGGCTTGCCGTACAGGGCATAGCCGGAATCCGTGGCTGCCCGCTCAACGGGATACAGCCGTACAGCGCTCCAGTCCCACCAGACGCAGCCCCGGATCTTCGGATGCCGCAGCAACGCTTCCGTATACGCCTGATACCATTGGGTCTGACTGTCCAGACACTGCTCTCCGCCAAAGGCCCAGTTGTTGGGCACAAACTCGCTTCCCTTGCGGCTGGGGCATCCGCTCTCCATGAAGAAGAAGGGCCGGCCGAATTTCTCTGCCACCTGCTCAATGCGGCTGAAGTGCTCTTCCAGCTGATCAATGGGATAGTAACCGGAAGACGAGATCGCATCCACCGCATCCCACCAGGTCACATTGCCCTCCTGGAACTTGTCGCAGTTGTAGGTCACGGGCCCTGTATACACCTGTCGCACCTTGGCAACCATCTCCCGCCACTCCTGCTCACGGTGATCGGCGCCCACCATTTCGCAGCCCACGCAGAACATTTCCGCGTGAATCTCCTCCGCCGTGCGGGCCAGTTCCACCACAAACTCGTCATAGCTGCGGAACCACTGCTCCCAGGTGGGTTCGGTAGGCACATAGCTGTCAAAGAAGCGGATGTAGGCACGCCAGTATCCATCCCGGCAGTTGACCATTGCCTTGATGATCACCTGCATGCCGAGGCTGCGGGCCTCGCTGGCAACTGCGCGCACATCGTCCATACTCATCACATCGGGCGTAGTGTAGTCCACCTGCGTAGAATAAGCATGATCCTGCAACGCTGCCACAGGCAGGATCACAGCATCGCAGCCGGTTTCCTCCTTCATCAGGCGCAGGGAAGTCTTCCATTCTTCGCGCCCGGTAAACCCCCGGGGCGACATAAAGCCAAAGGTGCATCCGTTCAAGTATCGCATGGTATTCCCTTTCCAGCTTCCATCCTGCTTGATGGATCAATTTGATCCTATTATATTGCAGGATTCGTCAAACTGTCAAGCAGAAAGCAGTCTATCACGTCACCTGCATGGAGCGCCGCATATGGGTGAGCGCCTGCTTCTCCAGCCGGCTGACCTGCGCCTGGCTGATACCGATTTCCCCTGCGACTTCCATCTGCGTGCGCCCTTCAAAGAATCGAAGCTGCATGATGCGTTTTTCCCGATCGTTCAACTTGCGCATGGCGTCCCGGATGGCAATATCCTCCACCCAGTTGTCGTCCTTTGCGTTTTCATCCCGCACCTGATCCATGATGTAGAGCGCATCGCCGCCGTCGTTATAAACCGGCTCAAACAGGCTGACCGGATCCTGAATCGCCTCCAGAGCAAATATCACGTCTTCCCGGGGCAGCTCCATCTCTGCGGCTATTTCAGCAATGGTTGGCTCGCGGCCCAGCTGGTTCTGCAGCCGGTCGCGAGCCTGCAGCGCTTTATAGGCTGTGTCCCGCATGGAGCGGCTGACGCGGATGGCGTTGTTGTCCCGCAGGTAGCGGCGGATCTCGCCGATGATCATGGGGACGGCGTAGGTAGAGAAACGCACATTCTGGCTGACATCGAAGTTGTCGATGGCCTTCATCAGCCCGATGCAGCCCACCTGGAAGAGATCATCCGCGTTCTCCCCACGCGACGCAAACCGCTGGATGACGCTGAGCACCAAGCGCAGATTTCCCTGCACGAACTCATCCCGGGCAGCCTTATCCCCCGCGTGCACGAGTGGGAAGAGCTCCAGCATTTTCGCCTGGGACAGCACCGGGAGCTTCGAAGTATCCACGCCGCAGATTTCCACCTTGCCGTATGCCATGTTGATGTACCTCCGTTTGTTGGATGTACAAAGTATGGCACGGGGAATGGGGCGGTAAACAGGGGCGACAAAACACGCGTGGATTGTTGCAAAGAAGTCAAAAGGCTCCCCGGCAATCGGGAAGCCTTGCAGCTATTCAGGCAGTTCAATGAGGAAATGCTATCCAGAAGGTACACGCCGTCATAGTCCAGCAGAAGGCCTTCATCCGTATATGTGCCAAACATAACTTCACCGTCACGGAACTTCAAAGTCAACATATCGGCTTTCCGTGACCAAGACCCTTCACGACGACTGCCTGACCATTTCCCCATGCAGCCTTTGCAAGATCCGCTTCTCCAGCCTGCTGATGTAGCTCTGGCTGATACCCAGCACGTCGGCGACCTCCTTTTGGGTCATCTCTCCCCTGCCGGAGAGGCCGTAGCGCAGGGTCATGATCTGCTGCTCGCGGGGATTCAGCCGCTTTAAGGCTGCAAATAGCATCTGCTTCTCCGCATCCTCCTCCATGCCGCGGGAAACCATGTCTGCTTCAGTGCCCAGCACGTCGGAAAGCAGCAGCTCATTGCCGTCCCAATCGGTGCGCAGGGGTTCGTCCAGGCTGACCTCCAGCTTCGTGCGGCTGTGACGACGCAGGAACATCAGTACCTCGTTCTCGATGCAGCGGCTGGCGTAGGTGGCCAGCTTGATTTTCTTCTGCGGGTCGAAGGTGTTGACCGCCTTGATCAGCCCGATAGTACCGATGGAGATCAGATCCTCCAGCATCACGCCCGTGTTCTCAAACTTGCGGGCGATGAATACAACAAGGCGCAGATTTCGTTCGATCAGGATCTGCCGGACGCGTTCGCCTTCCTCCGGCAGACGAGCAAGAAGTGCGCGTTCCTCCTCTGCAGTGAGGGGAGCAGGGAGCGGAATCGGACCGCCAATATAAAGGATGTCCTTTGGCGTGAAAGCAGAGATAATTTCAGATATGGCCGGCAGCCGGAAGGGAATCAGCATGGAACGCCTCCTTCATATATTCCTCATTACATATCCCGGATAGAATCACCTGGGATGAAGCATGGATCGTCAGATGGTGAGCGCAAGGTCGCTCGTCATCAGCCTCGCCGGAACGAGAGCTTGGAAGCCGTCATAGCCCTCCGGGGACACCCCCAGCAGGGTTTCCACCCGTGTCCAGCCGTCAGGGAGAAGCAGGCACACGCTGTCCGGGTGAAAGACAGTCATCATCCCCGTGCCCGACACGGTGCGAACCGTCAGCAGGCGGAAGGGGTAAGTCAGCCTGCCATCCTGCGGAAGCTGGACCAGCCGCATCGCAGCACGGCGGCTGATCACGATCACAGGAAGCCCCGTAATCGGATCCTGCAGGAGATTCCCACTGTCGATCAGCGCCGTCAGCGTCAGGTGATGCGGGCCATGGCGGACGTCTACTGTGGCGAGGTGAGGCGTTTCCTCCGGCTTGGGGACGATCACAGGCACAGCCTGCAGCAGCAGGCAGCATCCCAGCACGATCAGCGCCGACGGCCATCTGAAAGGAGCCGCGAAGCGCATCAGCCCCGTCAGCCCCAGGGACAGGAAGCAACCGCTGGCAATCATCCGCAGCCAGATACGACGAGGCGCACCCGGCCAGGCCAGAATTGGGGCAAACGCTGCACACATCAGCAGCGCTGCCGCACGAAGAAGCGCCGGGGCGTTGGCCATCCATGCAGACAGAACAGCCACGCAAAGAGCTGCCGCAGTCAGTCTAAAGGGCGCTTTTTTGCGCAGCCCCGCACTCAAGCCGATGGCCATCAGCAGACAGCATGTCAGGCTTGTCTGCTCAAGAATGTACAGCCAGATGCTGACTTGCACGGGCCCACCGCCTTTCCGCCTGGAGAGTGCTACCATGATAACGTCTTTACCCGCCGGAAAGCGTCGGTTGAGGGCGCAAAGTTTGACGAAGGCTTTGTGATCAAGGCAGCAAAAAAGCCCCCTCTTTTCAGAGAGGGCTCAGTTGATGACATCAAGCTTTCTTTTCCCTGAGCGCCGCTGTCAGGATCAGCATCAGCACCGGGAAGAGGATCGCCAGCAGCAGTCCCATTCGAAGCTCGCCGCCCGCCGCATTCGCTGCAAGACCCACCAGCGTCGGGCCGCCGGAACAGCCAAGATCACCGGCAAGGGCCATCAGGGCATACATCGCCGTACCACCCCCTGGCAATACACCAGGCGCAATGGAGAATGTTCCCGGCCAGAATATACCCACTGAAAAACCGCATACCGCACAGCCGATCAGACCTATCATCGCATTCCCGGACAGGGCTGCGAGCAGGTAGCACACAATGCACAGGAGCGTCGAGCCGATCATAAAGGCTTTCAGAGGAATCTTTTCCGCAAATTTTCCGTACAGCGCGCGTGCCGTCCCCATCAGCACTGCAAAGGCACAGGGGCCCGCCAGATCGCCAATGGTTTTCGATACACCCAGAGCCTTCTCCGCAAAGGCGGAGGACCACTGGCTCATTGCCTGCTCGGAAGCTCCGGCACACACCATCATCACCAGCAGCAGCCAGAAGACCCGCTTGCCCAGCAGTTCCCGAAGAGACATCCGCTTTGTACCCTCCTCAATGATTGGGTAAATCGGTACAAGCAGAAAGTAAAAAATATTCGCAAGGGGCACCAACGCCCAGATGCACGCCATCACCCGCCAGGAATCCATCCCGAACAGCGCAAAGAACGCTGTACTCACCATCACAAGGAACACATGTCCCCAGCAGTAGAAGGAGTGGAGCAGGCTCATCGCGGCAGTCTTCGCGTCGGTGGGGCAGGCCTCGACGATAGGACTGATGAGCACCTCGATGATGCCGCCGCCAATGGCATACATCACCACCGCCGCAAGGATTCCGACAAAAGGCGGCATCACCATCGGAAACAGTGCCAATCCGGCCAGCCCCAGCACAGCAAACACATGGGCAGCCACGATGCATGGCCGGTAGCCGATGCGATCCACCACCTTGACGGCAAATGCGTCTACCGCCAGCTGCACAGCGAAATTCACCGTGGTGATCAGGGTGATTTTATCCATGGTGAGGCCGAAATCCGCCATGAAGGTCAGGAACAACAGCGGCGCGAAGTTGTTCACGATCGCCTGGGTGATATACCCCACATAGCTGGCGTAGATCGTATGGTTATAACTTCTGCGGATGGAAGCGAGCATAAGACACCTCCGATTGATATTCGCCGCACATCATACCATATTTGCTCGGAAAATGGAAGAGGCGCCGCCGGGCAAAAAAGAAATGGGCCCGTATGCAGCTGCACGTCAATGCAGCCATCTGCGGGCCCATCTATGCGTTCCGGATTTATGAAAGATTTCAGCCCCTTGCCGCGAAGCCAACCTTCTTCTGCACCTTGCGCAGGGTCTTGGTGGCAAGGTAGGAGGCCGTCTTGGCATTCTCGTCCAGAACGCCCTGGAGGTAAGCCTTGTCGGCGATCAGCCGCTTGTACTCGGTCTGCATGGGTTCCAGTGCCGCGATGACACAATCCGCTACGCGGTTTTTCAGCGCGCCATAGCCCTGGCCCTGCATCTCGTTCACCAGCGCGTCGATCTCGCCTGCACCGAGGGCAGACATGATGCTCAGCAGGTTGCTGACGCCGGGCTTGTTCTCCGGGTCGAAGCGGATCTCGCCGTCGGAGTCGGTCACCGCGCGCTTGATCTTGCGGCGGATGGTGTCGGGGTCATCCGTCAGGGCGACAAAGGTGTCCTCGGGGTCGGACTTGGACATCTTGCGAGTGGGCTCCTGCAGGCTCATGATGCGGGCGCCGACCTTGGGAATGTAGCCCTCGGGAATGGTGAACACATCGCCGTAGATGCCGTTGAAGCGCTGGGCGATATCGCGGCAGATCTCCAGGTGCTGCTTCTGATCGTGGCCCACAGGCACCAGGTTGGTCTGGTAGAGCAGGATGTCCGCAGCCATCAGCACGGGATAAGTGAACAGGCCCACGTTGATGTTGTCCGCATGCTTGGCGGACTTATCCTTGAACTGGGTCATACGGTTCATTTCACCCATGTAGGTGAAGCAGTTCAGGATCCATGCCAGCTCCGCGTGGCCGGACACATGGCTCTGGCAGTAGATGAGGCTCTTCTTGGGGTCGATGCCGCTGGCAATGTAGATCGCAGCCAGCTCCAGGCAGCGGCGGCGCAGCTCAGCGGGATTCTGGCGGACGGTGATGGCATGCATATCTACGATGGAATAGATGCAGTCATAGTCGTCCTGCAGCTTGGAGAAGTTCTTCAGCGCGCCGATGTAGTTGCCCAGGGTCAGCGTACCGGAGGGCTGGATGCCGGAGAAAATGATCGGCTTCTTCTCGGGCTTGACGATGGTCTCGGACATGTTTTTTTCCTCCCTTTATTCGCCAGCAAACGACCGGGGACGCCTTCGCCAGTCAGATAAAATAAAAAACAGCCTCTATCCCCTACCATTGGGGACAGATGACTGCGGTGCCACCCCACTTCACACTTCGTGTGCTTTTTCGCTGCGCGGTTCCCCGCAGCTGCACGAACGTGTGCGCTCTTTTCCTGTAACGGAGGATACCGTCGCGGGATACGCAGACACAACGCCCTTCCCCCGCGCCCTCGAAGCCCCAATGTCCTCGCCGTCCGCCGCCGGACTTGCACTGTCTCCGGCTCGCTGTGGGTGACCTGACGATTCCGCTGCTTCTCATCGGTGTTTTCATAGTGTAACACGGTTGCAGGGAAAATGCAAGTATTTATTCTGTACACAATGCGCGCCAGCCATAGTGACGCTAATCCTGCAATCTGCTCCTGGTAAACCCAGTGTCACTGCACACATGAAATTTTCGCGTCATTCCCCGACAAAAACATCATGAATACATCATGAAAATCCCAAAACCTATTGACATGCACCCCCTGATATGATTTAATATGAATCGTTCCCGGGTTTAGTTTTGCTAAACTTCGGGACACAATATTGCCTTTATCAGACAAACCTGCTGAACGAAGGGAGGTTTTGCTTGTGGATATCGGTGAAAAACTCCGCCAGCTGCGGCTGCAGCGCGGGCTGACCCAGGAGGACATGGCTGACCGGTGCGAGCTCTCCAAAGGCTTCATCTCCCAGGTGGAGCGCAATCTGGCTTCGCCCTCCATAGCAACGCTGACGGATATGCTGGAGTGTCTGGGCTCCTCGCTGTCCCTCTTCTTCAAAGAGGACAAAAACGAGAAGACCGTCTTCACGCCGCAGGATATGTTCGTCAAGGAGGACGATGAACTCCTCCACGGCACAACGACATGGCTGGTCCCCAATGCACAGAAGAACTCGATGGAGCCTATCCTCGTGGAGATCGGCGAGGGCGGCGAAACCTATCCGCTGCCTCCCCATGAGGGCGAGGAATTTGGCTATGTGCTGGCAGGCACGGTCTTCCTGGTCACAGGTGAAAAGAAGACCCGCGTGCGCACCGGCTGCAGCTTCTGCATCCACCCCCGCGAGACCCATTACCTCATGAACGCCGGCAAGACGAAGGCCCGCGTGCTGTGGGTATCCAATCCGCCGATTTTCTGATACCGATTTTATTTTGAAGGGAGTACCCCCTCTATGAATAACGAACAGCTCAACGAGCGCATCAAGAAAGCCCGCGAGAAGGATCACCTGATTGACCTGATCGGCGTTTCCAAGGAATACGACGGCGTAAAGGTCCTCAAGGACATCGACCTGTATATCCGCAAGAAGGAATTCCTGACCCTGCTGGGCCCCTCCGGCTGCGGCAAGACCACGACGCTGCGCATCATCGGCGGCTTTGAGACGCCCTCCTCCGGCGCGCTGCTCTTCGAGGGCCAGGAGATCTCCGACCTGCCGCCCTACAAGCGCCGCGTCAACACCGTGTTTCAGAAGTACGCCCTCTTCCCCCATCTGAACGTGTACGACAACATCGCCTTCGGCCTGAAGCTGAAGAAGATGCCCAAGAAGATGATCGACGAAAAGGTTGAGCAGATGCTGGAGCTGGTGAACCTCAAGGGCTATGCCAAGCGCCATGTAGAAGCCCTCTCCGGCGGTCAGCAGCAGCGCGTGGCCATCGCCCGGAGCCTCGTCAACGAGCCGGAAGTGCTGCTCCTGGACGAGCCCCTGGGCGCGCTCGACCTCAAGCTCCGCAAGGACATGCAGCTGGAGCTGAAGTCCATGCAGCAGCGACTGGGCATCACCTTCATCTACGTCACCCATGACCAGGAGGAAGCCCTGACCATGTCCGATACCATCGTGGTCATGAAGGACGGCACCATCCAGCAGATCGGCGATCCCAAGACCATCTACGACGAACCCGCCAACGCCTTCGTCGCGGACTTCATCGGCGAATCCAACATCCTGCGCGGCACGATGATCAAGGACGAGCTGGTGGAATTTGCAGGCGCGGCCTTCCCCTGCGTGGACTCCGGCTTTGGCGAGAACGCTCCCGTGGACGTGGTCATCCGCCCCGAGGACATCATGCTGGTGGGCGAAGACGTGGGTCAGATCGTCGGCACGGTCAAGTCCGTTCTGTTCAAGGGCGTGCACTATGAAATGATGATCGACACCGGCGCTTACACCTTCAAGGTGCATTCCACCACCATGCAGCCTCAGGGCAGCAAGGTCGGCGTGAACATCGTGCCCTTCAATATCCACATCATGAAGCCCATGCAGGAGGAAAACTGACGATGCTCACTGATATGTCGCTCCCCTGGTGGGCATGGGCAGTCATGGGCGCGGGCCTTGTCGCATTTGCCGCGATGATCGGTATGACCATCAAGCGCAACCGCGGCATGCACCGTTCCCTGTTCGCCTCGCCCTACACGCTGTGGATGATCATCTTCACCGTCGTGCCGGTCATCCTGATCAGCTACTATGCCTTTACCGACGCAAACGGCAATTTCACGCTGGATAACTTCAAGAATTTCTGGGACTCCCACTACGAGGCCAACAAGGTCATCGCACAGGAAGCAGAGCGCCTGGGTGTGGACTACTCCCAGTACATCACCCGCGGCACGGTTAATGTGGATACGCTGGTGTATTCCCTGTGGATGGCCTTCCAGTGCACAGTCATCTGCCTGATCCTCGGCTATCCGGCGGCGCTGTTCATGGCCGATCGCAAGATGAAGCTGGGCTCCACGCTGGTGGTGCTGTTCATCATCCCCATGTGGATGAACTTCCTCCTGCGCACCGTCGCCTGGATGACTCTGCTGGAGGATTCCGGCCTGATCAACAACCTGCTGCGCGCCATAGGCCTTGAGGGCGTTCAGCTGATGTACACCTCCAACACGGTGCTGCTGGGCATGGTGTACAACTTCCTACCCTTCATGGTCTTCCCCATCTACACGGTGCTCAACAAGATGGACTTCCGCCTGTCTGAGGCGGCGGCCGACCTTGGCTGCAACAGCCTGCAGACGCTGTACAAGGTGACGATGCCCCTGTCCATCCCCGGCGTAGTGAGCGGCATCACGATGGTCTTTATGCCCAGCGTGACGACGTTCTTTATTCCCCGCGTGCTGGGCGGCGGCTACACCATGATGTTTGGCGACCTGATCGAGTCGAAATTCCTCACCGAGGGCAACTGGAACGCAGGTTCCGCACTGTCCCTGCTGATGATGCTGCTGATCCTCG
>JBGUSK010000091.1:0-12581 GCA_045132495.1 Christensenellales bacterium | reverse complement strand
AGTTCCGCAGTCTTGGCTCCAGCGCGTCCATCGCAGAGACAAACGTGACGCTGAATACCATCGTTGCAGACGTGCTGATGGGCTTTGCGGATGAGCTGGAAAATGCGAAGGATTTCCGCATCGCACTGCACGATCTGATCGTCCGTACATTGCGCGAACACAATCGGGTCATCTTTAACGGCAACGGCTACGCCGACGCGTGGGTTGAGGAAGCAGCCCGCCGCGGCCTTCCCAACTATGCCAGCACGGTCGATGCTCTGCCTCATCTGCTGGATGAAAAGAACGTTGCGCTGTTTGCCCGTCAGGGGATCTACAGCCTGGCAGAGCTTCGTTCGCGTTACGAAATCAGCCTGGAATACTACGCCAAGGCCGTCAACATTGAGGCTGAAACCTGCCTGATGATGGCCGAGCGGGAGATTTTCCCGGCATGCGCAAAGTTCGCGGGGGAAATGGGCCGCGTTGTTCGCGATATCCGCGAGGCAGGCGTGGAACCCGTTGCCGAGGCGCGGCTGCTGAAATTTGTCACCGAACGCAACGTGAAGCTCTTCGACGCGATCAACAATCTGCGTGATTCGATCCTCGCAACGAAGCACACGGAAGATGCGCTGGAGAATGCCCAGTACGAGCGGTATATCATCATCCCTGCAATGGCAAAGGTTCGCGAAATTGCCGACGACCTGGAATCCCTTGTCGGCAAGGAATACTGGCCATTCCCCACCTATGACGATCTGCTGTTCAATGTTTGATCATTGCCGGAGAGCTGCTTTGCTCTCCGGTTTTCGATTGAAATTGTTTTATTTATGTCTTGTTTTTCCACCAGTATTGACATTGGCGCAGAGGCGTACTAAACTGTTTTTCGTAGATGTGCAGACGCTGTGATCTGCACCGTAGTATTGAAGGAGGTATCCCTATGAAAAAGCTTCTTTCCCTCGTCCTCGCCCTTTGCATGGTGCTCGGCTGCACCTCCGCCCTCGCTGCCGACAAGTATGAGATCGGCATTCTCCAGCTGGTTCAGCACGTTGCGCTGGACGCAGCCACCCAGGGTTTTATGGACGCCCTGAAGGACAAGCTTGGCGATCAGGTTAAGTTTGACGTTCAGAATGCTTCCGGCGATTCTGCCGCCTGTACCACCATCGCAACCACCTTTGATGCAAACGGCGTCGACCTGATCATGGCCAACGCCACCGCAGCCCTTCAGGCCGCGATGAATGCTACCGGCACCATTCCGGTGCTGGGCACCTCCGTGACTGACTACGCCACCGCCATGGGTGTCACCGAAGGCTGGACCGGCGTGACCGGCATCAACGTTTCCGGCACCTCCGACCTGGCTCCCCTGGACGCCCAGGCCGCAATGATCAAGGAGCTCTTCCCCGAGGCAAAGACCGTTGGCTTGCTGTACTGCTCCGCCGAACCCAACTCCGTCTATCAGGTTAATGTGATCGCTGGCTACCTGAAGGATCTCGGCTATGAGACCGAAGAGTTCGCTTTCGCTGATTCCAACGATGTTGCTTCTGTCACCCAGAATGCCGCGGACAACTGCGAAGTCATCTACATTCCCACCGACAACACCGCTGCTTCCTATACCGAGACCATCGCCAACGTGGTTATTCCCGCGAAGGTTCCCGTGGTTGCCGGTGAAGCCGGCATCTGCTCCGGCTGCGGCGTTGCGACGCTGTCCATCTCCTACTACGATCTTGGCTGGCAGACCGGCCTGATGGCTTACGATATTCTGGTAAACGGCGCTGATATTTCCGCCATGGAAATCCAGACTGCGCCCAACGTCACCAAGATGTACAATGCAGCCAATGTCGCCGAGCTCGGTCTGACCATGCCCGCTGATTACGCTCCCATCGAGTAATATTCCCCGGCACGCACACAACGCCATGGAGGAAGCTTCATGGCGTTGTTTTCCCGTTTATGACGCACTTCATCATGCTGAAGCATTTCCTTGAAGAGGAGGACTCCCCTTGCCGATCATCGACTTCTTTGCTGAGCTGATCAGTGATTTTCCCAAGCTGCTCAACCAGTTGCCGGGCGCAGCTGCCCAAGGTATGATCTGGGGCATCATGGCCATTGGTGTTTACATCACCTACCGCATCCTGGAGGTATCCGACCTGACGGTGGATGGCTCCATTGCCACCGGCGGCGCTGTAGCGGCGATGCTCATCATCAACGGCTGCAGCTTCTGGACAGCCATGCTGGTCGCATTCCTGGCAGGCATGCTGGCTGGCCTGATCACCGGCGTGTTTCACACCTGCATGGGGATCCCAGCGATCCTCTCCGGCATCCTGACACAGTTGGCGCTTTATTCCATCAACCTCCGAATCATGCTGAACAAGGCCAACACTGCCGTTAGCGTCAACAAGTTCGACATGCTGGTGTCCTCCCGCTATGTCCGTCAGCTGACGCTGGACAACCCCATGCTCCCGCTGGTGATCATCATTGCGCTGCTGATTGTGGGCATGTTCTGGTTCTTCGGCACGGAATATGGCAGCAGTCTGCGGGCCACCGGCGCAAATCAGGCCATGTCCCGCGCACAGGGCATCAACACTGAATGGAACAAGGTCTTTGGTCTGATGCTGTCCAACGGCATCGTGGCCTTCGCAGGTGCTCTTCTGACCCAGTACCAGGGTTATGCGGATGTCAACATGGGCCGCGGAGCCATCGTCATTGGCCTGGCTGCCGTCATCATCGGCGAGGTCGTCTTCGGCAAGCTGTTCTCCAAGATCAAACCTCTGCGCGGCATTGCCGGCAGTCTGCTGGCTGTGGCACTTGGCGCGATCATCTACTATCTTGTCATCCAGGTAGTCATCTGGATGGGCCTAAATACCAACGACCTGAAGATGCTCACTGCGCTGGTCGTGGCGATGTTCCTTGCGTTCCCCTACTGGAAGTCCAAGCTTGCGTCGCGTAAAGCCATGAAGGCCGCAATGAAGGGAGGTAAGTGACGTGCTGAAAATCAATCACATTGCCAAGACCTTCAACCCCGGCACCATTACCGAAAAGAAGGCCCTCATTGACGTGGATCTCCACCTGGCTGAGGGTGATTTTGTCACCGTCATCGGCGGCAACGGTGCTGGCAAGTCTACCACCCTCAACGCGGTGGCAGGCACTTTCCTGGTGGACAGCGGCTCCATCGAGATCGGCGGCGTGGACGTGACTCGTCTGCCGGAATACAAGCGTGCCAAGTATCTGGGCCGGGTATTCCAGGATCCCATGACAGGTACTGCCGCCACCATGACCATTGAGGAGAACATGGCCCTCGCCTACCGCCGCGGCAAGAAGCGCGGGCTGAACTGGGGCATCACCAAGGCGGAGAAGGCGCAGTTCCGTGATGCGCTGGCAACCCTTGAGCTGGGCCTGGAAGATCGCATGAACGCCCGCGTGGGCCTGCTTTCCGGCGGCCAGCGTCAGGCGCTGACGCTGCTGATGGCTACCCTGCAAAAGCCTCAGCTGCTCCTCCTGGACGAGCACACTGCCGCCCTCGACCCCAAGACCGCAGAAAAAGTGCTCACGCTCACCCGAAAGCTGATCAAGGACAACAACCTCACCGCGATGATGGTCACCCATAACATGAAGGACGCGCTTCAATACGGCAATCGCACAATTATGCTGCACGAGGGCAAGATCATCATCGATATCGACCGCGACATGAAGGCCCGCATGACGGTGGAAGACCTGCTGAAGATGTTCAAGGTTGCCAGCGGCTCTGGCCTGGCAAACGACCGCATGCTGCTGAGCTGATACCATCGCATACGAAAGCCGCGCACCCTGCAACGGATGCGCGGCTTTTCTCTGTCATCAACGGTTTTCGATATACCAGTTGTAGTTGTAGCCATAGTCGGGTGCGCCGGAAATCAATTTGACAGTGAAGCGCACAACGGCGTTTTCCTTGAGCGCCAGCGTGACCTTGCCACCCTCGATCTGCGCGGTCTCGCACAGGGGTTGTCCCGCCTGACGCAGGAAGCGCAGCTGCGCATCGGTTAGGGATGCAGGCTCACCCATGTCATGCCAGACCTTGAGCGGGTTACAAGTGGTTTCGTCCACAGTTTCGGTGGTCAGGACACACTTTCCTGCCAAAGGCAACTCCAGATCAAGGGCAATGGCCTCGCGTTCTTCCTTGCAGATATTCCACGCCACGCCCTCATAGGAACCATCCGCCTTGCGGAGAATCAGGGTGTTGTCATCGCGATAAACACATTCGCCGCGCAGATTGTTGAAGAAGTGGAACGTCCAAAGCGTAGGCTTGGGGATGCACTGATTGGCAATCATGCCGAATCCACCGTGGAAAGGCCGGCTGGGCACGCCCTGCTCTTCAAATACATCGCCGAAGGTCCAGTAGGAGTAGGACGCGCACACATCGCCCATGCGGCTGAGGAGCCCCGCGATCAGAGCGGCGTTATAGTTGGTATCGTGGATGGGGCAGAAGGGGTGGTAGGAGGTGTTGAATTCGGTGACATGCATCTCCATGCCCGCAAATTCCGGGAAAGAATCGATGATGTCACGGGTGGCCTGCATTTCTTCGATGATGGAATCCACCGTGCGCATGGTGTGGTACAGGTACCGGCCCTTGTGTTCCGGGGTTTCTCCCATGTAGGCGTGGCGGGTCAGGAAGTCCACGGGCAGCTTCTCGTCCCGGCAGAAGGTCAGGAAATTACGCACCCAGTCCAGCGAAGTCGCGCCGCCGCAGATAGCAGGGCCACCCACGCGCATCCTGGGCAGGGCTTCCTTCACCGCAAGGACGCTGGTCTTATACAGCTGGTGGTAAGCGTCCTCATCCGCATGCTCCCAGAACCCTGGCAGATTGGGCTCGTTCCAGACTTCACAAGGCCAGGTGGACACCTCGTCCTCACCATAGCGCTCCGCCAGATGGCGCAGCGTGGCCTTGATCATATCCGCCCACTTCTGATGATCCGCAGGGGGCGTGGTGTTTCCCTTCCAGTAGAAGATGGTCTGAGTGCCGCTGGCCATCTTATCAGGCATGAAGCCCAATTCAATGAAAGGCTTGAGGCCCAGACTACGATAGTCATCCATCACCCGATCAAGATAGGTAAAGTTATAGCCCTCATGCTCCGCACCCTCCGCATCTGTCCAGGGCTGATAGATGGCCATATCGTCGCAGAATAGGCCATGTCCACGGATGTGTTTGAAGTGGCACAGCTCCTGCGCCATGGTAAGCTGGGCATGATATTCCTTCTGCATCGCGAGACCCATGCGGCCCGTGCCGACGCAAAAATCAGCATGATTGTTGAATTGCGCCCGGCTATCGGGTGCAATGGCGATATGCATGTGCTTCATAATCTCAATCCTTTCTGTATTTATTCCAGTCAAAGACAAGAATCTGACCCTCCGTCACGTTCGCCTGTCGGGTAGCGATGTGCTCATATCCTCCGATGGTGACAGGTTTGGCAGCTTCCAGAACTTCATCGGTCAGATTGTCCAAAAAGTCGTCGAATCTGGCGCGGGGAAAGCAATCCAGCTGATGGGAGCAGAGGACATGGGTAAACTCGAGCTTCTGTAAGCGACGGATATTCTCCCGGTATTCCCGAACAGGCAACGCAGCCTCGAAAAACAACCATGTGCAGGGATTCCAGTCATCCCCCGTCAGCAGCAGCTTCTGCCCCGGCAGATACACCACACACGAACCGGGGGTATGACCCGGACATGGAATGACCTCCACCGTAAAGCCCCCCAGATCGAACACACCCTTGCTCATCGGGTGTGGCATGCGACACTCCCCTGCCAGGAATGAAGCTTCTGTGACATTATGCCCCTTTGCCTGTGCCTGTCCCAGCACTATACGACGTTTGGTTTCGTCTGTAAAAATTTGCCACTCGCCGGCATCCTCAGGGAACATGAGCGTCCTGTTGAACCAACGGGAGCCCAGCGCGTGATCGTGGTGATTATGAGTCAGCAGAACAGTCAGCGGCTTTGTTGACAGCGTTGAGATAAAGGTCGAAACATCTTCTACGCCATAACCTGTATCCACCAGCAGAGCAGCCTGCTCTCCCTCGATGAGCGTCATGCAGACGCCCATTGCATCCCTGATGTGTGTCACACCAGGGCAGATTTGATTCACGTCAAATCCCATGCGTATTTCTCCTTTATGAGAACCTTTGATATATACTTCGACGCACGAAACCCGATTCCTGTCGCATCAGTTGTTCATATTTTGTCTGATTGTTAGCATTTCTTGCATATTTCCGTTTCGCTTCTTGTTCTTCCGTGCAGTTCATGATACAATGATAAAAAACTCAGGAGGAATTCAATGCGCGCTGATTTTCACTATTGGCTGCCTTTTTTGAAAAACGACGTTCCATCAGATTTGACCTCACCCGTGCAGGTTGCCCGCTTTGAGCTGGATCAGGCGTTGCCGCTTGTTTCGCCAGGATTTTCCGTTGAACTTCAACCGG
The DNA here is from genome assembly GCA_045132495.1 of Christensenellales bacterium. GTDB lineage: Bacteria > Bacillota > Clostridia > Christensenellales > Aristaeellaceae > UBA11524. Next base: position 6,168 of record JBGUSK010000091.1, on the reverse strand, counting down.
ACGGCTCATTCAGCGAGTCCTTTACAATTCGCCGCATCAACAATGCAGCCGTCATCTCCGGCGGTAATATCGGTGTGCTATACGGCGCTTATCGCCTGCTGATGGCCCTCTACTGCGGTGAAGCTCTGCCGAAGGACCACACCCAGCAGCCAAAGTACGCCCTGCGCATGATCAACTGCTGGGACAATGCCGACGGCGATATCGAGCGCGGATACTCCGGCCGTTCGTTGTTCTTTGATGACGGCATGTTCGATTATGAACCGGAGCGTCTGCGCATGATGGCTCGTATGATGGCATCCGTCGGCCTCAACGTGGTGTGCATCAACAATGTGAACGTGCGTAACCCCGCCCACCGGCTGATCGAAGACTGGCTGCCGGAGCTTGCTGAGGTCGCAGCCATATTCCGCCCCTTCGGCGTAAAACTGATGGTCTCCATCGACTATGCCCAGCCCATGCGCCACGGCATTCCCACGGCTGACCCGCTGGACGAGCGCGTTCAGGCTTGGTGGAATGATCAGTGCAAACTGGTATACGCCGCCGTACCCGATCTTGCCGGCTTCCTGGTCAAAGCGGACAGCGAGCATCGACCCGGCCCCTTCACCTACGGCCGCAACCATGCTGAAGGCGCCAACATGCTTGCCCGCGCTCTCAAGCCTCATGGCGGAAAGCTGATCTGGCGCTGCTTCGTGTATAACTGTCAGCAGGACTGGCGTGACCAGAAAACCGACCGACCTATGGCTGCCTATCAACACTATGCCTACCTGGACGGCCAGTTCGCGGATAATGTCATTCTACAGGTGAAGAACGGCCCCTTCGACTTCCAGGTACGTGAGCCTGTTTCTCCAACCCTGCTGGCCATGCCCAAGACTAACCTTGCCGTCGAATGGCAGTTGGCTCAGGAGTACACTGGCCATCAAATTGACATTTTCGCAATGATGGGCATGTGGCATGAGACCATGGCTGACCTGGGCAGCGACACCATCATGTCCATGGCCGCCGTCAGCAACTGGGGCGATGATGCCTGTATGTACGGCCACCCCTTCGCGGCGGTAAACATGTTCGGCTACGGCATGCTCTGCTGGGACCCGGACAACGCCGATCCGGAGGCCATCGCCCGCACCTGGATCAAGCTCACTTATCGCCTCTCCCCTGCAGACGAGGACACCCTGGTAGACATCCTTCTGGAGAGCCGCGGCGCTTACGAGAAATACACCGCGCCCCTGGGCATTTGCTGGATGGTCACCCCCCATTTGCACTACGGCGCCAGCCCGGACGGCTACGAATACCAGGCCTGGGGCACCTATCACAGGGCGAACCGAGATGCAGTGGGCATTGACCGCACGAAAAACGGCACCGGCTATGCTGAACAGTACCCTGCAACCCTGCGTGACCGTTACTCTAACCTGGCAACCTGCCCGGACAACCTGCTGCTGTGGTTCCACCGGCTGCGCTACGATTACGTCATGCGCGACGGACGCACGCTGATCCAGCGCATCTACGACGACCACTTCGAGGGCTACGACTGGGTCGTGGCTGCCGAAGCAAAGCTGGCGGCCATCCCCTTCCCGGAGGCGGACAAGGCACTCATCATGGAACGCATGTCCCGCCAGAAGAAGAACGCGAAGGAATGGTGCGACATCGTGAACAGCTTCTTCTACCGCTTCTCCGGCGTAGAGGATGCTCATGGCCGTCCGCTTTATCTGTAAGGCACATAAAACCCGTCCTGCAAAACGCAGGACGGGTTCTTTTAGCTTTTCAGCAAGCTGTAGATAATCGCAAACGCATTGAACCACAGCAAACAGCTCAGGAAGGTGTAATACTTACTGTAAAACTGACTTTTCGCAGTATCCCAGTTTTCATGATCTGTTTTGATATGCCTGGCTGCAGCCTTGCGGAGGAAATACAGAAATGCTTCTGCCATCAGCATGATAACCGATACATACATCTTTTGATATACATCAAACCCAAACAGTTCATGTATCATCAGCATGATGATGCATACGGCTGGTATACCCAGAACGAATCCGGCGACACACACGACCGTCATTGGGTATCTGTCATACAGCTCCCGCAGCTTAGCCACGGCTCCACACTGCGCCATTCTTGCTATCCTTGACCACGATGCCCATCGCGGCCAGCTCGTCGCGGATGCGGTCAGACTCGGCCCAGTTCTTGGCCTTGCGGGCCTCATAGCGGGCGGTCAGCAGTGCGGTCACCTTGACAGTCTCCTCCTCGGAGGCGTCCGCAGGGCCAGCGATCACATACTCATCCGCACCGGCGGTGGCAGTGGCGGTCGCAGCAGAGGCACGCACCTTGGCAGCGGCCTCCAGCAGGTTCAGGCTCAGCACCTGATCGAAATCGCCGATGAGGTACAGCTTGGTGACATCGTCGATGTCCTTCCCCTTCAGCACGTCGTACACACTGGTGATGGCCAGGGAGGTGTTCAGGTCATTGGTCAGGCCCTTCAGGAACTTCTCCTGATACTTCTTCGCGGCCTCCAAATCAGGCTGTTTGGCGTTGTCGGGCTTGATGGCAGCCACACGATTCACCAGCTTCTGATAGGTTCCGGCAGCGTTATCGAGGTTCTCCCAGGAGAACACCAGGTTCTGACGATAGTGGCTCTGCAGGCAGAACAGGCGGTAGCACAGCGGGTCGTAGCCCTTTTCCTCCAGCAGGGAGACCGTCAGGAACTCGCCCTTGGACTTGGACATCTTGCCGCCCACGGTGTTCAGGTGGTGGACATGGAACCAGGTCGTGCACCACTCATGGCCCAGGTAAGCCTCGGACTGAGCGATCTCATTGGTGTGGTGCGGGAAGGCATTGTCGATGCCGCCGCAGTGCAGGTCAAGGTACTCGCCCAGGTGCTTCTTGGAAATGCAGGAGCACTCGATGTGCCAGCCAGGATAGCCCACGCCCCAGGGAGAATCCCACTTCAGCGCCTGATCCTCAAACTTGGACTTGGTGAACCACAGCACGAAGTCGGCCTTGTTGCGCTTGTTGTCGTCGGCTTCCACGTCATCACGCACGCCCACGGCCAGGTCTTCCTCGTCGTGGTCGTTGAAGACATAGTACTTCTCCAGCTTGGAGGTATCGAAGTACACATTGCCGCCGGCAAAATAGGCATAGCCCTTCTCCAGCAGCTTCTCCACCATTTCGATATAATCCGGGATGCAGTTGGTGGCAGGCTCGACCATGTCAGGGGTCTTGATGCGCAGCTTCGCGCAGTCCGCGAAGAAGGCGTCCGTGTAGAACTGGGCGATCTGCATGACCGTCTTGTTCTCGCGCTTGGCGCCCTTGAGCATCTTGTCCTCGCCAGTGTCCGCATCGGAAGCCAGGTGGCCCACGTCGGTGATGTTCATCACGCGCTTGACATTGTAGCCCTCATAGCGCAGCGCCTTTTCCAGCACATCCTCCATGATGTAGGAGCGCAGGTTGCCGATATGGGCGAAATGATAGACCGTCGGACCGCAGGTATACATGCTCACATCATTGCCAAAGCGGGGCTTGAAGGGCTCCTTGCGGTGAGACAGAGAATTGTACAGAAACATATATGTCATCCTTTCAGGGTTGAAATCCTTACTATGATACCACTATTGGCACGTATTGTCAAACCAACCTGCTTTATTCCTTGCAGAACTGGAAGCCAAAGAAATCAAACTGGCATCCAGGCAGGAATACAAAGCTCACCGTGCACATACCAGGGAGCACCTCCACCGCGAAGGTCTGCTTCCCGCGCGTCATTCCCTTGAACTGGGCCAGGGTAGTCAGCGTCTCCCCTGCTTCGTTCTGGAAGCGGACGGTGATGGGGTTCTCCGTCAATGGCGTGCAGCCGTCAATGGTGAGCAGCGCGGTTTTCGCATCGCCGTAATCCATGTTGTCATACACCAGCGACACATTGTTGCCGATGCCATAAATGCCGTCCTCTGTGCGGATAAAGCTGTCACCGTACACAGCATCCGCCTGGAGCGTGGAGAGCTCCATCCAGGCGCGGCTCTGCTTCGTAAAGGAGAAGCCCTTCAGGTGGATTTTGCGATCCATGGTGATGCACAGCGTATGCATGCCAGTCAGGCGGCGTGGCAGCGTGTAGGTTTCCGCCTGATAAACATTCCAGCGGGATGGCTTTTGGTAAGGCAGCACTGCGATGATCTCACCGCCCTCGCGGGGATCGCCGTCCCACAGGGTCACTTCATAGTGGGTGCTGTCCAGCGCGAAAATGGGCAGAGTGATCTCATCCGAGCCCACCGGGCCGAAGTCTACATTGACAAAGCCCGCCATCGATTCGCCATCCCGGGCAAATGCCACGCCCTGCTCGTTGCCGCTGGTCAGATCGCCGTAGCTGATGGAATACAGTCCGCCGGAAATGAAGCCATATGGATCAAGATTCGGCTGACCGAGGCCATCAATCACAATATCCTGCTGGCTGATGACACGTGCGTGGTTGTAGCCGTTATTGCAGCTGGCCCTCAGATATACCGTGTCATCACCCAATCCAGTAACCGTCACGATGTCGCCTTCAACGGTATACGCTGCACAGGGGCATTCGATGCCCTTGGCGTTGGTGATGCGGAAGTTGGTCTCCTGCGGCATGGCGTTCACCGGGTGGGGCTTTACACGGAAGGAGACAGCCTTGTTCTCCGGCGTGAGCGTCTTTTCACCCAGCGGGATCAACTCGATCTTGCGCACAGGAATTTCATCGGTCATGGTTTCCACACGGCACACCGGGACACTGCGGACACGCTGCCATGCATTCATATTCCGCATCACAGGGATATCGAGCACTGCCGTTTCCATGCCGGGAGATGTGACTTCAATGTGCACATAGCCTTCCTCACCGATATCCCCGATCACTGCCAGCAGCTTACCGGAGAACAAGCGGCGGGTATTGGTCTTGTAGCCGTCCCTGTCGGTGGAATCGCCGTTATCAAGGCCCATCAGCATGCCCTGACCGCTGACGGTCACCTGCACGCGGTTGCAGGCATTGTCCACCGGGTTACCCTTTGCATCCACAGCAGCAATGGTCACAAAAGCAAGGTCATCACCAGTAGCGTTCAGCACAGGACGCTCCGCACTCAGCACGATCTTTGCCGTGTCGCCGGGCGTGACACGGACATCCTCCGCCAGCACAGAATCGTCTGCAGAATAAGCAACGGCCTTCAACGTTCCCGCCACAAAGGGCACCCGCCACACGGGCCAGCACTTGTCTCCGTCACGCAGATCAACAGCCTTCACGCCGAGGGATTCGCCATTCAGGAACAGCTCCACCTTCGCCGCATTGGTCATCACCGGCACATCAACCGTCTGCCCGGGATTCCAGTCCCAGTGCACACCGATGTGCACCATGGGCTGATCCGTCCACATGGCCTTGTACAGATACCAGTAATCCTTCGGAAACAGGGCGGTATCCATCGCACCGAAATAGCTGTTGCGGGTATGATAGGGCGTGGGTTCGCCGATGTAGTCAATGCCGGTCCAGATGTACTGGCCCAGGGAATACTCGCAGTTCAGATCGTCCACGATCATCTTCGCTACATTCTGCGTCCCCCAGGAGGTGTTGCTGTTGCCCAGCGAGGAGCACTGTAAATCGTCATCGGTAAGGATAGGCGCGTTCATAGGGAAGCGATAGACGCCGCGGCTGGACACGGTGGAGGCCGTCTCGCTGCCGTAGATGGCCCACTCCGGATGCTCCGCGTGATGCTTCTCATAGAGCTTCTCGCCGTAGTTATAGCCCACCGTCTCCACGAACTGTGCACAGTGCTGCGCGCCTGCCCAGGGCATATAGTTGCTGCCGATGGTGGTCAGGCCGTTCCCCCTGGGATCATGGCGGCGGACATTTTCGCACAGCATCTGCGTGACCTTGCCCGCCTGTTCAGGGTAGTTGTTGGTGTCACCGATTTCGTTGCCGATGGACCACATCAGCAGGCTCGGATGATTCCTGTCCCGGCGCACCCACGCAGCAACATCGCCTTCCGCATCTGCATCGAAGAATCGCGCGTAGTCGTAGGTGGTCTTGGCGTGCTGCCACATGTCGAAGGCTTCATCCACCACGAGGATACCCAGCTCGTCACATAGATCCATCATTTGCCTTGCAGGAGGATTGTGGCTGGTTCGAAGGCTGTTCACGCCCATCCTCTTCATCGCTTCCAGCTGCCGGAGCGCCGCATGCAAGTT
>JBGUSK010000090.1:0-5966 GCA_045132495.1 Christensenellales bacterium | reverse complement strand
ACGCATGGCAAAGCTTAGATGCGCTCGTTCCCCGCGTAAATGACGCTGGTTACCGGCCACGCGGGCAGACCGGGCCAACGTCACTGCCTATTAGGCAGCGAAAGCAAAATTGCTATTGTCAGTTACTTTTTTTGCCCGTTTTAACGTGGTTCAGGCCCCACGGCTCGCTTATCCTGCCCCCGACAACCCCCGTCGAAACCGGATCAGCCCCATATCGTCTGACAATGCCTTGCATTCATTTACTTGTTGTTCTCGCGGATGGCGCGGCGGATGTCCCGCTCGGCGTCCCGCTTGGCAATGGAATCCCGCTTGTCGTGCTCAGCTTTACCCTTGCACAGGCCAAGCTGCAGCTTCATCCGCCCATCCTTGAGGTAAACCTCCAGCGGAATCAGCGTGTAGCCCTGCCGGGCCACAAGGCCGTCCAGTTTGCGGATCTCCTGCTTGTGCATCAGCAGCTTCTTGGGCCGCATGGGATCGCGATTGAAGATGTTTCCCTGCTCATAAGGACTGATATGCATGCCCTCCACCCAGATCTCGCCGTCCTTGATGCGAGCCCAGGATTCCTTGAGGTTCACGCGCCCCTGACGCATGGACTTGACCTCCGTGCCGAAAAGCGCCAGGCCGCACTCGTAGCGTTCCTCCACGAAGTAATCATGGAAGGCCTTGCGATTCTGCGCCACAGACTTGGTTCCCTTTTGATGCGGCATCAAAATCACTCCTTCCTGCCTGCACTTTTGCGGTATTTGATTATAGCACAATTGTTTTGCGATTGCAAGACCCTGCATTTCATGCTATAATGTATGTTGAGATTTTATGCACGAGAGGATGATTCGGATGAAGGATCTCCACCAGATGGCCCAGGCAAGCCGCCAGGCTGCATTGACGCTTGCAGCGGCGGACTTGGATATCCGCAATGCCGCGCTGCTTGCCATGGCGAAGGCGCTCAACGCCCATCAGGATGACATTTTTGCCGCAAACGACGCGGATGTTGCTCAGGCCACGCAGGATGGCCTCGCTGCCCCCCTGCTCATACGACTGGCCTTCCGCGAGGAAAAGCTGGCTGCCGTCACCGAAGGTCTCGAGGCGCTCGCTTCCCTTCCCGACCCCATCGGACAGACCACCTATGCCCGCGAGCTCACAGAAGGCCTCAAACTGTACCGCGTTGCCTGTCCCATCGGCGTCATCGGCGTGATCTTTGAGAGCCGCCCCGACGCCCTGGTGCAGATCGCATCGCTGGCACTAAAGAGCGGCAATGCCGTCCTCCTCAAGGGCGGACGCGAGGCCCTGCGCACCAATCAAGTGCTGTGCGACTGTCTGCGCGAGGCCGCAGAAGCAGTCGGCCTCCCTGCCGATTTTGCCCAGCTACTGACCACCCGCGATGATGTTGCCGCCATGCTCAAAGAAGATGAGCTGATCGATCTGATCATCCCCCGCGGCAGTAACGAGTTCGTGCGCTATATCATGGACAATAGCCGCATCCCGGTATTGGGCCACGCTGATGGCATCTGCCATGTTTATGTGGACAAGACCGCCGATGTGGAGATGGCCGTCAATATCTCCGTGGACAGCAAAGCGCAGAACGTCAGCGTCTGCAACGCCATGGAAACGCTGCTGGTACATCGTGATCTCGCTGCAGACTTCCTGCCCAAGCTACTCCCTGCGATGCAGGAAAAGAACGTCCGTCTGCTGGGCGATGAAGCAGTGCAGGCTATCATCCCCGTGGAGCCCGCCACCGAGGCAGACTGGGCCACGGAATACCTCGACTACACCCTGTCCATCCGCGTAGTGGACAGCTTGGATGCAGCCATCGAACACATCAACCACTACGGCAGCGGTCATACCGACTGCATCGTGACGGAGGATGCCTCCGCCGCACAGACCTTCATGACCCGCGTAGACAGCGCCGGTGTGTATCACAATGTTTCGACCCGGTTTGCCGATGGCTTTGTGTACGGCTTCGGCGCGGAGGTCGGCATTGCGACTGGCAAGATCCACGCCCGCGGCCCTATGGGACTGGAGGGGCTGACCACCTACAAGTACAAGCTTCTGGGCTCCGGTCAGCTGATGGCCGAAATGAAGTCCGGCGCGCGCAAGTACACCCACACCCTGCTCAATGAGGAGTGTCCGCTGTAATGACCCCCACTTCATTTGCATTCTTTGATTTTGATGATACCCTGGCGAAGGGTGATTCGATCTTTCCGTTCCTGCTGTACTGCATCAAGCGCGGCTATGCACCGAAAACCCAACTTTTCAAGGCGGCTGCGGGCTTCCTGCGCTGGAAGCTTCAGCCCTCCTCCGGCCGTGCAGTGAAGGAGTGGACGCTGTCCTTCATCAAGGGCCGCACGGTGGAAGAAATGGATGAACTCGCCCGGGATTTCTTTCGCAATGTGCAGCAGAAGTTCTTCTTCGAGGACGCCGCTCCCGAGCTATTCCGTCTGCGGGAGCTGGGCACAAAGATCGTGATCGTCAGCGCCTCCTCCGATCTGTACATGAAAGTGCTGCCGGAGTTTCTGCCGGTTGACGCGGTCATCAGCACCACCTGTGAAACTATGAACGGCTGCTATACCGGCAAAATCGGCAAGAACTGCAAGGGCGAGGAGAAGGTCCGGCGCATCCAGGAATGGCTGGATGCACAGGGTCTCAGCGTTGACAAGGAAAAGTCCGCCGGCTATGGTGACTCTCCGTCTGATGCGCCGATGCTTCTTCTCACCGGCAGCCCGAATCTTGTTAATCCCAAGCGCAAGCTGATCAAAAACGTGCCGCAGGGCCGTATCCTCCACTGGCGCTGACCTACCAAAGAATAGGAGGGATTCCATGCTGATCGTCCGCAGGATCAAGCCTGAAACGCTTCATCAGGTAAAGGAGCTGGCAGACTCCCAGCTCGTCTCGGAAGAAGCCGTCCTCCGGGTCGGCAGGATGGGGCTGCAGCTCGATTATGGCATGCTTCCCAAACCGGAATGGCGCGTGTTCGCCCCCGTCAGCTATGCCGATCCGGCTTTCCTCGTGAACGATGAAAGCAGCGCGTTCTACGGCGCATTCGAGGGTGAGAAGTACATCGGCGGAGCTGCCGTGACCATCAACCCCAACGGATGGGCAGATGTGCTGGATATCCGCGTGGACGCATCCTTCCGCCGCCAGGGCGCAGGACGGATGCTGCTGGACAAGTGCGCTTCCTTCGCACAGAAGCATGAGCTGTACGGTCTCCGGGTCACCTGCACGGACAGCAATCCCGGGATGTGCCAGTTTCTCGAGCACGAGGGCTTTGCACTGCATGGCTTTGACCAGATGGTGCTCAGCCAATCCCCCGATGAGCGCGTAAAGCCCAAATCCCGCCGGGCATCGCTCCTTTACTTTTACCGACTGAATCAGAAAGGCTGAAACATATATGATGAGACTGCAGAAGTACCTTGCTCTGTCCGGCGTCGCCTCCCGCCGCAACGCTGAAAAGATGATCGCAGATGGTCGCGTGGCCGTCAATGGCATGGTGATCACCGAAATGGGCGTGCAGGTGGATGAACTGCACGACAAAGTCACCGTGGACGGCAACCTCGTCCACCTGGAAGAAGAAAAGCATTACCTGGCCAACAACAAGCCGATCGGCGAGGTGACCACGGTTTCCGATCCAGAGGGCCGCGCCACCGTGATGGACAAGTTCCGGGATTACCCGGTCAGACTGTATCCCGTGGGCCGTCTGGATTACGACAGCGAGGGGCTGATCCTGCTGACCAATGACGGTGATCTGATGAATGACCTTCTCCATCCCTCCCGCGAGGTGGAGAAGCAGTATTTAGTGAAGGTCTCCAACCGCGTGTCCGACGAAGAGATTCGTCGCCTCCGCGCCGGCGTTCAGCTGGACGACGGCCGCATGACCTCCCCCGCCGATGTTCATCTGGTGCGATATGAGGCGTTCGCCTCTGTGCTGTTGGTTTCCATTCATGAGGGACGCAATCGCCAGGTGCGCCGGATGTTCTCCGCGGTTGGGCATGAAGTCGTCAGCCTCAAGCGCGTGGGCTTCGCCACCATCAAGCTCCACGATCTGCCCCGCGGTCAGTGGCGTCGACTCACCGACGTGGAAGTCAAAAAGCTGAAGGAGCTCAAATAATATGTCCTATGTTCTCAGAAGCGCCCGCTGGATCGCCTCGGATGTGCTGCATCAGGTCATAGAAGAGGGCGATACCGTCATCGATGCAACCCTCGGCAACGGCCACGACACCGTCATGCTGGCGGAGCTGGTGGGCAAAACGGGCCGCGTAATTGGTTTTGATATCCAAAAAGCCGCTGTAGGTCGCACCTCTGCACTCCTGCTGGATAACAGCCTGCTGGAACGCTGCGAGCTATATGCCGAAGGCCATGAGCACATCGCAGAGCGCGTCCATGAACCGGTGAAGGCTGCCGTCTTCAACCTGGGCTGGCTGCCTGGCGGCGACAAGTCCATCACCACCATCTGGGAGACCACGCAGGTTGCCATCTCCGCCGCTCTGTCCCTTTTAGTGAAGGGCGGCGTGTGCACCGTGTGTGCCTATCCCGGGCACGACGAGGGGGACCGCGAGCGTTATGCGCTGATGGACTGGCTGACCACCCTGCGTCCGCAGGAGTTCAACGTGCTGCACCACCGTTTTATCAATGCAGGCCCCGGTGCACCGGAGTGCTTTGTCATTCAAAAGCAGTGAGGTGAATCCATGATCATCCGCAAAGCCGCACCCGCTGACAGCACTTCTCTGGCCGAACTTGCCAGCCGCATGTGGGAGCACGATCCCACTGAATTGCAACCCGAATTCGCCAAATTGACTGCCTCCCCCGAGGCCGCCTGCTTCCTCGCCTTTGATGGCGACAAACCTATCGGCTTTGCCCAATGCCAGCTCCGCCACGATTACGTGGAAGGCTGTGACACAAGTCCAGTAGGCTTCCTCGAGGGCATCTATGTAGATGAAGCACATCGCTGCAACGGCGTTGCCAGAGCCCTGCTCCGCGCGTGCGAGGATTGGACACGAAGCGTTGGCTGCACAGAATTCGCCAGCGACTGCGAGATCGACAATCATGCCAGCCTTGCCTGGCACCTGAAGGCCGGATTTGAAGAGGTCAACCGTACGATCTGGTTTGCCAAGAAGTTGTAAGGGGGTTCATATGGGTCGCGCATATCCGATCGAACTGACCAACATGTGCATGCTCACCCGCTCCGACGGCAAGGTGCTGGTGCAGAACCGCCGCGACCCCAACTGGGGCGGGCTGACCTTCCCCGGCGGTCATGTGGAACCCGGCGAGTCGCTGGTGGACAGCGTTATCCGCGAAATGCAGGAGGAAACCGGGCTAACCATCCGCCATCCGAAGCTCATTGGCTCCAAGAGCTGGATGCAGAAGGACGGCAGCCGCTATCTGGTGCTGCTCTACACCGCCACGGAGTACCACGGTAAGCTGCACGACTCCGAGGAAGGCAACATCTCCTGGATGACTATCGACGAGATGCGTGCCGGCGACCTGGTGGACGGCATGGAACTATACTTCGACGTCTACTTGGGCCAGGAGCATACGGAGATCTGGTACGAGCCAGACGGCGATGACTGGATCGAAATGCTGAAATGAAATAGACCGCTCTGCGAAAAAAGCAGAGCGGTCGTTTTGTCATTGCGGCTGACCCATGAAACGCCGGATCACCGAACCAGGATTTTCCTTCAATACAGCGGCACAGATCTCATCCATGCGCGCCCACATATCCAGCGAATCGCAGACAATGTCATGGATCTCGTAGGGGCCGTAGCGGAAGTGCCCCACGGACAGCGCCCGGAATTCGCCGTCCACCATCACATAATACTGCGGGTCGTGATCATACGGCAGCGCGTCATAGAGGGGCTTGAATTTCGCCTTCAGCTCGTGATCAAGCGCCCGGACAAGGAAGTCATTGCGATGGAAAGCCCGCACCGGCGGCAGCGGCTGCTTCGGAAGCGCATCCAGCATTTCCGCATCACTGG
>JBGUSK010000089.1:0-5510 GCA_045132495.1 Christensenellales bacterium | reverse complement strand
TTGCGTACCCTGCCAAATGGGCCAGCGGGTTTGGTACAGGTGTCTATCAACACGAACAGGCGCGAGAGGTTGTGGCGATAGATCGTGACGGACAATGGGCTGTAAACCAGTCTGGCACACCTTATCATACCGGCGAAGAGCTCCGCACAAGCTCTCAGGCGGAATTGGTGGAGGGAATCAATACGATACTCTCAGCAATAAAGCAGGAGGATACGAATGAATAATACGCTCGGACAAAATCCTTTCCAAGGCATGCTGCCCCCGCTTCAGACCGTTCGCACTCAGGCCCCGTACGCGCCCCCTGAGCCGCCGGATTCCCAAGCCAGTAGTATTCCCGACATCGCCCAGGAAGCGCCACAAACGGCCCGCGTTGCCCCTCACAGGGCGTCTCGTGTGGAAGAAGAGCCTGTAATCGTTGACGATCAGTTTACCTATGATGGTTTCCAGGTTGTTCGCGGCGAATACTTCTCGCACATGAACGAGCCTTCCATCACCTTCAGCGACAATACCTTCTCCATCAACATCAATTGTTCCGGAGCATAGCCGGGAATCCTGTCACGCAGCACACGATCCAGGACAGAGATATCGCAGGGGCCATCCAGCAGGATACGCAGGATCTCATACTCATGGGGACGCACCAGAGGCAGCATGCCAGAAATATAGTTGGCAAAGGCGACCTGTGCATCCGTAAACAGCGGCAGGTTTTCTTCACCGATACCCTGCAGGAAGCTGTAATAGGAGCAGGTCTTCTTACCACCGATCTTGATGCTCATGAAGCGGATCAGGTCAGGCGCACAGTCATTATTGAAGTAGTCCATGTGCCGGGGGTAGAACTCGGCATTGATATACTTCTTGAAGTTGAAGTAATCCTGCTTCAGGTACTTGATGGCGTTGAAGTTCTCCTTATCGATGAAGTCAAGAATTTCCTCCTTGCTGAGGTCATCGATATGGATCTCAACGCCGTAGTCAGCCAGCCCCAGAGCGGTAAAGTTGTCCCGTACCAGCGAAGCCATCAGCCGCTTCTCCACGACAAAGTTCTCCGCCAGGGAGGACAGAGCGAACGCGATCTGCACACTGCGCTTATAGCTGTTGCCGATGAAGTCAAGCACAGTCACATAGGACTTGTTATTGTATTTGCGCAGACCACGGCCCAACTGCTGGATGAAGATGGTAGAAGATTCCGTGGGGCGCAGGAAAAGCACCATATTTACGCCGGGGATATCGACACCCTCGTTCAGAATATCGACGGTGAACAAAATCTCAAGATCTGCGTTATCGTTCTGCAGGTCGTTATAGGCACGGATACGTTCGCCAATGTCGTTACGGCCTGTCAGATAAGCTGTCTTGTATCGTTCGCCCATGACCTCCGCCATCATGCGGGCGTGAGTCACATTCCGACAGAAGGCCAGCGCCTTGAGCTTTTCAGCAGGTCGATGCGCTTCGATCTGGGTAGCGATAAAGTCACAATGCTCGTCGTTGGCCATCTGGGCAGTCAGGCGGCGCTCTTCACTAGCAGACAGGCCGTAGTCTACCAGATGGTCACGGATGCCATAATATTTGAAGGGAACGACCAGATCGTTGACGATGGCGTCACGCAGGCGGAGCTCATAGGGCACATTCTTGTCGAAGAGATCAAAGACGTCTTGATTGTCCATGCGCTCAGGCGTAGCAGTCAAGCCCAGCAGGAATTCAGGCTCGAAATAAGCGATGATCTTTTTGTAGGTCTCTGCAGTAGCGTGGTGGCATTCGTCGATGATGATGTAGTCGAACTCATCCCGGGCAAAAAGCTCCAGCGTCTTGCACATGGTAATGTTGGTGGCAAAGACGAAATCAGCATCCGATTCCTTGCTGGTGCCGCTATAGATGCCATAGGATACACCGCTGCCGAAGACATCCTGGAAGGTTTCGAGAGACTTCTTCAGGATGGAACCCTCATGGACGATGTACAGAAGCCGCTTGGGGTTAAAGTTTAGCGCATCAAAAGCAGCCAGGTAGGTCTTGCCGGAACCGGCTGCAGCGACTACCAGGGCACGGTTGGTACCAACGGCACGGTAACGATTCAGCTCCTTCAGGGCCTTACGCTGCATGAAGTTGGGCTTGATGTTGCCTGTGGCCAGGTCATAGTCCATGTCCCAGCGCTCGATGGCAAAGTTCAGCTTGTTGGAATACAGACAGATGATATCGTTGTTCAGCAGATGGGTCTGTTCCCAATTGGCCTCAAATTCCAGCATAGCCTGTCGATAGACATCGGGATCCTGCACGACCACGTCCCACTCGATATTCTTCAGCAGGGCATAACGGGTAATATTGGAGGAGCCGATGATGACCTCTTTGTGCCCGTCAATCTCAAACAGGTATCCCTTGGAATGATAGCCCTTGGTGGAGTAGCCGTTGTCATGGAAGCACTCATGATCCAGATGGCACTGGAAATTGGGACAACGATTCATCAGAGAAAAGAAGCGCTTCAAGGACTCGATATCCGTGAAGTTCTGATAGGTCGAGGTGATGATGCGACCGGCAGCCCCACGCTCCACGGCTGCCTCTATGTCTTTGAACAGCAGAACAAGGCCAGCCTTCTTGATGAAGCTGACCGAGAAGCTAAAAGATGAGCACCGGCGGAGGCTATCCTTGATTTTGTCAAGGAAGGTCACATCGGTGTAGTTGGTGAGGAACTGGTTCTGCATAAAATCAACCTCTGTTCCTTTGTTGTCGTAAAGAATACGCCTCTTTACTATTATAGCTACAATACATGCAGCGGTCAAACGGTTTCGTTTGTAACTATGTATTTGTGTTTGAAACTTTGTAATCGTGCGTTTTTGTGCGTAATCGTGTGTAAAGGTTTAGGGTGGGGTAAAATCCGAAACCGGCAAAAACAGCATTTCTGAGCCAGTTTTCCTGCAGTAGGGGAGAAATTTTACCCCACCCGCAAAATAGCAAAAGCCCGGAACCCTTGTATTTCAAAGGATTCCGGGCATATTCAGGCAAAAAAGTAACCACGCTGCATTGTATCAAATACAGCGTGGTTATTTGGCGCAGAGTCAGGGATTTGAACCCTGGGTGGGGTATCAGCCCACACACGATTTCCAGTCGTGCGCCTTAGACCACTCAGCCAACTCTGCATCTTTAATTTTATGACGCGGTGGGTCAACCGCAACGATGATTATTATAACAAGGCTTGGCGGAAATGTCAAGGGGGATTTTAAGTTTTTTTGCAAATATTTTAGGGCTTTTTTCCCGCTTTATCTGCCTGGATTCGTTGACCTGAAGATAAAAATCCTGTACAATGGGGAGGAAGAGAAACGCGGCGAAAGGCGGCGGAATACGATGGATCTATTTGATTTGATTGGGCCTGTCATGATTGGCCCGAGCAGTTCCCATACGGCGGGAGCGGCTCGAATCGGCCTGACGGCACGCAGGCTCCTGGGAGAAGAACTGGTTCGTGCGGAAATTGGTTTGCATGGCTCCTTTGCAAAGACCTATCATGGGCATGGCACGGATCGCGCCATTGTCGGCGGATTGATGGGGATGGACGTGGACGACGAGCGCCTGCGTAATTCCCTGAGCATTGCCCGGGATGCAGGAATCAGCGTGCATTTTCAACACATCAACATACGCGGCGCCCATCCCAATACTGTCCGGCTGACGGTGACTGGCGTATCCGGCAGAATGCTGGAAATCGAAGCTGCGTCCGTCGGCGGTGGCAATATTGAGGTGCATAGGATCGACGGACTGGGTGTGAACTTCACTGGAAAAGAAAACACGCTGATCATCCGCCATACAGATGTTACAGGCGCTATCGCTTCTATCACAGGAACGTTGGCTCATAATCATGTGAATATTGCGAATATGCAGGGTTATCGACGTCAGCAGGGCGGTGACGCAATGGTCGTGATGGAACTGGATGGCGTGCCGGATCAGGACGCCATTGATACGATCAATTCCTTGCCGGGGGTACATGGCAGTACCTTCCTGGCCCGCAGAAGCGATATATGAAATGGCTTCATATGATCAAGGATATGTTCTGGCCGCGCAGGCTGAAATGTCTGTGCTGCGATGAATACAGCGAAAGAGGAGCGTTATGTTCTACCTGTGAAAAGGCGTTGATGGCGATGCGGCTTTCACCGCTTGATGCAGGTGAGGGCAACGTACGAAGTGTGTACCGGTACGATGGCGCGGCGAAAGATCTGGTACTGCTCCTAAAGGAAGAGGGCGTGGCGGATGCTGCAGCGGTCTTGGCCGAGGAAATTGCAGAAACCATCCGTACGATGGAAATTCCACCCGATGCTGTGCTCACTTGGGTTACGATGCCTGAGCTGCGTCGTCGCAAGAGATATATCGATCATGGCAGAAGGCTGTGCGAAGAAACGGCAATGCTTTCCGGAATGAAATGCAGGCAGTTATTCCGCCGAGAAGGAATGCTCCATACACAACGCGGTCTGAACAGAATGGCGCGTCTTCGCAACCTGAGAGGTTCCATTGTCTGCAGGGAACGGGTGAACGTACCAGTTGTCATCATTGATGATGTGCTGACAACTGGCGCGACAGTTTCCGCGTGTGCGGATGCTTTGATAGCAGCCGGTGCGCCTGGCATATACGCAGTGACAGCCACCAAGGTGGTTATGGATTGCCGAAATAGAATTTAGAGAGGCTGATACAGATGGATTATACCCTTCGGGAATGGGTGCAAATGGCGCGCCAGCACGGTTCGATCGCCTGTGCTGCAGTTGCGTCACAGGCGAGTGAAAGCGGTGTGACGGAGGATTCTGTCCGTGCAACGATGACACATCATCTTCACTGTATGCAGGAGGCTGTGAAGAATGGCATGGATGAAAAGCTCCGTTCCGTGTCGGGGCTGACGGGTGGACAGGCGGCGATGCTGCTCAAGTACTATCGACAAGGGAGTTCGCTGTGCGGTTCCATCCTTGGCAAGGCAGAGGTATATGCGCTGGCAACGGCGGAATGCAATGCCTGCATGGGAAAGATCGTTGCGGCCCCTACAGCTGGCGCATGCGGCATTCTTCCGGGTGCGATCATTGCAATGATGGAAGAGAAGAACGTTCCTGAATCTGAAGCGGTGGAAGCACTGTTTGTTGCTGCGGCAGTGGGCCAGTCCATTGCGACCCAGGCAAGCATTTCCGGAGCGGAGGGCGGTTGCCAGGCAGAATGTGGCTCTGCGGCGGCAATGGCTGCTGCAGCATTGACGTATCTGCAGGGAGGTAGCGCCCAGCAGTGTGCTGATGCAGCCGCTTTTGCACTGATGAATCTGTTGGGCCTTGTCTGTGATCCTGTGGGCGGTCTGGTGGAGGTCCCCTGTGTGTATCGGAATGTGGGCTCATCCGGTGTAGCGTTTACAGCGGCAGATATGGTGCTCTCCGGCATCTGCTGTCCCATCGACCCTGATGAGGTTATCCTGGCGATGAAGGAAGTGGGCGACGCGCTGCCTGCCAGTCTCCGCGAGACCGGCGAAGGCGGCTGTGCTGCATGTGGTAGTATCTGCTCAAGATTGAGAA
>JBGUSK010000088.1:0-5862 GCA_045132495.1 Christensenellales bacterium | reverse complement strand
ACTCGCTCAGGGTTCCGGTACGTTTCCAATTTGCTATGTGGGATCTAACGTCGAAATTGCGTCCTTTATAGGAAAGTGTTTCGGCGAAGGATGTCACTTCTTCCTTTTTACAATCTGCAAGAAAAACAAACTGTTTTGCTTTTGCCATCCCTGTCACCTCGCTGTTGATCAGCTATTGCATTGATAGTAATTCATCAGGTTGTCTGCATACGCTTTTACGCTTTGATAAGCGATGCTGCTGCAGTCATAATCCGAATAATGTGCCCACATGCTGATGATTTGCGCACGCAAGGCCTCCGGATTGCCGCTTTCGAACAGCTCACCGGTTATGCCCGGGGAGATCAGTTCAGGAATGCCGCCGATATCAGCACCAAGCACCGGAGTTCCGTAAATCTGACTCTCCATCACAGAAAAGGGGCAGTTTTCATACCATTCGGAGGGATAAACAGAAAAACGTGCCTCGCGGATCAGCTGGCGGAGAGCCTCTCCCTTCTGGAACCCCACATTTTCAATGTTGGGAACCTCCTTGAGCAGCGCCTCCAGCGGTCCGGAACCGGCAAAAACAAAGTGGATCTCGGGGAGCTGCCTGCATACGTCAAGCAGGGTTGCAATGCCTTTTTCCTGGGAATAACGGCCAAAGTACAGCACATAATCCTTTTTGCGGGCAGGCGGCTGCCTGTCTGCATCAATGAAATTATGCATGACGACGGTCTTTTCCGCAAAGAGAGGATTGGTATCCAGCTTTGTTTTCATAAACTGTGAGCAGCAGATGATGGTATCAATATGCCGATATACGCCGGCAAGCTTCCAAAGGGCAGCTTCCATCATACCGATCATGGATTTTGCCGTACTGCCGTGAATGCACTTGCCCTGCATGCAGGGCAGGTAGCTGCTTTGCAGGCATTTTTCACAGTTTGCATGTGTGTTGGGGTTATGGCACATGTGATTGGGGCAGACCAGCTGGTAGTCATGAGCGGTGTAAATGATTTTGCAGCAGCGGCCGGTTTGCCTGCGCCATTTGACAATTTCGAGAATGATGCTCGGCGTCAGCTGATAGTTGAAATTGTTCAGATGGCAAACGTCAGGCTGAAAGTCATCCAGTACTTTCCGGATTTTTTTTCGGGCGTCGGAAGAATAGATTGTCTTGATCGGATAGAACAGTTTGCCAATGGCGGAGCCGTTGTGAAAATCCATATTGGAGGTGTAAGCATTGACCGTGTTTCCCACAACACGGTCTGGATGCTCCATGCCAAAGTATTGGACCTCATGGCCTGTGAGCGCAAGGTATTCCCCAAGTTTGAAGATATAGGTTTCTGAACCGCCATTGGGGTACAGGAACTTATTCACCATCAGGATTTTCAACGAACTTCGCCCCTTTGCGTACATTGGTGGAAGAAATAGAACCATCATCAGTGCTGAGAATACATATCATTTATAGATTCTATCATATTATAGTAGGATTTGCAATACATATGCGTGGCGGCATTCCAGGAGGCGACTTGACAGCATTGTTGGAAGGGGATACAATACAGCAGAAGGCAGGACTTATGTCCAGCAAAAACGTGAAGGATCCGGATTATGAAGATCGAACGAACGAAAAACGCGACGAGAAATATTGCTGCTGGGTTGGCTCTCAAGGTTTATCAGATGGTCGTGCCCTTCCTGATGCGTACTGTCATGATCCATATGATGGGCGTGGAGTATCTGGGCCTGAACAGTCTGTTCAATTCCATTCTGCATATTCTCAACCTGGCTGAACTGGGCGTGGGCGCAGCGATGGTATTCAGCATGTACAAGCCCATCGCGGAGGACGACACGCCTCGCATTTGTGCACTGATGGCCCTGTACCGGCGGTATTATCGCCTGATCGGATTTGTGATTGGCGCTGCCGGGTTGATCCTGCTGCCGTTCATTCCGAAACTGATTTCCGGAGATATTCCGCCAGAATTGAACGTGTATTGGCTGTATCTGCTCAACCTGGGGACAACGGTGCTGAGTTATTGGCTATTTGCATACAGAAACTGTCTCCTGCAGGCGCATCAGCGACAGGATATTGCCAGTAAGATCACGATTCTTGTCACAACGTTCCAGTTTGCTCTGCAGCTGCTGGTGATCGTTTATCTGAAAAACTATTATTGCTACACGATCATTGCGCTGGCTTGCACGGCGGTGAATAATATTCTGACCGGGATGATCACCCAAAGGAAGTATCCCCAGTACCGCCCGAAGGGAAAGCTGGCGAGAGATGAAGTGCGGGTGATCAATGGAAAGATCCGGGATCTGTTTGCGGGCAAAATCGGCTCTGTGGTGCTGCAATATGCAGATACGATCGTTATTTCTGCCTTCCTGGGCCTCACGGCGCTTGCAGTTTACCAGAACTACTTCTTTGTGCTCACCTCTGTGATCGCCATTGTGGAGATACTGTTATCCTCCATCACAGCGGGATTGGGCAACAGCTTTGTGACAGAGGAGAAGGAGAAGAATTACCGGGATATGCTCAAGTTCTCCTTCCTCTTCCTTTGGCTGACTGGTGTATGCACCTGTTGCTTCCTGGGTATGTACCAGCCCTTCATGCGGCTCTGGGTCGGGGAAGAACTGATGCTTGGATTCGGCATGGTGATCTGCTATGCGGTGTACTTCTTTACGTATACGCTCAACCGGCTTGCAAGCATATACAAGGATGCGGCGGGCTTATGGCACCAGGATCGCTATCGCGCATTGGTGACGGCAACAGTTAACCTGACATTGAACCTGTTGACGGTACGCACTTTAGGGCTTTACGGAGTCCTGCTTTCTACGGTTTTTTCAATGGTAGTAGTAGGCATTCCGTGGCAGCTTCAGAACCTGTTTGCGCTGGTGTTCCCTGGAAAACTGAAAGGGTACTGTCGCCTGCTGGGGAAGATGCTGTTCCTCACCGTGCTTGCGGGCGCAGTGGTATGCCTGCTTTGCGGCGTAATCAGCCTGTCACCGTGGGTGCAGCTGCTTGTATGCGCAGCGGTCAGCGTCATTGTGCCCAACGTGCTGTTCCTGTTGACGCTGCACCGGCATGCACAGTTCCGTCCATCGGTGCAGTTCATAGACGGTCTGACCAAGGGCAGGCTGAAGCTTGAAAAGCGGCTGTTCCATGGGTGATGATCAACCAATATCATAAGCGGCTCCCTGAAGGTTGGACCTTCGGGGAGCCGCATTTTTTACAGGGAGAGCAGTTTGCGGGCATTTCCGGAGAAGATATCCGTCTTTTCCACTTCTGTCAGCGGAAGATTGCGGATGCGCGCGACGCATGCGCCCATGTCATCCCAGGGACTGTCGGTGCCGAAAAGCACCCGCTGGCTGCCGAAGATGCGTACCAGCTCGCAGAACCGTTCATCTGCCAGCATGGGCAGCTCCTCCGGGGCGTAGTGGTCGTCAATGGGCGCGATTGAGCCAAGGGTATAGGCGGTGTCCAGGTATATGCCGGTATCCAGCAGGTGCTCGGGCACCTCCTGCCAGTTGCGCCAGCCGCCCATGTGTGCCGCCACCAGCGTCACCGGGCCTGCCTGATCGAGGGCGCGGCGCAGCATGGCGGGGCTGCACTTCTCCACGCCGGGGAAGCCAATGTCTGCGCCGCCATGCATTACGACGAGGAGACCCAGTTCGCCGCAGCGGGCGAGGATGCGCACGAAGCGCGGGTCGTCAATGGCGACGTCCTGATACACGGGGTGGATCTTCACGCCCTTGAAGCCAAGCTGCTTCGCGCGGCCCAGCTCTTCGCGCCAGTCAGGCGCGTCGGGATGAATGGCGGCGAAATAGGTGAGGTTGTCCCGTCCGTTCAGGGCCTGGGAGGTGTCATTCATGGAGGCGCATTTGAGGGGATTGGTCGCCACTGGAAGCACCACAGCATGATCGATCCCGGCAGAGCGCATACAGCGGAGGAGTCCTTCCCGTGTGCCGTCGGAATGCGAGCGGGCATGGGCCTTCTGTTCCAGCTTGCTTACGGCGGCAGCGGCAATCTTGTCCGGAAAGGTATGGGCATGGAAGTCGATGATCATACAGCATTTCTCCTTTGTGTATCCAGTTTAGCGCTGTTTGAGGACGCTGTCAACGCGGGAATGGAAGGCATCTGTCAAAAAGACAAAGCCAGAACAATGGCCGCGTTGACTTCCAATGTCGTAAATGGTAGAATGATTGATAAATATGCAGTCAAAGGAGAAAGTACATTGCTGCTGACAGATTACCTGGAGCGGAACGCCCGCCTGTATGGGATTGAGACCGCTCTTGTTGAAATCAACCCTTCTGAAGAACGCGACCAGGCCACTACCTGGCGCGACATGAATCTGATCGAAAGCGCCAACCCGGACGCTCCCTACCGCCGCGAAATGTCCTGGGCGGAGTTTGACCGCCGGGCCAACAAGTTTGCCAACCTCCTCCTCAGCCGTGGAGTGGAGAAGGGCACCAAGGTCGCTATCCTGCTGATGAACTGCCTGGAGTGGCTGCCCATTTATTTCGGCATCCTCAAGGCGGGCTGCATCGCGGTTCCGATGAACTTCCGCTATTCCTCCGAGGAGATCAAGTACTGCCTTGATCTGGCGGATGTGGACGTACTGGTTTTCGGCCCGGAATTTGTTTCCCGTATGGACGCTATTGCAGACGAACTCAAGCTGCACTTCACCTTCTATGTGGGCAAGAACGGCCCCGTTTATACCGAGGACTGCATCCGCCTGATGGGCTTCTGCTCCACCAGCGCGCCGCCTGTGGCCCTGACGGAACAGGATTACGCCGCGATCTATTTCTCCTCCGGCACCACCGGCTTCCCCAAGGCCATCCTGCATAACCATCGCGCGCTGGCATATTCCTGCGAGGTAGAGCAGAATCACCATGGCCAGCAGAAGGACGATGTGTTCCTCTGCATCCCACCGCTGTATCATACCGGCGCGAAGATGCACTGGTTCGGCAGCCTGTATTCCGCCAGTAAGGCGGTGCTGCTGCGGGGCGTGAAGCCAGAGTGGATCCTGCGTGCGGTGACCGAGGAACGCTGCACCATCGTGTGGCTGTTGGTGCCGTGGGCCCAGGATCTGCTGGACGCCATTGATGCGGGCCGCGTGGATCTGGAGCACTATTACCTCGACCAGTGGCGGCTGATGCACATTGGCGCCCAGCCCGTCCCGCCGAGCCTGGTGGGCCGCTGGCTGAAGGTCTTCCCCCATCACCAGTACGACACCAACTACGGCCTGTCCGAGTCCATCGGCCCCGGCTGCGTGCATCTGGGTGTGGAAAATGTCCACAAGGTGGGCGCTATCGGCAAGCCTGGCTACAAGTGGGAGGCCAAAATCGTCGGCAATGACGGCGCAGAGGTCAAGCAGGGCGATGTGGGCGAACTGCTCGTCCGCGGTGACGGTGTGATGCTCTGCTACTACAAAAACGAAGAGGCCAGCGCGGAAGTCCTCAAGGATGGCTGGCTCTATACCGGCGACATGGCCATGATGGACGAGGACGGCTTCATCTACCTCGTGGACCGCAAAAAAGATGTGGTCATCTCCGGCGGCGAGAACCTTTACCCCGTGGAGATCGAGAACTTCATGCGCCGCTTCGACAAGATCAAGGACGTGGCAGTCATCGGCCTGCCCCATCCGCGCCTGGGCGAGATCGCTGCGGCGATCGTCGAGATCAAGGAAGGCATGGAATGCATCGAGGAGGAGATCAATGCCTTCTGCGAGGGCATGCCCCGCTACAAGCGTCCCCGCAAGGTCATCTTCGACAAGGTGCCCCGCAATCCTACCGGCAAGATCGAAAAGCCGGTGCTGCGTGAACGCTACTGCAAGGGCAGACTGGTCGAGGCGCAGATCAGCGGCTGAGCGAAGTGAGTTGCGCAGGGGCCACCTCTTC
>JBGUSK010000087.1:0-2678 GCA_045132495.1 Christensenellales bacterium | reverse complement strand
GCGAGAAATGCGGCAATTACGCCTCGGACGAGCTATGCGGCATCTGCGCCAATCAGGAGCGGCACAACGGGCAGATCTGCGTCGTGCGCGATCCCCGCGATGTGGCGGCTGTGGAGCGCATGCACGATTACCACGGTCTGTACCATGTCCTCCATGGCACCCTGTCCCCCATGGACGGCGTGGGCCCGAATGACATCCGCATCAAGGAGCTGATCGCCCGCATCGGCTCCGAAGAGGTCGAGGAGGTCATCCTCGCCACCAATCCGGATATCGAGGGCGAAGCCACGGCGACCTACATCGCCCGCATATTGAAGCCCATGGGCGTCAAATGCACCCGCATCGCCCACGGCGTACCCGTCGGCAGCGACCTGGAGTACGCGGACGAAGTCACGCTGTCCAAGGCGATGGAAGGAAGACGCGAATTGTAAACCCCATAAGCACACCCTTTTTCGGTGTGCTTTTTTGCCATACAGGAGTTCATATGACCGAATACTTATTGATTGCCATCCTCGCGCTGCTGGCAGTCGCGGTGGCGCTGCTGATCGTGGTGATCGTCCGCCAGCGCAATCTGACGCAGACGCAGGATCAGCAAAATCGCCGCATCGCGGACTATCTCCAGCAATTCGGCTGCGAGGTGTTTGACGAGCTGGACGCTCAGCGAGCGGACAACCTGTCCACCCTGCAGCAGACCGGTGACCGCATCACCGCGTCCATGTCCCACATGGGCCAGGGGCAGACCGCCCTGCTGGAGAGCATGCAACGCCAGCTTCTGCTCTCCACACGGAATCAGGAGGAACGCATCGGACAGATGTCCACCGGGGTGAATGAGACCCTCGCCCAGCTGGACGTCCGCATGGAACAGGTGCGAAAATCCACCGCTGAGGGCATGGAAAACCTGCGTCAGGAAAACACCCGCCAGCTGACGGAAATGCGCAGATCCATGGATGAACGTCTAACTCAGAGCCTTGACAAGCGGCTGAATGAGTCCTTCTCGCTGGTCAGCCAACGGCTGGAGCAGGTCTACAAGGGTCTGGGCGAGATGCAGAACCTCGCCACCGGCGTGGGCGACCTGAAGCGGGTGCTGACCAACGTCAAAACCCGCGGCATCTGGGGCGAAATGCAGCTGGCAAATCTTTTGTCCGCAGTCCTCACGCCTGATCAGTATGCCGAGAATGTCGTTGTCGTCCCTGGCAGCCAGGAGCGGGTGGAGTTTGCCGTCCGCCTGCCCGGCAAGGAGAGCGATGTGGTATATCTGCCCATCGACAGCAAGTTCCCCATGGAGGACTACGCTCGCTTGCAGGAGGCCTCCACCTCCGCTGACGCCCCCGCTGTGGACGCGGCCCGCAAGGCCCTGATGCAGCAGATCCGCACCGAAGCCCGGCGCATCGCGTCGAAGTACATCGCTCCGCCCCACACCACGGATTTTGCCGTCATGTTCCTGCCCGTGGAGGGCCTGTACGCCGAGATCGTGCAGCAAGCCGATCTGGTGGACTTGATCCAGCGGGAGCAGCGGGTGGTCATCGCGGGGCCGAGCACCTTCTCCGCGCTGCTGAATGCGCTGCAAATGGGCTTCCGCACACTGGCGATCGAGAAGCGCTCCGGCGAAGTCTGGAAGCTGCTGGGAACCGTGAAGGCAGACTTCGGCGCTTTCTCCGACGTGCTGGAAAAGACGCAATTGCGCCTCCGCCAGGCGAGCGAGTCCATCGACAGCGCGTTTGTGAAGACCCGCACCATCCAGCGACACCTGGGCCAGGTTGAATCTGCCGGGATGGATGGCGCACTGCCCTCATCCAATGAAGAATAATGCAAGAGGAGCACCCTTATGAAGCTTACTGTTCTGATGGAAAATACCACCTGCCGCGATGATCTCACCTGCGAGCACGGCCTGAGCCTGTACATCGAAGCAAACGGCCAGCGTATCCTCTTTGATGCGGGCCAGACTGGCGCTTTTGCCGACAACGCAGAGAAGCTTGGTGTCGACCTCAGTCAGGTTGACGTCTGCATTCTCAGCCACGGTCACTATGACCACGGCGGCGGCCTCAAGCGATTCCTGGAAATCAACGACCATGCCAAGGTGTACGTCAGCCGCCATGCGTTCGGCGACTACTACAACGGCGAGGAGAAGTTTATCGGCCTGGATTGGGAGCTGCTCAATTCCGAGCAGATCACCTTCGTGCGCGACAACCTGACCCTTTCTGACACCCTCAGTCTGCACAGCTGTCCCAACTTTCCCCAGGTCTACTACACCGACGCCTATGGTATGCAGGTCAAACGCAAGGATCAGCTGGAGGCGGACGATTTCCGGCATGAAATGTACCTGCTCATTCGGGAGGGCGAGCGGCGCATCATCGTCAGCGGCTGCAGTCACCGCGGCGTGATGAATCTGAAAACATGGTTTGCGCCGGATGTATTCATCGGCGGCTTCCACCTGATGAAGCTCGACCCGGAAAAGGAAGCCACCCGCCTGAAATTCACCGCGATGGAGCTGCTGAAGCAGGAAACCGTGTATTACACCGGCCACTGCACAGGCGAAAAGCAGTACGACGCGCTGAAAGTCCACATGGGCGAACGTCTGAACCGCCTCAGCACCGGTGCAGTGTTTGAGATTTGATGATCAGAAATCACGGGGCTGGCCAACTTGCTCATTGACCAGCCCCGGCGCATGTGGTATAATATTT
>JBGUSK010000086.1:0-14196 GCA_045132495.1 Christensenellales bacterium | reverse complement strand
CAATCCGGGCAGTATTTGCAGTCGTACTCAAATGCAATAGGGATTCCGACTTCTGGATGGTCTTCATCCTCATATATCAACTTTGTGATTTCACATGTAAAACCGCAGTTTCCGCACACAAACATATCAGTTGAATGCGTTGGTGTTACGTTTTCTGCATGCACCACCGGAACAGCGTCCACCGTGGGGGCCTTCTTAACAAGATCAAGAGCTTGCAAGAACCCTCCTGCGATCTCAGGTCGTTCGCAAAGGGCAACGACGTCAGCCTGCGATTTCAGTATGATCTCCAGTACATTCGCGTCAATCAGCCTCTGCTCAGCCACGTCCATCCGCCTCCCTCACGACCTGCTTGGAGATCCACAGCAGCCGTTGCGTCTTGCCGCGGATATTTTTGCCCTTGCAAGGGTTGTTGTCATGGTCAGGTTGCAGAAACCTTTTTTCGCACAGGAGCCTCCATAGCTCCCTGGGACTGACTTCCAGCGAAAGCCCGCGGGCCTGCAACACTTCTTCCACCTTGTCGTAAATGCGCTGCGGGTAGAGGTAGAAGCGGTCTCTGTCGTGGAAGTCCATGTAACAGGCAGGAATGAAGTCCGACGGGAAGGCGTCGCGCAGATCCAGCAGCTTGCAGTCGCCTTCGTTCAGCAGCTCGCGCAGCACCAGCAGGAAGCGCTGCACCGGGGTCTTATTTGCAAGGGTATCGTCAGTGGGAACGGCTTCTTTACCTTCCCCGTTGAGGGGAAGGTGGCGCCGAGCTTGCTCGGTGACGGATGAGGCCATCGCCGCGCAGGTCTCGGACATCTTCCGGGCGACAGCTGCTACCTGAATGGCCTCGCAGGCCAGACGCCGGGCCGTCAGCTCAACGTCTGCAAGCGTACAGACCATGCCTCCCAGATCGTCCTCGTGCACGTCCTCGATCAGCTGCTCGGTGACGGCGCTGTCCAGGTCGCGCAGCTCGACGGTGGCTTCGTGCAGTTCCTCCATCAGCACGCCATAGCCCTCATGCGGGCCGGCGTAGTGGTCGCCGTAAGTACGTTTGGCGTCGATCAGCTCCGCATTCACGGCAGCTTCGACAATGGTATGCAATGTGTTGCTCAGCATGTGTATCACTCCTTTTCGTCGTCAATGTCCATTTGTACATCCCGGTAGGGGCAGCAGTCGGAGTACCGGGGGGCGATCTCCTTGGAGGCCTCCTTGCAGCCGGGGACAAGGTCGAGGGCGTGGCGGAGGCGGCAGGCCTTGCTTTCGTCGCGGGTCACCATGCAGGAGAAGGCGCAGGTTTCCGTCGCCCGGTTGCAGATGTGCAACAGATCCTCCAGCGGGATGTTGACGTGGGCTGCGGAGGCGTTCGCGCTGATGGTGATCGTGCTGTCCGCCATCTGGCTGGCGATCGCGCCCATCTGCCGGGTGGCGATGTGCATGTTCATGGCGATGATGCTCTTGCGCATGATGGTCAGGGACTGCCGGAGCCGGGGCAGAACGCCGGCGTGCCTGGCGAGGGCTTCCAGCAGCGGCACGGCCTGGGTGAACAGGTTGCCGGCGGCGATCATGGCCATCATGGCCTCCTGCTCGCTGCCGCTGACGCGGATGCGGTTCTCTTCGCGGTCGATGGCTTCGACCTGCTGCGGGGTGAAGATCATATTGCCCTTGGTATCCGACGGCATGCCGGGAATGTGGCTGCCGGTCTCACGGATACGGAATGATTTTGCCATGTGTGTTTCACTCCTTTCGTAGGGGTAGGGGTCATGTCGTCCCCACTTGATGGGGGAAAAGGGCAAATCTCAAAGCCCTTTCCCCTGTCAAGGGGATGACAACGTCAGCCCAGTTATATTACGTAGTAATATAGTGGTCGTTACCGCGTATACGCTGACCATGAATTTCATGGTTGTTACCGCATGTACGTCAACCATGTTTTTAAGGTCGTTTCCACATATACATCGACCATGCATTTCTCAGGTAAACGCTCCGGCTGACTTGACCTTTCCTGTGTTCTTGTCGATTCTGAAACCATAACTCTTAATGTGGTTTCTGCATGTCCGCTCGGTAATGCCCAGATACTCCGCCAGCTCCTTGACCGTCGGCGGTTCGCCCATATTGGCGGCGCTGACGGCCTCCGCGAAGCGTACGGCCCCATCGTCCTTCCGGGCGGCTGCCTTGGTCGTGCGGGCCTTCGCGCCCTTCTTCCACGCGGGGAGATCGGCGTCGGCAGCCAGGTCGGCGAGGATGCCCGTGTCGTCCACCTGATGCAGGGGGTAGTCCAGCCACACGTCGATGGGTGGGAACTTCGGGAACTCGCGCAGGGTGGCCTCGATGCGCCAGGCGGTCTTCTGCGACGCGGCGGCCTCGGCGCGCTCGATGGCTGCGCACAGGTTGGCGTAATCCGCAGGAGCCAGACGGAGCTGGGCGGCCAGCTTCAGGGCAATGGCGGAGCGCTGATCTTCCGCAGAGAAGTCGTCCTGCCAACCGGGGAGACGCGCGTCCAGCTGCCGGGTGACTTCGTCCCAGGCGGCGCGGTTCTTCAGGTGTGTCAGGGCAGCGTCGGAGAGCTCCAGCTCGATCATGTCCAGGATCGCGTCCGGGTCGCGGGCGAACACTCCGCTGCCGGAAGATCTGTCGATGGCTCGCTTGCCGCCCTGAGCGCCCTTGGAATGGTGGTGGCAGTAGATGACGGCGGTGTCCAGCTCGGTGCACAGGCGGTCGAACTGGTTGCAGAACAGGGCCATCTGCTCGGCGGAATTTTCGTCGCCGGTGATGATCTTGTAAATCGGGTCGATGATGACGGCGGTGTAGTTTCCCTTGGCCGCGCGCCGGATCAGCTTCGGGGCCAGCTTGTCCATGGGCAGGGAGTGGCCGCGCAGGTTCCATACGTCGGCATTGTGCAGCGCCTTCGGGGTGATGCTCAGGGCGCGGTAGATCTGCTTGAAGCGGTGCCAGCAGCTCGCCCTGTCCAGCTCCAGGTTGATGTAGAGCACGCGCCCCTGCCGGCAAGGCATGCCCATCCACGGGCGCCCCTCGGCGATCGCGATGGTCAGCGCCATCAGCGCCAGGGACTTGCCGGCCTTCGACGGCCCGGAGAGCAGCATCTTGTGGCCCTGCCGCAGGCATCCGGCGATCAGCTCGTCCGCCAGGGGAGGCGGCGCGTCGAAGTAGTCCGCCATGCTCTCGAAGTCGGGCAGGTCGTCGTTCACCGATTCGACGTATTCCTTCCACGCGCTGAAGGATGGCTGGCCCATGTCCTGCGCGACGATGTACTGCTTGTTGCCTTTGCGGATCACGCCGGGCATGCGGCTCAGGCGGGAGGGATTCTTGTTCTGGCCGTCGATTTCCAGGCCGTTCTTCCGGCAGACGGTGTAGAGGTAATCCACCCGGCTGCGGTATTCCTCGATGGAGCCGGCGTCCACCCGCACGATGGCGTGCAGGGACTTGCCGCCGGAATGCACCAGCATGGCGATGGGCAGCTGCAGCTCCTGCATGAGGGCGTACTGCTTCTCGATGTCCTGGGAGTCGGACTCCACCAGGGCGTAGTTGAAGGCGGTGACGTTGTCGTTGCGGACGTCCTTGCCGTCCATGGGGTTGAAGCGGATCCACGCGCCGGCTTCCTCGTTGACGGTGCCGATTACGTCGGAGATGTCCGTGCAGCGGTGGAGGGCAGCGATCAGCTCGCCGGCAGTGCGGTCGGAGGCGCCCTTCTTGGGCATGTGGCGTCCATCTTTCTCCCAGGTCTCGGTGACGTAGGACACGCGGTCGGTGGAGTCGAACAGGGCTTCCAGGTAGGTGATCAGCTCGCGCTTGGGGTTCCAGTCAACGGGGTCATGAATGGCCTTGGGCTGCACGAAGTCCTTGTCCACGATGACCAAGTCATCGGTGCGGATGGTGTCGTCCCAGCTCAGTTCGTGGCCTTTGTCGCGGGTGGCGGGCTCCCAGCCCTGCTGACGGGCCATGGCGACCAGGGAGCCGCCGGTGATGTGCTGGCCGCTTCCGGCGCCGAAGCCACGCCATTTCTTGTGGCACTCGCCGGCGTGGTAGCGGGGCACGTCTTGCTGACTCCAGCGATCCCAGTCATCGGCGGTGCAGCCCTCTGCGTGGAGGGCCATGCCCACGTTCAGCCACTCCTGGTAGCTGCAGCGTCCCGGGTCGATGTGGGTGAGAAGGTCGAGGGGGTTGTATTTGTCCATGGGTTACCTCCCTCTGCTGTGAAATTTTATTGTCGAATGCTGGAGTTTTTTGCAGGTGTTTTCCATGAATGCCCAGAATTTATACTTGATGAAGGCTGCTATGCATTTAAGAAGCAGCATGTAATTCACCTCCGATGAAAGGGTGGTATGGAGTATGTCGGACGAGAAGAAGATCAAGATTGAACTGCCAGATGCGCTTGAAGAACCTGCGAAGGCACTCGCCATGCCGCTGGCGACGAATGCCGGAACGACCATTGGTGATCTGTGGTTTCTTGCTATGGGTGGAATATCTCAGGCTGCAGCTAAACGGCGGGCGAAGTATGCACTTGAGTTGGATAAGTACAAGAAAGACATGGAGAAGAAACTGAATGATATCCCGGCTGAGAATAGAATTGAGCCAAATACACAGGTTGTACTGAATGCTCTTGCAGATTCGCAGAGCTGTGTCGAAGAAGAATCACTGCGGGAGATGTTCGCAAATTTGATTGCGTCTGCATGCGATGCTGGTAAAGCAAGCGATGTGCATCCTGCATTTCCGGGAATCATTAGACAGATGTCACCGATAGATGCAAAACTACTGCAATTGTTTCGCAATGATAGTGAACGTCCTATTGTTGGAATAAAAGTCTACGAGGGCGATGGGTATCTCCAGATGTTTAACAACATCTTTGTCTCTGATACTTCAGAATTTAGTGCAGCCGTTCAAAGTGCTACTGTGGCATGTTTGTCAATGCTTGGCCTGGTCGAGGTTTCATACATGCAATCTTTTACAGATAAGAGCGTGTATAATGAGTTTTTGCAGATGCCGGAATATTTGTTCTTAAAGGATAAGAAAGTGCTGGTGGGCAATCAGGGGCGAGTTGTGAATATATCAAAGGTTGAGCTCCAGCATGGCGAGATATGGTTAACAGAATTGGGAAAGAGATTCTTGAAGGTTTGTACTTAATAGTGCTTGCGTCCGGCAATTACCGGGCGCTTTTATTGTGCCGCCGATGTGGGTGGGGGCATATAGCTGCTGGGCGTCACACCGATCGGCGTCCGCCAGCCATTTGCGGCGATGCGGTCGATCATCTTGCGGGCGGCTTCGAACGACCAGGTGCCGACGTGCTGGAAGCCCTTGCCCTCCAGGAAGCGGATCTGTTTGGGCGTGCTGAGGCCGGACTGAATGCGGGCGTCCAGACGTTCCAGGAGCTTCGCAGCCTTGCCGGCGCAGTCGATCTCGTCCGGGAACAGGCCCAGCTTCTCCAGACGCTCGCGCTGCTTGTCGGTGGGCGGCTCGGATTCCCAGCCAAAGGTCGGAACATAGCCCGAGAGGTCTTCCGCCCGGATGGACATCTCGAACTGCAAAGGGTCGACCAGCTTGCGCTTGCGGGTGCGCATCTCGTGCAGCTGCTTGGCCAGCGCTGCTTCGCGATCTGCGACCACGTCCTGAGCAGCCTTGCCTTCAGCAGCCATCAGATCAACGGCGGCACTTCCTGCAGCACCCTCCATGGTCTCCACCATCTTGCGGGCGACGTCGTCGGTCTTGGCGACCAGGTGCGCCGGACGGCAGAGCTGATGGCGCTCGGTGTGCCAGAGGAAGTCCAGCAGAAGCAGATGATCCTTGCCCGGGTGGAGGCGGGTGCCTCGGCCCACCATCTGGCAGTAGAGACCGCGCTGCTTCGTGGGGCGCAGGACGACGATGCAGTCCACGCTGGGGCAGTCCCAGCCCTCGGTCAGCAGCATCGCGTTGCACAGCACGTTGTAGCGGTCAGCGTCGAAGTCGGCCAGGACTTGCGCCCGGTCGTCGCTCTGGCCGTTGACCTCAGCGGCGCGCATGCCGTGGCGATTGAGGATGTCGCGCATCTTCTGCGCGGTGGCGATCAGCGGCAGGAACACCACGGTCTTGCGATCGGCACACTCCCGGGCGATGACCTCCGCGATCTGGTCGAGGTACGGGTCGAGTGCGGTGCCCAGCTCGCCGGGCTTGTAGTCGCCGGACTGCACGCCGACCTGGGAGATGTCCAGTTTCAGGGGGATGGTGACGGCCTTGATCGGGGCGAGGTAGCCCTCATTGACCGCGCGGGGCAGGGTGTACTCGTAGGCGAGGGATTCAAACACCGCACCGAGATCCTTCATATCGCCGCGATCGGGCGTGGCGGTCACGCCCAGGATCTTCGCGCCGGTAAAGTGGTCGAGGATGACTCGGTAACCGTCGGCGAGGGCGTGGTGGGCTTCGTCGATGATGATCACGTCGAAGAAGTCCGGGTCGAACTGCTGAAGGCGCTTCTCGCGCTGCAGCGTCTGCACGGAGCCGACCACGACTCTGAACCATGAGCCGATGCAGCTCTGCTCGGCCTTTTCCACTGCGCACTGCAGCCCGGTGGACTTGTGCAGCTTGTCCGCAGCCTGATCCAGCAGCTCGGAGCGGTGGGCAAGCACCAGCACGCGCTGGCCCTTGCGGACGCAGTCCTCGATGATGGCGGAGAAGATGATCGTCTTGCCTCCGCCGGTGGGGATGACCAGCAGGGTCGAGCGGCGCGTCTCCCATTCTTTGTGGACGGCCTCGCGGGCTTCCTGCTGATAGGGACGTAATGTGATGGGCATATGGCCTCCTGTTCTATTCAATAGAACACGGCGGACGGACGCGCCATCCGCCGTGATGTGGACTTAGAACCTGCCAGGGGTGAAGTTATTGCCGGCGGGCTGCTGCGGTGCCGCATAGCCCTGCTGAGGCTGGCCGTAGATCACGGGCGCAACCGGGGCTGCGTAGGACTGCGCGGGCTGCTGATAGGCCGGCTGGGCGTAACCCTGCTGAGGTGCAGCGCCCGCGGGCAGATCGTAGGCGGGATAGAAGCGGTCGATCTCGCTGGCGGCACGATTGTCGCGGCGTTCCTGCTGCTTCACCTTGCACAGGCCGGTTGCGCCGACGACGCGGTTCCAGTCCATGCGCAGCGCCTCGCCCTTCTGGCGCATGCCGATCGCGGCGAAGAACTCGCACAGGCGCCATTCCATCGAAGAATGCAGGTACAGGTTGTGGCGGATGTCCACGGAAATGCCGTTCATGCGGTCAGTGACCCGGACGGTCAGGATGGCCTTGTTGCAGGGCGGGAGCTTGCCGCCGTCGCGGGGCTGGTGGCGTGCCTTCTCGAGGCTGACGATCTGGAAGGGATAATCACCGTCGGGCAGGTGGGGGAGTTCCATCTCCTCCTGGACGATCTCGCTGTCCCAGTCGAGTTCGCGGGGCTGGTTGTTCATGTAATCGCTCATGTGTAGTCCTCCTTAAAATGGTGTCTTTTCGGTCTTGCGGTTGTTGAGGATGGCGGCTTCCACCTGCGGCCAGGCGGCCACGAGGACGGCGGAAATGAAGTCGGGCTCGTAGGCGGCGATGGGCATATCTGCGGGGTAGTAGCCCTTCTGGGCGACGACAGCCTGGATCTCAAAGGGCACGATGTTGTTGACAGCCATCAGGGCGGCGAGGGCCGGGGGGATGTCTGTGGGAAGCTGCGGCGCCGGAGCGGATGGCGCGGGGGCGGGCGCTGCGATGGGCGGGGGCGGAGCTTCCTGGGGCGCGGGTTCCGGGATCAGCGCCGGCTGCAGGTCGGTGATCAGGTGCGCGATCTGCGCGTAGTCGAAGGGCATTTCGTCCGGAAGGCCGAAGCGGTTCTTCGCGTCCCAGCAGGGGTGATGGTTGGTATACATAACCCGCGCACCACCAGTAGCTTTGTTTTTGCCCTTCTGGGCACCTTTACCGTCTACGTTGACAATAAAGGTTTTGTAGTTGGCAAAGATCATCATGTCCGCCCATTCCTTCACTAAAGGCGAAGCCTGTTTTGAAAGCTTCATTTCCCAGCGGTCATAAGACCCCATTTCCTCAGGCTGCTCGAATTTGCGTGTTTGTGCATGGGCAGTTATCACCACATGAACACCGCAGTTCTTCAGCCGTTCCAGCTCGTTCAAAAGACGGCCAAATTCCTCTTTGACGTAGACGTAGCCCTTGCCGTAGTCCATGTCTTCGATACCAGAAACTCTCTTAATGGCACAAACGTGCTCGATACAGAGTCGTTCGGCCCAGTCGGCGGTGTCAACGACCAGCGTGCCCAGCTCCTGCGGGTTCTGGATGAAGTAATCCACCTGACGGGTCAGCTCCGTCCAGGAGAGGGGCGTGGGGGTGCGGGTCACGTCCATGTGGGAGGTGCTGCCCTCGGTGTCGATGAACACCGGGCGGGGGAACATGCTGGCGAAGGTGCTTTTGCCGATGCCCTCCGGGCCGTACACGACGACCTTCAGGGCAGCGGACTTCCTGCCACGTTCAAGGATCATCAAAACTCACCTGCTTTCCATTTGGTCGGGGTAGGGATGGCCGGGGTTACGGCCTGATTGATAGCCTGGGCATCCATGGAGACCGTCGGATACGTGGGCAACGCCTCACCGTCCTCGATGATGATGGTGCACTCGCTGCCGGTGGAGACGCGGGTCGCGATGGCCTGCAGTTGGTGCTCCTTCAGCCATACGTTGAAGGCGTCCAGGGTGACGGCGTCCAGCTGCTCCAGCTTGTCCAGCAGCACGAAGCCGCAGTTGGGGTTCAGCGCCCGGGCGATGGCCGTGCCGACGATCAGCTGCTCCGAGCCAGACATGCAGTCCCAGCGGTGGCCCTTGTAGGTCAGGATGCCGTTCTCCACGGCCAGGCCGGGCAGGGGGAGGGGCGCGCCGTCCAGCAGGGCACGCTTGTCCGCGCGGAGGTGATCCAGCTCGATGGTCAGCTCGTTGTACTGATCGTCGTACTGCCGGGCCTCTGCTTCGGCGCGGCGTCGGTCGGCGTTTTGGCGGATCTTCGCGTTGAGGAGATCCACGTCGCGGATGTTGGCTTCCAGCTCGGCGGTGGATTCGTCGTGCAGATCGAGGGCGTCGCGCTCGGCGAAGGCAAGGTCGCGGCGGGCCTCGTCCAGGGCCTTCTGGGCGGCTGCAAGTTGGTGGGTGAGCTTCTCCACCTGCTGGGTCAGCTCGGCCTTGCGGGCGCGCTTGCGGGCGTTCTCGGCGTTGCGGAGCATGATCTCCTGCTGCTGCCGGATCAGCTCGCCGGCGCTGACTGGTTCTTCCGGCAGGCCCTCATGGAAGGGCAGCTCCTTCGCGTGAGCCTCCTTCTGGCTGGCGATCTGGCCGATGGCGTGGCGCTGGCTGTACACCGTCTCGCACTTGCGCTCCAGCTCCTTCAGCTGATCGCCCACGCCGATGACCTTGAGCAGGGTCTCGGCCTTCTCCTTGTCGGTGGCGTTCATGAACTTGGGCAGGTCAATGGCGAACGCGCCGACGAAGGCGTCCAGGAGCTTCTGCCCGTAGCGCTTGCCCTCCGGGTCGGTGACGGTGAGGGCGCTGTTCTTGCCCTTGCGCTCCACCAGCAGGCCGTTGGAAAGGGTGATCCTGATGTCCGGGGGCAGGACGGAGCCTTCCCGGGCCGCACCGGTGGGCTTGTAGCGGTCGCCGCCCAGCGCCCAGGCAATGCCGTCCAGCACGGAGGTCTTGCCCTGGCCGTTGCGGCCGCCGAGGATGGTCAGGCCGTTCTCTGTGGGGGTCAGCGCGACGGCCCGGACGCGCTTGACGTTTTCCAGCTGCAGGCTGGAGATCTTGATGGGGTCACTCATGTTTACCTCCTGAAAATGAAGTCGATCAAAGCCATTGTAAGAAT
This sequence comes from Christensenellales bacterium, assembly GCA_045132495.1. Taxonomy (GTDB): domain Bacteria; phylum Bacillota; class Clostridia; order Christensenellales; family Aristaeellaceae; genus UBA11524. Next base: position 4,359 of record JBGUSK010000086.1, on the reverse strand, counting down.
GTAGGGGAAGGACAGTAGAAGTCCAAACAGGGTTACGATCATCGAGAGACGTTCGCGATCGTTATCGAGCAGCTGCGTTGCGGTGTCGAATGTAGCATCGAGCAGCATGTCATTGAGAGAGAAGGCTACAACGCTCCAAAAGGCAAGAACCGTGATCAGAATGTACGCGCCCACATCGGCACCTCCGCGCTGCATCGTTCGTTGATCCACGCGCGGACGGCGCGCTCGACGCTGGTCTGACCAAACTGGGTGCACAGCGTATCCAGGCAGGCCTTGAGTGTGGCGTCGGAGAAGAAGTTGCCGGCATTGAGCATCTCGCAGGTGATGCGGTTGCTGTAAGGGCCTTCCGGCACGACTGTGATGGCGAATCCCAGGACGACGTCGCCGGTGACTTCGCGGGACGTGCGCCGCATGATGTTCGGCGTCGGGCCGATGGCAATGTGAAACTGGCTCATTGATTTTTCCTCCGAAGTATGGTATTGTTGTGATGAATCTTTTTGCGAGGATTCATTTTTGGTCGCTGACGGGGTGAGAGCTGTCAGCGGCCTTTTCTTTTGTCCTTTCATGCAGAAGCCTCAGCGGCCTTGCGAGCCTTCCATTCCTCGAACTTGCGGACGTTCTCCGGATCCTGGTAGAAGGCCCTTGCCGCGTCTATGAGCGCCCGTGCCAGCTGATCCTTGACGTACTCCGGCAGATCGTCCGGCGTGACGGGGCTGGTACGCTGTGGAATTTTGTTTAAAGCGTTCATGTCAGTCACCGCCGGTTGCGGCGGCGGATGAAGCTCTCCACCTGCTTGGCGTTGTGGAAGGGCGCGTGGGTGAAGTCCTCACCCTTGACGCCCACGAAGAGGACCGGTCCGCGCAGCCAGTGGCCGGCAAGGTACATGTTGAAGGGCATGTCTTTTAGGACGCCTTCCTTGTTCACAATGACCACGATGTTGGGGAACAGGTTGATGACCTCGATGTACCCTCCGACCAGCTCCTGCAGGGCTTCGAGGGTGTTGGGTACCTCGATGGCTTCGACGGCGACGTCGGGGCGCTTGATGAAGATTCTGATCTTGTCAGGCATGGGAGCCTCCTTTCTTCCACTTGCGGCTGCGGCGACGGGATTTCCGCGGGGAGTAGTAGTGCTCGCAGAGCTTGTCCCACCAGTCGCGCCAGTAAAGGGAGAAGAAGCTCGAACGGGTGCCGGGGATGCGCTTGTTGAAGCGAGGGATGCCTTCAAGCTGCATCAGGTTGCGCGCGATCGCGCGCTGGTACTTGCGCATGGGGTTGCCTCCTTTCGGTGGTTTCAGTCAGATTACTGGCGGAACAACTCGTTGGGTTCAACTTCGAGTGCTTTTGCTAGCAGCGGGATGGTTTCTGCACGAATGACCCGGCGCTCATTCAGCATGTCAGACAGGGAGCGAGGGGGAATGCCACTCTTCTCGGCGATTGCACACTGTTTGAAGCCCTTTTCGGTCAAGATGCGGCGGACGTTCTGTGCGACGATACTCACATTGCTCACCTCCTTTTCAGAAAACTTGATTCTTGTGATTGAAATATCAAGAATCTTGATGTTTTGGATGATAACACAAGGACCTTGATATGTCAAGATAAAAATTCAAATTTCTTGTGATTTCCCTCTTGAAAATTTGATATTATGTGTTAGAATAGGGCTGAGGTGATTTATATGTCTATTGGTAGCCGTCTAAAGGAAGCCCGCCTCCGCAACAAAATGACGCAAGCGGATCTGGCTAAAGCAGCTCAGGTAACGACCAGTGCGATCGGTAATTACGAAACCGGCGTGTCTTCTCCCAAAGAACCTGTGCTGATCGAGCTGATGAAGGTGCTGGGTGTAGATGCAAACTTCCTGTACCAGGATTATGGGATCCCAATGTCGGAGGTCGTCAGCTTCACCGGAGACCCGGTGAAGGAGTTCGTTTCTGAAGCGGAATATGAAATGTTGCAGGCGTATCGCAATGCTGACGATCGTGCCCGCAAAGACGCGCTTTTGCTTCTTAAGGAGAACAAGAGAGAAGGGTAAAACGAATGGGCTTCTTTGCTACGTTATTTGGTAAGAAAAGTTCAGGGCCACGGCTGCCGATGGTTTCTGCGCTTCAGCGTTGCAAGCGATCTGATGCAAAGCTGCGCACCATGCTGTATGAACTGTCCACCCCTCATTGTGAAGAGGTCTTTGTGTATAGCGGCTTTCCGTATGATGATGGAAGGCGTGCATATCTGCCTTATGAAGCAGACGACAAGTTGGCTTACCACGTTGACCGACTGTTTGAGACCGCGGGAACCAGCCTACATTGGGTTAATAACTGCACGGATGTGGTAAAGTTCTTTGCTCACTGGGATGAATACGTTGATGCGATGCAGAAGCTTGCTCAATTTGAGGAATATGTGATCTTCCGCGACCCTGTGCCCTCCCGTACCCTACGCAGGCTCTGTGAAAACGAAGATGACATACAGTGCGCTATGATCGAGCGTGTCTGGAATACCACATTACGCGAGGCGCAGAAGCTGAAAACCGAGGCTGCACAGAACAGGCGTATAGATGACATGGTTGGAGTTCTTCATTTGAAACGTGAAAGAATTTCCCCAAAGGCGGAACAAAAGCTGCGAAGACTCCTTGGGGAGTTGCAAGCTGCATCACAGGACAATTCGTCTCCTGCTACGCCAGTAATGAAGATGCAGGTCAAAGAAAAGCCGAAGCCAGTTTTCGATGCCTCCAAAGAAGCTTCCCTTTGCGCAGAGTATAGAAATGCGAAGTCAGTTACTGAAAAGCACTTTGCAAGGCAAGCTTTAATCTCGTTCTACTACAAGTATCGTCAATATGAGAAATATGCCGATTTATGTGAGAAGTATTGTCATGAAGATATTTCTATCCTCGACGAGCTCGACAAAGAGGCCAGAAAAGCAGCTTGGACGAAAGAGGAGGAACGCAGAGGCTTTCTTGGAAGAATTGTCGCATTCGAGAAGCTTATTATGCTGTATCAATCAAGAGGAGCGTATCAGGATGCCCTTAATTGGTGTGACAGAGCTATTGCACGCAATAAGACGCAGGGAACAGATATTGAGAACTATCAGGGAAAACGTGATCGTATCTTGAAAAAGATGAACACATCCAAATAAAAAAAGCCCCGGGCATACACCCGGGGCAATCAAGAAAGAGGGGAGGAATCCACATGCCGCGCGTTCAATCCTTAAGAGAAAAAGCTGTCCGCATGCCTGCACAGGTCGCTGTGATCTATGCCCGGTATTCCTCCGACTCCCAGCGTGAAGCATCCATCGAAGACCAGCTGCGCGAGTGCAGGCAATGGGCGGAGGCGCATGGCTTTAAAGTCGTTGAAGAATACTGCGACTATGCCATCAGCGGCCGCACCGACGACAGGCCGCAGTTCCAGAAAATGATCGCGGATGCGGAGAAGGGGATGTTTTCCGCTGTCATCATGTATCAGACCAGTCGTTTTGCGCGCAACCGGTATGATGCAGCGCTCTACAAGCACCGCCTGAAGAAGGCCGGCGTCGCGGTGCATTATGCGGCCATGTCCATCCCGGACGGCCCCGAAGGCATCATTCTGGAAGCCCTGATGGAAGGCATGGATGAATACTACTCTGCCAATCTTTCCAAGCAGATTCGCCGCGGGCAAGATGGAAACGCCCTCAAGGGCATCGCTATGAATGCACCTCCTCTCGGACTCAAAATCAACGAGAACCATATGTACGACATCGACCCCAATACTGGCCCCCATGTGCTGCGTGCCTTTCAGATGATCGATGAAGGACAGATGCAGGTGGACGTCTTGGCGTATTTCAATTCGCTGGGGTTAAAGACGTCTAAAGGGAATCCGTTTAACAAATCGTCATTGCGTCACATGTGGGGCAATCGGAAGTACTTGGGGGAGTACCAATACCGCGACGTTGTGATCCCAGACATCATCCCTCAGTTGATTCCGGAGGATCTGTTTTACAGAGTCAATGCGCGTATCGCAAAGAACAAGCACAGCAATGGGGGGAGGGCGCGTTCAATGACCGATTTTCTGCTCACCGGAAAGCTGATCTGCGGCCACTGTGGCAAACCTATGATAGGCTGTAGCGGAACGGGGAAGTCCGGGGTTATCCATTACTATTATTCCTGTATCTCAAGGCGCCGCGAGCATAGCTGCAACAAATCGAACGAACGCAAGGACGCGCTCGAAATCGCTGTTGTCCGCGAGACGATACAACATGTCCTGCAACCCGTTGTGCTGACGTCGTTGATCGATCATGCTGTGATGATCTTGGAGAAGGAAGCACTGGAGGATCCGGTTCTGCGCACATTAGAAGCGGAGAAGAAGACGGTTGAGACGTCGCTGCGCAATTTGATGAGGGC
>JBGUSK010000085.1:0-3302 GCA_045132495.1 Christensenellales bacterium | reverse complement strand
AGACAGCAGACGCTGACAGCTGTCAATGGCATGCTGCTGCTTGGCAGTGGCGGGGAACGGTTTGCAACAGCAGATGTGCTGACCATTGATCTGTGGAAAGGGCATGCAGCGCTGGATAAGCTGGGCGCGGCGGCCTCCTGGGTGTATCACAATGGGGAATTGAGCCGTGTCACCGGCGATTCGTTGCCCCTTGGTATCATCGAGGACATCGACCTGAGCGGCAGTCAGCTTCGCCTGGATGCGGGCGATGCGGTGATCCTTCTCACTGACGGCGTGGAGGACGCCTTCCGCAGTTGTCAGGCGCTGGAGGAAGCGCTGCTCAACGCATTGAGCTGTGAATCACCCGTGCAAGCGGCGGAATCCCTGCTCTCATCCGCTCTTGCCGCGGACAATGGAGAGCGCAGGGATGATCAATCGGCCGCGTTTGTTTTCATTCGCAGCACGATTCGGGCGTGAGCCTTTACAGCTTGATCGAACTGCAATATAATATAAGTGGTGAAAAAACAAAGGCGGCTGCTGTCACCGATGGACCGCCTGCAGGTGATGAACGCATTGTGCAGGCTGCAGCGCCTGGGCGTTTGAGCTGGACAAGTGGGGTGACATTGACGCGAGCATCTGATGGGAGCGGGAAAGATGGAGAGAAGACCTGAACGGAATTTCAAAGATTCGGTCTGTCAGCCCTTCCTGTGGGAAGGGGAGAAGCGCAGCGGAAAGAGCCACGGCGTGCTGCTTATTCATGGCTTTACCGGAACCGTTGCCCATATGCGGCTGATCGGCGAAGAGCTTCATGCAAGGGGATTCACGGTGATGGGCATCAACCTGCCCGGTCATGCCACTGATATGGATGATATGGCCCGTTGCACCTGGGAGGATTGGCTGAATGCGGCAAAGGACGCCTGCCTGCAATTGAAGGAGCGATGCGATCATGTCAGCGTGGCAGGTCTGAGCATGGGCGGCTGCCTGAGTCTGATCATCGGCGAACAGATGCAGCCCACGGCTATCGCGCCTATTTCCGCGCCTATGGGAACGCAGTTGCCTTTGTGGCTGGCTGCTCTGGCTCGTCCGGTTTTCCCGACGATCTGGTGGAGGACCCGCAAGGAAGGTTCGGCCTCGGTAGATGAACGATATGACTATGGCTACCCGGGCTTCCGGAACGGCTGTGCTCCTCACCTGAGCAGGCTGATCAACATCGCCCGGCGCAATCTGCATGCGGTGACCTGTCCCATTCTTGTGGTGCAGAGCCATGCGGACGAAACCATCACAGCGGACAGTGCAGAGGTAATCATGAAGGGCGTTTCCAGCCAGCGCAAAGGTGTGCTTTGGCTGGATGATGTGCCCCATGTGTGCACGATCTCCAGGGAAGCAGGGAACATTGCCGAGGCCCTTGCTGAGCATTTCCGCCAGGCGGAAGAAAAATGATTTATGGCAAGCAAAACTCCGCATCCTGCATGGATGCGGAGTTTGTTGTATGTTCTTATTCCTTGGGATTGGGTTCTGTACCGACGCACCAGCCGCGAAGCTTGTTGACAGTACGTTCCACAGCGTCGCGGCTGTTGTACCACGGCTCATCGTAGTATCGGTAGTCGAACTTACGGCAGAACCAGCTCACATCCTCCTGCATGCGGTCAAAGGCTTCCGTTTCCAGGCTGCATATGGTTGCGGCAAACTCCGGCAGCGCCTTAGCAGGAAGCTCACTGGCCGCCAGACGAAGAAGCTCTGCCGCATGGGGGATGCATACGCCCTTGCAGCCCTCAAACTTTCTGCGGAATTCGCCGTCATTCTGATACAAATGGAAGAATGTGTGCAGGTAGCGGCCCATGTTGTCCTCGATAGAATCGCATACAACGCAGGTGGTGGTCAGCTCCTCCATGGAGGAAGCGGCTTCCTCCATGAGCTTGGCTGCGTTGGGAGCCTTGCCGGTCAGCTTGTCCATCAGCGATGCACCGGACGCGCCTTTTGCGGCGGATTTGATCTCCTTCACGATCTTTTCCAGACGTTCCCGCGTCTCGGACACATGGCTTTCCAGCATCAGCGCATGACCGAGCCGGTTGTCCAGCGCATAGAGCATCCGCTGATGATTGCAGCAAAAGCCATTTTTGTTGACGCGGATACGGGTATCAGGCTCCATCACGGATGCACCCAGATAATGCTCAACCTCGCCCAGCTCGGTTTTGCGCTTGAGGGCACACAGGAAGCATTCGCCGTCCAGCTTGATGGCATCCCACACGGGGATCGTGTCGATATGATAGCGCAAAGCAGTGATCCTCCGGCAATTATAGTACTGAATTTCTTCTTAATATAGTACCATATTCCGCCTGAATTGGCAAGTCTTATTTCATGCCCATCTCATCCAGCCGTGCAAGCACAGCTCCGGCGGCGCGTTCGTTTGTGATGGTTTGGCGCACGTCATCCCGATCAACGTAATCTCCTTGGTCAATGCAGGCCAGCAGAGCCTCGCAGACATATGCATCCATTGCGCTCGCGCTTTGGAAGGCAGACTCAATTTGGCTGTTTATTCGGCTATCCAGCGCATCCACCATTGTGCGGTAGAAGAAGTGCTCGCTGCCCAGGATTTCCTGCAGTCGCTGGAGGCAGCTCAAGGCTTCGCGGATGCGGCTGACGGTCATCCGGCGGCAAAAACGGGGCGGACAGTCTCCGCCAGCGAGGATGGCGTCCACCGTGGTTTGCAGGATTTCTGCCAAGTCGGGGAGTGTGGCGGTATCCGGAAGCAGCAAACCACGTTCCCAATTACTGACGGACTGGGCTGTAACATGTACCCGCTCTCCAAGCTGCGCCTGGGTGAGGCCGGCGAGCTTACGGCGCGTATGAAGGTATGCGCCAATCTTTTGCGTGTCAAGATTCATGTAGATTCCTCCTTTCGTGATGTATTCATAATAGCACGTTTGAACCAGTAAAGGAAGCGAGTAAGACTTGAATGCAGTTAAAGCGACACATAGGGTCACTTGAATCCCATAGGGCCCAGAGCTGATGCCTGCACAAAAAGACTTCTTTAACTCGCCGTTTTTTCACTGAGCAGAAAGAAATGCTGATGAATCTCGTTAGCCAGAAAAAGAGTCCAGGCGGAAAGAGAAGAGGTAAGAATACCCAGCATATCAACATAATCATATCTTGAATAAAAAAATCATTTATGGTATACTATTTCAGTAATTTACCAGACATCTCTTCTCCTGCTTCCGGGCGGGAAGGAGGGTGGCTGCGCCTTTCCAGCGTTTCACCGGGCTGCGCCCATATACTGCGATAGGAGGCATTTCCTTATGAAACACACCCGAATTCTTGCGTTG
>JBGUSK010000084.1:0-8537 GCA_045132495.1 Christensenellales bacterium | reverse complement strand
ACTCACGCAGCACCATATGATAGTTCTCGAAAAGCTCGAAGCACAGCACGCCTTCCTCCTCCACGCAGGTTTCGGAGGTTTCCATGTTTTCCACGTTGTATTCATAGACCGTCCAGCCGACAAAGATCTTGCCTTCTGCGGTGACGGCAGCAATGGTATCCAGCTCCAGCACTTCGCCGAAGGTCTGGCCGGGCTCAACCGTCGCCACGCTCCAGTTCCCTTCGCCGCTCAGCAGGGTGATGCTGGGCACCACGATGGTTTCTTTCTCATGGGGAGCAAAGTATTCCTCGGCAGGAATGCCAGCCCACTTGGCCACATACGTCACATTGTGCTCGGGCACGGTCAGGGCCATCAGCTCTTCGGTGGTATAGCACTGATCGGGAATCAGGCTGTATTCATTCTCTTCGAAGCCGAATTCATCGATGGTGACAGTCACAGCGACCTCCATCCAGCCCTCGAATACGTCGCCTTCCAGCACGGGTTCCACAGAAAGAACGCCGTTGTTCTGCAGCATTTCGCCAATGGTTTGCCCCACCGTGCCGATCAGGCCGAGGCCGTCGAGTTCATCAGCTTTATCCGTCCAGGTAACATACAGTTTGCCGCTGGCATTCGAGTAGCCTTCAAACGATACATCAACCTGAACCTCCTCTTCGGCCAGACAAGCGGCAGCAAAGATCAGACAAAGCGCGGTCAAAAGGGCAAGCAGGTTCTTCTTCATGGTTCATTCCTCCTGTTTTTTCATTGCAGTTACTGATGCAGCCTTATCGTGGCGTTTATTTGCCAACCTCGATCCCATACTGTTCACAGAACAACCTGTCGAGCGTGAATTCAAAATCCGCACTCTCGCCGGCGATGACCAGTTCAAAGGAACCGTTCAGGTCGGACAGCTCGCAGGTGGCAAACATACCGGGCTCCACAGTGGCGATGATCTTTCCATCGTTGACGATGCACATCCTGAAGTTGCCGCTGTTGACCCAGAAGCCAGCCACGTCCATCAGGAAATCGGAGTCAAAGAAGAAGTTCGTCTGGAACACGTGGTACACGCCGGTGAACTTGTCAGACTTGAAGGTAACGCCGTCGTTGAGCAGGCCGGTGGACTTGCTTACGTTCAGCGCGCCCATATCCTGCTTGATGATGTTCTCATCGGTGATGGTCGTCAGGGTGTAATCTTCCGGGCCGTTGGTATCCTCGATGTGCTTGAGGTCGCTGTTCAGGAAGGAATAGCCGCAAATAACGACCACTGCCACGGCAATCAGGATATACAGCAGGTTATTCTGTTTGGGACTGGTTTTCTTGTCAGTCATGCGAATCTTTCCTTTACTTTATCTACGGATTCTATTGCGGGATTTGGCTTAACGACAGCCTTACTCTTCCTCGTAATTCGTGATCAACTGATTGCATTGCGGACAGACAACCCTTCCATAGCAGCCGTTTTTGACAGTCTCCTGATATCCGCAGGAGCAGATGGCTTTATAAGTCGTCAATATCGGTCTCAGCAGGTCCCCATATTCGCCGCCGCTGATCATCTCCAGCTCGTCCAGCTCGGCGGGTTGTTTTTCTTTTCGAAGTCCATCATAGTAAACGCTCCTTTCGTTTCTGTTACAGGTATCTGACATCAGAAACCGCCGATCTGCTCCTGCCAGCTTGCACCACAGCAGGGGCAGGGTTTACCGGATTCCATATACTTGTAGGCGCAGCGGACGCAGGGAGGTATAACCGCGTAATAGTTGGGATCATGGTCATCGCAGCCGCCGGTCACCTCGGCCAGCTGAACTTCCGTCAGTTCGATCTTTTTCTTTTCGTCCATTGCGATGCCTCCTTTTTGTTTCTTCGCTTATATACGATTGAAAACAGCGGTTGGTATCATCTGACCGATCATCTTAGGGTTCAACAATATTGAAGGGCACAATCCCCTGCACGGGGAACTGGTTCATACTCTGCGCCAGCAGCGTGATCAGCTCCGCATTGCCTTGCATGGGAATAGCGGCCAGCCCCTGCTGATTGTTGGTCAGGATGTAGAACAATGCATTCTTCGGGCAAGTGAGGGAAACATCGGCATTCGTGCGCTGGGCGTCTTCATACACCAGCAGCACGCCATTCTTCACGTGCAGCACATGCTGCTCGTTCACATCCGTCAGCGTCACGTTGATGGTGAAGTCCTTATCTGCCAGCGCATCCTTGTCCATGAGGATGCCCATGTAGTCGAACATCATCTCCGCAGTCATCTGCAGGACAAACCCGTTGCTCTTTGTTTGCGCGGCGTTCATCGCCTGGTTGCCATAGCGCAGTTCCAGCGCGGCGGTCAGGTAAGCGTTGCGCCACGGGCCGGATTCCGCCTGATAGCCAAGCTGCTCCAGTGCATCGGCACAGAGCAGGCGGGCGGCTTCATTGGCCGGATCAGCGTAGACGATGGTGTTGGTGATCTCTGCCACCCACTGATATTCACCCTTGTCGAAGTCCGCCTTGGCCATGCGCAGAACCTCGTCCACATTGCCCAGGTACTCCACCCACTTCTTTGCGCTCTCGCTGGGCATGAGCGGGTTGAGGTTCACGGGGTTCGCGTCGTACCAGCCCATGTACTTCTGGTACACAGCCTTCGAATTGTGCGCCACCGTGCCGTAATACTGGCGGGTGTACCAGTTTTTCGCCAGCGCTTCAGGCAGCTTGATCATGTTGGAGATCTCGTCGGAGGTATAGCCCTGGTTGATATATGTCAGCGTCTGGTCGTTGATGAATTTGTACACAGCAGCGGTGTTGACCAGATACTCATTGACCACCTGATTGCCCCAGTGCGGCCAGTTGTGGGACTGGAAGGCAACCTCCACCTCCGCACCGTAACGGGTAACGGCTTCGGTAATGTAGCCCGCCCAAGCCGCGCCGTCGCGCACCTGAGCGCCGCGCAGGGTGTACAGGTTGTGCAGCGTGCCGGTGCAGTTTTCCGCCACCCACAGCGCCTTGAACTGCGGGAACCAGGTGTTCATTTCGGCAGGAGCCTCTGTGCCGGGGGTCATCTGGAATTCCATTTTGATGCCGTCGATGACGAGGGTTTCTCCGGTGGTTTTGATCTCATAGGTGGGCGCAAGGTAGGACACCGTGCCGGTGGACTGGCCCATGCCGATGCCCTGCGCCATTTTGCCGGTCACACCGGGAGTGAGCAGTACGCCATACTGATAGTTGGCGCGGCGGGTCATGGCCTTGCCAGCGTACACGTTTTCAGCGATAGCGTGCTCTGCAAAACCCTCCGGTACGATAACCGGGATCTTGCCGCTGGCCAGCTGTTCCTCGATGGACAGGGAAGCGTCCGCTGCGTCTTCTTCCTTCATCACGCCCAGAATGCCGCCGAAATGGTCAGCATGAGGATGGGAAATGATGACCGCTTTGACAGGATAGCTGCCCAGATTCTTCTCGATCAGCTGCATGGCGGCCTGAGAGCATTCTATGCTCATCAGCGGGTCGAAGAGAATCCAGCCCGTATCGCCCTTCACCACCGTCAGGTTGGACATATCGTAGCCGCGCACCTGATAGATACCCTCGCACACCTCAAACAGACCATAGGCATGGTTGTTGCGGGTGTTCTCCCACAGGCTGGGATTTACCGTGTCGGGGGCTTTCTCGTAATCGTTCAGGAAGCTGTATGCCGCCTGACTCCACACTACCTTTCCGTCTGCATCCTTCAGATCAAGCACCTCCGGCGCATCGATCAGACCACGGACGGCGTTATCGTATTCGCTGGTGTCCTCAAAATCCAGCAGGGAGTACACGGAAGAATTGACCTCAACAGTGTAGCCGCTGGCCGGCTTGGCGTCTGTGGTCAAACCCAGTTCATCGGACAGTCCGTTCTCCACCGCATACGCGCAGGAGAAAACCAGCAGCGAGGTAAGGAGTGTCGCAAGAATACGCTTCATTTTTCCGTCCTCCATCAACCAATCATATGCTTGTCAAGTGCTGCCAACAGATGCTCTATCACCTGCGGAGCAGCGGCTTCAAAATCGATCTGTGATACGAAGTTGATGGCTTCCTGAATCTTTGGCTCCGGTACCTTGTACACCAGAAAGGCTGTTTCCAGATAACGCTTTACCTTACGCTGCATGGTAAAGTACATATCACAAGGAACGGACATGAACCCACGGATGATACCGCCCGTGGCAATCTCCAGCTCGTAGAAATCCTTGAACTCGTACCCCGGATAATACGCCTTGAAGTATACCTGCATCTTCTCCGCGATGTACTGGTAGATCAGCGACGAAGACTTGCTATGGGAGTAGGCCGCCAGGTACAGCTCGCGAATGCATTCGCTGCTTTCTGCAATGTACAGCTGCAGCGTCGTCTCTGCCGCCCAGAACAGCAGCATATCCTCCGTTTTGCCTGCAAGCAGCCTTTCCGTCTCTGCAAACTGCCCGCCCATCACAAAGGACACCAGATCGCAAAGAATATTCTCCTTGCTCTCGTAGAGGTACATCACCGAGCCGATGTTTACCCCGGCCTCCTTGGCGATCTGCCGCAGCGCGGTGGCGGTGTAGCCCTTCTGCAGGAATAGCCTTGCCGCCGTATGCAGCACCAGCTGCTTGTTTTCCTCAGATGTTCGGTGGATCGTTTTCTGGTCCATCATCGTTCCTTTCTGTGCAGTTTTCCAACTCACACTGTTGCTCGCATTGTTCCGTGGACTATAACGTGTTACATCACGTGCATCATAACATACATTTCTGGAATTTGTCAACTATCTTTACAAAAAAATGAGACGCCGCATCAGCAGCGTCCCCACGAGGTTGCCGGGATCAGAATTCAAAAATCAGACGGTTCGATCCATTGACCCGAATGCAGCTCTTGTTTTGCATACCAAATCATATACAGGCACCAGGGGGGGAATATCAGTCGAGGATCCGCGATCTGTACGACAACAGCATCGTGACATACAAGACGGCTGCCAGTCAGACGGTCTACATCGTCCTGGATACGATTCACTTGGCGATACGTTGGAAAAGAAGAAGGTCGCCGGAGAGTTGCAGCTCCACAGCGACCAAGGCTTTCAATACACCTCTCAAGCATACTCCAAGCTGACTCTCGCTTACAGGATTACTCTTTTCAGCCCAATGTTCAACCAAATCAGCAACATATTGCCGATATGCCGCAACATCATCACAGACTGCGATTTTATAACTCATGCTTCCTATACACCTCATTCGTTAGATTTGCCTGCCTCTTATTATATGATTCTCGGTGGTACATCTGTGGCTCTGATGATCGTTTCAGCCATTGCTATGCGTACATTCTCTTTTAACTTCACAGGAGGGTACCTTCCCACATGGAGTATGAAGCAAACGGTTCAACGATCAGTCGCTAAAGCTGACAATCCTCCGCATGGTGTATTTCATGCGGAGGGTTTATAGCAAGCACGAACATCATAGATGGGTGACGGTTCATCGTGCATACCTATCCGGCTTCGATTTCTTATTCTCCTGAATGAACTCCCGCTTCACGATTTCCAACCGACGCACTTCCTCCTTCATATCTTCCAGCTGGTAATCCAGCATGAACTGCTCCCTGTTCAGGTAGTCCAGCGCTTTCTTCCAACCTTTGTAGTCGATCTTCTCACCGCCATCCTGGCAGCGACGCAAGACAGATGCCGCCTGTCTGTATTGGCGCAACTCATACTCATACTTTCGTTCAAATCCACCGCGCTTTGCCTCCGGTAGCTTCTCCCATGCGCGGTAATGCTTCTGGTATTTCTTCCACTTTTCATAGGATTCGATCCGGACGCTCAGCTCAAGAGAAAGATCATGATTCTCCTTCCGTTTGCTTTTCAGACCGTAGAACTTCGTGTTGACCGTCTGAATTGCAGCCAGACAGGATGCAGCATCCGTGATGTTGTACTCATGCATGATGGACAGAAGCCCCGTGCTGTCGCGCAGACGATGATCCTTGCGGTTGGGCTGTACGCTGGAGGCAAGGATGTTCGCCGCAAGCTTGTATCGCAGGCTCTCCCTGGACACGTCTCCGCCTTGGGTGATCAGCAGTTCATCCTTCTTTTTCTCATACTGTGCCCATGCGTTGAGTCGTGCCAGCCGCGCTTCCAGCTGACTGAGCAGCTTGTTCTGCTGACGGATCTCCCGATTCTTTTCACCAACCTCCGTGGGAATGCCGCGCTTCTCCATGGCACGGGCGTCCGGCCCTTCGTGCACCATGGGGATGCGCTGCACACCCTGATCTGCATAGCTCCGAGGATCAACAAAGCCCTGCGCGAATCCGGCTTCACGCAGGGCTTCATTGATAGCATCGGATGCGGCAGCACGCCAACGTTCCGCATTACCACGGTCATCCCAGTCAGTTGTACAAACCTTTCGTGTTTTCCAGCGGCCTTTCTGCTTGGCAGGGATACGATTACCTTCAGCATCCAGGATGTACTCCAACCGACTCTTGTCGCCCCACTTGCCATCTGGCGTCAGTGGGCGCATGGTCAGCAGGATGTGAGCGTGTGGGTTGCCATCCTCCTTGTCATGAAAGGCTACATCTGCACACATGCCCTTGTCTACAAAAAGCTCTTGCACCAGTTTCCGAACAAGAGTGATGTTCTGCTCATGGTTCAGCTCAGCAGGCAGCGCCAGCTCAATCGACCGGGCGAGCTGGGCATTGGCCTTGGTTTCATTCCATTCAACGCTGTTCCAAAGAAGGCTGCGATCCGCATATTCCTGTGGGGCATTGGGCGGCAACATCACTTCTGTATGGATGACATGCTGCTTTCGGGTGTAGTCGTGGGTGACACCATCCCATGTGTTTTCCATTTTCGTGCCGCTGATATAGGCAGAAGCAGCGACGGCGGATTTTCCCTTGTTCCGGGAGACAATCTTTGTTGTCCAATGAAAGAAGTCCATTCTTTTCTCCTTATGGCAGCTCCCGTGGGAGCATCATTCTTGGGGTATGGGGCTTGCCCCATCGCGGCGAAGTCCGCAACAGAGCATCGCAGATCGCACGACATACGTTGGTCGACAGACCGTGGAGGTCATGCTTCAGCATGACGAGCGACAGCGATTGCTTGCAATCGCCGAGCGAAGCCCGGGGAAGCGCCAGCTTTCACGGGCCGACGTATGTATCAGTGCGCACTTCGTGGTTATTCTTGTTGGGGACGCCCCGAGGTTACCCTCGGAACGCCCCCTTGCATGCTCACCGGCCAGCCGCCAGCTCCTGCATGAAAGCAGAGAACTGGGCGCTGTCCATCTGGATGGTCTCAGGGAAGCAGGCCTCCAGGATGGCTCCGTGTTCGCAGAGCCGGTGGGTGCGGGCCTTCCGCTGCTTCTCCATTTCCCGGTTATCGGTGAGGATTTTGCGGTGTTTCTCCTGAACCGTCTTCAGTTCATCCTCGTCTTTGGGCATATTCGCCAGCAACTCGTCAATGTTGATCTTCATATATGTCCTCCTGTGGTGCACCAGAGTGATGCAAGCAAGCACCACTCTGATGCAGATGTCGTTGTATTCATTGATGGGACTGCATCATTTTGATGCAGTTATCGTTGATTGTGCAGCATTTTGATGCGCCGACTCAGCCGCCGATGAAGTCGAAATCCATGCAGCTGTCGCCAAAGTCGGGCATCGCATCATCGTTTTCTTGTTGGGTGGGTATTGTAGCAACCTGCGACGGCGCGGTGTTCGTCTGCGGCACAGCTATAGCAACTGGTGTGTTCGCTCCAGCAGAGTATCCGGCGAGATACGCCGGAAGCATCTGCTGAAGCCTGAGTGCTACCGATTCTGTGATTTCCTGCACAAGCTCGTCTCTCTCCGAGTGCGACAGAGATGTACCTTCCGTACCGTAGAGATTTATAGCCTCTGCAACCAGCTGACTGAACGACTGATGCCGTTCACTTCGCAGGTCATTGAGCTTATCCCACGCCTGCTTTTCTGCTGGGTGCGACAGGTGGAATCTCACGGTAATAGCCTTCACGCACAATATCAATCACCGGCCTTTCGGGCAATACGCTCATTACGCCAGATCACGCCCTGCGCCATGTACTCATAGCCCTTGGCGGATGCGTGCAGGTCATCCACAAAGATGACAGCACCGGGATCGTACTTGCCAAAGTTCTTCACCAGGCAGCCACCACCGCCCATCACAAAGAGCTTCATCAGGCGGGCGTCATAGCCATGAACACGCAGCGCATCAAACAGGCCGGTCACATAGCCGCGCACAATATCGGTCAGGTTGTCGAGGAGTTCCCGCGCCAGATTTACTGTGCCGGTGCGCAGGAATTGTTCAATAACGCTCTCCGGCATGTCGATGCCATACTTATCCATCATCTGCTTGCGGGCAGTCAGCACACACTGATTCACGCCCAACACCTCCGTCCAGCAATGCTGGTCATTGGGCTTGCCATTCACCAGCCGCATGATGTTCATGGTGCCGTTGCCGATGTCAGCCATCATCACCGGGCCGGTGAACTGCCGGAACTCATTGAATCTCTTGTCGTTGTCCATCAGCGGCACCAGCGCGGCATAGCCTTGGGGGAATACGATGCAGTCGGTCAGATGGATGCTGTACAGCACATCGT
>JBGUSK010000083.1:0-38549 GCA_045132495.1 Christensenellales bacterium | reverse complement strand
TGGGCCGGATGTCCCTGACGGTGATGGTCTTCACCCTGCTGACCTGCTTTGGCGGCGGCTATTTTATCGGCAGGGCGCTGGGGCTGAACTGGAAGCTGTCCAACCTGATCTCTGCCGGCACGGGCATCTGCGGCGGCTCTGCCATTGCAGCCATCGCACCCACCATTGACGCGGACGACAACGATGTCGCCTATGCCATGTCCGCCACCTTCCTGTTTGATATGGCGATGATCGTTCTATTTCCCATCATGGGTCGGGCGCTGGGCATGACGGATCAGGCCTTTGGCATCTGGGCGGGCACGGCGGTAAACGATACCTCCTCTGTGGTGGCTACCGGCTATGCATTCTCCGAGGCAGCGGGCGATTTCGCCACCATGGTCAAGCTGACCCGCACGCTGGCGATCATTCCCACGGTGATCGTGTTTGCCCTTGTGCAGCTGAACCTCAAGCGCAAGGAGGCCCTCTCCCTGCAGCAGGATGGCAGCACGCTCAAGGCGGAGTTCTCCATCAAAAAGATCTTCCCCTGGTTCATCCTGGGCTTCCTGGCCATGTCCATCGTGGCAAGCGTATTCCCCATTCCGGCTCAGGTGGTGAGCGGCACCAAGACCGCCAGCAAGTTCCTGATGGTCTGCGCACTGGCGGCCATCGGCCTGAACACCTCCTTCGCCAGTATGAAGAAGGCCGGCATCCGGCCCATGCTCCACGGCTTCATCATCTCTGCGCTGGTGGTCATCGTGGCGCTGCTGGTGGAAATGGGCATGGGAATTGTCTGACCGGAGGCGCTAGTAACCGGGAAGCAATCAGCATCATTCAATTCATTTCCGCACCCGACAAACGCACATATGTTCTCTTTATGAGCTCCGACTCTGAAGGTCGCTGGTTCGAATCCAGTCGGGCGTACTTCCCGCAATGCCTTGTAAATCAAGGGGTTGCGGTTTTATTTGTTTTGGCGGAAGACGCTGGAATATATAACTTGTACACAATACTCATACATATTTGAATATGGCAAATACATATACAGCGAGCTTTTTGCAGCTAAAGCGCAGAATCCTCGCCTTGATGATCCGAATCCTCCCTGAATGGTGAATCACATACCTCTATTGACAACCCGAAGTACATGAAATACAATAAATGCAACAACATTTATCATAAATAGAAATGAACGGAGGATTGCAATATGCGCTGGATGAGAAGGATGTTGACGATCTGCATTCTGCTTGTGCAATTGACATACGCTTCTGCTCTGGAGTTACTATGCACTGATGAGGTATGTATCATTCCGACGGTCAGTACGCAGGGCGAAGCTGTATACGGCATCGTTTCGCCTGTGGGCTATCACGATGTGGAAACGATTGAACAAGCCGCCCGACTTGATACGCTGGATGGCAAGGTCATCGCGCTGGTGGGCGGCAGTTTCATGGCTTCCACAACCATGCCCGTGCTGAAGGAATGCATCCTGGCGGAATATCCCACAGCAACTGTCTATCTGCCGGAGGAAGTCGGCAATGCTGGCCCCTTTGCCGTCGGCGGAACGACGCAGAAGACCCGTGCATTCCAGAAAAAGTTGCAGGAGCTTGACGTGGATGTAGTCATCGCGGGCAACTGCGGCTGTGGACTATGCACCATGAAGGAAACCGGATCTGCCATTGCAGCGGAGTATGTCGGTATCCCCAGCGTGTGCATCGGCGCGCCCAGTTTCATTGCACAGATTCATTCCACCGGCGTCAATCGCGGCGTGCCTGTGCTGCGTTCAGCGGAATACCCTGGTGCCTTTGCTTCCCACACCGAGGCAGAACTGGAAGCCAATACCCAGCAGGTTGTGTGCCCCCAGGTCAAAGCTGCATTGCTGACGCCCATCACGGCTGATGAAATCGCCCTGTATGCCAACGCTGGGGAGCTGCCCTACGATCAGATCGTCTTTGACGGCACCTTTGAAGAGGTGCAGGAGTTCTGCGCCGCCAGCGGATGGACGGACGGTCTGCCCATCATCCCGCCTACACAGGAGAAAGTAGAAGAATACCTGCGCTACTGCGCTTATAGCGCAGGAGACCTCGTCGGTACGATTCCGCCCTCCTACCGGAGAACCTATGCTTACACTGTAGCGGCCAACGCTGTCATGGCAGGCGTCCCCAAGGAGTTCATGCCCATCTGCATGGCCTTCGCCGAATGCATGGAAAACGGCGAGTGGCGGCGTCCGCTGGCATCTACCCACGGCTGGTCACCCTATGCCTGGCTGAATGGGCCGCTAGCAAGGCAGCTTGGTATCGACTGCGGCCAGGGCATGATCAGCGAGCAGAAGAATCGTTCCCTGGGGCGCTTTATCGACCTTTGCATGCTCAATCTTGGCGGCTACTATGTCAAGGAAAACCGCATGGGCACATTCGGATACCTGTCCGCCTGGACGTTCAGCGAGGATGAGGAAGCCTGTCTGTCGGTTGGCTGGCAGCCCTACCATGTGGAGCAGGGCTACGACCTCAACACCAGCACCCTGACTGCTGGTTCCGCCCTGACCTGGGGCAATAACGTCACCCCCGCCACCAGCGACCCGGAGATCATCATGACGCTGCTGGCCTGGGATATCACCGAAAAGCAGCAGAATGGGCTGGGCAACACAAACCCGCAGGTTTATCGTACCGTGTTCATCACCGAGTATGTTGCCCGCGACCTGGCAGCAAAGTATCACAGCAAGGCAGCGCTGGAGGATGCGCTGATCGCTACAGCACGTCGCCCGTTGTACATGCGCGCCTATGCGGCCTACTATGCCAACACAGGCAGTCAGCAGACGGACAAATACTCCTTCCGGCAGTATTATGGGATGCTCCGGCGTGACAAGGATGAGCAAGCTGCGTTGACTGACGTCCCCGCATGGCTGAAGGATGTTGTCGGCGAGAACGAAATCTGGACAATCGCCACCATGAACAAGGGCCAGACACCTCTCCTTGTCACAGGTGATGCCGACCGCAACAAGTTCCAGGTCATGCCCGGCGGCGGCTATGTCACGATGGAAATCCGCCTGCCTGATAACTGGAATGAACTGGTGGCTCCGCTCGGCTATGCAGCACTGGAGAGCTTCTTCCTGGATTGAGCTGAATCGAGATCCAGCACACCTCGGTATCAAGAATTGTCCATTGAAGCATTTATTGCGCCCCACTTGCTCAATGCAAAAGCCTCATTGCTGCTTTATCGTTGTTGAAACAAAAGCATTTGGACTCAAATCCGCAAGGCATCAATGCGTACATTCGCTCTCTTTATGAGTTCTGGCTCCAAAAATCACGGGGCTCGAATCCAGTCGGGCGCACGTGAAAATCTCCCGGAATCCAGCAAGTTTCCGGGGGATTTTTATTGCGGGATGGGGCGGAAAAATGTATGAGGGATATGTATCGCGCGGGCTGAAACACCAATTCCAGAAGAATACGATAGAACCACGAAACCGCCCCCGCTGCAGCGTACATACCACAGCAAGGGCGGTCATCGTTGATTCTTAGACTACTTATGCGTTGTCATTCAGCTCCTTGAAAGAATTCAGGTGCCACTTGGCGCGCTCATCGGAGTAGGCATCGCCAATGGCCGCACAGTCGAAGCCTCCAGCCACGGCAGCTTCCACGCCGGCATGTGCGTCCTCCACCACCAGACATTCCGTTGGGGTAAGTCCCAGCATGGCTGCCGCTTTCAGGAATACTTCCGGGTGGGGCTTGGAATGGGTGATGCAGTTGCCATCCGCTACCGCCTCGAAGAAATCCCCCAGACCGATGCGTTCCAGGATGAAGGGCGTGTTCTTGCTGGAAGAGCCGATCGCCACCCGTACTCCCTTTTCACGCAGGGCATTCAGCGTATTCCGCACATCATCGGACAGGTCTGCAGTGGACATCTGGTGCAGCAGTTCCCGGTAGATGTTGTTCTTTTCCTCTGCAAAGGCAGCCTTCTCCTCCGGGGTGTATTCACACGCAGCTTTTTCCAGGATGATTTCCAGGCTCTCCATACGGCTCACACCGCGCAGACGGTTGTTGATCGTGCGGTCAAAAGGGATGCCCAGTCGGTCAGCCAGCGTCTTCCACGCCTGATAGTGATACTCGTCCGTAGAACAGATCACACCGTCAAGATCAAAGATCATGCCTTTATACTTCACTTCGCCGTTTCCTCTCCATAGACGCAGATTTCTGCCGCCTGTGCACCGCCGGTGCGGGAGGCCGAGCTCATCGTAAAGATGACCTTCACAAATGCTGCCTGCACCGGGGCAAAATCGATGCGGATGCGGTTACCGGTAGCGGGGTCAAACTGATACTTGGCCGCAGGAGCCACCTCGGTATAGTTTTCTCCGTCCAGGCTGACCCATACGGCAATCTCCTGAATGCGAGGCTCCCAGATGCTGGAAGGATTCAGACACACCGCCACGGTTTTGACCTCGTAAGCTGCAGCCAGGTCGATCATCATCTCCGCCGGCCAGCCCTTGCTCTCCCAGTAGGTATCGGTCTTTCCGTCGTTGACGTTTTTGTTCACATACACATCAGTGTGTGCGCCGGAAAAAACCTTCTTGCCCTGGGCAAAGTTCTCCGTCTCCGGCAGGGGAATGTAATTCGCCGTCGGATCAGGAAAGCAAGAGGGACGCTCGGCCTTGGTCTGCTCAGGCGCAGGAACGATGGTCACAATGGTCGGGATCTCATCGGAGGATTCGCATAAGCCCATGCAGGGCACGCCCATCATAAGCAGCGCCATCATGGCTGCCAGCAGTTTTTTCATATTGTTGTCCTCCTTTACTCAATGGTGATCGCTTCGCAGTAGTCGTTGACGGAGACCTTCATGGTCTTCAGATCGGTCATCTTTTCGCCATTGATGGTGACGTTGCGCATCGTCACATTGGTGATGCGGTGCTTCTCGTTATGGCCGACGAAGCGGGAGGCAGGTACCCTGCCGTTGACGGTATTCAGCACAGTCAGGCCGTCAATGAGCACGTTGTCAATGGAGCCATATTCATCCTTGACGGTGCTCCAGCCGGACTTGAGGAGCGTCATTTCGATCAGCTCCTTGTTGTTGCCGTTATCGCCCTGCATCAGAGCATTTTCCACCACAATATTGCGGTAGACGATGTCATGAACATAGGCGTCGTCACTGTTGTGGATGCTGATGACCGGCTTGTGGAAGTTGTACAGCACGGTAATGTCTTCAAACAGCACGTCGCTGATCTCCGGATCCAGCGTCCAGCCCTTGTCAGTCTCGTAGCCGATCTCCATGGACTGGGCCAGATCGGTCCAAATCTGGATGTTGCGGAAGGTAATGCCCTTGGTGGAACCGGAATAGTTCTTCAGCACCAGGCTGTCATCCCAGGTACGGGCAAAGCAGTTGGTCACCAGATGATCCGTGCAGGACTGGAAGGTGAAGCCGTCGCCATTCTGACGGCCGGAGATGATCTTTACATTGTCAATGCGCACATTCTTGGAGGAATAGGAATTGAGGTTCCAGCAGTTGGAATTGGCGAGGATAATGCCTTCCACCGTAACGTCCTTGGAATGGTTCAGATCAATGGGCACGCGGGCATAGGAGCCGGGCTGATTCCACGCCGGATAATCGCTGCCGTCGATGATGCCGCGGCCGCAGATACGCACGTTCTTGGCTTCCGCCACAGAGATGATGGAATGCAGCACCGCACCGCCGGAAATGTACAGGGTCTGGTTGTCCTTCAAAGCGATCGCATCCATGACCCATTCGCCGGGGCCAATGTACAGAACGTTAGGATCGTTAAAGTCCGGCACATCCGTCTCCAGGGGATTGGCGAAGATGTGCATGGCTTTGTTCACATTGTCGTTGAATACAACGGTATACTGGCCGGGCTCGGTCACCAGGAAGCTGACCACGCCGTCCTTGACCACAGGCTCAACGCCGCTGGACAAAGGCAGCACCTTGGCGCTCTCTACCGGCTTTTCCAGCCCGGGCATGGAGATCTCCAGGCGCACCTTGCCTTCAAAATCGAAATAGGTCATGGGCGTGCGGGTGGGCTGGGTGTTGGCGTTCCAGATATGCTCATGATTCACCATCACCTCATAGACGAACAGATCATGTCCATTCACCGTAACTGACGCAATCTTTGAGCTGTTCATGGTTTTGGGGCCTTCATAGATTGTCAAAAGGGTCGGCGTCTCTTCTGCCTTTGCCGGAAGTACAGCAGCCATCAGCAGCGTCAGCAGCAATGCAATGAGGACTGTCGTGCGGTTTCGTTTCATCTGCAATTCTCCTCCTGATCGATATGAAAGGTTTAGCGTTCAACCTTTCTTTGCCTCTATTATACATCATTTCTGGAAATGTGCAAGAGGCATGCGAAAAAGTTGAGGAAAAAATGCCGAATTTGACAAAATTCCCTCTTGACAGCTGACACGGGGGATGCTATAATCAAACCAACAGATAGGTTGAGCGTTAAACCTATCAAATTAAATATCAAGGAGGTCCCTATGAAAAAGTTTCTTTCGATCCTTCTGGCTGCCATGATGATTCTGGCCATGGCCGTCCCCGCTCTTGCCGAAGGCGAGACCTTCCTGTGGGACAACTTCGACGATCGTGATCCCAATGCCAAGCCCGAGCTTGGTCCCAACGGCATGAACATCTGGTGGGACAACTGGGCCAACCTGCGCGCCAAGAACGAAGACGGTGCCATCAAGATCGACTACCGTCCCAAGGAGTACGATCCTGAGGATTACGATAGCGAAGAAGACTACTACGCTCATGCCGCTGACTGGATGGGCAACTGGGGCGAAGCCGTGAACATGTGGGCTATGGACGGCATCTCCTGGTGCAAGTACCTGACCATCCGCATCAAGGGTGAGGAAGGCGGCGAAGAGAATAAGCTGATCATGGACTGGCATCCCGAAGACGCCAAGTTCTATGCTGCCCGCTTCTCCGACCTGGTTCTGGCTGACGGCACTCATCCCGTCATCACCACCGAGTGGCAGGATCTGGTGATCGATCTGGAAGCCTCTGGTTTCCCGGGCATGACCAACGCCTTCCACATCCGTGCCTTCGCGCGCTGCAAGATCTGGCTGGACGAGATCACCTTCTCTGAGGCTGTTGCGCCTGTTGATTCCACCAACACCGAAACTATCCAGGCCGGCATGACCGTGCCCGAAACTGGCAAGCCCGGCGATCTGCCCATCAAGGACTACGTAGCTGAGCTGCAGAAGTAATTCATAACAGGTCATCCAAAGGAGGCAACTCGCTTGCCTCCTTTTTTTTGTGTCGGCACCCAAAAGCAAAAAACCTGCCGCAGCACGGGCTGGAAAACAGCGTGTGCGGCAGGAAAGACAGCCTTCAATATCTTTTTTTTGTTCCATTGGTATTGAAGTTGGAGGCAAAAACAGGTATACTATTTCTATATGTTGCATCTCAGATGATACATATCAAGTAAACTCATTGGAGATAGCTATGGTCACATTGAAGGACATTGCCGCAGAGGCCGGCGTCAGCATCACAACGGTATCCAACGTGGTGCACAACCGCAAGAGCCGAGTCTCTGCTGAGAAGATTGAGAAGATCTGGGAGATCATTGAGCGTGAGCACTATGTGCCCAGCATGACTGCGCGTTCCCTTGCCAACGACCAGTCTTATATCATCGGCATGGTCACGCATATCACGCCGCAAACCCAGGGCAGCACCGTGGACGATCCTTTTCTTAGTTCCATCATGGCCAGCGTTGAACAGCGCGCCCGTGCAGAGGGCTATTACCTGATGATCCGCTCCACGGAGAATGCGGACGCGCTGACCTCCCTGATCCACAGTTGGCGGCTGTCCGGCCTGATCCTGACCGGGCTTTATCCGGATGATTTCTTTGAGTCGGTAAAGAAGCTGGGCGTGCCGCTGGTGCTCATCGACAGTTATGTAGATGATCCAGATATCTGCTCAATCGGCCTGGAGGACGAGCAGGGAGGCTACATCGCCACCAAGCACCTGTTGGATAACGGCCACCGGGTCATCGCTTTCGCCTCCCCCGCCATCCAGCCCGGCGGTGTTATCGACATGCGCCTGCAAGGCTATCGCAGGGCGCTGGCGGAATACGGAGTGGCCTTTGATCCTTCACTCGTCTACACCCAGGAGATCTCCGTGCAGGAGGGCAAGAAGCTGGGGCATCTGTTGAGCGAGAAGCCGGAGATCACTGGCATCTTCGCCTCTGCGGACATTCTGGCAGCAGGCATCATGGCCGGTCTGAACGAATGCGGATTGTCCATCCCGCAGGACAAGTCCATTGTCGGCTTTGACGATCATTACCTGTCCCAGCTTACCTTCCCGGCCCTGAGCACCATCCACCAGGACGCTGAGCAAAAGGGTTTCCTTGCCACGGATATGATCCTGGCCCAGGTGCGGCAGGACCCCATCGGTGAGAAGCACGTCATCCTGCCCGTCCACCTGGTGGAACGCTCCAGCGTCAGGAATCTGAATCAATAACACCGCCATCATGCGTTACGGTGACGCGCAAGCACTTGCCTCCCGCAGTGATGGGAAAGGACAGCCTGGTAATCTGCTCCGGCAAATGGGGGTGGATTTCGGGCTGTCCGTTTTTCATTTGCAGCCCTGCAAAGCCCAGGGCCGCGATCATCCACGCACCGCCATTAGAGGCAGGGTGGGTACCGCCGATGTAGATCTCCCCTGCCCATTCCTTGCCGCCGCCCTTCATGTCAATCGTGGCAGTGCGCATAAACAAATCCCACGCCAGTTCCGGCTTGCCCAGGCGGCAGGCGGTGAGTGCATACATGCAGGCGGACAGGCTGGAGCCGTGCTCTGTGCGGGGCTCGTAGTAATCCCAGTTGGCAGCGATAGTCTCCAGAGGGTAATCCTCTGGGAACAGCGCCAGCATGGCAATGACATCCGCCTGCTTGATGATCTGCGTCGTCCCTGCCACGCCATGATCTCCTCCCCAGTATTCGCGGGGATGGCACAGGCGCGAACGCACGGTATCCAGCGAGCAGTCCTCAAGATCGAAGTATCCGTCAAACTGCGCAATAACGCCCTCACGGATGAAGGGCTTTGAAATGCGTCTGCACAGGTCTTGCAGAAGCTGCCAGTCCTTTCCGTAATCCAGCTCCAGGAGCAGCGCGTCAAACCACTCCGCACGATCTGCAAAAATTTCCCGGAGCTGCAACGCGCTCTGCATCGTGTGACGGATCATCCGGTTGGTAAAGGCGTTGTTCGTCACCCGTTCGTGATACTCATCCGGGCCGATGACGTCAGGGTAGTCCACCACAGCCTTATCCGCATGACAGCAAGCGCGGCTGATGTAAAAGCGCGCACATTCCAGAATGACTCTCGCACCACCAGCCTCCAACAGGGAGCGATCCCCCGTGATCTCGTAATAGCTGCGCAGAGCATAGGCAATATCGCCGGAGATGTGGATCTGCTTGTCCCGGAAATATGTACGAACAGGACGGTGGGTGAACACATCCACGACGTTGAAGTTGGTGCAGCCCTCCTCGCCGCCCTCCTGACTCTCCCAGGCATAGAAGGCTCCGCGGAAGCCATATTCCGCGGCTTTTTTATTGGCGCCGGGCAGGGTTTCAATTCGGTAGCGCAGGAGCGAGCGAGCAATCTCCGGCTGGGTGTATACAAGCATCGGGAAGAAGAAGATTTCCGAATCCCAGAAGATCGCACCCTTGTAGGTCTGCCCTGACAATCCACGCGCTGGAATGGACAGATTCTCAGCATGGCGTGGCGCGATGCTGTTTAGGTGGTACTGGCTGGCATAAAGGCCCAGCGCGGCTGCCGCATCGCCTTCCAGCTGGATTTCAGATCGGCGGTTGATCACCGTCCATGCTGCCTTGTGGGCCTGCATGCATTCCGCGAAGCCCTTTTCCTTCATGTCTATGCAGAGTGCCTGCGCCGCCACCTCCGGATGATCCACATCCTGTGAGGTATACACCGCCCCGAAGATGGCAGCATTCAGTTTTTCACCCTGCCTGACCCTGCAGCGCAGCACGCGGAACAGCCCCGAGCTGCTTTGTTCGAAGGATTCCTCGGCTGCAAAATCTGTCTGCACGCACTGCGCGGAAGCTACGGTGATTTTCTTCTCCCCTGTAATGGCACTGACGAGCAGCGCCTCTCCCTGCTGGTAGCTGTAATCAAACAGGTGCGGGCCATTGATATCCCATATGTCCGTAGAAATACCGGTATACAACGCCAGCTCGCCGTCATCGGCAAAATGCAGCTCGATGAGATCGCACAGCAGGTGGGTTTCCGCCATGGAGACAAAGCGATTGCTGCGGATGGCGACAGGCCCGAAGTTCGTATTCCGGTGATACACGGCATCGCCATAATCAATCCCCGCACTGTGGGAGACAGGTTCTTCCGCCCCAATCGCCATGGCCTTGCCATTGAACACCACCCTGGCATACAGGCAATGCGGCGCATTGACCGGCTCGCGCCAGCGATCCTGATACTGGTCATACACGCCCGCCAGAGTGATTGCCGGGAAGAGCGAGCTGTCCGCCTCTTCAAACACGCCGCGAAGGCCCATGTATCCGTTTGCACACAGGAAACGATTTCCGTCCGTCACGACCTGTTCCCTGTCATATCGGTTTCCACATAAAGTCCACTTGCTCATATGCAGCCTCCTTATGTAAAAATCCGCCCGCATGGCTGCAGGCGGATCTGCTTTTATCAAGTTCTTGATACCATCAGTTCATTTTCGGTCAAGGTGAAGGACTGGTCATATATCAGCAGCGCAAGGGGTTCGCCCTGCTCCAGACGGAAGGAAGTCCTGTCCTTTTCCATGCAAATGCGGATCACTCTCCCCCGGTACACAACAGAGAAGGTAAGCCGCTTCCAGCGATCTGGCAGGCGGGGTGCGAACTTCAACTGCTCCCCGTCGCTGCGCAGCCCGGCAAAGCCATACACAATGTTTATCCAAGCCATGGCAATGCTGGTGGTGTGCAGACCCTCGCGGGTGTTGCGGTTGTAGTTGTCCAGATCCAGACGGGTGGCATAGCCGAAGAATCGGACCGCATCATCCATGTTGTCCAGCTCTGCAGCCAGAATGGAATGAATTGCCGGGGACAGGGAGGACTCATGGATCGTCCGGGGCTCGTAGAACTCGTAGTTGATCCGTTTGGTCTCCTTGGTGAAGGAGGAGTTGTACAGATACAGGAACATCAGCACATCCGGCTGTTTGATCATGTCGCTGCGATAAATGCGATCGTAGGACCAATGATCGTACAGCGGGAACTCACTCATCGGGATGGCGTTGATATCCGTGTGGGGCAGGTCAAAGTAGCCGTCATGCTGCTCGATCAGCCCCGTTTCATCCTGCGGGATGTACATGTTCTGCACGATGTGCTGCCAGTAGGCGGTTTCATCTTCCGTGAGGCTCGTTTTCTCCGCCAGGGCTGCATAGGCACCAGGCTGCTCGCGCTGCATACAGGTCAGCACCTCCGCCGCATAGGCCAACGTACGCATGCCCATGTAGTTGGTGTAGGCGTTGTTGTTGACCATCATGTGGAACTCGTCCGGGCCCATCACGCCGTAATAGCCAAATCTGCCGGTTTTTCCACTTTTTTCGACGCGGCTGGCCATAAAGCGAGCAACCTGAAGCAGAATCTCCGCTCCGTAATGCCAGAGGAAATCCATATCTGTCGTCAGATGCACATAATGCCAGATGCCATAAGCCACCGCCGTACTTGGCTGAAGCTGCAGACTGGCGTGCTGCCACAAAGCGCAGGCCTCGTCGCCGTTCAGGGTGGCAATGGGATAGCACGCACCCTTGCAGTCCAGCATTCTGGCACGCTCGATGGCCATGGGCAGCGTGTTGTAGCGGAAGAGCAGCAGATCCCTGGCCGCAGCGGGGTTGGTGAACAGATAGAACGGCAGACAGCAGGCCTCGGTATCCCAGAAGGCATGGCCGTTGTAGGCCTCACCGGTCAGGCCCTTCGCGCCGATGTTATGGCGCATACTGCCGCCGTTGTAGGTCTGAGCCAGCTGGAAGCTGCAGAAGCGAATGCCCTGCTGCTCCGCTTCGACTGTGGACTGATCTTCCGCGTCAGCAGGCTCAATCAGAATGTCAGAGGTGTGCCACCAGTTCTCCCAGTAAGCGCGCTGAGATGCCAGAGCATCATCCAAGCTCACCGTTTCGCTGACCGCCAGAGCTGCTGCGCCGCTTTGCCACAGCACATCGCCCTCACTGCCGTCAAAGAGGATCACAACCCGCTTGTCGACATGAGTTTCCACACCCTGCGCCAGATCGATAACGGCAGAAATTTCAGCAGACTTTTCATCCATGCTGACGGCAGCATCCGCAGCGATATCCACCAGCGCACCTGCAAAGACCTCCTGCCCGGACTGGCTTGTGCGGGACTGGAGCAGCATATGGTGGCTGTCCGCCTCGACGCGGGTATTCTGCCAGAAACACCGCTGACGGCCCTCATGCTTCACGTCAAAGGACAGCATGGAGGCAAACTCCACGCTGCCGGAGAAGTTCAGCGGCTCGAAGGTGATGCGCTGGTAAGCCCGTTCCCGGTGAACCATGTGCGTAAAGCGCAGGAAAGTCAGCCGGAGCGACTTTCCGGAAGCCGACGTCCACACGAAGCTGCGCTTCAATGTACCCGCGCGCATGTCCAACTCCCGGGTAAAATCACTGAACTGCACCTTGCCCAGATCCAGCACTTCGCCGTCCAGGGAAATGCGGGTCATCAGCCATTCAGCACAGGGAATCATGAAATGAGACTTGTCGATGATGCCGCGATAGGAGCGATTGAGCTGCTCCAGGTCGTATACGCCATTGACATACGCACCGCGCAGGCTGTCCACGCTTCCGCCCTCATCGAAGCATCCGCGGACGCCCATGGTCTCATTGGCCAGAGAAAACACCGATTCACTCACGCGGGCATAGGCCGGGTCAAATCCCTTCTCAATGATCTTCCACGGATCGACCGCAAAATAAACATCTGCTGCTTTTGCCACAGGAACCACCCCTAAGTCGTCAAGTATTCAAACAGGATAGGCGCTCAGCCCTTGATGCCCACGGAAACAGCATTCTCCGTCAGCTGCTTCTGGAAGATGAAGAACAGAATGATCGGCGGGATCATGGAGAACACCACGGAGCGCATCATGGCGTCGGCATTGACGGTCTGCTCCGTGCTGAAGACGAAGAGACGAACCATGACCGTCTGCATCTGCGCGCCGCGCAGCACCAGATAGGGCAGGAGGAAGTCCGACCAGGAGGCATTGACCGCAAAGATGGCAATCACCGCGCAGATCGGCTTAGACAGCGGCAGCACGATACGGAAGAAGGTCTGCAGTTGACTGGCGCCGTCGATGTGCCCCGCCTCAATGATGGACTGGGGAAGGGACTCGAAGAATTGCACGAACAGGATCACATACATGGCATTCGCGCCGTAGGAAAGCCATAACGGCACGAAGGAATTGCCCAGGTTCAGCTTCTGAATATTCATGAACAGGGGCACGATGGAAATGGTCGTGGGCAGCAGCAGAGACAGCATCACCAGCTTCTTGACAATACTATAGCCCTTGGGCTTGAGGATGCCCAGGCCATAACCCAGCAGACCATTGAACACAATGGCGCACACCACGCTGCCCACCACGGAGATCAGCGAATTGAGGTAGTTCCTGGCAATGCCCAGCTGATTCCAGGTAAGGATGAAGGGATCGAGTGCAAAGGACTGGGGCAGGAGCGACGTGCTGGACATAAACTCCTTCAGATCCTTGAATCCTGCCAGCATCACCCAGATCAGCGGGAATAGAGCCAATACAGTCATCACAAGGCACAGGAGAATGATCATGCCGTATCCAACCCTTACAGAGGTGGAATGCATATCATATTCCCGGATCACGCCGGTATACTGCGCTTTCTTCATATGCGTTCACCCTCCTCTCAATCCCAGTCGGATTCCTTGCGGTTGAAGTAGGAATAGATTGCCGTCATCACCAGCAGGATCAGCGTGACGATCACCGCCACAGCGGACGCCTTGCCGTAGTTCATTGAGCCGCCGAAGGCATACTGCCACATCAGCTGCATCAATGAAAGCGAGGCATTATCCGGGCCGCCTTTGGTCAGCACCATCGGCTCATACATGATCTGGAACACGGAAATGATCTGCAATATCAGCAGCGTACCGGTCAGCTTTTTGATCGCTGGCAGCATGATATGGCGGATTCTCTGCCATACACCCGCGCCGTCGATGGTGGCTGCCTCATACAGCTCCGGGCTGATGCCGGCAATGCTCGCCATGTAGATCAGCGCTGTTGCGCCCGCGCCCTTCCAGGTTGCAATCAAAATGATGATGGGAATGACCAAATCCGCCCGGGTCAAGTAGGTTTGGGGTGGAATATTCAAAGCGCTGAGGAGAATATTCAGCACACCCGTCTGTCCGCCAGAAAAGAAGGAAGACCACAGAATAACCACCGCAAGGCCCGGCAGCATATTAGGCAGATAGGCCACTGTACGGAAGAAGCCCTTGCTGCGCCGGGTTTCTCCGATCAAAACAGCCAGCACGATCGGCAGCAGGAAGCCAATCAGCAGCGACCAGAAGGTGTAGGAGAAGGTGTTCATCAGGGCCTGCAGGAAGTCATCCTTTTTCATGACGCTGATGTAGTTGTCAAACCAGATGAACCTGACCAGTTCCACATTGCGCGTCTTGTACAGGCTCATGCGGACACTTTCAAACAGGGGCTCCCATACAAAGAACGTCATCAGGGCCAGACTCGGAAGCATAATCAGCCATGCTTTGGCGTGCTCTGCCATTTTTGCACGCGACGGGACTCGTCCATTATTCCTGCCCATGCAGATTCCTCCAGCTTGCAGTACATTTTGAGAAAGATACCGGCGAGGGAAAATCCGCCGCCGGTATGCGTTGGGTCTATGCCTTACTGATAATCGTTGTACTCGTCATCCAGATACTCCTGGAAGGATTCCTCAGCCTTGCGCAGAGCCTTCACGACGTCAGCGCCCTCGCGGGTGATCATACGCTGGACAACAGCAGTCAGCTCACGGTAGAGCTGCTGGGCAAAGATGGGCTCCTCAGACTTCAGGCTGATCGTACCCTGGGAGATGGAATCGAAGAAGTCGTTGTACAGGCGCATATCCACATTGCAGAATTCATTGATGATGTCCTGCTTGGCAGCGTTGTACTCTTCATCCGTCCAGGCACTGATGGCAGGCAGCACGGGCGCGCCGCGGTCGCGCTTGGCTGCATAATCAGCGCGCATGCCGGCGATGATCTGATCATCCAGGAAGGGCAGCTTGCCCAGCACCTTCAGGTACGCCATCAGCGCCACAGCCTGATCGTCGGTGATATCGGGAGAGAACATGTAGCAGGTGCCGCCAGCCAGCGCATAGCGGCCCTCGGGGCCAGCGGGGAAGGGAATCAGCGCAAAGGAATCCACAGGCAGGCCCTTATTGGCGGTGAGCTGATCGACAGAATCGTCCGCAGCGAAGTTCATGGCAGCCTCGCCAGTGCCCAGCAGGGAGTGAGCACCCGCCCAGTCAGTGGTGGTAGCATCGGCATTGAGGATGTCATACTTCCAGCGCAGATCGCGCATGAACTCCATGGCAGCAATGCACTCAGGAGAGGTGAAGTTGCAGACCCAGCGGCCGTCTTCATCCTGGTATTCCAAGGCATTCTCGCCCACGCAGCCGAAGTTCCACGCAATATTGGTAAACAGCCAGCCGCCGTAGGTTTCGCTGGCAGGGAACACCAGGCCAGCCTTGCCAGTCTTTTCTCTGATGATCTGGCCGTATTCCGCCATTTCCTGCAGGGTCTTGGGGTACATGGGCAGGCCATCCTCCGTCATGAGACCCGCTTCACGGAACAGATCAATGTTGATGTGCATACCCAGCACATAGCCATCACGGGGAAGGCCGTAGATGCGGCCGTTCTCGTCCGCCAGCATTTCCACATAGGAGGGACTGAACTGATCCAGCACGCCGAACTTCTCCAGCGCGTCAGTCACATCCCCCACCAAACCCTGGCTGATCAGCAGCTGGGGGTCAGTGAAGGGAGGCTGGAAGATGCTGGGCGCAGTGTGGCCCTTGGCCATGGGCACATAGTTGCTCAAACTGTAGGAGTAGTAATCCGGCACCAGGGTGACGTTGGGATACTGCTTGGCCATGGTGGCCTTGTATCCCTCGAACAGTTCCTTCTCGGCATCAGCAGCAGTATCCGGCGGCCAGTTGCCCAGCGTGATGGTACAAGTCAGATCAGCATCGATGACATCCTCCGCCACTGCGAAGGGCACACATGCCATCACCAGACACAAAGCCAGAAGCAGAGAGACCATCTTGATGAAGCGATTCATGTTCAAACCTCCTTGATTGATGTATTGAATTGTCTACGTTTAACGTTCAACCTTGATGTTATTATACAGTATACACATTTGTTTTGTCAATGCATAATCCATCTCTTTTTCACCGTTCTGATCAAATTCTTCCTTCGGTGACGCTGCCGATATACACAAATATACGCGCTCTCCCAGCTCCAACCGAGTGCACGCGTCCGTACAATCAGCTCCGGCGCTGAACAGTCGGGCGTACGATAAAATCCCCCGGAATCTTCGCGATTCTGGGGGATTGGTTTGTTTTGAGGTTTGCGTGGAGTATGTACGTGCTGCATCAGCGCACTCTTCTTTGTTTCAAAAGGATCAGGCGTCATACTCCCCATCTGCCTGGGCAGTGATCCTGCTGGCATAGAAGGCATGCATGCCCTGGATCATCCAGGCCAGATCCTTCATGCCGGCGGTCTCATAGCAGGAGTGCATCGCCAACTGCGCCAGGCCAATATCAAGGGTGTTGATGGACACATGCGCGCCGGAAATGTTGCCCAGCGTGGAGCCACCCGGCAGATCAGAGCGATTGGCAAAGTGCTGCACAGGCACCCCTGCATCCTTGCAGATCTGATGGAATACCGCCGCAGAAACGCCGTCCGTGGTGTACTTCTGATTGGCGTTGAATTTGATAACGATGCCCTTGTTCATCTCCACCTGATTGAGCTGATCGGCGTACTCGGGGTGGTTGGGATGAGTGGCATGGGCGTTGTCGGCAGAGAGCATGAAGCTGGCAGACAGCGCCATGCGGTAAGCTTCGGCGTTCATGTTCAGGCAATAAGCAATGCGCTCCAGCACGTCCGAGAGGAAAGTGGAATCAGCGCCCTGCTTGGTGCCGCTGCCCACTTCTTCATTGTCGAATACGCAGCAGACGTTGACATGCCCTTGGTCGGGCAGATCCTTCAGCGCACACACGGATGCGTAGGCGCACTCCAGGTCATCCAGCTGAGGCGCGGAAATGAACTCGTTGTTGGCGCCCCAAACCGTGCCAGGCATACGGTTGTAGAGGTACAGATCGTTCCCCACGATGGCATCCTCTTCAATCCCGCATTCTTCTGCGATCAGCTTGCGGAAGCTGCCCTTGGCGGTGATATCTCCATACAGGGGCATCAGATCCACCTGAGCATTGTACTTGAAGCCATTATTGACTTCCCGATTCATGTGGATAGCCACGTTGGGGATCATCACCAGGTCGCGGTCGATCTTGACCAGGCGGGTGTGGATGCCGTTTTCATCCTTGTACAGCACGCGGCCAGCCACAGACAGAGGACGGTCGAACCAGGAGGAGAAGATCATGCCGCCATAGCGCTCGGTGTTCAGCTGCACATACTTATCGCGCACAGTGAGCTCGGCGTTTTCTTTGATTTTGAAGGTGGGCGAGTCACTGTGGCTGGCGATGATATGGAAGCTGGCAGGCGTCCCCTCGGGCAGCGTAAAGGCAATGACGCTGGAGCGATTGCGGGTCACATAATACTTACCGCCTGGAATGATCTCCCAGGGCTTGCACTCCTGCAGGGGGCTGAATCCCTGCTCCTTCAGCAGGCTGCACAGGGAATCCACTGCATGGAACGCAGTGGGAGAAGCTTTCAGAAATTCGAACAGGCCTTTGATTTCAACATGATTATCCATCATCATTCACCTTATTCTTCCTTTATTCATGGTAATCCGCTTGTCACCCCATTGTACCACAGGGAAAAGCTTCTGACTACGCATTTTCGGTATTTCCTGTGTTCTTCCCTGTTTAGGCCTTGTGATATCCTTCATGGTGCTGCAGGAAGAAAAGGCACTGCCTCCAACTCTGGTTAATCCCTCAGGAAGCACGAGCGCCGCGTCATCCTGATATTTCTCTTCCAGTCCTGTGACAACAATGCCTTTCCATCCTTCCTCCCATCTGAGATGGCTCATGAGTGAAGATGCCGCGTTTGGGTCACGGGATGTATCCAGCATCCCTGTAGCGTTTCACTCTGCTTCCGCATTCTCTTCCTGAGGGATCAAGATCCACATTGCAGGGCGGATACCAGCCTGATCAAAGGAAACGTTGGCTCCGCCCAGGTCACCCTTCGTACCGATTGTGGCAGTAGATGCGCCATATTTGGGATGTGGCTGACGCAGAAGCCACGTGGCAGGCTTGGTTGTTGAGTTGGAGTCTATACCTTTCGCAACAGCATATCGGGTCGGATATGCCAGCCTCGCCTCGTCGGAAGCAAAGAGCGAGTCCGCCTCCTGGGCATTGAGAAGGAAGATCTGGTCACGGGTATTCTTCCCCTTCAGCTGGGCCTGGTTATTGCCCTGCGCTTCGGGATGCTCCTGGGCAGGTACAGTAACGGTCAGGATCCGGCTTCGTTCCTCGGGTGTGAACGCACTTTGCAGGAAATCCTTGTTCAGCCACTCGCGAATCCAACTGGTTTCCCACGTCACGGCGACAGGTTTGGTGTGGTACTTCTGACAGTCGAGGATCTTGTCGCTGATCACCAGCGCACGGTCCCCTTCCACCTTCAATATGCGCCACACGATCTCTTCCCTGCGGCTGGCATTGTTATCCTGCTCGTAGTCGCCGAAGCTGATTCGGTCACCCACCCGCCACGAGGATGATTGCAGCACGGACTCGCTGGAGGGCGTATCCATCACCCACGAGAAAAGGTCGCTATTCGATGTGTTCCAGCCATACCACAGCGACGGGTCAATGCTTCCAGCCAGCTCCGCCCAGTTCACATCGCTGGACAAGGTCTGATTGAACTCTTCCCAGGCAACATCGCTCAGCAACATCTGATACAGTTCATCCATATTGACATCGCTGAACAGCTCTGGGTATTTTGCCGCATATGTCTTGACGAACGAATCCATATACATATTGTACCAACTTCTCAGCGATTCATCCGGCTTTGTGTCCACCCGCTTGGCATTCGGGAATGCCTTCAGCAGCTGCTGAACAACGGGGTTGTCGCTGCTGCCGGTGATGGTTTGAATGGCACAGTTGCTGAATGCATCGATACCCAACGAGGTTAAGCTATCGGGAATGTGGATATTCGTCAGACTGGAACAGCCGGAAAATGCGTAGTAACCGACATTATGAAGCCCCTCCGGCATCGCGATACTTGTCAGACTGCTGCACCCTGAGAATGCGCTGCCCTCAATGCTGGTCACGCTATCCGGTAGTGCAATATCCTTCAATTTGGCGCACCCGCTAAACGCTGCTTCACATATGCGTGTTATTCCCTGAGGCAGCGTAACGCTTGTCAGGCTGCTGCATCCATTAAACACAGAACTGCCCAGGTAGGTCAGACGATCTGGCAGGATGATGCTTGTCAGGCTGCTGCACCCATAGAAAGCCGCATGGCCAATACTGGTCAGGCTCTCTGGCAGGGTAACTCTCTTCAGGTTGCGGCGCACCCTGAACGCAGACTGCGATATTCCCGTCACCCCTTCCGGTATAACAAGCACAGCATCATTTTCGTGGCCCTTGGCAAGGCCTGTGATCGTGATGCCAGTCTCGTTTTCCGTGTAGGTGAAGGGCGCCAGCGCCTCATGCAACGCTGCGCTCATGGCAGGAGCGGGGGTTGCTGTGGGAATGATCGTCGGCGTTGGGCTGGGACTCGGCGTCGGGCCGACGGTAGGCACAGGAGTAGAAATCGTTGCCGACTCAGGCAGTTCATTGACCACCACAGCCTTCGGGCACTGCTGCATCAGCCGTTTCACCACGGGATGGCTCTTGCTTCCTGCAATGGTCTCCAGAGAACAATCGTAGAAAGAGTTTTCTTCAACCTCTTTCAAGCTGCTCGGAATACTGACGCTCTTCAATTTCCTACAACCTGAGAACGCCATTAGCTCCAAACCAGTCAAACCTTCCGGCAGGGCGATGCTCTCCAGACTCGTACATTCGCAGAATGCCAGCTCACAAATGCGCTCAAGACCCTGGGGCAATGTAACGCTCTTCAGCTTTTTGCAGCCATAGAACGTCCAGCGTTCAATGCGGGTCACACCGTCAGGTATCACGGCACTCGTCACGCCGCTGTCCATGAAGGCCGATGCACCGATATGGATCAGGTTCTTCGGCCAACTGACTTTGAGGGCAGTGCAGTATGCAAATGCATGTTCACCAATGCTGATGAGTCCCTGAGGCAGCGCAACATCTGTCAGACTACTACATTCACAAAATGCAGAGTCACCTATGCTGGCCAGGTTTTCCGGCAGTTCGATGCTCTTCAGGCTCCTGCACCGATAGAATGCATTATCTCCAATTTGGGTCAGGCTCTCAGGCAACACAACACTCGTCATGCCGCAATTCTCAAATGCACGATCACCAATGGCCGTCACGCCCTCCGGCACAACGATCTTATTACTATTTCTATACCCATCTACAAAACCGGTGATGGTGACGCCATTGGCGTCTTCCGTATAGGTGAAGGGAGCAAGCTCCTGCTGCAATTCAATGGGCAGCTTGGACTTCGGCGCAGCTGTTGGCGTCGGCGCAGGCGTGGGGGCAGCAGTGACCTTAGGCGCCGTTGTGCGCTTGGGGGCAACATGCGTGAGCTTGGCGTTGGGGAACACCTTCATCAGCGATTGCACCGCAGGATTATTCTTATCGCCCTTAATGGTTTTCAGCGTACACCCCTTAAAGGCCTCATCGTCGATTTCCGTCACACTGTCAGGTACGGTGAAGCTCGTCAAGCTTGTGCAATCCTGGAACGCACAGTGATCAATGCTGGTGACATTCCCCGGGATCGTAATGCTCTTCAGCTTCTCACAACGGCGGAACGTGGCAAAGCCAATGTGATCCAGGCATTCCGGCAGCTCTGCCTTGACAAGGCTTGCACAGCCAGAAAAAGCACTCTGGCCCAAACTGAGGCTGGGCATATCCTTGGGGAACTTAACGCTCTGCAGCCCGCTCTCAGAAAATGCGGCAGTCTCAATAACAGTCACGCTCTTTGGGATGGTGATGCTGGTCAGCTTTTTGCACTCATCAAACGCATACTCGCCGATGTAAGTCAAGCCGCTGGGAAGCGTGACATTCGCCAAACTGCTGCAGCCCCAGAATGCAGCATGCTCTATCCTGGTCAGGCTGCTGGGCAGCGTGATCTTCGCCAGGCTGCTGCAATAGTGGAATGCATACTCATTAATGCTTGTTACCCCTTCAGGTAAGACAACGCTCTTCAGGCCGGTGCAGTCTGCAAACATTTCCTTTCCAATGCAATCAAAGCCCTTCGCCAGCGTGACATTCGTCAGGCTGCTGCACTTTGCAAACACAGATGCGCCCATGCTGGTCACGCTCTTCGGCAGGGCGACGCTCTTCAGGCTGGTACACCTGCTGAACGCAGCTTCACCAATGGTCGTCATCTTTTCCGGCAGTATCAGACTCGTCAAACCACACTCAGCAAACGCCGCGCTGCCAATGCTGGTCAAGCTTTGCGGCCAGGTAACATCCTTCAGGCTCGTACACCCATAGAACGCCCATCCATCAATGCTGGTCAGGCCCTCCGGCAGCGCAACACTTGTCAGCCTGCTGCACCCTGCGAACGCACTCTGCCCAATGCTGATCAGCCCCTCCGGCAGGATGAGGTTCGTCAGGCCATCGCAGCCTGCAAACGCATATTCACCAATGCTGGTCAAGCCCTCGGGCAGCTTGACGCTGGTCAGGCTGCGGCACAGCCGGAACGCAGACTGCGAGATCGCCGTGACGCCTTCCGGTACAACAAGCACAGCATCATTCTCATAGCCCTTGGCCGGGCCGGTGATCGTGATACCGCCGTCTTTATCTATTGTGTAGGTGAAAGGTTCCAGCCCCTGCTGCGTGAAGTTCGGCGTGGCTGTGGGCTTAGGCGTGGCCGTTTCCTTAGGCGCAACGTGCGTGAAGGCAGCCTGGGGGAACTCCTCCCGCAGCTGCTGCACGGCAGGATTGTCCCGATTACCTTTAATGTTTTTGATGGGGCAGTTGTCAAAGGGCTTGTCACCCAGCCGCAAGGCGCCATCTGCAATGGTGATCGACGTCAACTTGGAGCAATTGGAGAACGCAGCATTCCCAACAACGGCAACATTCTCCGGCAGGGTGATGCTCTTCAGGCTATTACAGTGTTCAAACGCAGCAATACCAATGTTGATCAGGCTCTCCGGGAACGTGATGCTTGTCAGGCTCTCGCAGTAGGCAAATGCGCCAACGCCAAAGCTGGTAAGGCCCTCCGGCAGCGTGATGCTCTTCAGGCCGGTACAGCTGTGGAACGCATTGCTGCCGATGCTGATCAGACTATCCGGCAGGGTAATGCTCGTCAGGCTGGTACACGCAAAGAACGCATCCTCTCTGAGGCTGATCAAGCCCTGCGGCAGCGTGATACTCTTCAGGCTCGCGCAGCCAGAGAACACGCTCCGGCCAATGCTGGTCAGGCCTTCCGGCAGCGTGATGCTCGTCAGGCGGCTGCAGTTATGAAACGCACACTCTCCAATATCATCCAACCGCTTGGGCATTGTAACACTGGTAAGATAGTAACATTTCTCGAATGCAGACGCACCAATGCTGGTCAGGCTCTCCGGCAAAACAATGCTGGTCAGGCTCGAGCAATCGTAGAAGGCCTTCTCGCCAATCGCTGTGACGCCTTCCGGCACAACAAGCGCCGTATCCTTCTCGTGACCCTTGGCAAAGCCGGTGATCATGATGCCGTTTTTGTCTTCCCTGTAAGTGAAGGGAGCCAACGCCTTCGCAAGCTCCGTAGATTCTTTCTGGGCGTGCGACTGCCAAACGTTGTTGCTGTCCTTGGTGTAGCCACGGCTGAGCAATTCATTTTCAGCTTCTTCAGAGCCTAATTCAGCAGCCTTGATGAACCATTCCTCTGCCTTGGCAGAATCCGGTGTACCGTTGTTGAAGTTACCGTTATCGTAGTGGACGCCAAGGTTGTACAAGCCCCAGGGATTCCCCAAGTCAGCGGCTTTCAGATACCATTCTTTCGCCTTGGCATAGTCAGGCTTTCCGTTATTGAAGTTCCCCTGGACATAATTCCGGCCAAGATCGATCATCGCATCAGACAGGCCCGAATCAGCAGCCTTGAGGTACCATTCCTCCGCCTTGGCATAATCCGGCACGCCATGATCGAGGTTGCCCTTTTCGTAAAGAACGCCGATGTTGCTCATACCCCAGGCATTCCCCAACTCAGCGGCTTTCAGATACCATTCTTTCGCCTTGGCATAGTCCGGCTTTCCGTTATTGAAGTTTCCCTGGGCGTAATTGAGACCAAGATCGATCATCGCATCAGACAGGCCCGAATCAGCAGCCTTGAGATACCATTCCTCCGCCTTGGCATAGTCGGGCTTATCGTCATTTAAGTATCCGTCTTGGTAACCATAGCCAAGGTTGTACATGGCATAAGCGTTTCCAAGTTCAGTCGCCTTGAGATACCATTCCTTTGCCTTGGCATAGTCGGGCTTACCGCCATTGAAGTCGCCGCTCTCGTAACCATCGCCAAGGTTATTCATGGCAGCATCCTCTCCAAGTTCAGCCGCCTTGAGATACCATTCCACTGCCCTGGCATAGTCGGGATTGCCGCCATTGAAGTCGCCGGTATGGTAACCGTAGCCAAGGCAGTACATGCCATAAGCGTTTCCAAGTTCAACCGCCTTGAGATACCATTCCACTGCCCTGGCATAGTCGGGTGTGCCGCCGTTGAAGGTGCCGTCATAGTAACTACAGCCAAGGTTGTACATGCCCATAGCAAGTCCTTGCTCCGCTGCCTTGAGATACCATTCCTCCGCCTTGGCATAATCGGGTTTACCGCCATTGAATCTGCCGTCCTGATAACCACAGCCAAGATTATTCATGGCAGCAGCATTTCCCTGCTCTGCGGCCTTGATATACCATTCCTTCGCCTTGGCATAATCAGGTTTACCGCCATTGAAATCGCCGTACTGGTAACCTAAGCCAAGCTCAAACATTGCTTTCACATGACCAAGCTCTGCTGCCTTGAGGTACCATTCCTCCGCCTTAGCATAGTCAGGATTGCCACCATTAAGCTCACCATTATCGTAACCTATGCCAAGGTTGTACATGGCATCGGCACTTTCCTTCTCTGCAGCCTTGAGATACCATTCCTCTGCCTTGGCATAGTCGGGATTGCCGCCATTGAATTTGCCGTTATAGTAACCTACGCCAAGGCTGCACAAGGCATTGGCATTTCCTTTCTCTGCGGCCTTGAGATACCATTCCTCCGCCTTAGCATAGTCGGGATTACCACCATTGAAATTGCCGGCATTGTAACCAAAGCCAAGGATGAACATGGCAGTAGCATGTCCTTGTTCTGCAGCCTTAAGGCACCATTCTTTCGCTTTGGCATAGTCGGGCTTGCCGCCATTGTATTTACCATTATGGAAACCTAAGCCAAGCTCAAACATTGCTTCCACATGACCAAGCTCTGCTGCCTGCTCCAGATTTGCCAAAGCAGCCTCGTAGTCAGGCGTCTCGCCGTCGGCGTACGACATTCCCAGCTGGTACAGCGCTTCCACATCCACAGGGCGCGGGGTTGGAGTCGGCGTGGGGGTTGGGGTAGGCGTGGGCGTGGGGCTGGGTGTAGGCGTAGGCGTGGGTGCAGGCGTGGGCGTCACAGGGTTCGTGTCCACAAGCTTCGCATTCGGGTACTGCTTCAGCAGTTCCTGCACTGCGGGGTTGTCCCGGTTGCCCTGAATGCTATTCAGGTTATTGCATCCACTAAAAGCATAATATCCGATGCTGGTCAAACTCTCTGGCAACTTGATGCTCGTCAGACCTCTGCAAAACTCAAACGCACGGTCACCAATACTGTTCAAGCCTTCTGGCAGCGTGATGCTCATCAGTCTTTCGCAGAAGCCGAACGCGTTCATGCCAATGCTGGTCAAGCCTTCTGGCAGCGTGATGTTCGTCAACCCGCTGCAACCATTAAACGCATAGCGATCAATGCTAGTCAAGCCTTTAGGCAACGTGATGCTCGTTAGGCTATCGCAGCCCCCAAATGCATTATCGCCAATGCTGACCAACCCTTCTGGCAGCGTGATGTGCGTTAGACTGCTGCAAAGAGCAAACGCCCATTTTCCAATACTGTTCAAGCCTTCCGGCAACGTGATGCTCGTCAGAGTCTTACAATTAAAGAACGCATTCTCCCCAATCGCCGTCACGCCTTCCGGCACGTCAAGCACGGCATCCTTCTCGTGGCCTTTGGCAAGACCCGTGATCGTGATGCCGTTCTCATCCTCCGTATAGGTGAAGGGCGCCAGTGCCTGCTGCAAGGGGCTCAGGGTAGGCGTGGGGCTCGGTGTAGCCGTCGGCGTCGGGCTGGGTGTAGGAGTAGGGGTAGGAGTAGGGGTGGGTGTCGGCTTGGGTGTGCGCGTAGGCTTGGGGGTAGCGGTACGCTTCGGGGCAACATGCACCAACTTTGCATTAGGGCATGCTTCCATGAACGTCTGCACTGCCGGGTTGGCACTATTTCCCTTAACAGTCTTCAGTGATGAATAATCGTGCCATGATCCCTCCCCTACATAGCATAAGCTATCCGGTAGCGTAATGCTCTTTAGCGCATCACATGCCCAAAACGCATCGCCGCCAATCAAAACCAATCCTTCCGGCAGGTTTACGCTTGAAAGCTTTGTGCAGGCAAAAAACGCATCCGCTTCCAAATGGGTCAACCCTTCTGGTAGCGTAACATTGGTCAGCTTTTTGCACCAACCGAATGCTGCTTCACCAATAATCATCAATCCCTTGGGCAGCTTAACACTGGCAAGTGCATCGCAACCCGAAAACGCAGAGTCACCAATACTTACAACTCCTGCTGGCACTACGATACTGGTCAACTTATCGCATTCATAGAACGCATGATCGCCAATTCTCACCAAACTTTTTGGCAATGTCACTTTGCGAAGGTATATATTATTTCTGAATTCCTTTGTTGTTTGCCACTCCTTGCCAAAGACGATTTCTGTCCAAGGACGAAGTTCTGTATTGCAGAAGGCATATTCTCCAATGTGAGTCACACCTTCCGGTACCACAAACTCTGTATCCTTTTCATGTCCCTTGGCAATACCCGTAATGGTTAAGCTGTATTCGTCCTCTACATAGGTAAAGGGTTCCAGTGCCTTCTTCTGTTTTGTACTAAGCGCAGGCCGAGGGGTAGGGGCAGCCGTCGGGACAGGATTTGTATCCACTAAAGTAACGCTCGTATCTCTTACTAATAAGTATTTCACCAGCGGATTGTCCCGATTGCCAACAACTGTTTTGGGGTGGATTGGGCTAATCAGTCGCTGCATTCCCTCACTCCATCCCATGCTATCTGGAATTTCTATAGATGAAAGAGGACATCCGCTAAACACCCCCCAACCAATCTCAGTCAGGCTCTCCGGTATGACAACATTCTGAAGACCACTATCTTCAAACGCATATCCTCCTATCGTCGTTAAACCTTCTGGAAGCGTGATACTGGTCAGGTTTTCACATGCCTCAAATGCCTCCATGCCTATGCTTATCAAGCTGTCAGGCAAAGTGATGCTCGTCAGGCTGCTGTTATACCGAAATGCACCCTCACCAATCGCCGTCACGCCTTCCGGCACGACAAGCACGGCATCATATTCATGGGCAAGAGAACAACCGGTAATCGTGATGCCATACTCGTCTTCCGTGTAGGTGAAGGGGGCCATTGCCTGTTCCCAAGGGCTCAGCGTTGGCGTGGGTACAGGCGCGCCAGACCAAGCGATGGTCTTATATTTCCACATGTTTTCTTTGGCCCATGTCTCTGCATAGGAGCCTTCATACACAGTAAGAGCTTCATCCATGTCCTTAAGTGCCTCTGCTCCAATATAGGTTACACTATACGGGAACTGAACCGCGCCAAAGTTAGAATACACGCAGTAAAACGCCTTTTCCCCAATACTTACAAGACCTTCCGGTAAAATGAGTCTAAGGCATGTACATTCACCAAATGCATAGTCTCCAATGCTGACAAGGCCTTCCGGCAAGCTCACTTCGCCCAACAGCTGATTATGATAGAATGCTTCTTCGCCAATATGCTTAACACCGTCAGGGACAGTAAAGGCTTTATACTTTCTGTTCGCCCTGATCAGCGTAGACATATCCTTAGAGTACAAAGAACCATCTACAACGGTGAAATATGGATGTTCCTCACCACCCGCTAATACATAACTTATATCTTGACCCTTTTCAAACGAAAAAGACGACTTACTGAAAGTGTTGCCAGTTACTTCACGAACTGATTTCGGGATTGTCACCGTGCCAATCTGTTCACAATACTCAAAAGCATAAGCGCCAATGCTGATAAGACCTTCCGGAAGCACAATGCTCGTCAGCCGCTTACATCCTGCAAACGCATTTTTACCAATGCTGGTCAAGCCTTCCGGCAGTGTGATGCTCCACAGGTTATCGCAATATGCGAATCCATAATCGCCAATGCTGGTCACACCTTCCGGCAACGTGATGCTCGTCAGAGTCTTACAATTAAGGAACGCATTCTCCCCAATCGCCGTCACGCCTTCCGGCACCACAAGCACAGCATCCTGCTCGTAGCCCTCAGCAAGGCCCGTGATCGTGATGCCGTTCTCATCCTCCGTGTATGTAAAGGGCAACAACCCCTGCTGCAAGGGGCTTAGCGTAGGCGTTGGACTCGGCGTGGGTGTAGGCGTGGGTGTTGGCGTGGGTGTCGGTGTAGGTGTGGGTGTCGGTGTAGGTGTAGGCGTAGGTGTTGGCGTAGGCTTGGGTGTTGGTGTCACAGGGTTTGTGTCCACAAGCATTGCGTTCGGGAACTGCCGCAGCAGCTGCTGCACGGCGGGGTTGTCCCGGTTGCCGGTGATAGTTTGCAGGGCACACCCTAAAAAGGCCTGCGGATCAATGAATGTCGTGCTGTCCGGGATGTTGATGCTCCTCAAGCTATAGCATTCCGCAAAGGCCCACATGTTG
Organism: Christensenellales bacterium; assembly: GCA_045132495.1. GTDB lineage: Bacteria > Bacillota > Clostridia > Christensenellales > Aristaeellaceae > UBA11524. Next base: position 10,336 of record JBGUSK010000083.1, on the reverse strand, counting down.
ATCGCGGTCAGGCCTTCGGGCAGGACGATGTCAGTCAGGTAGATGTGATCCGCGAAAGCCTCCTTACCGATCACCGTCACGCCTACGGGCACATTGATTTTCTCAGCTCTCAGGAGCTCATCAGTGCACCCAGTAATTGTCAAGCCGTTTTCGTTTTCCGTATAGCGGTACGGCAACAGCGCCTGATGGAACGGGTCAGGCGTGGGCGTGGGTGTAGGCGTGGTCGGCGCAGGAGTTGCCGTGGTCGGCGCAGACGTCGCTACACTCGGCCCCGGAGAGTTCTCCCAAGGTTTGAGGACAAATATGCCCGCACCCACTGCGATTGCTGCGCATATGGCGCCTACCGCAACGATCCGGGGCAGCTTGTTGGGGGCACGAAGGCCTTTTACGCCCGCCAACGCCTGTTCCAGCTGCAGCATGTCGGGGTAACGGTCATCACAGCGCAGACTCATGCCTTTGAGCAGCGCAGCCTCCTGACGGGGCGGGATGTCCGAACCCAACTTGCTCGGCGGCGTCAGCGTTTCACCGTATGCGATGAAGTCCGTTGCGTCCGGCGGCGTGACGCCCGTCAGCGCGTAGTACAGCGTTGCACAGAAGGCGTACTCATCCAGTCGGCCATCCTGCTGACCACTCCGGCTGTACTGCTCAATGGGGGCATACCCTGACCGCAGGATCGCCGTGCCGGTCTTCGTGGATGTCTTCCCGACTTCCTCGATCGCGCGAGAGATGCCGAAATCCAGCAGAACCGCCTCATTGCTGTCCGACCGGATCATGATATTGTCCGGACTGATGTCTCGATGGATGATCTTCTGCTGATGGATCGCGTGCAGCACGGGCAGCAGCGGCCCCAGCAGCTTATGCGCTTCCGTCCAGGGCAGCCGCTTGTTCTCATACTTTTCCACATATCGGGTCAGCGTTTCGCCCGGGATATACTCCATGACGATATAGACCGTATTGTTCTCCAGGAACGCATTGAACAGGCGCACTACCCGTGGCATGGCGCCCAGTTCCAGCATCGTCCGACCTTCACGAAGCGCCCTCGCTCGGCCCTTTTCGAAGTCCTCGGCAAATCCCGTGCTCAGCGGCTGGACGTTCGCTGTATTGTCCATGCGGATCGTCGTATCTCCGGGAAGATACTCCTTGATCGCCACAACATGATCCAGCACCAGGTCACGGCCGATATAGGTCACGCCGAATCCACCGCGGCCAAGACATCTGCCTGTCAAATACTGGTTATGCAGAACATAGTTGTTCAGCATGCCTGCGCCGTTGCTGCGGTGATGATTATCATGTCCGCAGCGGGGGCACACCTGCTGGCTGCCGCCCGGCAATACTTCCATGCATGCGAAACAGTACTTCTTCCCGCTATCCATCTGCATTTTGTCTTTCCTCCAGCAGGAAAACCGCTCAGTCAAACCTGCAGTTTCCATTGCTTTTCAACATTGATGATCCGCTGCAAAGCAAAGAGGGCTGACAGCATTGTGCCATCAGCCCCCTCTGAATCGTTATCCTCATCAAACGGTTAGACAGCTACCAGGCTCAAGCCGGCATGTTACTGCATGCTCCAGCTGATCTGGTAATAGTTTTCGCCCATCTTCAGCACATCCTGCTGGTGCAGCTGAACAGGCCTGTCAATCTTCTTGCCGTTCACATAGGTACCATTGGTTTCAGACAGATTCTCCAGCACGATCGCACCCCTGATCATGCTGATCTTCGCATGAACACGGGACATCTTGTCATCGCCAGTAATCACCAGATTCGCCTTGCCGCCCTCTCGGCCGACCGTGATCGAATCATTCATGGTCACGGCATGCACGCTGCCGTCATTTGTCCGGGTCAGCTTGATCAGAAGCTTGATCGAGTTCGTATCCACAACGGTGACACCCGAATCGTCATCCTCTTCAGGCTTGTCCGGTTTCACATCGGGCTTCACATCGGGCGTATCGTCGATAACCGTCACCTTCTTGCCGCGCTTGAGGGTAACCAGCAGGATCAGCAGCACGACCAGCAGGCCAGCCAGAATATAAACCATATTGGATTCCAGCCACTTGATCAGCTCATCAAGATCAAAACGAGGTACGGGAGTGGGTGTCGGTGTAGGTGTTGGCGTAGGCTTGGGTGTTGGTGTCACAGCGCCCGTCGGATCGGGAGTTACCACCGGCTGCTGGGAACGATGCACGTTCATCCACGCTTCATAGGCCAGCTGACGAACCGTGCTCAACTGGTATTCATCAGAAAGCGCAACCGCACCCTCCTGGAAGGAAACCGCAAAGCTGCTGATCTCCTCCGGGAGATTTTCATTGGCAACCTTGATCACGCGGTAGTTAAGCTCATTCTGCATGACCTGATTCGCATGAGAGGCAGCATCCTTGTCGCTGTTCTTCAGGATGATCTCCGCGCCGCCCTCGCCAGCACGGGCATATGCGCCGTAGTTGCTGACCTTCGTGCTGTTGGGCTCGCTCTTCTGCAGCGCAAGGGTATACACCGCAACATGTGAATTGGAAATGTTCTCGACCAGTTCATTCTGTGTCATGCCGGTCACGTCGTTGTTTTCGCCGTTTGAAATGACCACGACACAGGCACGGTCCGGCGCAGGAGACTGATTCTCCAGCATCGCCACCACTTCCGCTACTGCTGCATTCAGCGCAGTCGCTTTGCCATTGCGCTCCAGGGCTTTGACCTGGTTCTTCACCTCTGTTTTGTTGCTGCTCCACCGCAGCTCACCCGCGCTCATGCCAGCCGTCATCAGGGCAAACTGATCCTTCTCAGGCAGCAGGCTGATCAGCTCAGAAATGGTGTTCTTTGACTCCTCAAAGCGCTGGTTCATCGAAATGTCCAGCACGAACACCCAGCTGGTCACAACATCGGAACGGCCGATGGAATACACAGACGACGCCGCCACCACTTCTTTATTGGCAACGACCTTAAAATCAGCAGGCTGCAGATTCTCAGTGCTCGGCACAGCCACGACCAAATCGAGCGTACCATCCTCCTGGAAAATGACACTTTGCAGATGCATTTCATTTTCCGCCGCAGCGGTGCCAATGCCAACGGCCAGCATCATCACGACCAGAATTACAGCGATGATTCTTTTCTTCATTGTCATTTACCTCATTTCGCTAACAAATGTAAACGTGTAATGCCCAATACGAATCACGGAACCCGTATTCAACACGGCCACATTACCATTTTCCACCTTTGCGCCATCTACGATCGATCCGTTGCGGGATTTGCAATCTCTCAGATACCACTTGTTGTTATGGAAGATAAACTCGCAATGCTTCTTGCTGATATGCGAGTCCCCTTTCAGCGCGTATGTCACCATGGAAGGCTCACGCCCGATGGAAGACCCCGTAAGCAGCGGCATCGCCATGCCCACCACATCGCCCTGATTGCAGATCAGCTGCGCCGAATTGGTATACGTTGACGCATTTGTCTCCGTATGCTGCGTCTGTTCAAAGGGGGCGACATTTACTTTCGCGACCTTTTCACACAGAGAAAGGCTGTGGTGAACCCAAGCCACCAGACCGTCCACCAGAGACAGCACGAAGACCGAGCGGAGCAAATGATACAGGACGATCTGCCGCACGCCTGATGTTTCCGGCGGGATCCACAGCCTGAAAAAAGGCATGAACAGCGAGCCCCTCGGGCCAAACAGGCTCAGCAGCGTATTGAGCAGCGCCATGCAGGCATATCCGATTGGGATAAACCATACCGGCGACAGGAGGAATGCCATCCCATAATACAGGATCATCTCCAGCAGCAGGACGCCTACAGCTGCGCCTCTGCCCGGCACGCTGCCATTAACAAACGACAGTGTGTCCGACGGGTCTGGATGTGGGAGCGGCGTCGGAGCAGGAGGGACGGGAGCAGGTACAGAATCAGGGGGATTACTGTCCCGGTTCAAAGCGTGTTGAATCTCATGCCACAGCTCGCTGATGCTCTGTGGCCGCTCCTTGGGCGCCACGCTCATACCGCGCATGAGGATGTCTTCCACTTCCGGTTTGATGGAAAACCCCATTTCGTTGGGCCGGATGATCTTCTCGCCATTGAGCACGATCAACGAAGACGCCGGCGGGATCACATGCGTAACAGCGTAATACAGCGTGGCACACATGGAGTACACGTCCGTCCAGGGGCCCTGGCGATCCGTGTTTCCGCTGACCTGCTCATAGGGCGAATATCCCACCTTGTACGCACGCGGGAATGTTTTTGTAAAGCCCGAGCGCGCCACATGCGCTGCACCGAAGTCGATCAGAATAGGTACATATTCCTCCTGGCCTTCCCGCTGAACCATGAAAATGTTGTTCGGCGAAATGTCCCGGTGCAGCACGTTCTGCTTGTGAGCATACTGCAGTGCATCCATCACAGGCAGCAGCAGGTGATATGCCTCTTCAAAACTCAGATTTTTGTTCTGGTTCAGATAGTGCGTCAAGTCCATGCCCTGCAGGTATTCCATGCCATAGTATGCCGTGTTATTCTCCTCCAGCGTAAAGAAGACCTTCACGATGTTCGGATGCGCTTTCAAGGCATGGATGATCCTTGCTTCACGGCAGAAGCTGCGCAGATGCTCCTGATAGAGCGATTGTTTGTCAAAAGGCACAAAAACGCTGTTGTCTTCCAATCGGGAGACCATCTTGGATGGAAAAAACTCCTTGATGACGATCGCTGCGTTGCGGGTTTTATCAAACGCCTTGTATGTGATGCCAAACCCGCCCTTGCCAAGGCACTCCCCTAAAATGATGTTCCCATCATCCAGCAATGTCCCCTGCGGAAGAACGATATTGCCTGCGATAGGCTCCATCTACTTTATTCCTCCCAGATAAAGTGTTCGCCGCACAAGGGAATGAAGATCAGATCAGTATCGCCAACGGAGATCCTGTCGTAAGCCACCAGCGGACGGGACACCGCATCCAGCGGCTCATCGTTGCAGTAGGTGATGTTCTCAGACGCGCCGTGAGAAGCGGCGGTGAAGCGGCGGTTTCTGGTATCATAGGTCACGCGGGCCATGCCCTTGCTGCTGACCTTACGGTCCGGAATGCTGATATCCCAGGCCGTGCCGCCCTTGACCGTACGGCCAATATAGTTATGGCCGCTGTGCAGCCTGAAATCCTGGCCCTTCAGGTCGCCCTTGACGCAGATCAGCCAGCCGACGGTCGCACGGGTATTCTCCACGTTCGTGCCAGCATCGATGATCGTTTCGCCCTGGGTCTGCTCTTCGGTTTCATCGCTCATGGGCTCGGTGGCTCCCATATTAAGGAGGCCACCGGGCAGTTCCTCAGACCCCAGATCCCTCCTCTGGTAATTCAGGGGAGCCTCCGTCACCTTGCCGGGGATAGATGCAACAGTCGCATTGAAGTCGTTGTCAAAAAATTCATTCCTGCGTGCCATGGTTTTTTTCTCCTCTCAATCTGTCGTCGTGTGTTCTCTTGCTGTATCAGTTCAGGATGAAGCTTTCGTTCTCAGAGCCCAGGCTGAGCTTCTGATTGCGGTGCCAAACTGCGCTCTGGCCCTTTTCGATCTTCACGCCGTCAATGTAAGTGCCGAAGGAGGAGTTTTCATCCTTCACAACGACGGACTTGCCATCAAAGGACACCGTGCAATGCTTGCGGCTGACTCCACGAGCGTCCTTCACGCAGATATTGCACTTCACGTCAGAACCCATGGTGAACTTGGCGCCAGTCTTCACCGCGAAGCTGCGGCCAGCCAGCACGCCCTGGGTACCGGTGATCGTGCGCTTTGCGACAGGCTTCTTCTGCTTCAGCGCAGTCAGCACGACCATCACAGCAACCGCAGCCACCAGAATGGCCAGCACCACAACGCCGATGGACTGGGCAGACAGCGTCTTGCCGCCGACCAGATAGGGCACGCCCTGCGCCTCCAGCATGCGGATGATGTCGTTGATGCTGGTAGCGTAGTTGATGCCAGTGGCTGCGCGACTAATAAACGTGTTGATACCCAGCACATAGCCATTGGCGTCCACCAGCGGGCCGCCAGAATTACCAGGATTAACATCTGCATCGGTTTGAATCAGTTCGCCTTCTCCACTCCATGATTCCGCCTTATTGACCGTCGCGCTGATAATACCGGTTGTAACGGTCATCTGATCAATGGTAGAAATCAAATTGGGGTTGCCACCGGCAATACCGATGTCATCCGCCGCTCCGGGGAAGCCTATGGCATATACGCTTTCATGCTTATTCCTCAGCTCACCCTCCTTAAAGGGGCGCAGCTTGGCAGGCTTGCGAACATTCGTAGGCGTGTGGATGTACAGCAGTGCCATGTCGGCATCTTCGCTCATGTACTGGACATTTGCACGAATCATGTTCATGCTGTTGTCATACACAATGTATGCGTCCTGCAAAACAAGATAGCCCGTGTGCGCGGAAAACTGGCCGCCATTCTTGACCGTCTCATATTCAGCGGCTGTGATGTACTTGATCACTTCGTCTTCAACCACATGACGGTTGGTAACAAAATAGCGAACTTCCTTTTCATTGTCGCCAACTGCAAAGCCGCTGCCGATATAGCCAGTCCCACCACCAATCTTCCCCACAATTGACTTGCCTTCCACCAGATAGGCGCCCGAAAGCGGGTAGCCCTGCGCATCGTAATATGCATACTCCGTGTAAATGCGCACAACGCTCTGCTTTGCTTCAAGGATCGGATCGTTGCTGCAGGCCGTCAGGGTAAACATCATCAGGATTGCCAGGATCACCAGTGCCAGTCTCTTCTTCATTGGTTTTCTCTCCTTAACTCTTATGCAATTGAAACGCCTATCACAATGATCGAAGCATTGTCCTGTGCAGACTTGTTTTTTGCTTCCACCAGTGCAGTTATCTTACGCGCCGCTTCCTCGGGCGCACAGGCCAGCGCGGCGCACATTTCATCCTCGCTGACGGTGCCGAAAATACCGTCGCTCATGAGCACGATCTTATCCCCTGGCAGCAGGCGCATCGGGGTCAGCGTCCGGTCGATCTGCCGAAGGTTTTCCTTGCCCACGAAGGCGGTCAGCGCCTTGTCCTTGCGCGCATCGCTGGAAATGGGCGCACCGCTGAATACGCTCTGTTCATCCGTATCCCGCTTCATGATGTGCTCACGGTTCAGCGTCAACAAAACGCCGGCGCGATACAGCGCGATCCGGCTGTCACCAATGGACAGCAGCCACAGCGACCACTTCCGGATCAGCACCGAAACCAGCGTTGAGCCACACATTTTGCCTTCGCGGTTCAGTTCCAATACGCCCCGATGTGCACTGGCCGCTGCATAGAGAAGCTCCTCCGCCGGTTCCCTGCCCGCACTTTCTGCCAGGAAGGAAGAGCGGATGTTCTGCACGACTGTTACACTGGCCAGATCGCCGTTGCTGAGGCCGCCGATTCCGTCCGCCACCGCAGCCAGCAGACCGCGGTTGACCAGGCTGGCCCGGTTCTTCCATTCGGAGCAGTACAGGGCGTCCTGCTGGTTCTTCCGCTTGCCCACGATGGAGCTGGTGCCTACCCGCAGGATCGGCCATCCGTCCTGCGCGATCTGCGGCCCATTATACATTTCAGTTGTCGGGGCAGTATCCGCCGTAACGGTTTCACCGCCCTCATAAGTCGTTTCCTGCTGCACAGGCCGCTTTTTGCGTCGTCCAAGCGCGTACAAGACGCCGCCTGCAATCACCGCTGCCAGTACAATCACTCCAATCCACAAATTGAATTGCACCTCCTCATGTTTATAAAACGATGTATAGATTTGCTTATTCAACCACCGCCAGCAGGATACTGCTGTTGTCCTGCTCGGGGCGCTTCTTCCGCTGAACCGCCTGAACGACCTCTGAGACTGTGACATCCGAGGGCGTCATCAGGTACATCAGAAGTTCCTTGTCGTTCAGCGTACCGGTAACGCCGTCGCTCATCAGAGCGAGCCTGTCGCCTGGGATGAGTTCAAAGGGCGCCGTGCAGGCGTCTGCGGCAAACACCGCGCTGGAGCCCACATAACCGGTCACCGCATCGCGAAGGGCGCTTCCCTGCACATCCTCCTGGCGCAGATAACCCAGCGCTACATTTTCATCCAGCCTGGTGCTCATCACCTGAGGCCGGTTCAGCCAGATCAGGCCGCCATTTCGGATCAGCGCGAGGCGACTGTCCCCCACCGACAGGAACGTGCATTTTTCATCCCGGATGAGCACAGCCACCATCGTTGCGCCGCCTTCATCCTCTGCATCCCGGTTCATCGCAACAGCCCTTTGCTGAACTGCTTCGAAGCACTGTACCAATGTCTGCTGCATGTCTGGCAGGAGCTCCATGGTACAAAAGCAGCGCTGCATTTCCTCGCATACCAGCTGGCTGAACAGGTGCCCGTTGGCCATGCCGCCCATGCCGTCCGCAAGCACCATCAGCAATCCCCTTTGCCCATAGACCTCATTGGGTGAAACGCTCACTGTATCCTCTTGCCGGCTGCGCGCTCCCAGAAACTGCGCCGAACTCACTCTATACACATTTGTTCGAGACACGACTTCGACATCTCCCCAAATTTTCTTATCGTATCTTAACACGTTTTTTTTTTTTTTTTCAATAGCTATTCCCAAAAAGATCAATCGTTCGCAATTAAAAATTGCCCGCATCGAAACGCGGGCGAAAAGCCAAATTTCTTTCTGTTTTTATCGGAATCTGATCCACATTGCAGGCCTTATACCATTCCCCAGATGTTCTACCATAACGCCGGAATCCAGTTTCCCGTCTTCATTGATCCCCGGCACGCTGTTCGGATACTGCCTATGGGGCTGGCGCAGAAGCCAGGAAGCAGGCTTGGACACAGATTTGGAATCGATCTTCTGGGCCACTGCATACCGGGTAGGATACGCCAGGGCATCCCCGTCAAAATCGAAGAGTTCCACTGCCTCCTGCGCGCTGAGGAGGAAGATCCTGTCATAGGTATCATTGCCGCGCAGCTTGGCCAGCCGTGCCAGGCTGGTGTCCCCCTGGGGATAGGGATGATCCTGGGCGGGCACACGAACCATCTGAATCTACTTCTTTTCCGCCTCCGTGAAGGCCGCATTAAGGAAGGTGCCGTTCAGCCACTTGCGGATCGAGCTGGTTTCCCATGTGACCGCCGTTCTGGTCTCATTGTATGGCCGGCAATCCAGGATCTTCTCGCTGATCACCAGCGCCAGATCGCCATTGACCTTCAGTACGCGCCACTCAATGGGTTCCTTGCGGCTCTTGTTGTTATCCTGCTCATAGCTGCCAAAGGTTTTGATCTGCCCAACGCGCCAGGTGGGCGCCTGTGTGGGCGTAGCAGTCGGCGTAGGCGTCACCATTTTCGTAGGCGTAGCAGTCGGCTTCTCCGTGGGGGTGGCGGTGGGCTTGCGGGTAGGGACAGCGGTGGGCGCGGGCGTATTTGGGTTCGTGTCCACCAGCGTTATTCGCATGAATTGTTCCATCAGCTGCTGCACAACAGGATTGTCCCGGTTTCCGGTGATCGTTTTAAGCGGGCAGCCGTACAGAATGCTTCTTCCAACCTCCGTCAGATCATCAGGGATGATGATGCTGACCAGGTTTTTGCTTTGTGAAAACGCCCAATCACCAATACTGGTCATGCCTTCCGGCAGAGTCATGACGGTCAGGCTGTTGCACTGTGAAAATGCCGAACTGCCGATGCTGGTCAGCCCCTGGGGCAGCGTGACGTCCGGCAGCTTGCTGCAGCCATAAAATGCTGATCGCCCAATGCTGGTCAGCCCCCGAGGCAGCGCGATCACAGACAGATTTTTGCAGCCGTAAAACGCAAAACTGTCAATAGTGACAAGAGTTTCCGGCAGCGTGATCTTCTCAAGGCTGATACGGTTTGCAAACGCAGACTCCCCAATACTTGTCACTCCCTCCGGCACGACAAGCACCGAGGCCTTCTCATGCGCCTCCGTCACCCCTGTAATGGTGATACCATGCTCATTTTTCTCATAGTGAAACGGTTCGAGCGCTTGCTTCATCTCGCTCAGCTGATCAGCCGTCGGCCCGGCGCTTGGCAGGGATACAGGCACTTGCGGCGTCCTGGTCGGTTTTATCTCCGGGATTTCTGTCGTTCTTTCCACATTCATCGCAGGCACATCCTGCACATTTCCCGTATTCATGCTGCTTCCCCAGAATATGCCCGCAACCAGAACCAATGCCGCGCACGCTGCACCGACTGCAGCGGCACGGATCGGTTTTCGTTTTTTCTCCACGCCCGCCAGCGCCTGCTCCAGCTGCAGCATGTCGGGGTAACGGTCATCACAGCGCAGACTCATGCCTTTGAGCAGCGCAGCCTCCTGACGGGGCGGGATGTCCGAACCCAACTTGCTCGGCGGCGTCAGCGTTTC
>JBGUSK010000082.1:0-3503 GCA_045132495.1 Christensenellales bacterium | reverse complement strand
AGGTGATAGGTAGGCGCATTGCCCTCAAAACATGCAAGGCTCTTGCGGTACAAGTTCAGCCCATTCTCGTCCAGGATATCCCGGTCTTCGTAATACAGGTATGTTGACATAAAGGTGAACGCCCAGTCGAGGAACACTTCCTTTAGCCACTCATAGGGTTCGCCGTAGCTGCGCATGAAGGAGATTGCCTTGGCGCGCGGATCATCACTAAAGGTTAGAGACAGCGCCGCTTCATCCCGATCGCTACCGGACACATTCCAAATAGATTCAATACCGCGTTTGCGGAAATCTGGCATCTTGAATGGAAAGAAAAACTTCATGTAGGTCAGTGTGTCCATGGTTTCCTGCCGAATGAACTGGTTTTTCGGAAGATAGACCTTTTCGTACTCCACGAAATTGGGCGTGGTGGGAAAGGCAGTCATCATGCCCAGAAGACCGTAGTTGCAGACGAAGGTGTGGATCGCGGCCTTAATCTTCTTTTCAGGCGACTTATGAATCACCAGCAGCCCAATGTTGACCGCATCCAGCACCAGTTGGTCAGCAAGCGGCATGGTGTTGTAGACAGAGGCCTTGGCATCAGCCGTGGGCAGAAGGTACTCCTTCCCATCTGCTGCCTTTCTCCACTCATAAGAGGCATACTTCGCCCAGTACGCGCTGGTATGTTCAAACAGGTTCTTCATCGGAAGAATGCCTCCTTTTCGATGGAGTGTAATCACGCAGGAAGTCCTTCTCCAGGTGGATCAGCTCGTCGCCGTCTTGTTGCAGCACCGTCAGAGCTGCGTACAGCTTCCGGTGGATGCGACGTTGGACGGTATCCCGCACTTTGCGGATGTTCCGCTCGGTCTGTCCACGCAGCTCCGCCAGCTTCTGAGTCGAGTACAGCCTGATGCCCAGGAAGAACAGCAGCTCCTTGTGGTCGAGCTTCAGGTTCATGACGATCTCCCGCAGGTGTGCCCGCTCGGTCAGATCGTGCATGGCGAAAAGGCACGTGTTGAGATAATCGTCAAATTCGCCCCGGCAGATCTGCCGGAAGGTTGGCTGGCTCATGCTATGCGGCAGGATGTGGCCACCAGGCAGTGCGCCGCTTTCCAGCGGAACATCGCCACGCAGGGTTTCATAACGGCGTTCCCGGCGCATACGGCTTTCTTCTTCACGGTCATACCAGTCGACCAGCTCCTGAAACTCGGACATGGTTCGGGCAGACAGTTCCAGTCGGCGAAGCGCTTCTTCACGGACGCTCTGGGCTATGCGCTTTCTTAGCTCGGCAGAGGATCGTGCTTTGTCAGCATTGCGTCTGCGCTTGTCCGGTTTGGATGGCGGCAGGGATTCTTCTGGTTCATCATCGGCTGACCAGTCCTCGGTATCATCATCACTGCTGAGTTCATCGGCCATGTTGTTCCACGGCAGCTCTTCCTCCGGGATCTCATTTCCATCCTCATCGTACAGGGGCATAGCAAGCATAGCAGGTTCAGTGGCAGAATCATCCTCCGCCACATCGTACCAATCATCTTCTGGAATCACTTGCTCACCCCCTCGTTATGTCCATTATACAAGAAGTTTTGTCTAATCTCAAATTTTCTTTCTGAAAATTTCCAAAACAGTTCCGAAACGACGTCAGTTTTGTCCTACTTATAGAGGGAGTCACCAGAAATATCAGACTTCCACAGGAAAGGAGAATCCATTGACCCAGAAAAACGAACCCCTTATCACGGCGCTCTATGAGCGTCTGAGCCGCGACGATGATCAGCAGGGTGATTCTAACTCCATCGTGAATCAGAAATCGTACCTGACCTCGTATGCGGCAGAGAACGGCTTCACCCATTGCCGGCACTACACAGATGATGGTTTCAGCGGCGGCAACTTCGAACGCCCTGGATGGAAGCAGCTCATTGCGGACATTGATGCAGGCTTGGTCGGCGTAGTGATCGCAAAAGACCTGAGCCGCGTCGGGCGCGACTACATCCAGACCGGTTTCTACACCGAGGTGTACTTCCGGCGTAAGGGTGTGCGGTTCATCGCCATCGGCAATGGCGTGGACACGGTGAACCCCATCAGCAGCGAGTTCGCGCCATTCATGAATGTGCTGAATGAGATGTACCTGCGGGAACAGTCCAAGAAGATGCGTACATTCTTCCGGCAGCGGGGCAACAGTGGAAAGCCGACAAATACGCTGTGCGTGTATGGTTACCGGAAAGACCCAGTGGACAAGAACCATTGGCTGGTGGATGACGAGGCGGCTGCGGTCGTCCGTAGAATCTACCAGTTGGCCATCGACTGCCACGGTCCCTACGAGATCGCGCGTATCCTGGAGGCTGACAAGGTTGAATGTCCGGCCTACTACAATGCAACCCACGACACCTGTATGAAGCGATCCAACACCGACATGAGCAAGCCATACGCTTGGAACGGCGTGACGGTCAGCAACATTCTGCAACGCCCGGAGTATATGGGACATACCGTCAACTTTCGTTCAAGCAAGAATGGCCTGAAGGCGAAGCGGCAAACCAAGCCCCAGGAGGAATGGCTGATCTTCAAGGATACCCATGAAGCCATCATTCCCGAAGACAGATGGCAGTTGGCCCAGTGTGTGCTGGCTGTCCGGCGCAGAACAGACAGCACCGGTGAGGCCAATCCGCTGACTGGCAAGCTCTACTGCGCAGAATGCGGTGCAAAGCTCAACAACCATCGTAGTCGGGCAAAGCAGTCTGGGCGTGAGTCGGATAATTACTACGATTGTCCGACCTACAGCCAGAGCAAAGGCGACTGTTGTTGTCATTATGTCACAACGGCATTCATCCAGTCTGTGCTGCTGCAAATGATCTGCTCAGTGAGCCAGTACGCAGTATCGGATGAAGCTGCGTTTGCAGATCAGGTGCGGGCACTGTCCGAGGTGCGCCATGCTGATGCGGTGAAGGACATGACTGCTGAAGCTGCCAAGGTTCGGAAGCGCATTGCAGAGCTGGACACCATCATCCAGAAGCTGTACGAGTCCTATGCACTTGGCAAAACGCCGGAGAGCCGCTTCAATCTGCTGTCCTCCGCCTATGAAAAGGAACAGGCACAGTTGAAGGACAAGCTGGCAAAGACCGAGGAAGCGCTGGCTACATACCATGCTGACACCACCAACATCGAAGCATTTATGACACTGGCACGGCAATACCGTGACACGGAAGAGCTGAAGGCATCAGTCATCAACAGCTTCATTGACAGGGTGGTTGTCCATGCACCGAAGAAGGTAAACGGTCAGCGGCATGTCCAGATCGACGTCATCTTCCGCTTCATCGGATGCTTCTCTGTTCCGGTGACACCGACCATTCTGACGGAGGAACAGCTGCAGGAGGAAGCTCGTCGAGCCAGGGAGCGTGAACGGAATCACCAGAAGTATCTGCGCAAAAAGGAACGAAACAAGAAGCTGCCCCACGATCAGGCGGCAGCTTAACGAAGGAGGAACACTATGTTTGATCTGATCGAAAAACAGAATGCCACAAGAAAACGTGGCACAG
>JBGUSK010000081.1:0-5376 GCA_045132495.1 Christensenellales bacterium | reverse complement strand
CAACCACTACAAGCGCATCGCCCAGCCTGTCGGCCGTGATGAGGTGGAGCTGCAGAAGTCCAACATCCTGATGGTCGGCCCGACCGGCTGCGGCAAGACCTTCCTGGCCCAGACCCTGGCCCGCATCCTCAATGTGCCCTTCGCTATTGCGGACGCAACCTCCCTGACCGAGGCTGGCTATGTGGGCGAGGACGTTGAGAATATCCTTCTCCGCCTGATCCAAAATGCCGAGTACGACATCGAGGCGGCCCAGCGCGGTATCATCTATATTGATGAGATCGACAAGATCGCCCGGAAGTCTGAGAACCCCTCCATCACTCGCGACGTGTCCGGCGAGGGTGTGCAGCAGGCACTGCTGAAGATCCTTGAGGGCACCGTTGCTTCCGTGCCTCCCCAGGGCGGCCGCAAGCATCCCCAGCAGGAGATGATCCAGCTGGATACGACGAACATCCTCTTCATCTGCGGCGGCGCCTTTGACGGCATCGTGCCGATCATCGAAAGCCGCACGGGCAAGAAGAATCTGGGCTTTGGCGCGGAGGTGCGCTCAAACCGCGACCCCAATGTGTCCAAGGCGCTGCGCGACCTGCGCCCCGAGGACTTGACCAAGTTTGGCCTGATCCCGGAATTCGTGGGTCGTCTGCCCATCACTGTGACGCTGGATGCGCTGGATGAGGACGCGCTGGTGCAGATCCTGACCCAGCCCAAGAACGCTCTGTGCAAGCAGTATCAGAAGCTGCTGGGCCTGGACGGCATCGAGCTGACCTTTGAGGAGGAGGCGGTGCGCGCCATCGCCAAGATGGCTATTGAGCGCAAGTGCGGCGCCCGCGGCCTGCGCGCCATCATCGAGAATGTGATGCTGGACACCATGTTTGAGCTGCCCGGCCTGCATGAGGTCAACGCCTGCACCATCACCGCCGCTGCGGTGGAGGGCAAGGAAAAGCCCCTGCTGTCCAATGGTTTGCGTCGTAAGGCAGGCCGCAGCCGCCGGACAGAGCGTGATACCGAGGGCAACTATCTGATCGGCAGCGAGCCTGCGATCAGCTGAGAATAACAGAAATAAGAAACGTCCCTGCTCCTTTTGCGAGTTGTTTTGTCAAGGGTGTTTTCACATTTTCCTTCAACACGCAGGTGTTGAGCGTTCGGGGGAACTGTATTCCGAGACATATGGTTGCACACCACCGGTTCCATCCGGCATATACACAACAAGCGGAAGCAGTCGATGTCATATCGAATGCTTCCGCTTGTTTTCTGGTCAATCCTGCAGCTGGAAAACTGCGCTGTTGTCTGTCATGCTGTCATGGCCAATCCAGAGCCTGAAATCACCGCACTCACTGACAAACTTCATGTCCGCATCGTAGAAAAGCAGCATGTCTTCTGTGATGCCGAAGCTGACCTGACAGGATTCTCCTGGCTGAAGGCTGACCTTCTGCAGGTCTTTCAGCTCCCTTTCGGGCCGAATCACACTGCCATGCACATCCTGGATATACAGCTGTACCGCCTCTTTGACAGGAAGATCGCAGCGATTCTCAATGATGACGCTGGCAGTGAGCTGTCCACCCTTCCGCAGGACAGCGCTGTCTAGCGTGACAGACGAATAGGCCACCTCGCCGTAGGACAGGCCATAGCCGAAGGGATATAGGGGTTCGTTGGGGACATCCAGATAGTTGGAGGTGAAGACGAAGAAGCCGTTCTTTTCCGGTTTGGGCCGACCAGTGAGGTTGGCACCGTAGGACATTGGAAGCTGGCCGGTGCAATAGGGCATACTCATGGACAGACGGCCGGAGGGATTGACCTTGCCGAAGAGAATATCCGCCAGCGCATAGCAGCCGCAGGAGCCGGGCAGCCATGCCTCAACGAGGGCGTTTGTCCTGGCGACAAGCTCCGGTACCGCCAAGGGCCGTCCGCCGAAGAGCACCGTCACAATGCGCGGATTGACCGCATGTACCGCATTGAACAGCGCAGCGTGAGCCTTGGGCAGGGAAATATCCGCTTTGCTCTGGGATTCACCGGAGGGACGCTGGTTTTCACCCAGGGCCATGATGACCACATCCGCTGTCTTTGCTGCCGCCAGCATATTGTCCGTCACATCGTCGGAGGCGAAGAAGGTCACATCTGCTTGGGGATAGAGCGTCTCGATACCCTTGCGCATGGTGATGGTCTGATCCCAGTCGGCAAAGAGGGCCCAGGAACCGGTGATCTCCCGATCCTCCGCCAGTGCGCCCACTACCACGATCTTCTGCTTATCGGACAGGGGCAGCAGGCCGTCGTTCTTCAGCAGGACGATGCATTCCTCCGCCACCGCGCGGGACAGCGTCTGGTGCTCCTCACAGAAAATTAGCCGCTTTTCGTCCTCAACCGACGCATCCTTGTAGGGATTCTCAAACAGGCCCAGATTGTTTTTCAGCCGAAGGATGCGCATGACTGCCTCGTCCACCAGCATTTCGGGGATTTCGCCACGCTGCACCAGCTCCGCCAGGTGGTGAAGGTAGCACTCGCTCATCATTTCGATGTCGCAGCCTGCAAGCATGCCCTGTTTTGCCGCATCTGCATGGTCGCGGGAGGTACCGAAGTTAATCGTCTCCCGCAGGGCGCTGAAATCGGAGATCACCACGCCGTCAAAGCCCATGTCCTCCCGCAAGATATCCCGCAGCAAACGACGGTTGGTGGTGCAGGGCTTGCGGTCGATGGTGTTGAAGGCCGTCATGACCATGCTGGCTCCAGCCTTGACCGCCGCGCGATAGGAGACAAGGTAGTCCTCAAACAGCGTGTGCTCGGACAGCTCGGTCACGTTGTAGTCACGCCCTGCCTGCACCGCGCCGTAGGCCGCAAAGTGCTTGATGCAGGAGGCCATTTTGCCCTTCTGAGCGATGTTATCCCCCTGAAAGCCCCGCACCATGCTCTCCGCCATGCGGGCGTTGAGCCAGGGATCCTCGCCGGTGGACTCCATGCAGCGGCCCCAGCGACTGTCCCGGCTGAGATCGATCATGGGCGCGAAGGTCACATGCAGTCCGGTAGCGGAAGCCTCCCGGGCGGCAACGGAAGCAACCTGCTCCGCCAGTGCCGGATTGAAGCTGGAGCCGATCGCAAGCGGCACCGGGAAGATGGTCTGGTAACCATGGATCACGTCCATCATGAACAGCGCCGGAATATGGTGTGGTTGTCGGGCCATCATGCGGCCTTGCAGGTCGATGATCTTTTCCGCCCCCTTGACGCCCAGCAGGCTGCCCACGCGATAGGGCTGATCCTCCGTCATGGCGAATTTCTCCACCGGGCCGGTGCATACGCCGTCATTGTCAAAGAAGCTGCTGTCCAGTTGTACCAGCTGCTCGATCTTCTCCTGTAGGGTCATGTCCTTCAACAACGCCTGAAGTTTTTGCTCATCCATGGGCATCCTCTCCTTGTCAGCATGCTGCTACATTACTGGTAGTAGCGTATATAATCGATCACATATTCCTGGGGGAATACAGTACTTTCATCCGGGTCTCCGGGCCATGCGCCGCCAAGGGCGAGGTTCAGCAGTACATAATGAGGCTTGTGGAATGCCTCCAGATCACGGATGTCATAGCTGGCATACACCAGTCCGTCCACGCCGATCTTGATGCAGCTCTCCGTCCAGTCCAGGGTGAAAATGTGGAAATCATCGCAGAAGCGCTTACCGCCGGTCAGCTCAATTGCTCGCTGAAGGCCCCTCTGCTCGTCTGCGTAGTGGATGGTGCCCTGCACGATATGATCGCCCACATGGTCGCCGAAGGGACAAGTGGCCTCATTGCGCTCCGGGCCGCCAACCATCTCCATGATGTCAATCTCGCCGCAGGCTGGCCAAGGGACATCCTCGATGTTCGCGCCCAGAGTCCAGAAGGCTGGCCAGATTCCCTTGCCATAGGGCAGCTTCGCCCGGATCTCTAAACGACCATACAGGAAGGACTGCGTCCCAAGCGTGTTGAGGCTCGCAGAGGTATAGGGACAATTCGGGTTACCCGTGCGAAGAGCACGGATCACCAGACAGCCGTCCCGCAGGAAGGCATTCTCCGGAGCATCCGTATAAATCTGCAGTTCGTTATTGCGGACATGGCCCTCTTCGAAGCGCCACAACGCCCGGTTGATGTCCGCTCCGTCAAACTCGTCCTGCCAGACAAGGCGGGTAAAAGGCATTTTCATGGGTGCCTCCTTATTTGATCAGCACCGAAGTCAGGCTCCGGGCCGGAAGAATGATATCCACTGCTTCCTTTTCCACGCGGATGGTCAGGGGCATTTCCCGATCGTGGAGGTTGGCCATGGTGCAGCCGATGCTGCCGTCCGGGTTAACAGCGGCTGCGCAGCTGATGCGTTCGTCATACACAGAAGCGCCGATGCGCACCGCACCGGGGCGAATCACATGGCTGAAGTGGCACAATCCCCAGTAGGCGCCGGTCAGGCGATAATCATCGCCATCCACCAGCACAGGCGCGAGGCATCCGCCCTCTCGGTCATGGTAGGGGCCGCCCTGCATATCCAGCATCAAATTCCAGTCAATGATACCATTCGTCCAATGACGCAGATTTCCTGCAATATCCTCCGCATAAAGCAGCGCCGCATCGAAATCCTCCGGAGGATGCTGATCAATGTCCGTGCAGAACTCCGTTTCCAGCAGTTCCTTCTCCGGGAAGCACTCGTGTACCGCCTGCAGGCCGTCAAAGTGGGAGCCGGAATACCAGTGGAAAGCCACGCCATCCACCACCTGCCGGGTGTTGCCGACCTTGAAGGCATCCCGAGCGCGGTCATAGACCCGCTCCTTGTTGTGATCCCAGATGAAGAGCTTCACATCTGTCAGACCGTGACGTTCCAGTGCGGGCAGGAGCGCGTCCCGGATGACGACAGCCTCGTCCTCTGCGTCATACCGGCAGCTTTCCCAGGTCTGGGTAGCCAGGGGCTCGTTCTGCACCGTCAGGATGGTGATGGGCATGCCCGCCCCGCGCATTGCCAGCAGGTAATGCGCCACATATTCGCCCCACTCCTTCACCCAGTCCGGCGAGAGCCTGCCGCCTTCCAGAACACTGGCGTTGTCCTTCATCCAGGCAGGCGGGCTCCATGGAGAGGCCACCAGCTCCAGCTCCGGGCAAAAGGCCATGGCATCCCGGATCATGGGGATGATCTTCTTTTCGTCATGGGCGATGGAGAAGGTCTTCATCTTTCGGTCGCCAGGTGCAGTGTAAGCATAGGAATCCAGGCAAAAATCGCAGGAGCCGATGTGCACACGCCCGAGTTTCAGCCCTGCAAACTCAGGGGAAAACAGCCGCTCCATCGCCTCCCGGCGTTTCTCCTCTGGCAAAGAGGCATAAACATGGGCGGCAGATTCGGTAAATGCACCGCCGAAGCCGCGGATGGTCTGGCATCTAA
>JBGUSK010000080.1:0-27971 GCA_045132495.1 Christensenellales bacterium | reverse complement strand
TCAAGAATTTCGTCACGAATTTCATGCCCGAGGGTGATCAGGCGGTGACTGCGCTCCGCCTTGACCTCCTCCGGCTGGGCGCTGGGCAGGTCGATCTTGTTGATCACGGGAATGATCTCAAGGTCGGCATCCAGAGCCATGTATACATTGGCGAGGGTCTGGGCTTCGATGCCCTGGGTGGAGTCCACCACCAGCAGCGCGCCCTCACAGGCGGCCAGGGCACGGCTGACCTCATAGGTGAAGTCAACGTGGCCAGGAGTGTCGATCAGGTTCAGCGTGTAGGTTTCGCCATTTTTGGCTTTATACTGCATGTTGACGGCCTTGGATTTGATGGTAATGCCGCGTTCCCGCTCCAGCTCCATAGAGTCAAGTATTTGTTCGGTCATCTCGCGCTTCTCGAATACGCCGGTCATCTCCAGGATGCGGTCCGCCAGCGTGGACTTGCCGTGGTCGATGTGGGCGATAATGCAGAAGTTGCGGATCTTCGAAAGTCTGTCAGACAATGTTGTAGCCTCCGTTCAGATGGGCATATCAATTCATAATATATTGTAGCCTAAATTACAGCAGAATGCAAGAGGGCTTGCTGGCGCAAGAGCACATTTTTCCCAGCTGGGGAAAATTACATCCAAAATTGTTCTTTTTATGTATTCCCAAACGTTCGGGTTTCTGCTATAATTAATACGATGCGAGGAAGTCTGCTTCGCACATAAGTAAAGAAAGGGGATACACTCCAAATGAAGCGTATCATTGCGACCCTGCTGTCTCTGGCGCTGGTGCTGACCACGATGGTCATGCCCGCCATGGCTGAATCCACTGCTGATGCCGACATCATCATCGTCGGTGCGGGCGGTGCTGGCCAGTCTGCCGCCATCTCTGCCGCGGAGAATGGCGCTGAGAAGGTCATCGTGCTGGAAATGACCGCTAAGACCGGCGGTGCGCTGAACTTCACTTCTGGTTCCATGTCCGCTGCGGGCACCATCATCCAGAAGGAACAGGGCATCGAGGATTCCGTCGAATCCTACGTTGCTGACATCATCAACAACGGTAACGACTTCGGCGGCAAGCCCAATAAGGAACTGATCGAGGTCTATGCCAACAACGCCACCGAGGTGTTCGACTGGCTGTATGAGAACGGCATCAAGGATGCTGCCTGGCGTGGCCCCAAGGCTGTGTTCGCTCCCGAGCATGCCCTGTACTCTGTAGCACGTACCTATAAGCCCTCCCCTACGGACAAGGCTTACAAGTCCGCTGCTCACCAGGTGCTGGACAAGCTGGTTGCCGCTGACGAGCGCATCGAGATCGTCACCCTGACCACCGCCAAGGAGCTGATCGCCAACGAGAAGGGCCAGATCATCGGCGTGAAGGCTGTGGGCCCCAACGGTGAGGTCGAGTACACCTCCAAGAAGGGCGTCATCGTCTGCACCGGCGGCTACTCCTCCAACAGCAAGCTGATGGGTCAGTATGCTCCCGAAGGCGAATACTACCTGGCTGGCGGCGCTCCCGGTGCTGACGGCTACGGCATCTACATGATGCAGAAGGTTGGCGCGGGCATCACCGATATGTCCTCCATCCCCACCTTCCCCATGGGCATGATCTCCCGTACCGATCCCACTAAGGGCCAGATCGCTTCCACCTACACCTGGAAGGCTGGCGCCATCACCGTCAACAAGAACGGCGAGCGTTTCTGCAACGAGACTGAGGACGTCGTTTCCATCCGTGAGGTCGCTCTGGAGAAGCAGCCCGAGGCTGTCCTGTATGATATCTACACCGACAAGATCCTGGCTGACCTGAACGCTGCCGGCGGCGCTGTGTTCATGAACTTCTACTTCTACGAGGGCGGCGCTGGCGACCATGTGATGTACAAGGCCGACACCATCGAGGAGCTGGCTGAGAAGATCGGCGTGCCCGCTGAGAACCTGGTCAAGACCGTCGCTGATTACAATGCTGCTGTGGATGCTGGCGTGGATACCGCTTTCGGCCGCAAGCTGGACGGCACCGACGGCAACTACAACCTGGCCATCAACAAGATCGAGGGCGAGAAGTTCTACGCCATCCGTCTGCATGCTCTGTGCGTCATGACCCTGGGCGGCGTGACTGCCAATGAGAACATGCAGGTTCTGGACGAGACCAACAACGTCATCCCCGGCCTGTACGCGGCTGGCGAGTGCGTCGGCGGTATCTGGGGCAAGTTCGTTTCCGGCGGCACCGGCGTTATGGGCCCCATCGTCTTCGGTAAGATCGCTGCAAAGCACGCCATGACCAACGAGATGGGCGAGGGCTACCGTGTTCACGAGGCCCTGGACATCCTGGATGCCTCCCTGTTCGAGAAGGAAACTTCTTCTGAGGCTAAGTTCGACATGACCAAGGCCCTGAAGGACGGCGAGTACACCGGTGCAGTGGTTGGTCACAACGGCGGTGATCTGACTGTGAAGGTCGTTATCGCTGGCGGCAAGATCGCTTCTGTCGAGGTCGTGTCCCACACCGAGACTGAGGCTATCGCGGCTGCCCCCATTGCCTCTGTGCCTGCTGCCATCGTTGCCAACAACACCGTTGCTGTTGACACCGTGGCTGGCGCGACTGTCACCTCCAACGCCATCATTGATGCCGTTGTGAAGTGCCTGGAGCAGGCGGCTGAATAAAAAATTCGGAATTCGGAATGCTGAATTCGGAATTTGATCGGTGAATCCTGGACTCCTCTGTGCAAGCAGGGGAGTCCTTTCTGATGGCATAAAAAAACGCACCTCCGCATGTTTGCAGGGGTGCGTTCAAGTTTACCTTTCGTTTTTCAGCAGCGCGTACCAGCAGGCGTCGCACACGCCCTGGTTGTTCCAGTCGGAGTGGCGCAGGGTGCCCTCATACTTCATGCCGCATTTGAGCATCACGCCGCCGGAATGCGGATTGCGGGGATCGTGGCGGGCTTCGATGCGGTTATAGCCCACCTCGTCAAACAGATAGTCCATCACGGCCTTGAGGGCCTCGCTGCCGATGCCCCTGTGCCACCAGTTCTGTCCGATGCAGTAGCCGATGTGCGCCTTGCCAACACGGTCATCGTGCTCCACCACGGCCATGCTGCCGATGGGCTGGCCGTCGTAAACGATAGCCCATTGGTAGTAGTTTGGTTCGGTATAGCGCGGTACCCAGTCAGCCAAAACAGCTTCGCTGACCTCGACGCTGGTATGGGTAGGCCAGGTGAGGAACTTCGTGACTTCCGGGTCACTGGCCCAGTTGGTGAACATGGCGGGTGCATCGTTCCTGGCGAAGGGACGCAGCGTCAGCCGGGGCGTGGTGAGAATCTGGGTGCCCTTATGTGTTAACATCTGAGGACCTCCTTGTACAGAAATGCGCACGAAGCATCTGCCCCGTGCGCGATAGAAGTTATTTCTTCTCGCCCAGCTTGCGCTCGGTACCGCTCAGCAGGCGCTTGATGTTCTCCTTGTGTCGCCAGATCACGAGCGCCGCCATCAGCAGCGCGATGGGGATCGCCAGCCAGTGGGTAAAGCCGGTGACGGCCTCGGTGATGATGACCGCTGCGGCATACATGATCATCAGGCAGATGCTGCCCAGAGACACATACTTGGTGGTGCCGATGATGGTCAGCGTCAGGATATAGCAGATGATGGCCTGCCAGGTGTAGGTGAGGAAGATCGCACCGCAGGTGCTGGAAACGCCCTTGCCGCCCTTGAACTGGAAGAAGCAGGGCCAGCTGTGGCCGATGATGACGAACAGCGCCGCGATCATCTTGCCTTCAAAGCCGAGGATGAGCGCGCCGATGATGGAGGCGATCAGCGCCTTGAGGATGTCGCCGACAAAGACGATGATGCCGCCCTTGAGGCCCATGGCCCGCAGTGCGTTGGTCGCGCCGGTGTTGCCGCTGCCCACGTCCCGCAGGTTGGGGCCGCCCAGGAGCTTGGAGGTGATCATCCCCACGGAGATGGAGCCCAGCAGATAGGCGATCACGGCAACGAGGATTGCTTTCAAAATCATCATGATCAATGCTCCTTCTTCTTCTCACGCAGGATGAACTTGATGGGCGTGCCGGTAAAGTCAAAGGTCTTGCGGAAGTAGTTCTCCAGATAACGCTCGTAGGCGAAGTGCATGAGCGTCTCGTCATTGACGAAAAGGATGAACAGAGGAGGACAGGTGCCCTGCTGGGTGATGTAATAGATCTTCAAACGGCGGCCGTTGGTTGCCGGGGGCTGAAGGTCAGCCGTGGCGTCAGTGAGAACGTCGTTGAGGATGCCGGTGGGGATACGCTTGGATGCCTGGGCCCAGACCTGATCCACCATGTCCATCACAGTATGGACGCGCTGGCCGGTCTTGGCGGACAGGAAGAGCACGGGCGCGTAGTCCATGAACTTCAGGTCTTCCAGCACCTGCTTCTTGAAGCCTTCAAGGGTACCGGTTTCCTTCTCGATGGCGTCCCACTTGTTGACCACCACGATGACGGCCTTGCCTTCCTCACGGATGAGGCCTGCGATCTTGGTATCCTGCTCGGTCACGCCGTCCTGGGCGTCAATGAGCAGCAGCGCCACGTCGCAGCGGCGAATGGCAGCGATGGAGCGAAGTACGCTGTACCGCTCCAGGGATTCATCCTCGATCTGGCTCTTGCGGCGGATACCGGCTGTGTCGATGATGTTGTACTCCGTGCCGTTGACTTTGAACTTGGTGTCGATGGCGTCGCGGGTGGTGCCGGCAATGTTGGAGACCATGGTGCGCTCCTGGCCCAGAAGCTTGTTCACCAGGGAGGACTTGCCCACGTTGGGGCGGCCCACAACGGCCAGCTGGAGCACATGTTCCTCCTCGTCCAGCTCGTCCTTGGTCTGGGGCGGCAGCTCATTGCAGATGGCCTCCAGCAGGTCGCCCAGGCCCATCATGTTCGCCGCACTGATGGCGATGGGATCGCCGATGCCCAGCTCATAGAACTCGTAGATATTGTCAACCATGGAGATATGATCAACCTTGTTGATCGCGAGGATCACCGGCTTCGAGGTCTTGCGCAGCATGTTGGCGACCTCGCGGTCATCGTCGGTTAAGCCAGTGCGGCCATCAGCGAAGAAGCAGATGACGTCCGCAGTGTCCATGGCGATCTCGGCCTGATGGCGCATCTGGGAGAGCAGCACGTCTTCGCTGCGGGGATCAATGCCGCCGGTGTCGATCATGGTGAAGCGGCGGTTCTGCCACTCCACGTCGCAGTAGATGCGGTCACGGGTCACGCCGGGGGTATCTTCCACGATGGAAATACGTTTGCCGGTGATGCGGTTGAAGAATGTAGACTTGCCAACGTTGGGTCGGCCCACGATGGCAACAAGGGGCTTGGCCATTATGTATTCCTCACTTTCGGATGGTTACGCCGGATCGGTGTAGCCGGAAATCGCGCGCCAGAAGCCTTCACCGCTGGATTCGGTGATGCGAAGGGGAGCGGGCAGCGCCTTGCGCACCTCTTCGACAGACATATCGTCCAGGAAAAAATCTCCCTCTGCGCGGATCATGCTCCGCACGATGAGAATTTCGTCAGCATTTACGTCGCGGCACTGTTCCACCAGGTCGCCGCCGGTGATGAGCCCCGCCACGGTGACCGATTCGCCGAAGAAACGGTTGATGATAGGCAGAACCTCCACGGTGGTTCCCTTGGGGGCGTACTGGTCCGCCAGACGCTGCAGAAACGGAGCAATGCTTGTTCCGGTTGCGATACAGAGTCGGCGGGGGGCGGTTTCTTCCACCGGATAATCCTCTGCGGCGTATTGCAGGTCAGTCTCAAACATCCGAAGCATGCCCACGCCGTTCTCGATCTGCGGATAATCCTCATATTCCTCGTCCTCAGGGATGGGGAGGCCGCTCAGGCAGTAGAACTCGTCCGCCGGGAACACGAAGCGCGTGCCCATTTCCGTCAGGAACTTCTCCTGCAGGGGCTTCACGGATTCGATGAGCTCCGTGGCCATGGCTTTATCGTAGGGCTTGATGTAGGGCAAGCCGTCACGGTGTTTGGTCAGGCCAATCGGCACCAGCGCAATGGATTGTGCCGCCGGGGCTAGCTCGGCCAGCTCGCGGATTGACTTCATCAGGATGTCGCCGTCGTTCCAGCCGGGACACAGCACGATCTGACAATGGAAACGGATGCCGTACTTCTTCAGCAGACGGAGATTATCCATGATCTGCGCGGCCTTGGGGTTACGCAGCATCTTTACCCGCATATCCGGATCAGTACAGTGGACGGATATGTACAGCGGCGACACCTTGCGGCGAATGATGCGGTCCAGTTCGAGGTCGTCGATGTTGGTCATGGTGATGTAATTGCCCATCATCAGAGACAGGCGCCAGTCGTCATCCTTGACGTAGAGCGTTTTGCGCATGCCCGGCGGCATCTGATCGATGAAGCAGAAGATGCAGTGATTGCGGCAGGGGCGGGGAGAGGACACGATGGATTGATCCAGCGTAATGCCAAGGGGCTCCCAGTCCTGCTTGCGGACGTGGAGGGTCTCCTCGCTGCCATTTACCCGGCGAACGACCATGTCAAACCGGCGATTTGCCGTCAGTGCCTGATAATCGATCTGGTCGATGATCGGCTCCCCGGCGATGGAAACCAGCTGGTCGCCTTCCACAAGGCCCAGCCTTTCTGCGATGGAACCGGGCTGAACGTGGGTGATTGCGGTGGGCATCAACCCGCCTCCTTCCTGATGATTTGCACAACACAAACAGGCGATGCGCACAATCCACGCATCATACCTATTATGCGGTAGAATTCCCCAAAAGTCAAGCGAAAGTGCATCATCCTTCAAAGCAATCTGCCATCTTCCGCCACCATGCATGTTGTGAGGCAGGCTCGCCAAACTATCCTTCCAAAGGGGGATGAAATCATGGCGACGTATCGCATCCGGCATTGCGAGCAGCTGTCGGGGGAAGTGAGCATCCATTCGGCGAAGAATGCCGTACTGCCGCTGATGTGCGCGTGCCTGCTGACGCGGGAACCGCTGATTCTGGAGCATGTGCCCGATTTGACGGATGTGCATACGCTTCTTGATATTCTGGCGGACTGTGGGGTTTCCATGCGCCAGGACGGCAACACGCTGACTCTCTGGGCGGAGGAACCAAAGTCGCCCACTGTACCGGATTTGCTCAGTCGTATGCGAGCCAGCGTCCTCGTGATGGGCCCGCTGCTGGCAAGAACGGGATATGCACGGGTGGCTTTGCCCGGAGGCTGCGCCATTGGTCAGCGTCCTATTGATCTGCATCTCAAGGGCATGGAGGCCCTCGGGGCGCAGGTGCAGCTTACGCCCGGCTCCGTTACGCTGCAGGGAAAGTTGCACGGCGGGAATGTGTATCTCGATTTTCCTTCGGTGGGGGCGACGGAAAACATTCTTCTGGCTGCATCGCTTGCAAAGGGCGTTACTCGTATCGAAAACGCCGCCAAAGAGCCGGAAATCGTTGATCTGTGCGACTGCCTCATGGAAATGGGCGTGAAAATTGCGGGTGCTGGCACGGGAGAAATCATGGTGGAGGGGCGGGAAGTGCTGCACGGGTGTACGCATCGCCCGATTCCTGACCGTATCGAAGCGGGAACGATCCTGTGCGCATCGGCCATGACGGAGGGCAGCGTGCTTCTGCGGGGCGTCCGGTCAGAACAGATGCGGGCGGTGCTGTTCAAGCTGATGGAAACCGGTGTGACGCTGCGGGAAACGCCGGCGGGCCTGCGGCTTACCGGACGGGCCAGCCAGCCTGTTCAGGTACGTACGTTGGCATATCCCGGCTTCCCTACGGACATGCAGGCCCCTATGATGGCCCTTGCACTGCGGTTAAGAGGAACGTCGGTGTTCATGGAAACCATCTTTGAAAACCGTTTCATGCATGCCAGAGAGATGGTTCGGCTTGGCGCCAACATCCGCATAGAGGACCGCATCGCTCTTGTCAGCGGCGGCAGTATCCTCTCGGGTGCGGCAGTCACCAGCACAGACCTTCGTGGGGGCGCGGCGATGATGCTTGCCGGGCTTGCGGCGGAGGGGGAGACGATCCTCCGCGATCCTGGCGGACACATTGCCCGAGGCTATGAGGATTTGCCCGGCATGCTGAACAGCCTTGGCGCAAATATCATCACAGAAGAAATATAACGTCAGTTATACTTTGACACGATGGAAGAAACGTGCTATGCTATACCTTGCATACAGAAAGAAGGAATCACATTGGCACGAAAAGATGTGGATATGACCCAGGGCAATATCCTGAAACACTATCTTGCATTCGCTGCTCCGCTGGCATTGGGGCTCCTGTTTCAGCAGCTGTACAACACAGTGGATACGATCGTGGTGGGCCGCTTTGTCGGCGAAGAGGCGCTGGCAGCGGTTGGTTCCACCGGCAGTATCGTCAACATGCTGATCGGTATTTTCAACGGCTTGTCCATGGGCACGGGCGTGGTGTTATCCCAGGCTTACGGCGCGCATGATGAAGGCCGCATTCATCGGGTGGTGCAGACCACCATTGCAGCGACGCTGATCATGTGCATCATTGCCACGGTGATTGGTTTGTGCATTACGGTGCCTGCGCTTCATATGATGAATACGGACCCTGATGTGTTTGATCAGGCAAGGACCTATTTGCTGACCTACTTTGCCGGAATCAGCGGACTGCTGGTGTATAATATGGGCAGCGCTGTCCTCCGTGCAGTGGGCGACTCGAAGCGTCCGCTTTACTTCCTGCTCTTTTCCGCCGGGATGAACACCGTATTGGACCTGGTTTTTGTGCTGGTGTTCAAACTGGGCGTGCTTGGCGTCGCGCTGGCAACGATCATCTCTCAGGGCGCTTCGGGCCTGCTGGTGTTGTATGTGTTGACGCGGGAAAAACATGCTTACGGTATCCGCTGGAAGGCACTGCATATTGACAAAATGGAGCTGCTTCGAATCTTGAAGGTAGGCCTGCCTTCCAGCGTGCAGCAGGGATTAACGAGCTTCTCCAATGTGTTCGTCATGGGTTATGTAAACGGCTTCGGAAAGTCCTGCACAGCGGGGTGGGCTGCCTACAGCAAGCTGGATCAATTCCTGATGGTACCAGTGATGGCCATTGCCCAGGCATCCACCACCTTTGTTGGTCAGAACTGGGGTGCCAGGCAGCCTCAGCGTGCAAGAAAGGGAGTCACGACGGGCCTCTTGATGTCCCTTGGCTGCATGGTGGTCTGCAGTGCGGCGATGCTGGCCTTTGCAAGGCCTATGCTGATGCTTATCAACACGGAGGAGCAGGTACTCTATTACGGTGAGTATTTCATCCGAACGATCACGCCGTTTTATATCCTGATTTGCTTCAACCAGCTCTTTGGCGGCGCACTGCGCGGAATCGGCTGCGCTACGACGCCGACGGTGATCATGCTGGGCAGCTTCGTTGCCTTCCGCCAGCTGTATCTGTTTGTGACCGACCTGATTTTCGGCCAGAATCTGTTGGCAGTCTCGTTGGCTTTCCCAGCAGGATGGCTGATGTGTTCGCTGCTGCTGACGATTTTCTATCGCCGCAGCCGACTCTTTACAGGCCACATGGATGCAGGAATTCCCCAAAAAGCATAAAATCTGGGCGCCGGAAATGAATCCGGCGCCCTTTTGCGTTACCACTTATCAAAATGTACCCGGTCAGCTTCGTAGAGGAGCTTCTCCTTATGGATATCCTCCTTCGGGTAGCCAAAGGCGATGATGGAGTGGGGAATGATATGTTCAGGCAGATCGAACAGCGCCTTCTGGGCGTCGATCTTGTTCTGCTGAGGCCAGGTGCCCAGCCAGACGCTGCCGATGCCCAGGGCATTTGCTGCCAGGATCATGTTCTGCGCGGCAATGGAACCATCCACCACCCAATAATCAGGAGCAGCCTTGAAGGCGCGCTCCAGATCGCCGCAGATGAGGATGCCCAGCGCAGCTTTGCGAAGAGGTTCGGCGGCGCGTCCGTTTCCGTCGGCCATCCTGTTCAGCATATCCCTGTCCCGTACAACGATGAAGGACCAGGGACGTGCATTGACGGCGGTGGGCCCGCTCATACCAGCCTCGAGGATGGTGTGCAGGGCCTCGTCAGTGATGGGTTGGTCGCTGTACTGGCGTACGCTGATGCGCGCAAGCAGGTTCTGAATAGCTTCCATGTTTTGCTCCTCCTGTTATTGATTCTTCTGCGCCTGGATTTGCTCCCATTTCTCCTGCAGGAAAAGCCAGCGCTCGGTGGCTTCGTCGAGTTTGCGCTGAGTTTCTTCATGCTCGGCCATCAGTGTGGCAACCTTCACATAATCAGCTGCATTGGCTTCGATATCCGCCGCGAGGGCTCCCACCTTTTCCTCCAGCTGCATGACGGTTTCCTCGATGGTCTCGAAGTCCCGCTGCTCCTTGTAGGAGAACTTCAGCGCGGAATTGTGACGGCGCGGCTGATCGGCGGGCTTTGATTCCGCCTTGGCGGGGGCGGCGATCTCGCGTTTCTCTTCCTGCGCGTCGAGGTAGCTCTGATATCCGCCGATGTAGGGCACCATCCTGCCGTCCTCCACGGCGAACAGGTGGGTCGTGATGCGGTCAAGGAAGTAGCGGTCGTGGCTGACCGCGATGATCGCGCCCTGGAAGGAGTCGAGGTAGTCCTCCAAAACATTCAATGTGTCCAGGTCCAGGTCGTTGGTGGGCTCGTCCAGGATGAGGATGTTTGGCGCTGCCATCAGGATGCGCAGCAGATACAGACGGCGCATTTCACCGCCGGACAGGCTGGACACCTTCTGATACTGCATCTGGCTGGGAAAGAGGAAGGTTTCCGCCATTTGGGAGGCGGTGAGGTCGCCGTCAGGGGTGTAGACCTTAACAGCCACGTCCTTCACCGCGTCGATGATGCGTGTATCCGGATCGAGCGGCGGGCAGTGCTGGGCAAAGTAGCCGATCTTGACGGTGTCGCCCTTCACGATCACGCCTGATGCAGGCGGCAGCTCTCCGCAGAGCGTCCGAAGGAGCGTGGTTTTACCGGCGCCGTTTCCGCCGACGATACCGACTCTGTCGTCGCGCAGCAGGGTGTAGCTGAAATCGTGGATCAGCATATGGCCGCCAATGGCGACATCCAGATGATCCCAGCTGACGATCTTCTTGCCCAGACGGCTGGCGACGGACTTCATCGTCAGCTCGGCCTCCGGCGGGGCTTCCTTGATTGCCTCGGCGACCGCGTCGAAGCGCTGGATGCGACCTTTCGCCTTGGTGGAGCGGGCGGGTGCGCCGCGGCGGATCCAGGCCAGCTCCTTGCGATAGAGGGACTTGTTCTTACGCAGGGTCGCGGCCTGCATTTCCTCGCGCTGGGCGCGCTCCTCCAGGTAACCGGAGTAGGAGCAGTTGTACACCCCCACATCACCGCCGCCCACGTTGAAGATGCGGTTGAAAGCCCGCTCCAGCAGGTAACGGTCATGGGTGACGACGATCAGTGTCTTGCGCCACTTGAGCAGACGATCCTCCAGCCACTGGGCCATGTCGAGGTCGATGTGGTTGGTGGGCTCGTCAAGCAGGAGCACATCGCTGTCACGGCACAGAACGCCTGCCAGTGCCACGCGCATCCGTTGTCCGCCGGAAAGCTGGCTGACAGGCTGTGAAAGATTCGTAAAGCCAAGCTGGGTGAGGATCGTCTGCGCCTCGTAGGCGGCGGAAGCGGTGTCCTCGCCGGGACGGGCAGGCAGGTATTGCAGCGCGGCCTCGGTGATGGTTGCGTCCTCGCGGAGGACGGGCGTCTGCGGCAGATAGGCGATGGACATGTTCCGCTGCACGGAAATGCTTCCATCATCCGGCTTTTCAAGGCCTGCCAAAAGGCGCAGGAAGGTAGACTTACCGCTGCCGTTCTTGCCAACCACACCGATCCGGTCGCCGTCGGAAATGGTCAGGGTCACGTTGTTCATCAGCATCTTCTCGGAGTAGAAGATGGTCACATTATTGAAGGAAAATGCGCTTGCCATGGGATTTCCCCTTTCTTTACCGGCTGTATTTTATCACATTTCGGCGGCATGCGCAAGGAAACTGAAAACCAGACAAAACATATTGACAAACGATAAGAATGGTGCTATTCTGCCTGTGTATCGAATTGCAATAAACAAATCTGGAAATTCAATATGCAGGAGGGAAGAACATGTACGTGAAACTAATTCAGCCGAAGATGCGCAAGCGTCCTATGGATACTGACCTCAAGACCCACATGTCCCCGCCACTGGGACTGCTGACTGTGATGAGTATCCTGCGGGATAAGCAACGAATCATCCTTGAAAACGAAAACATCCGTCCGATAGAGTTCTTCGATGGGCCGGACATTGTTGGCATATCCGTCACGGTGGATACGCTGCTCCGAGCCATCGAGATTGCCAAGGAGTTCCGCAAGCGGGGGATCCCGGTGGTTGCGGGCGGCATCCACATTACCACCGCGCCGGATACCATTCCGCAGGACGCCTTCGATACGCTTTGTATCGGCCCGGCAGAAGGCACCTGGCCCCGCATCGTGCAGGATTATGAGCAGGGTGCGTTGAAATCAATATATCAGTGTGAAGGCAGCTTTACCGGTGCAGATATTCTGTCGCCCGCTTATGACGCCATTGACAAACGAGACTATCTTTATTGCAACATCGTCCACACCAGCAGAGGTTGCCCCTTTCGGTGCGATTTCTGCTACAATTCCTGCGGCGGCCATGCTTATTTGAAGCGCCCCATCGACGATGTGCTGCGGGATATTCACACCATCGGGCGCAAGCACATTATGTTCATCGACGACAACTTCGCAGGAGATCCCGCTTGGACGAGGCAGCTCCTGCATGCCATCACGCCCTTGCAAATCCGCTGGAACGCAGCTGTGTCCCTCAATATCGCCCTGGACACTGATTTGCTTGACCTGATGAAGCGCAGCGGCTGCGAGGGACTGTTCATCGGCTTTGAATCAGTCAACGAGGAATCTTTGCAGGCCGTCCACAAGGGACAGAATAGCCTTGGCCGGTATGAGCAGGCTGTGCGCAACATCCATGAGCGGGGTATGATGGTCAACGCATCTTTCGTGTTCGGGCTGGACGGTGACACGCCGGAGACCTTCCGCGCTACGCTGGACTGGATCGTCCGCAACCGCATTGAGACGGTGACCTCCCACATCATGACGCCATATCCGGGGACTGTGCTGTATGACCGGCTCAAGGCGGAGGGACGCATCACCACGGACGACCTTTCCCGGTACAATACTGCGAATGTCGTATTTCAGCCCAAGCAGATGACCGCGCAGGAGCTGCAATCCGGCTACCTGTGGATGTACAGGCAGATCTACTCCTTTCGCAACATCCTGCGCCGCATGCCGGAAAAGCCGGATCAGCGGGCGGCGTACCTGATGTTCAACCTGCTGTACCGTAAATTCGGGCGGTTCTCCGATTGGCTGTGCCATCGCGTCGGGTTTGCGCGCATTGGCTGGCTGGGGGAGAAGCTGTCACGCTATCTGAAATGAATGGAGATATACCATGTATACTGTGAAAATCCTTGATCCTGAGCGCAAGCGCGCCATCGCCCGCGAGGTGCTCGAAGACCTGCCGGAGTGGTTCGGCATTCCGGAGTCTACGGAGGAATACATCTGTGAAAGCGGCAATATGCCCTTCTTCGCTTGCATGGAAAAGGACGAAGTCCTCGGTTTCATGGCGCTGAAGGAAACCAGTCCCTTCACCTGCGAGATCTACGTCACGGGCGTGAAAAAGCGGTGCGGGAAGCGCGATGTTCGCTGACTTCTGCGAATATGCCCGTCAGCAGGGGTATCGGTTTGTGCAGGTCAAGACCGTTGCTGCCGGGCGTTATCCGGAATATGATGCGACCCGGAAGGCCTATGAGCATATGGGGTTCGTCGCTCTCGAGGTGTTCCCGACCCTGTGGGACGAGTGCAATCCCTGTCTGATTATGGTGAAGGCGCTGTAAATAGCGGGACGAACCTCAGGTGTTTGCGTAGGACGGCGCTGGATTGTAGAAACAATGGTTGCCGATGCGGATCTGGAAATAGCCTACAGTGGACGGGAAATTGTTCCGGCAGGTCGGGGAATAAGGGTTGTAGAACCACAACGCTTCCCAGAGATTGCCCAGTCGGTTGCCGGCAATTGCCCAGTTGGCGATGTCGTAGTGGACCTGCTGAGGGTTCATGTTGTAGATGTTTTGAAGATTCTGCCGTCCGCCCAAAACGGTTCGGGCGCAGTTGAACTGCCCGGTCTGGA
Organism: Christensenellales bacterium; assembly: GCA_045132495.1. Taxonomy (GTDB): domain Bacteria; phylum Bacillota; class Clostridia; order Christensenellales; family Aristaeellaceae; genus UBA11524. Next base: position 13,786 of record JBGUSK010000080.1, on the reverse strand, counting down.
AGATCACGTCGCGGATGGTATTGTATCTGCCGTATTCGCCCACACGGGTGCGCACGCGATTCATGACCACTGAAGCGACAGCCCGCATGCCGTTGTCGCCCTCGCCGCCCGCCTCGCACTGGATCAGCCTTGCAAAGAGCTCAAGCTCCGTCATTTGTCCCACCTCCATGCCAAGACCTATGCGGGCGACCGCGGAAGTAGAAGGGAAATTGTTGCATCCCGGCGGATTGAAATTCTGATGATGGCATGGTATAATAGTCGCAAATCCATCTGTGGAGGATGTACCAATGCTCAAACGCATTTTAACCCTGCTGCTGTGTCTGCTGACTGTTCTGCCCGCCTTTGCTGAAGAGGCTGCCCTGGCGGAGGAACAGCAGGAGTCTATTACGGTGTCCTTTATCGGCGACTGCTCCATTGGCGACTCTGTCCAGTGGCGCACCTATAAGACCAGCTATCATACCATCCTGAAGGAAAAGGGCTATGCCTGGCCCTTCTCCCTGGTCAAGGATGTGCTGGCGGCGGACGACCTGACAGTGGCTAATCTGGAGGTCGTGTTCACCACCAAAACCAGACCTCGCCAGGATAAGGATATCAACCTCATTGGCGATCCGGCCTTTGTCCAGGTGCTGCATGAGGGCAGCATCGAAATCGTCAACACCGCCAATAACCACGCCTGGGACTTTGGCGCTGAGGCCTATCATGAGATGCTGGGGTATCTGGATGATGCAGAAATCCCGCATTTCGGTACGCTCTATCCCTATCAGAAGACTGGCAGCGATGTGTACACTGTCATCGACGTGAAGGGCGTGAAGTTCGGCTTTCTGGGTATTTCCTATCCTCAGGAGGCAGATAAGAAGCGCATTGCCAACCGCATCAAGTATCTGCGGGAGGAGGGCGCTCAGGTTGTGGTATTGTCCCTGCACTGGGGCCGCGAGGAGCAGCCACAGCCCCAGTCCGGCGCGGCGGCCTATGCGAAATTCTGCATTGATTCCGGCGCGGATGTGATCTACGGTCAGCATCCCCATGTGCTGCAGTCGGTGCAGTTCTACAAGGGCAAACCCATCTTCTATTCCACCGGTAATTTCACCTTTGGTTCCATGTCCCATGTTGATCCCGACACTGGCATCTTCCAGCTGACCTGGGATTTGGTGGATGGCGAGCCGGTTCTTCGGAGGTTTTCTGTTGTGCCCTGCCGTACTCAGGGCAGCGGGGATTATCGCCCCTATATCCTGACTGACCCCGATGAGATCAGAACGATGCGCAAGAAACTTGTGCATAAACGTACGGTCAAAAACATGACGACTGTGACGGACTTCTTTATTGAAAATGGTTATATGGAATTTGATGACGGCCTTGCCGTTGGTGAATAAAATGGAAAAGGCGCGCTCCCTGAAAATGGGAAGCGCGCCTGATTCTATTATCGCATTTTGCCGTGGCGGCTGTCGCTGAGAACACTTTTGTAGGCGTTGGGATTGTCCAGCGCGCGGCCACAGCCGAGAACGACGCTGGTTTGCGGGTCATCCGCCACGCCGCAGGGGATGTGCAGCTCGTTGTAGATGGCTTCGGGCAGACCGGCCAGGGAAGCAGCGCCGCCAGTCAGCACGATGCCGTCCTCAAAGATGTCGCTGGCCAGCTGGGGCGGTGTGCGCTCCAAAACACCCTGAATGGATTCGATCAGGTCAGCTACAGCATCCTTGACGGCTTCGTAAATCTCCGAGGTGGAGACGGTCAGGGTCTTGGGCAGGCCAGAGAGCAGATCTCGCCCGGTGACTTCGCTCGTCAGGGGAGAAACAGGCGGCACAGCAGTGCCCAGGGTGATCTTGACTTCCTCCGCAGAGCGCTCTCCGATGAGAAGATTGTGCTTCTTGCGCAGATAGCGGATGATGGCGTCATCAAAGTAATCGCCGCCATAGCACACGCTGGCAGCCTCGATGACCTGACCAGAGGCCAGCACAGCGATATCCGTAACACCAGCGCCCATATCCACCACCATGCAGCCATAGGGCTTCTGGAAGTCCATGCCCACGCCCATGGCGGCAGCAATGGGACGATCCAGCATCTGGGTGCGCTTGGCGCCCGCATCGAAAAGGATGCTGATCAGGCTGCTCTTTTCCGCTTCATTCACACCGGAAGGCACGGACAGCACCACGCGTGGCCGGCCAAAGATTCGCTTGCCGATGACCATGCTCATGAAATGGCGGAGCATCGTGTTGGTCAATTCAAAGTCGCTGACCACACCCTGCCGCAGCGGACGAAGAGCCAGCACATTACCGGGGGTGCGGCCGATCATTCTGTATGCTTCCGTACCGACAGCGAGCACCTTCTTGCTCGTGCGATCAATCGCCACAACGGCTGGCTGACGGAGTACAATACCCTTGCCCTTTTGATAAATCAGCACATTGGACGTGCCAAGATCAATGCCAAGATCGCTTACCTGCGCCATATTTCAAACCTCATACATTTCAAATCGTCGTGGATGCATACTGCATCAATTTGACATTATAGCACGAAAACTGCCAAACGTAAAGGGGGAGACTTCGCTGAGCAACTGTCTTTTCTGCCGCTATGAGTCTGGTGCAGTCAGAAAAGCGCCGGCTATCGCATATATTCTGCTGAAAAGGATGGTGGGATTATGCAGTATGAGTGCTTTCCCCGCGAGGTGACTTCAAACGTGCCGCGCATTACTTTGACGGGTCATGAACGCCTTCACATTGAGCAGCACAAAGGGCTCATTGATTATGATCCTGAGAATATCGTTCTGCGTACGTCCTGCGGGCTGATGCGGATTGCAGGTGCGGGGATGTACTTTGGTCTGTATACAGCTGCAGAGGCGCTGATTACCGGACGCATTGACAGCGTGAGCTTCCAGCACAAGGAGGGACGTACATGAGGCGAACTGTGCGTCCCTGGCCTGTGGTGATGACAGTGGAAGGGCTGAACATTGAGCGCTTCGTGCGGGCCGCAGGGGAGCAGCATATCCGGATGACAGGCATGCGCCGTGAAGGTGCACGGAGGCTGAGTGCGTATATTCAGGAGAATCAGCTGCCGCTCCTTCAGGAGGTGGCGGTGAGCGGCGGATGGAAAATGACAGTCGGCCGCAGAAAGGGTATCGGGCGTGTGATCGACTGGCTGCATGCACGCTGGCTGTTCGCCGCAGCGATTCTGATCGCAGGGATTGCACTGATCGCTGCGTCACAGGTGATGTGGGCGGTGCAGATCGAAGCTGGCGGTGTGTACGAAGCTGAGCTTCGCACGGCACTGAATGAAATGGGGATTGTTCCCCCAATGCTCAGAAGCCGGGTGAATATCGGCGAGCTCCGCGATGCGCTGGAATGGCGTTATCCGCGGATTGCCTGGATCGAATGCGGCTGGCGGGGAACAACGCTTGTCATTCGCCCGGTTGAGGGCGTGCTTCCCCGCGCAGACGCAGATGCAGACGGAAGCTGCGACGTGGTAGCTGTGCGGGATGGGGTCGTGAAAACGATTGTGACCCGCGCAGGGACGCCAGTCGTCGAGGTTGGGGAGATTGTCAGGGCAGGAGATGTGCTCATCAAGGGAGAGGAGCGAACCTCGGAAGGCGCAGTCAAACCGGTGGCAGCAAGGGGAAGCATTATGGCAAGGGTGTGGCAGGGTGCGACAGTCAGCGTTCCTGCCATGGAAACCGAAACGAATTATACCGGACGGGAAGAAATCGTATGGACCGTCAGCACACCATGGTTCGATCTGTGGAAGGTAGGGGAATGCCCGTACAGAGAATATGATATCTCTGTTTCAGAAACGATGCTGTGCGGTATCTTTCTTCCGGTGAAGCTTCGCGTGGAGCGGCGCATGGAAGCAAACATCACGCGAAAGATGCGCGATTTGGAGAAGGTAAAGGCTGAGGCTTATGATGCAGCGGTGCGCAAACTGCACGAAAAGCTCGGCGCGGAGGAATCACTGATTGACATTTGGGGAAATTGTAGTATGATAGATGCTGAGAACATAGTGTCTGTCGCTATTGGCGAAATGCTGATAGAGATCGGAAAACAGGTTCCCGCATCCGGTATGGCGGCTCCCGGACAGACAGATGCTGACTCAGAGCCGCGATAACGCCGGGTATGAACCGGCATGAAAGGAAGGCTTATCCTTTGGCAATGACCCAGAAGCTGCTCCTGTCCGTGGACTCCATGGACGCATACATGACTCTCTTTGGATTCAACGACCAGAACGTTGCCCTCATCGAGCAGGAGTGTTCGGTGACCGTTTCTCTTCGAGGCGCGGAGCTGCATATCTCAGGCGAGGAAAACGATGTAATGCTCGCCCAGAGCGTGATCGAAAAGCTCATGGACATGATCCGGCGGGGAGACCTGGTGGATCGCAGTCGCATCCGCTATGCCATTGCGCTGGCACGGGAGGGAAAGGTCGATATGATCGACGAGATCCTCCGCTCCGTGGTGGCGATCACCCACCGCGGCAAGCAGATCCGCTGCAAGACCCTTGGCCAGCAGCAGTATGTGCAGGCCATTCGCGATCACGACCTGACCTTTGCTGTCGGCCCAGCTGGTACGGGCAAGACTTACCTGGCTATGGCGCTGGCCGTGGTGGCGCTCAAGAACAAGGAGATCGAGCGCATCGTGCTGACGCGTCCCGCGGTGGAAGCTGGCGAAAAACTGGGCTTCCTGCCTGGCGATATGACGCAGAAGGTTGATCCTTATCTGCGCCCGCTCTATGATGCACTCTACGATTTTATGGGTGTGGACAGCTATCAGAAGCTGGTGGAGCGTGGTGTGGTAGAGGTGGCGCCGTTGGCGTACATGCGCGGACGAACCCTGTCGGATTCCTTCATCATTTTGGATGAGGCGCAGAACACCACGTCTGAGCAGATGAAGATGTTCCTGACCCGTTTGGGCTTCAACTCGAAGGTCGTCGTCACCGGCGACGTGACCCAGACTGACCTGCCCTTCGGCAAGCGCAGTGGCCTGGCGGAAGCACTCGAAATTCTGGACGGCATTCCGGAAATCGGCGTTGTTCGCCTGACCAGCAAGGACGTGGTGCGTCACGAGCTGGTTCAGCGCATCGTTGATGCTTACGATGCATACTTCACAGAGAAGAAGCAGGCTCCCAAGGCCTGATAAGCTACTGACGGAGTTCCCAAAGCAGGAGAGTGCTCTGTCAGGATAAAGGAGATGAAAACATGAAGAGAAAGGAAGACAACCGCAAGGGCGGTTTACGTCGCTTGATGACCTGGTTCCATGGAACCAGCGCCAAGTGTGCGGCGATCATCCTGCTGGGCAGCGTGATGTTGTTCGGCCTGTTTGCCCTGGCCTGCGTATCCGACCGGTACAGCCTGCAGGTGGGTGACATCGCGCATCAGACCATCACGGCTACCAAGGATGTGGAGGATACCGTCACCACTGAGCAGCACCGTAAGGCCGCTGCAGCGGCGGTAGAGGCCTCCTATCATCTGCAGGAAGGCGCCACGGAGGAAGTCCTCATGGCCCTGGAGGATCTCTTTGCGGAGCTTGCGCTGGTGCAGCAGTATGGGCAGAATCTTCGCAACGCAGCGGAATCGCCTATGCTCTCCACCATCCGCAGCTACACAAGCGAAGAGATCGCCTATGCCCAGTCCATGGTCAAGGGCATCACCCTGACGTCCTATCAGACACGCGTGCTGCTGGGGACACAGGCGGAGTCCTTCAATACGATGGTCAGCGAGGTGCGCAGTGCCGTTGAAAACGCGCTGAACACCACCATCCGCGAGGGTCAGGTGTCCACGTCCATCAGCAATATCAATGCGATCTGCAAGTACCGTGTGGACAGCGACCTGACTAACTCCATTGTTCCTGTGGTGCTCAATGCGGTCATCAAGCCCAACATGGTTGTGGATGAAATGGCGACCGAAGCAGCCCGACAGGCAGCCCGTGACAGCGTGGAGCCGGTGATTTACAAGCAGGGGCAGAATATCGTCCGTGAGGGCGAGCGCGTCAGCTCCTATCAGATCGCGATGCTCTCCGCGCTGGGCCTGCTGGATACCACCAGCATTGATCTGACGGTCTATGGCGGCGCTGCGCTGATCGTGGTCGCGACGGTGATCCTGATGGTGCTGATGCTCCACATGCTCAATCCTGACGTGCTGCGGGAGCCTCGCCAGGTCATCGTCATCATGCTGGTGATGATCATCAGCATGGGCCTGGGCGTGATCAGTGTGAAGCTGATTAGCGTCTATCTGGTGCCTGTGGCGCTGGGTGCGATGCTGCTGACAGGTTTGTTGGGCGCACGTACCGGCCTGACGGCTGGCATTGCCCTGTCTGTGATCCTTGCCAGCCTCGCGGCAGGCAGCAATGGTGCGTATTCCGAGGAGATGGTTCACCTGCTGCTGAACGGCGTGATCGGCAGCACGGTGGCGGTGAAGTTCCTCGCTGGCAAGCCCCAGCGTGTGCGCACAGTGATCTGCGGCGTGCTGGTGGCTGGTGTGAATCTGGTGCTGATGCTGGCCCAGGGCCTCATGACGGCCTCCGACCTGCATAATACGATGTCAAATGCCGTGTGGTCGATGGCGGGCGGTGTGATTAGCGGCCTGATCGCCGTGGGCTTCCAGCCGGTGTTCGAGGCTGCCTTCAACTTGGCGACGCCCTCTAAGCTTCTTGAACTGGCCAATCCCAACCAGCCTCTGCTGCGTCGGCTGCTGATAGAGGCGCCCGGCACTTACCACCATGCCATTATCGTGGCGAACCTCTCTGAGGCTGCTGCGGAAAAGATAGGCGCGAATCCGCTGCTGGCGCGTACCGGCGCGTACTTCCACGATATCGGTAAGCTCAAGCGCCCGCTGTACTTCAAGGAAAACCAGCGCGGCGACAATCCCCATGACCGCACGGACGCCTATGTGTCCGCCGCCATAGTGACGGCGCATACCTCCGACGGTCTGGCTTTGGCGCAAAAGCATCATCTGCCTCCGGAAATCCAGCGCATTATTGTGGAGCATCACGGCGATACGCCGGTGATGTACTTCTACCACAAGGCCCTTCAGCAGGCGGATGGCAAGCCGGTCGATATCAAGGACTTCCGCTATGGCGGCAGCCGTCCGTCCACGAAGGAAAGCGCCATCGTCATGCTGGCGGATACCATCGAAGCGGCGGTGCGTTCCATGGCAGACCCGACGCCCCAGGCGATCCAGCGCTTCATTGAGCGCCTTGTCCGCGGCAAGATCGAGGATGGACAGCTGAGCAATTCGCCACTGTCCCTGCTGGACATTGACGGCATCTGTGAAGCATTCTCTTCCGTGCTCAGCGGAGTGTTCCACGAGCGCATTGAGTATCCGACGGTGCAGATGGCTACCGGCGGGGCGGTTTCTGCAGTTCAGAACGTCAGTGCGCCTGTTAAGCCTGTTGCGCAGACGACAGCCCCTACGCCTGTGGTGAAACCTGTCGCCCAAAACACAGCCCCCACCCCTGTCGTGAAACCCGTTGCACAGACGACTGCACCTACCCCGGTGGTGCAGAATAATGCTCCGCTTCAGCAAACGACTGTGCCGGTTCCTGCGGTACAGGTGGAGGAAGAAAAGCAGCCTGACTCGCCTGTGATCGACGCGATTCCCGAACCCTTCAACGCGCCCATGGCGGACGGCGACACGCCTGATGAGAAGGAGGAGAGCAAGGAATGATCCTCCTTTGGCAGATTGATACGGCTGTGGAACCTTCCTGGCTGAGCCTGATGCAGACGGCGGCGGACTGTGCGCTCCTGACTGAAGGCGTAAAGCGCGAGTGTGCTGTCAGCATCCGCCTGTGCGATGACGACGCAATTCATGAGATCAACCGCGAATACCGGGATGTTGACCGAGCAACGGATGTGCTTTCCTTCCCGACGGTGAATTACCCCGCTGGCGTGACTGCTGGTCAGGCGGACAAATATTTACGCCGTGAGCTGGATGACGAGCTCAATGCCTGTATGCTGGGTGATCTGATCCTTTCCGTTCCTCATGTGTTGGCCCAGGCGGAGGAGTATGGGCATTCCCCGGAACGGGAGTGCGCGTATCTGCTGGTGCACGGCCTGTGTCACCTGATGGGCTATGACCACATCGAAGAAGACGACAAAAGGAAGATGCGCGCGATGGAAGAGAAGATTCTCACGGCCATCGGCCAGACTCGCGATGGGGAAGGTTCCGTCACCGACGAAACCCTGCTGGCTCTTGCGCGGGAGGCCATGAAGCGCTCCTATTCCCCCTATTCGAACTATCCGGTGGGCGCGGCGCTTCTGTGTTCGGATGGCCGCATCTTCCAGGGCTGCAACATTGAGAACGCTTCCTTCGGTCTGACCAACTGTGCTGAGCGTACGGCGATTTTCAAGGCCATCAGCGAAGGCGCGAACGAGTTTGACGCGATTGCGATCGCATCGAAGCAAAGCGCGCCCTGGCCCTGTGGTGCGTGCCGTCAGGTGCTCAATGAGTTTGCTCCAGGAATCCGCGTGCTGGTCACCTGGGATGGCGGCCAGGATGAGATGTCCCTGGATGAGCTGCTGCCCCATGGATTCGGCCCTAAGTCCCTTGAGTAATTTCGAGAAAACAAACATGTCCTTATAGAAAAGGAGATCAACTGTACTATGGCTGAAATGAAGAAATTCCATTCCGGTTTTGTGACCATCGTGGGCCGTCCCAACGTGGGCAAGTCTACGCTGATGAACGCCCTTGTCGGCGAGAAGGTCGCCATTGTTTCCAATCGTCCGCAAACGACCCGCAATCGTATCATGGGCGTGATGACCCGCGATGACTGGCAGATGGTGTTCCTGGATACCCCTGGTATTCACACGCCCCGCACCAAGCTGGGTAACTACATGATGCAGTCCGTCCGCGAAGCGATGGATGGCATGGACGGCATGATGGTGCTGGTGGATGCCACCCAGGTGGGCGAGCATGACCGTGCGATCGTCAAGGAGATGGCCTCCAAGAAGGTGCCGAAGGTTCTGCTGCTGAATAAGATCGACCTGCTGCAGCCGGAGAAGCTGCTGGCTCTGATCGCCTCCTTTGCAGACAGTGGCTATGATGCGATCATCCCCATCAGCGCCAAAACTGGCGACGGTTTGGAGCAGCTGACCAAAACCCTGGCTGAGAAACTGCCTGAGGGCCCCAAGTATTTCCCTGATGATATGATGACCGATCAGCCGGAGCGCCTCATCGTCGCTGAGATGATCCGCGAGAAGGCGCTGCTTCATCTGCGGGATGAGGTTCCCCACGGCATCGGCGTGGAGATCATGGGCATGAACAAGGAGTCCGATGACTTCATGGAGATCCATGCCACCATCTACTGCGAGCGCGACGCCCACAAGGGCATCATCATCGGCAAGCGCGGCGCGATGCTGCAGCAGATCGGCACTGAAGCCCGCCACGACATTGAGAACCTGCTGGATCTGCACATCAACCTGAAGCTGTGGGTCAAGGTTCGCCCCGACTGGCGCAACTGTATGGATGACCTGCGCAACCTGGGCTACGAGAGCAAGTAATACGTATTGGGATGCACCGGAGAAACGGCGTGTCCCTTTGTTTTTCACGGTAAGCATTGACAGAACAGGCCATAAAGGGTATACTAACTTGTATGATAATGTATTATCCTGCTGGGTAACCAGCGTAACAAAAATGCAAGTAAAGGAGATCGATTATATGGGTAAGTATTTTGGCACTGACGGCTTCCGCGGAGAAGCAAATATCAATCTGACAGCGGATCACGCCTACAAGGTAGGCCGCTTTCTGGGCTGGTATTTTTGTGAGAAGAAGCGTCGCGAGGGCAGCGGAGAAGAAGCGCGCATCGTCATCGGCAAGGACACCCGCCGTTCCAGCTACATGTTTGAGTATTCGCTGATTGCGGGTCTGGTTGCTTCCGGCGCTGATGCTTATATGCTGCATGTTACCACTACGCCTTCCGTGGCTTATGTGGCGCGCGTGGATGAGTTTGACTGCGGCATCATGATCTCTGCCAGCCACAACCCCTATTTTGACAACGGAATCAAGCTGATCAATGGCCAGGGTGAGAAGATGGACGAGGAAACCATCGACCTGGTGGAGCAGTACATTGATGGCTGTGTGAATGTGTTTGGCGAGACCTTCACGGAGGTTCCTTTTGCCCAGCGCGACAAGATTGGCCGCACGGTGGACTATGTCTCCGGACGCAATCGTTACATTGGCTATCTGATTTCTCTGGGCCTGTACTCCTTCAAGGGCAAGCGCATTGCACTGGACTGTGCCAATGGTGCTTCCTGGAACATCGCAAAGTCTGTCTTTGACGCGCTGGGTGCCCAGACGTATGTCATCAACGCGGAGCCCAATGGTTACAACATCAACACCAACTGTGGCTCCACCCACATTGAAGGCTTGCAGAAGTATGTCGTGGATAACAAGTGTGACGTCGGCTTTGCGTATGATGGCGATGCTGACCGCTGTCTTTGTGTGGATGAAACGGGCGAGGTCGTCAACGGCGATCATATTATGTACATTTACGGCAAGCATATGCACGATAAGGGCCAGCTGATGAACAATACCGTGGTAACGACGATCATGTCCAATTTCGGCCTGTTCCGTGCGCTGGAAGCTGCAGGCATCAACTATGCCAAGACTAAGGTCGGCGACAAGTATGTCTACGAGTACATGGTGGAAAACAACTGCAGCGTGGGCGGTGAGCAGTCCGGCCATATCATCTTCCGCAACTATGCTTCCACGGGCGACGGCATCCTGACGAGCCTGAAGATGATGGAGGTCATGTGCGCGAAGAAGAAGACCCTGCACCAGCTGGCCAGCGAGCTGACCATCTACCCGCAGGAGCTGATGAATGTCCGCGTGCACGACAAGGCTGCCGCCCGCGGCGACGCCGATGTTCAGGCGGCTGTGCAGGCTGTATCCGACAAGCTGGGTGAGACGGGCCGAGTCATTGTCCGAGAGAGCGGCACGGAACCGGTCATCCGCGTCATGGTGGAGGCCGAGAGCCAGGCGGAATGCACCGAGCTTTGCCAGAGCATTGTGAAGGTCATCCGTGAGAAGGGGCATGCTGTGTAATGCCACGTTCGCACGGAATCTGTGTGAGCAAAGATGCGTGATACAAAGTCGAAATCCGGAGCTGTGCTGTTCGGGGAGCATCAGCATATTGTGCTGATGCATGCTTACGACGAAACGGAAGAAGCATTCCGGGTTATTCCCGGATGTTTCTGGATCATCTTCAGGAGCATGGCGTGACGTTCGACAAGTCGGCGTTTATATGTACATGACGGCAGAAATATAGACAGGATGCTTTGCGGCATCCTGTCTTTTTGTATGCTTACTCAACGGTCACGGACTTAGCCAGATTCCTCGGCTTATCCACATCGCACCCGCGGCTGACGGCCATGTAGTAGGCCAGCAGCTGCACGGGAATGATCGCCAGCAGGGGCGTCAGTTCGCTCCTGCAGTCCGGGAAGACCCAAAGCTCGTCGGCATCATTGGATGTCTTTTCTGCCAGAGATTCAGAACAGACGATCAGCGTCTTCGCGCCGCGGGAGCGTACCTCGCGCACGTTGGAGAGTGTTTTGTCCGCCAGGTGCTCCTGGGTCAGCAGCGTGCACACCAGCGTGCCTTCTTCGATCAGGGCGATGGTGCCGTGCTTGAGCTCGCCCGCCGCATAAGCCTCGGACATGATGTAGCTGACTTCCTTCAGCTTCAGGGAGGCCTCCATCGCCAATGCGTTATCGATGCCGCGGCCAATGTAGAAGACATGCTTTCGGTCGTAAAAATGACTGGCGAAGCGCTGTACGTCGCTCTCACAGGCCATCAGTTTCTCCGCGCTGGCGGGGATGGTAGCCATTTCAGTCAGGATTGATTTAGCCTCATCAGCAGTTATGCTGCCCCGTTTGACAGCCAGGTCAACGGCAATCATCAGCATGACCTCGACCTGGGTGATGTAAGCCTTGGTGCTGGCTACGGCAATTTCCGGGCCGGCATAGGTATACATGACGTTCTTGCCGGCTTCGCGGGCGATGGAGGAGCCGACCACGTTGGTCAACGCCATCACCTTTGCACCAAGATGGGTTGCTTCGCGCATGGCAGCCAGGGTATCTGCTGTTTCGCCGGACTGGCTGATGGCCATGAACAGATCGGCTTGCCCCATGATGGGATTTCGGTAGCGGAACTCGCTGGCAACGTCAACCGTGACGGGAATGCGGGCCAACTTCTCAATCACGTACTTTCCGACTACGCCTGCATGATAGGCGGTGCCGCAGGCCACAATGGTAACTCCAGTGAGGCGCTTTGCCTCATCTGCGGTGATGGGGATGGCGTCAGCACGCAGCTGCATTTTTTCCATGTCCACATGGGCGGAGAAGGTTTTCTTCAGCGCGTCGGGCTCCTCGTGGATCTCTTTGAGCATGAAGTGAGCATAACCGCCCTTTTCGGCGGCCTCAACGTCCCAGTCCACATGGATGGGATTAAGGGGCCGTGAATTGCCGAACAGGTCATAGATGGTGACGGAGTCGCCCTTCAAAACAGCGATTTCCTTGTCGTCCAGCAGTTCGATCTCCCGAGTGTGAACGATCAGCGCAGGAATATCGCTGGCGATATACTGCTCGCCTTCGCCGAGCCCGATCACGAGCGGAGAGTCCTTGCGCAAGCAATAGAGGGTGTCAGGTTCGTCAACATTCAGCACGCCCAGGGCGTAGGAGCCTTCCAGCATGGCCTGCACCTTGTAGAGGGTGCGCACCATGTCACCCTTGCAGTACATCAAGCTGATCAGGTGAGCGATGACCTCCGTGTCAGTCTGGGACACGAATACACAGCCTTTTGCTTGCAGCATCGCTCGAAGCTCATCGTGATTCTCGATGATACCGTTGTGCACGATGGCGATGCCGCTCTTCATGTCGGTGTGGGGATGAGCGTTGATATCGCTGGGTTCGCCGTGGGTGGCCCAGCGGGTATGACCGATGCCGATGCAGCCGGTGAGGGGAGTATCCGCTACACGATCCATCAGGTTCTTCAGGCGGCCCTTGGCTTTGCTTAGGGTGATCTGCCCTTTGTTCATGATCGCAATGCCGGCACTGTCATAGCCGCGATACTCCAAGCGGGAAAGACCGTCCAGAAGGATGGACTGCGCTTGCTTTTTGCCAATATATCCAACGATACCGCACATGGTTCTGACCTCCTGATCAGTCGGAGTCGAAGAGCGAAAAAAGGAAAAGACTTAAGAGCAAGACAAACTTGCTTCTTGTATCAAGGACTGGATTCCCAAAGCGCCTGCGGATCAATGGGGACGTTGCCTTTTTTGACCTCAAGATGCAGATGCGGACCTAAGCTGGTCTCGGACAGCAGCTTATTGCCTGCATAGCCGATTACGGCGCCGGAACGCACCGTATCTCCAGCGATATAGTCGGCCGTCAGCATCATGCCTGCATATAAAGCTGTGATCCCGTTGTCGTGGTCAATTTCCAGCCAAGCTCCCTTCAACTTGTCTATTCCGGCGGAAATCACTTCACCATCGGATATCGCGTAGACCTTGTCACCGGACTGGCAGGCGAGATCAACTGCTGTATGAACAGCCCAGATGCCTGTGACACTGCTGTACACCATCTTTTCGCTGCTGAAGGGCTGAATGACGCTGATCTCATCCAGCGGTCGTACCCAGTTACAGGGAGCTTCCGTAGGTGCTGGGGTGGAAGTATATGCGCTTCGGAGGGACTGCTGCATTAGCTGGGCAGCTGAAATATCCTCCACAACAGGGGGAGTGGGGGAGACGTAGGGAGCTTCCTTTTGCGTTGTCCAGACAGCTGTAGCGGTGATGACTGCGACGCACAAAGTGACAAGGAC